>DCHM01000016.1 GCA_002314835.1 Clostridiales bacterium UBA1752 | reverse complement strand
TTATCGAGGAGATAGTCGTAAGGGCGATGACCGACGAGCAGAGCGGCGAAAGACTGCTCGGCGCCGAGATATACCCTTCGCTCGACAGAGCTAAAAAGCTCGGAATCGACAATCCCACAGATGAAATAAAAAAGGTCATCTCCGACTACAACGCTACCGCCGCGGCGCACAAAAAGATCAAAAAGACAGTATTCAGAGACACCGAGTTTGAAAAAACTTCGTCCAAAAAGATAAAGAGAAAGTACGAGGCACAATGATGAAAAAACATATAGCTTTTGTTATCGCACTCGCGATGCTTTGCACCATTTTCTCTGCCTGCAGTTTCGTATCTGACACCGTAAGCGTCGCGCCCGAAAGCATCGGTGATACAGACGTTTCCGAGCAGAACGAATCACAGGAGGTCTCGGAGGCAGAATCCGAGGCGGAATCCGAAGTCGTATCAGAGACGCCTTCCGAGCCAGAGGAATCCGCAGGACCGCGTGAGTACAGGATAGTGGCGCTCGGCGACTCGATAACCGCAGGTTACGGCCTTGACAATGCAGAAACTCAGAGATACACGTCCCTGCTCAAGTCTGCTTTGCAGTCCGATACGTGTAACGTCAGCATAGATAACTATGCCGTCAGCGGTCATACCTCGTCCAATCTTTTGAGCCTTTTGAATAACGGCACCGCGAGCACCCTCGCAGATGCCGACGCAGTAATACTGTGCATAGGAGCAAACAACGTTCTTGCGCCCGTAAGCAGCGTAGCATATACCTATCTTTCCGGCTGCCAGTCCACGCTGAGCTCGCTGTTTGCCGCATTGCTTAAGGGCAACGATATCACACCGTATCAAAGCACCCTCGTATCAACTTTTAATAATTTTGCCGCCGCTCTGGAGAGTGATTCGACAAAGACCGCTATCCAAAACGGACTTTATACCTTCCAAAGCGACCTGCCCAAGATAATTGCGGCAATCCGCGACGTAAACCCCGACTGCGTTATTTATTACGGCAACATATACAATCCTTACGCTCAGTTTGACGTGAGCGGCATCCCGGGAGTGACTTATGATTTTGCCGCATACAGCGATAGCCTCGTATGCAACATCAACGACATTATCGCCCAAAACGCAGACACGCTCGGCTATACCGTAGCAGACGTGTATTCCGCTTTCAAGACTCACGGCGGCAGGCTCGTAAACGCCACACTTAATATCACTACTGCAACCTTTAATTACGACCCGCATCCAAACGCACAGGGACACGTAGTGATTGCCTCGGTTTACGAGGAGATATTTGACAAAATCCTTGCGGAATAAGGACGCTTTATATCACTGATAAGGAGGCAACGCTATGAAGCTCAGCACCGAAAAAGGCAATATTTACAGCGAAACGGTATCAGTCTGCATAGCGACCGAGGATACACGCACCGTAACCGAGCAGATGGGCTGCTTTGGATTTGTGCTCGCAGGTGACGACGATATGTACGTTATCAAAAAGAGCAGGCGCTATTTGGGCAAGCTCAGCCGAGTTGATTTTGTGAGAGATATACGCGACACCGATTACAATATCGTTGCCGATGATTTTGACCGCTATATAGAGCTTATGCAAAAGCGCTACGACATACTGCCGCTCAGCTACAGCTATGACGTTTGGATAGCCGCCGCATGCACCCTCGTAGCGGCGCTGTTTACCTTGATTATGTCATTTAATATTGGCATAACCATGGCTGTATATTCTACTCTTTTGCTTATCTTTTCCACTGCGTTTTTCGTCGTTACGGTTTATAACGGAGTGCAGGGACTCGTCAAGTTTTTGAATCTGCGCAAAAAGAGAGCTCTGTACGAGAGCTACGGCAAAATGATGGCTGACACGGCGGCAAATGCCAAGGCAAAGATTGCACAAATAGTACAAATCTAAAGCTTGCTACGGCGGCGCTATATAGGCGCTTTGCACTTTGTCGTCTAAGGCTACGCCCGTATGCCGTCTTTCTCCGCAGCACAAATTGCTCTATCTATCATCTGCCGTAGTCTTTGGCTTTTCGGCTGAGCAGGTCGGTGTGTCCTGCGATGCGTAGCTCGCAGGCTATGCTGCCGTACACTCAAGAGCTTTGGCGACGCAGGCGCGACGAGATGCCTGCCCAAAACAGGCTTTGGCTTATACTGTGAACCTAACAAAAAAGGAGCCGTGGCTCCTTTTTTTATAGCCCAAAGCTGATGTGCAGTGCGTCGTTTACTCTGCCCATAGTGCTTTCGTCGAGACTGCCCATGCGCTCACGCAGACGGGTTTTGTCGAGCGTGCGTACCTGCTCGAGCAGTATTATCGAGTCCTTTTGCAATCCGCACGAGGTTATACCGCCGCTCACTCCGCCTTCGGTTACTGCGATGTGCGTTGGTAGCTTGGCTTTTTGGGTTTTGCTGGTTATCGCCGCGGCTATCACCGTGGGGCTGTATTTGTTGCCTATGTTGTTTTGCACTATCAAAACCGGCCTTATGCCGCCTTGCTCCGACCCGATGACAGGTGAAAGGTCTGCGTAATAGATGTCTCCGCGCTTGATTTCCGACTGTTTCATAAATAAAACCTCCTGCGTCTTTATTCTCGACACAGGAGGTATATTTTATTCAAACATATAAGGGGTGTTGCCGTATGGCTTTATATCGTCTATACCGTACGAATATATCAAGCCACTTTTTACCGTGAGCGAATAAACGTCGTAGATGCCCATACCGCCGATAAACTCTATGCGATAAAACCCGACGTTTGCGAAGTTTAGCAGTCTGGTATAATCTGTTACCCTTTGCAAAAACTCTTCCTTTGTCATACTGCCGCCGAGCCGCACCGTAAACTGCATCAGCTCGGAATGTACGTTTTGCTCGGTTGGGTCATATTTGTCTGGGCTGTAACCGATTATCTTTGCGTCTATGAGACTGATGCTGTCGTTAGTAAATGCGTCGCGTATGGTGGAGGTTATCAAGAGCGCGGCAGGCACAGTGAGTATATTTTGCACTCTTTGCTTGTATGAGTCGTAAACTCTGCCGCCCATAATATACAATGAACGCGGCTCTGTGGGTGCTGCGGACGAAACAAGCTCCATTTTGTAGCTGCGGCTCGTGTGGTCGTAGTAAGCGGCTGTTGCCGTTACCGTGTCGGTGTAATGCTGGGAAAAATACTCTTGCAGCATACCGTCGCATTTGACCGCGTCTGCGAAAAATCCGCAGTATGCGGTGTTTAGTAAAAAAGAAATCACGATAGGCACTATCGTAAAGAGCTTTGCCGCTTTTTTGAGATTTGCGGTCATATACTTTGCGGCTACGCACAGCCCGTTAATGATAAGGCACAGTGCCGCCATATACGCCGCGTGCAGAGTGTTGCCCGTCTTGACGGTGCTGAAGGCAAACGTCATTATCGGCAGCATGGCGAGCTTTATCCATAGCTCCGTCGGCAAAAACGCGCTGACTGCACCGCAAATCGCGAGCAGGGGCAGAGAGCCTATTATGCCGTCACCGGGTATGGTGTAATACGCGGCGGCAGCGGCTATGACGCCGCAGACCGACATAAAGAACAGTGATTTGTTTTGAGATTTTGAGTTCATCGTTTCACCTATTGTACGGGTTGGTCAGCTTGATGAGCAGGTCGATGTCGTCGTCTTGCTGATACTTGTTGTTGCGAGTGCCGCCGCAGAGCGTGCACTTGTGGGTTATTATATATCCTTTGCGGCTGTCAACGCGAACCTCTGAGGGATACATCAGTCCTCCGCATTCGCAGGCTCTGTCGCCGGGATTTATGTCAACATGCTTTGAATACAGGCAAAAAGGGCAGTGGTTGCGCGAGGAATATCCGAGCGGCGGTACCTCTTTGCCGCAGTGCTCACATATAAAACCGTTGTCGTTGGCAGTAAAGCGTTTTGATTGCAAACCGAGCCTCCGCAAAAAATATTTTTAAAAAATCAAAAAAGCTCTTCACTTTATCAAACTTATGTAGTATAACTATTATAATACTAAACCTCACAAAAATCAACGGAGGATTACAAATATGTCAAAAAAACAGTGCCCGTGCTCCGAGCGCCTCGGCAAGGTCGGCGGTCAGGCGGTCATGGAGGGCGTAATGATGCGCTCTCAGCAAAAGACCGCGATAGCCGTCAGACGCACGGATAACGGCAGAATCGTAGTACGCAGTAAAGACACCACCAGTCTCAAAAATAAATGCAAGCTCTTTAAGCTCCCCGTCATCAGAGGCATAGTCGGCTTTGTCGAATCGCTCATTATGTCATTTGGCACGCTGACCGAGTCAACCGAAATGCTCGGCATCGACACTACCGCGAGCGAAAGCGACAGCAAGTTTGACAAGTGGCTCACCGAAAAGCTCGGCGATAAAATGATGAGCGTAGTCACGGCGGTTGGTGCGGTGCTCGGCGTAGTGCTCGCACTTGTGCTCTTTGTATGGCTACCTGCGTTTGTGGCAGGCTTTATTCCGTCTTCGGCACCAGAAGGCAAGCTTGATTTTGTCAAATGCGTAGCAGACGGCATAATCAAGATTTTGATTTTTATCGGCTATATTTATCTCACCTCTTTGATACCCGATATCAAGAGGGTGTATCAGTACCACGGCTCAGAACACAAGTCAATAGCCTGCTACGAGGCAGGCGACGAGCTGACGGTCGAAAACGTCCGCAAGCACACGAGATTTCATCCTCGCTGCGGCACGTCGTTTTTGTTTGTCATACTCATTATTTCGATACTCGTCAATTCGCTCATACTGTGGCTGATAGGCGCGATTTTCCCGCTCGCTCCTATCAACGTATCGTGGTTCAAGGCACTTATCAAGCTCGTCGTACTGCCGCTCGTAGTCGGCATCAGCTACGAATACATTATGTATGCAGGCAAGCACGACAACGCGTTTACTCACGTCTTTTCGGCCCCCGGACTTTGGATGCAGCGCATTACCACGCGCGAGCCCGACGACAGTATGATAGAGGTCGCCATCACTTCCATAAAATCCGCTCTGCCCGACGTCTTTCCGGATTTTGAGATACCTTTTGAAAAAGACGTTTTGGCCGAAATGGAAAAAGAAAAATCATACAGCGAGGATTCACAATGACTATTGCCGAATACCGCAAAAAGCTAAGAGCAGTCCTTACGGATTCTTTCCCCGACGAGGGCGACGCCATGACCGATATTATGCTGTGCGAAGCGCTTGACGTGCCGCGCAGTCGGCTTTATACGAGCCTTATGGAGGAAATGCCGCTCGACGCAGCCGAAAAAATCAACGGCTACGTCAGCCAGCTCGCGAACGGCATACCGCTACAATACGTCCTCGGCAGATGCAATTTTTACGGCTGTGAGGTCAAGGTCGGCAACGGCGTATTCATTCCGCGCAGTGATACCGAAACCATAGTCAAGACCGCACTCGCGGCTTTGCCGAGCGGCGGCAGATTTGCAGACCTTTGCTCGGGCAGCGGATGCATACCGCTCGCTATCGTCAGCCAAAAGCCTACCGTAACGGGCGTGGCTCTCGAGCTTTCGCGCAAGGCTCTGCCTTATACCGAAAAGAACCTTGCAGGCAAAAACGTCAAGGTTATAAGGTTTGACGTTTTGGACGAGGACGATTATAATTCTCTCGCCGAGAGCGAGGGACTGTTTGACGTAGTTACCTGCAATCCTCCATACATCCCGACCGACGATATAGGTATGCTGTCAACTCAGGTGCTCTGCGAGCCCGAATCGGCTCTCGACGGCGGTGAGGACGGACTGAGATATTACCGAGCCGTCACAGAGCTTTTGCCTATCATTTTAAAGCCGCAGGGCACGGTCGTTTACGAGGTCGGCTACGACCAAGCAGACGCTGTGTGCGAGATTTTGCAAAAGGCAGGCTACGCCGTCGGCAAGGTCAAAGACCTCGGCGGAATCGAGCGCTGCGTATTTGGAAAAAAATATTGACAAATACATAAAACTGTACTATTATAATATATTATTATATAGTACGGTTTTTTATTTTGCTTTTAGGGGTAAAAATGAGAAGGATTGACTCAAAAGACAACAAAGAGGTTAAGCTCGTAGCGTCACTCTGCGATAAAAAATACCGCGACAGAGAATCTCTGTTTTTCTTTGAGGGTGCTCATTTGCTTGAGGATTATCTTTCCAAAGGGCTCACTCCGAGGACGGTCTATTTCACGCAGAGCGCAGCAGATAAATATGGTTCTTTGCTTATCGCCTGTGCAGACGCCGCCACGCTCGTCAGCGACACGGCTTTTGAAAAAATGTCCACCGAAAAAGCTCCTCAAGGCATCATAACCGTCTCTGAGAGACTGTCAAACGTCACTTTCGGTGCCAGCGATATGTCGGGCGGATGCCTTATGCTGTCGTCCGTTAGAGATGCAGGCAACCTCGGCACCATACTCCGTACCGCAAACGCGCTCGGCATAAAATCGGTTATATGCAGTGCAGACTGCGCCGACGTTTACGGCAGCAAGACCGTCAGAGCAGGTATGGGCGCCATATTCAGACAAAATATTATCGTTGCAGACGACTTTGAGAGCGAGGTTGCAGAGCGCGTAAAACGCGGCATCAAGGTTTACGCCGCGGCGCTCGGACGCAGTGCCGTGACGCTATGCGACGGGCTTTTGACACAAAGCGACTGCATAATGATAGGCAACGAAGGGCAGGGTATCGCGCAGGAGATTATGGATATTTGCACGAGCCCGCTGCTCATACCAATGGAGCAGGGCTGTGAGAGTCTTAACGCCGCGTCTGCGGCAACCGTGCTCATGTGGGAGATGAGGAGGTCGAGGCATGAGTAACGCCGTACTTGCCGTATGGTTGCAAAACGCGTGCGGAGTCGCTTCACCGCTCATTAGCAAGCTGATTAACCATTACGGCGGCATAGATGCCGTTTATAAAGAGCAAGAATACGCCGGCTTTGACACGACTAAGGCAGGGTTTGACAACCTCTTTAACAAAGACCTCGGCGAAGCAGAGCGCATCGTCAGACTGTGCAATTCTCGCAAGATACGCATAGTCACGTGCGAGGACGGCGAGTTTCCTCAGATGCTAAAGAGCCTGCGCAAGATGCCTGCTATGTTGTATTGCATAGGTAACGTAAATCTGCTGTCCAACACCTGCGCCGCGATAGTAGGCTCGCGCGGAGCCTCAGAAATAGGCAAGCGCTCGGCTTATAACCTCGCCAAATCGCTTTCACAGCACGGTATCACCGTAGTGAGCGGAATGGCGCGCGGTATAGATTCGGCGGCACACAACGGCGCCATGGAAGGCAAGGGCAGTACGATAGCGGTGCTCGGCACGGCGATTGACCACCCGTATCCCAAGGACAATATTCCGCTGTACGACCGCATAGCAAAGAGCGGCTTGATTATCAGCGAGATACCGCCTTCACAGCAGATAAACAAATGGAATTTTGCAGAACGCAACCGACTGATAAGCGGCGTTTCCGAGCTTGTCTGCATAGGCGAAGCGCGCGAAGGCAGCGGCGCTTTGATTACCGCAAAGTGTGCGTGCAATCAAGGCAAGCAGATGGTTTGCCTGCCGATATTGCCAAACGACAATTTTGCAGGCACCGCAAATCTGGCTCAGGACGGAGTTCACGTGCTCACGAGCCTTGACGACGCGCTCGGTATGTTTTTGCACGTCAAGTCACCTCCTCTGCAAAATCCGCAACCCGAGGAGCCACCTGTCGTCAAGGTTTGCGACAGCGGCATAGCGGACGCTATAATAGGCGCGTTGCAAAGCAGAGATACGCTTTCGGTCAACCAACTCATCGGCATACTCGGAGGCAATTCGGGCAAGATAATGGCAGAGGTCACTCTGCTTGAACTGTCGGGGCGCATACTGCGGCTACCCGGCGACAGATACAAGATTAACAAATGAGGCATATTTGAATGAACACACTCGTAATCGTAGAATCACCATCCAAGGCAACAACCATAAAGGGCTTTTTGGGCAAGGGCTATAAGGTCATAGCTTCCAAAGGTCACGTCCGTGACCTGCCAAAGAGCAAGCTCGGCATAGACATCAAAAACGGTTTTGAGCCGCAGTACATCAACATACGCGGCAAGGGCGACCTTATCAACCAGCTCCGCAAGGAGGCAAAGGCGGCAGACAAGGTTCTGCTCGCGACTGACCCTGACCGCGAGGGCGAAGCTATCTCGTGGCATCTCGCCATGGTACTCGGGCTCGACCTGCAAAAGACGGGACGTATCTCGTTTAACGAAGTCACAAAAAAGACGGTTAAGGAGGCTATCAAGACGCCTGCACCTATCAATATGGACCTCGTTAATGCACAGCAGGCTCGCCGCATACTCGACAGGCTCGTAGGCTACAAGATTTCGCCTTTTCTCTGGAAAAAGATAAAGAGCGGACTTTCGGCAGGCAGAGTGCAGTCGGTTGCCACCAGACTGATAGTCGAGAGAGAGCAGGAGATAATGGCGTTTGTGCCCGAAGAATACTGGGTTATCACGGCACTCCTCGTCAATTCAGAGGGGCAGGTTATCGAGTCGCATTACTACGGCAACAAGGACGGCAAGATAGATGTCCACGACTGCAAGACCGCACAGGCTATCGTTGACGCTACGCAAAACGGTGAGTTTATCGTCTCGGACGTACGCAATTCAGTCCGCACGCGCAAGGCACAGCCTCCGTTTACCACCTCAACGCTTCAGCAGGAGGCTAACCGCCGCCTGTCGTTCCAGTCTCAGCGTACTATGATGATAGCGCAGGAACTGTACGAAGGTGTTTCGGTAGGCGACAAGAGCACTCACGGCCTTATCACCTATATGCGTACCGACTCGCTCAGAGTTTCTGACGAAGCACAGGCAGCCGCAAAGGAGTTTATCTGCAGCAAATACGGCGAGAGCTATTATCCCGCTACTCCCAACGTCTATCGCTCGCGCAAAAACGCACAGGACGCACACGAAGCCATCAGACCCTCCGACCCTGCACTCACTCCCGAAATGATAAAGGGCAAGGTAAGCTCTGACCAATACAAGCTGTATAAGCTGATATGGGATAGGTTTATCGCTTCGCAGATGGCTCCTGCGGTTATAGACACCGTTTCGGTAGATATCGACTGCGCAGGCAATATTTTCAGAGCCACGGGTCAGACCGTGCGCTTTGCAGGCTATATAGCACTGTACGACGACAGCGAAGGCGACGACGGCAAGACCGGCTCGCTGCCTGTCCTCAAGATAAAAGAAAAGTTGAATAAGAGCAGTATTACTCCCGAGCAAAAGTTCACACAGCCTCCTCAAAGATACACCGAGGGCTCGCTCATCAAGATGCTCGAGGAGCGCGGCATAGGCAGACCTTCGACTTATACTCCTACGATAACGACAGTCGTTTCGAGAGGCTACGTCCGCAGAGAAAGCAAGAGCCTCGTGCCCACCGAGCTCGGATTCGTCACGACTGACCTCATGAAGGATTCGTTTGCCAATATAGTTGACTACAATTTCACCGCCGAAATGGAGGAAAACCTCGATAAGGTTGAAAACGGCACCGCCGATTATATCTCGATACTGCGCGAGTTTTACGACGGATTTGCCAAGGAGCTCGGTGACGCCGAAACCAAGTTTGCAGACTCCAAGATAGAGGTACCCAAAAAGGAAGCAGGCATTATCTGCGAGAAGTGCGGCGCCATGATGATAGAGCGCGTAGGACGCTTCGGCAGGTTTGCCGCTTGCCCCAATTTCCCCAAGTGCCGCAATACCAAAAAGCTCGATAACGACGAGGACAAGGCTCCCAAGACCGAATCCAAGCCCGAACAAAAAGAGATAATAGCGGACGAAAAGTGCCCCAAGTGCGGCGGCGACCTCGTGCTCCGCAAAGGCACTTACGGTCCTTTCTACGCCTGCCGCAATTACCCAGAGTGCAAGTTTACCCTACCTTACTTTAAGGACAGCGGCGTAGCTTGCCCGATATGCGGCAAAAAGGTTTATATCAAGCAAACAAAGACAAAAAAGACGTATTACGAGTGCGAAACTTACCCCACCTGCACCTTCCGCGAGTGGGATATTCCCACGGGCGACACCTGCCCCAAGTGCGGTGGCTATCTGCTCAAAAAGAAAAACCGCGATATCGTCTATTGCAAAAACTGTGACCGTTCAGAGGAAATTAAAAAATGAAAATCGCACTTGATATAATGTGCGGAGATAACGCTCCGTACGCTACTATCGAGGGTGCCTTGCTCGCGGCAAACGCCGACAGCAGTATCGAAATAGTGCTCGTCGGTGATAAAGCCGTCGTGCAGCGCGCTATAGGCAACAGACCTGCAGACCGCATCACGGTTTGTCAGGCGGACGAAGGCATAGGGATGAATGAGCCGCCTTTGTCGGTTATGAAAGAAAAATCCGATTGCTCGATGGCAGTTGCCGCCAGGCTTTTGAGCGACGGCAAGGTTGACGCCATGGTCAGCGCAGGCAACACCGGCGCACTCTTTACCGCGGCTTCGCTCACCGTCAGACGCATCAAGGGAGTCCGCAGAGCCGCCATCGGAACCATCGTCAGACTTGATAATCCCGTGCTCCTGCTCGATATGGGAGCCAATATTGACGCCACTCCCGACGTGCTCGATTTGTACGGCAGGATGGGCTCGATATACGTCAGCCGTATGCTCGGCATAGAGTCGCCTCGCGTCGCCTTGCTCAACAACGGCACAGAGGAGACAAAGGGCACCGAGCTTTGCACGTCTGCGTATGCCATTATGAAAAACGACAGATTTATCAATTTCGTCGGCAACTGTGAGTCGGGCATGATAATGCAGAATTTCTGCGACGTGTTGGTTTGCGACGGCTTTACGGGAAATATCGCCCTCAAAATGATGGAGGGTACTTCGACATTTTTGCTACGCAAGGTCAAACGCATATTTACCGAATCGCTCGGCGGCAATATAGCCGCCATGCTCGTCAAGCCGAGCCTCGACAGACTAAAATCCGACCTCAACCCAAAGGAATACGGCGGCGCTCCGTTCCTCGGCATCAGCAAGCCGGTCATCAAAGCGCACGGCAATTCCGACCCGAGGGCTATAGCCGCCGCTATCAAGCAGGCAAAGCTATACGCCGAGAGCGGTGCTATCAAGGCGATAGCCGACAACATTGCCGATAAGGGAGACATAGACAATGAGTGACACTACGACGCGCAGTATTGAGGAGCTGCAAACCGTCATCGGTTACAGCTTTGCAAACACCGATTACCTCATCAATGCGCTTACACATTCTTCGTTTACCAACGAAGCTCACAAGCCAAAGAGCGACTGCAACGAAAGGCTTGAATTTTTGGGCGACAGCGTACTGTCGATAATCGTGAGCGATTATATTTACCGCGATTGCCAGAGGTTTGACGAGGGCGGACTTACGAGACTGCGCTCGGCCGTAGTTTGCGAGGATGCGTGCTATCGTATGGCGTGCGAAATGGAGCTCGGCGAATATATGCTTTTCGGTCATGGCGAAAGACTGACCAACGGCAACAAGCGCAAATCAAACCTCGCAGACGCCTTTGAAGCACTGCTCGCCGCTATATATCTTGACGGCGGTATGCAGGCGGCGGCAGACTTTTTACTGCCGCGGATATTGCCTCTCATCGAGGAGTGCAGCGATAGCCGCAACGAGGACTACAAGTCACTTTTGCAGCGCATAGTACAGGAGACGCCCGAGGAAAAGCTTTCTTACGAGCTGATACTCGAGGAGGGACCTCCGCACGACCGCAGATTTACCATGAGCGTAATGCTCAACAGCAATCAGCTCGGCACCGGCACTGGCAGGTCAAAGCGAGAGGCCGAGCAAAACGCCGCGCACATGGCGCTCGTTACGCTCGGTATCATCCAGTGAAGCAGCACCGCAATCTACCGTTTTTTGTGCCTCACGCAGGCTGTCCCTGCCTTTGCGTATTTTGCTCGCAGGGCAAGATAACGGGCAAGGGCTGTGCCGAAAAAGATTTGCAGACCGAGCTTTTGGAGCTCGATACTTTGCTCAGACAGAGCGCCGACAAGGGCGATAACGTACAGCTTGCATTCTTCGGCGGCAGCTTTACCGCCATAGAGCCACACAGACGCAAGGCGCTTTTGGAGCTGGCTCACCGCTATATCAAGCAAGGCTCTGTCAGCAGTATCAGACTTTCGACGCGCCCCGACTGCTTGAGTAAAGAAATTTTGGACGAACTTGCTTTTTACGGCGTTACCGACATAGAGCTCGGAGTGCAGAGCGTCAGCGACGACGTTTTGCTCGCTTCCGGCAGGGGATGCACTGCCGCTCAATGCGAGGCAGGTTGCCGCGCGGTCGTAGCCGACGGCAGGTTTAACCTCGGCGGTCAGATGATGATAGGACTGCCGCATTCTACCTTAGACAGCGAAATCGCCACGGCAAAGGCAATCGTCGCCTACGGAGCAAATCAGGCGCGCATTTATCCCACTGTGGTTTTTGCGGACACCGAGTTATACGATATGGCTTTGGACGGCAGATACACTCCGCTTTGCCTGAGTGACGCGGTATCGCGCACTGCCGCCTGTGCCGAAATCTTTATCGACGCAGGTGTTACACTGCTGCGCATAGGTTTGCACGCGAGCGAAGAACTAAGCGAGGCACCCTTCGGCGCTACGCATCCCGCGATGGGAGAGCTCGTAATGGCGCGGGTTTTTCAAAACCGCATCGAGCGACAAATAAATCACGACATATCGGGTAAAAACCTATACATATACGTGCCTAATGGTGATGTTTCCAAGCTCACCGGCCACGGCGGCACACCTATCGCTTATCTCAAAAATAAATATCACCCTTTGTCCGTCACGGTGCGCCAAGCCGATTTGCCGTACATGACCGTAAGGGTGGAAGTGAAGGAATAAATGAAACTCAAATCTATCGAACTGCAAGGCTTTAAGTCATTCCCTGACAAGACCGTTATGGACTTTAAGGGCGGTTTGACTTGTATTATAGGTCCCAACGGCAGTGGCAAATCTAATATTAGTGATGCCGTGCGCTGGGTTTTGGGCGAAATGAAGCTCAAGAGCCTGCGCGGCAGCAAAATGGAGGACGTTATCTTTTCGGGTGCAGGTGACAGACCTCCTGCAAACTGCGCCTCCGTTTCGCTCGTGCTCGACACCGAGGAGGAGTATCTTGCAGGTCAGGCAGGTATAGCCGACATCATCGAGAGTGACAAAGAGGGCGCAGACTCAGACGAAGTTAACCGCAAAAAGGCTATGCGCATCTCCGATTTTAAGGAGATTACCATTACTCGTAAGTACTACCGCAGCGGCGAAAGTGAATATTATATCAACAAGCAGCAGATCAGACTGCGTGATATATACGAGATGTTTTACGACACAGGCATCGGTAGAGAGGGATATTCCGTCATCGGACAAGGCAAAATCTCTGAGATTTTGTCGCAAAAAGCAGACGAGCGTCGTTCCGTGTTTGAGGAGGCGGCAGGCATTTCGAGATACAGAGTGCGCAAGGAGGAGTCAGAGCGCAAGCTCGCTGAGTGCAAAATCAACCTCGACCGTGCCAACGATATTTTATCTGAGGTCACGAGCCAACTCGGTCCACTCAAAAAGCAGGCTGAGGATGCTAAGGAATATCTCGTTTTGGGCGAGGAAAAGCGCGGCATCGAGCTTACCTTATGGCTTGACAAGATAGACGCTCTGCGCCAAAGACGCGTAGAGTGCGGCGAAGCACTCGCCGCCGCAAAGCTCGAGCTTGATACGGTCGAGAGCAAAGTCGCCGAGTTTGAAAAAAACCTCGACGACCTTATGCAACGCTCGCACGACGAGTCGCGCATGATCAGTGAAATAGAAACTCAAAAGAGTGAGGCAGAGAATACTCGCGCAGAGCTTATGTCTATGCTCGCGGTTTGCAACCGTGAGTACGACCACTGCCTCGAAAACGTCAAGCTCATGGACGAGACCATTGCTACCATGGATTCCGACATAGCTTCTACCGAAACCCTGCTAAAGGGTGCAGGCGACGCTTTGACTGTATTGCTCAAAGAGCGCAACGAAGCGCAGAAGATAAGTGAACAGTCGAGAGCCGATTACGAAGCAAAGGAAGCCGCAGTCACGCAGCTCGTGGCAGGTGAAGCCGCAGCCAACGACGCTTGCACCGCCGCATTTGAGGCACTGGGAAAGATAGCCGAGTCTGCCGCCGCCATCACCGCAGAGGCAGAGAGCTTTAACCGCTCGGCTCAAGAGAGCGACGAGCGCATAGCTCAGTCGAGAGAAAGACAAAAGGCGCTCGCTTTAGAGGTTGAAAACGCAAAAGCAGAGTCCGCCAAGGCCCAAAAAGAGCTCTGTGAGATAGTAAACAATGAGATTAAATTAGAGGCGGAAATCGACGAGCTGAGAGAAAAGCTCAAAGCCGTCAAAGAGTCCGAAACCGCCGAGCGCATACAGCTTACCGCCTGCGAGCAACGCAGAGAGCACCTGCGCCAGCTCGAAAAAATGATGACCGGCTACAGTGACGGCGTAAAAGCCGTCATGAATGGTGCCCAGGAGGGCAAAATCAGCAAAAAGAGCGGCAAGGTTGAAATCAGAGGCCTCGTTTCTACGCTTTTGTCTTCAAAAGGACAGTACGTTCAGGCGTTAGAAGCCGCACTGCAATCGTCGGTACAGTTTATCGTCGTAGCAGATGAGGACGACGCGAGAGCTTGCATAGATTATCTGCGCTCCACGGGCAGCGGCAAGGCTACCTTCCTGCCTTTGACTTCGGTTAAGGGACGCAGAACCGACGCGAGCGAAATCGAAGGCATGGACGGCTTTATAGGCATAGCTTCCGACCTCGCCGAATGTGCGCCCGAGTATAACGGCATAGCAGACGAATTGCTCGGCAGGACCGTCGTTGCGGAAAATCTTGAAAAAGCCGCCGTTATGGCTCGCAAGCTTAAGTACGCCGTCAGATTTGTCACGCTCGAGGGTCAGATGATTAATGCAGGCGGCTCTTATACGGGCGGCAGCGTCAGCGGCAAGATGGGACTTTTCTCCCGTGCGCGTGACATCGAGGCGCTCGGCGACAAGATTAAAGAGAGCAATCTCAAGCTGATAAACATTAACCGCGATATACTTAATGTCGAAAACCGCATTGACGAGATAAACGGAATTATTGACGAAGGCGAAGCTCGCACCGACGAGCTGCGCGCTGCGTCCGATGCCGCAGGCAGTGAATATTCTGCATGCAACGCAAGGCTTGAGGAGGAGACCGCTCACCTCGAGTCGCTTATCGCCGCTAAGGAGGGCGGTGCCGCTTCTGCCGCCGCAGCCGCAGACAAGCTCGCAGAGCTGGCAAAGCAAAAGCAGGACGCCACCGACGTTTTGGAGGCAAAGCGCGCTATGCTCGCTACGCTCAGAGATGATATCGCCGCCGCACGCGTTGCGTCTTCCAAGGCGTACGAGGATGCAGGCACGACGCTCGAAACGTACTTTGAGCGTATAAACGCTTACGACGCTCAAAATCGCAGTGTCGAGGCATTGCGCGGACGCATATCCGATTCTGTAAAGCGTAAGCAGGAGGCGGAAAAGAGCAAGCAAGATTCCTTAGAGCTTTCGCTCCAAAAGCAAAATACCGCTACCGAGCTCAGCAAGCAGGCGAGCGAGGCAAGTGCCGCCGCCGCAAACGCAGGCAAGCGTATGTCCGAATTGCTCGCCGCGAGAGAGGTTATTGAGGGCGAAACGACTAAGATTCGCGTAGAGCTAAAGCAGGTCCAGTCCGACCGTGACGAGGCTTTCCGCAACCATTCGCTTCACGAGACGACCTGCGCCCGTATCGAGGAGGAAATCGAGCTGATTTCCGCAAAGATGTGGGACGGCTACGAGCTTACTTATAACACCGCACTGCAATACCGTCTCGCCGACGACCTAATGAAGGGCGCACAGGCAAGGCTCAATACGCTCATCAAACGCATCAGAGGTATGGGCACCATCAACCTCGGCGCAGTCGAGCAGTATGCCGCAGTTAAAGAAAAGTACGACTATTACACCAAAAATATCGACGACCTTGAAAAAGCCCGTCGCGGTCTCGACGCCGCTATCAATAAGCTGAGCAACGAGATGAAGGAGACCTTTGTCGATACGCTCGGCAAGATTAACGTTGCGTTTGACGATGTATTCCGCAGACTGTTCGGCGGTGGCGGTGCTTGTGTCGAGCTCGAAAATCCCGACGACCCTTTGGAGAGCGGCATAGACATCACCCTGCGTATTCCCGGCAAGCGAGTACGCAGCATTTCGCTCCTTTCGGGCGGCGAGCAGTCGTTTGCCGCAGTCGCACTGTATCTGTCACTGCAAAAGATAAATCCTTCGCCCTTCTGTATATTTGACGAGATAGAGAGTGCGCTCGACGACATCAACCTTTGCAAGCTCGCAGATTACGTCCGCAGCGAGAGCGACAAGACCCAGTATATTATGATTACTCACCGCCGCGGCACTATGGAGCGCGCAGATACGCTGTACGGCATCACTATGCAGCAAAAGGGCATTTCGTCCTATCTGCAGCTCGACCTTACTAAAATGGATGAAAACATCAAGAGGTACGTTTGATAATGGGATTTTTTGACAAGCTGAAGCAGGGACTCGAAAAAACCAAAAAAGCGCTGTTTACGCCCGTAATGGATTTGTTTAATGCGTCCGACAGGGTTGACGACGACTTTTACGACGAGCTGTTTGACTTGCTCGTTTCCGCCGACGTAGGCGCATATACCGCAGATTATATCATAGACGAGTTAAAGTCGCGTCTCAAAGAGCGCGGCATCAGAGAGCCCGAGGCGGCAAAAGGCGTATTCAGAGAGATTTTGCGCGAGCTGATAGGTCAGACCGAAACGCTCGAAATAAAAGACGGTCTAAACGTATTGCTCATTATAGGTGTCAACGGAGCAGGCAAGACGACTTCGACCGGCAAAATGGCTTATTATTACCGCAAAGCAGGCAAAAAAGTCTTGCTCGCCGCTGCAGATACCTTCAGAGCCGCCGCAATCGAGCAGCTTGAGGTTTGGGGCACGAGAGCAGGAGTACCCGTCATTAAGCAAAGCACAGGCGCAGACCCGTCTGCCGTCGTTTTTGACGCGGTTGCCGCCGCAAACAAGCAGGGCACCGAGATACTGATAGCCGATACCGCAGGCAGACTGCACAACAAAAAGAACCTATTAGACGAGCTCGCAAAGACGGGCAGGGTTATAGAGCGCGAGGCTCCCAAGGCGCACAAAGAGACGCTCTTGGTGCTCGACGCTACCACGGGTCAAAACGCGATAAACCAAGTCAAGGAGTTTGGCAAGGCGTCACCTATTACGGGACTTATACTCACAAAGCTCGACGGCACGGCTAAGGGCGGCTTTATACTTTCGATACGCCGAGAGCTGGACATCCCCGTCAAGTTTATCGGAGTGGGCGAGGCTCCTGAGGATTTGCAACCCTTTGACGCCGACGAATTTTTGGATGCACTGATGGGTCAATGATATGAAAGAGATTGTTTTTGCAACGCATAATAATCATAAGGCGGCAGAGCTGCAGGATTGGTTCAGTCGCAATTTCGGTGACGAATACAAGCTCGTCACACTCAGAGACCTCGGTCTCGGTGAGCCGGTAGAGGACGGCGCAACCTTTGCTGACAATGCTTATATCAAGGCAAAGTACGCGCTCGACCTTACGGGTAAGCCTGCCATTGCAGACGATTCGGGCTTGTGCGTCGATTATTTAGGCGGCGCACCAGGAGTGTATTCGGCAAGGTTTGCAGGGGAGGGAGGCACGCCTGACGACTGTATACGCAAATTACTCGCAGAAATGCAGGGAGTGCCGCGCCAAAAGCGCACGGCAAAGTTTGTGTGCGCTATATGCCTTTTAAATGAAAAAGGCGAGCGCATAGACGCTTACGGAGAGACGAATGGCTATATCACCGAAGCCAAGCAGGGCGGCGGAGATTTTGGCTACGACCCCGTCTTTTATTGCCCTGCAAAAGGCAAGACGTTTGCCGAGCTCGACATAGTGTCAAAGTCGTCGGTCAGTCACAGAGGCCGAGCACTGCAAGACCTCAAAAATAAGATTTGCCAAGGTTTTTAGTATTGACAACGACTTGATTTCAGTGATAATATATATTATTAAATAATATACAAATATTATAGAAAATACGGAGGTCACACAGCTTTGAATATACAGGAATTGCTCGATAATCTCGTGGCGGTAGCGTCACAGATTAGGTGGAACGACGTGGTTGACATAATTTTAGTCACGCTCGTGTTTTTTGTCGCGTTCAGATTTGTGCGAGACCGCCGTGCAGGCAGATTGCTCATCGGTATAGCGATACTCGTCGTATTGCTTATCCTCAGCATGGTGCTCAATATGAATGCACTAAATTATCTGCTCAATACGATTTTTTCGGTCGGCTTGATTGCCATTATCATAGTTTTTCAGCCCGAATTGCGTTCGGCACTCGAAAAAATGGGTGACCGCTCCATAAGGGGCATCAAGAGCATGAGCAACGAAAGCGGCGCGGATATCGAAAGGTGTATCACCGAGGTTTGTGTAGCTTGTGACTCTTTTTCAAAGAGCAAGACCGGCGCACTCATAGTATTTGAACGCAACACCAAGCTCGGCGAGTATATACTCACGGGTACGATAGTGGATGCATCGCCCTCGTCTATGCTGTTCGGCAACCTGTTTTTTAACAAATCCCCGTTGCACGACGGCGCTGTTATCATCAGAGACGGCAGGATACACGCCGCAGGCTGCTTTTTACCGCTGTCAATAAACCCCGACATAACCAAGGAACTCGGCACCAGACATAGAGCGGGCATCGGCATTAGTGAAAACAGCGACGCCATAGTAGTCATCGTTTCGGAGGAAACCGGCACTGTTTCGGTAGCCGAGGACGGCAAGCTGATGAGAGACTTTGACCGCGTTTCACTCGACAATCATCTGCGCACCAGACTGCTGCAGCAAAAGGCAGGCGCAAAGCGCAGTCTCTTTGGTAAGGGAGGCAATGATGAAAAATAAACGCAAGCATTTTGGATTATCCGACTACGTCGCACTCGGCGTAGCTTTGATAGGTGCGGTTATACTGTGGATATACGCTATAGGCTTTGACAGCACCGTATTTACGCGCACCATCGACAACGTAAACGTCACCGTCGTCGGCGCCGAAGAACTTGCCGCCAACAACGGCTTTTCGCTAAAGCAGGAGATGGATTTTTCCATTTCGGTCAAAATCAGCGGCAGGAGAACCGATATAGGCAACATCAAGAGCAGTGACCTATCTGCTACGGTTGACGTTTCGGGCGTTACTGCGGCAGGCTACAACACTCTGCCTATCACCGTCACAGTGCCAAACGGCGTTACGGTGGCAGACCAGTCGTCGTCTTCCGCAAGTCTCTTCCTTGACAGATTTATCACAAAGACGGTAGCAGTCAAGCCGATGCACACTATTTCGTCGGTTGTGGCTGACGTGCGCATCGAGAGCGAAATCTGCAACCCGTCTGTCCTAATGATTAGCGGCCCCGAAAGTGTGCTTGATACCGTTGATTACGTTTCGGCTTCGTACGCCGTAGGCGAGCTTTCGGGCAACGTAATTGCGTACTGCTCGCCGGTTATCATCGATAACCAAGGCAGAGCCGTCAATAACGCGTACGTCTCGATAGACGAGCAGGATATCATCGTCGCACTGTCGGTTTATAAAGAAAAAACCGTACCCGTCGAGGTACAGTTTACAGGCGGCTTGTTTAACGCTTCGGTCGCTACGATAGAGCTTTCCGCCGACCAGATAAAGATAAAAGGCGACGTTTCGACTGTGGACGCACTGTCAAAGCTGACTATCACCATAGACGAGACGCAGTATAAGCAGAATATCGAGCTTGACGTAGAAACCAAGTCGATACTGCCGCTCGGCATTACGATAGGCGAGGGTGAGCCCGAAACCATCAGAGTCAGTGCCACCATACCCGAAATTTCCAAGCGCACCTTTACGGTTGCGGCGTCTGACGTCAAGATTACGTCAGGCAGTGATGAATATATCGTTTCGTCCGACGTTGTGCTGACGGTAGTCGGTCCTACGCGCGAGCTAAACACTCTGTCGTATGATGATATTACAGTCAGCATAGACGCAAAATCGCATCTGACGGCGGAGGACGGCAGATATTATGCCGTCGCCAGCGTAACGGTAAACGGCCTCAGCTTTTACTCGGTAACGGGTGGCGAAGAGGTCTATCTCGGTTTTGCCACCGAGACTGATAACCAGTAAAAAATAAAAGATATAAAGGAGGTGAACATCAGCTTGAACGCACAGAGATGGCAGGTTGCAGGCTATGATAGCACGGCAACCTCGGTATTGATGCAAGAGCTTGGTGTTCACTCGCTGACCGCAAAGCTGCTGTCCTCGAGGGGTTTTAATACTCCCGAGCAGGCAAGAGCTTTTATTGACAGGGATTCCATACCCCTTTACGACCCGTTTTTGCTGAAGGATATGGACAAAGCCGTAGCCAGAATCAACACCGCCATTGCCAACAAAGAGTCCGTATGTATATACGGCGACTATGACGTTGACGGTGTTACCTCGACGACGCTTTTGTACACTTATCTTTCGCAAAAGGGATGTAAGTGCAGCTATTTTATTCCTGATAGAATCAGCGAGGGATACGGCCTCAGCGCCCCGGTAATAGAGCGACTGAGCCAAGACACAGATTTGATTATCACGGTTGACACCGGTATCACGGCGCTCGACGAGGCGGCATACGCCAAGAGCCTCGGAGTAGATATGATAATCACAGACCACCACAGTTGCAGGCAGACGCTACCCGAGGCGGTGGCGGTCATTAATCCTCACAGAGAGGACGATACTTACCCGTTTAAGCACCTTGCGGGCGTAGGCGTAGTGTTTAAGCTGCTCTGCGCTCTCGATGGCGGCTACAAAAACATCTGCGACAGATACGCGGAGGTAGTAGCCATAGGTACTATTGCGGACGTAATGCCGCTGATAGACGAAAACCGTTACATAGCATACACGGGGCTCGCAAGGCTCGCGGACACAAAGTATCTCGGTCTCACCGCACTGATGCGCCACGCAGGCATAATCAGAGGCGGCAAGCCAAAAAAGATTCTTTCATCTACCGTAGGCTATGTTCTGGCACCGCGCATTAACGCGGCAGGCCGCATAGCTTCGGCTTCGCGCGCGGTTGAATTGCTCTTGTCCGACAACGAGGAGGATGCAGACCGCATAGCCGCAGAGCTTTGTGACATCAACAAAATGCGCCAAGCCACCGAGCAGGAGATTTACAACCAGGCTATCGAAATGATACAGCACGAAAAAGAGCAGGGTAAGGGACGCAAGTTTTACGTTTTGTGCTCTGACGGCTGGCATCAGGGCGTTATCGGAGTAGTAGCTTCGAGAATAGCCGAAAGATACGGCGTGCCCTGCGTGCTGTTTAGCTTTGACGGCGATATAGGCAAGGGCTCTGGCAGGTCAGTCAAGGGATTTTCGCTCATGGACGCTCTGTCGTCCTGCGAGGACGTGCTTTTGGAGTTCGGCGGCCACGAGCTGGCGGCAGGACTTTCGATAACCAGAGACAACGTTGAGGCGTTTACAGAGCGCATCAATCAGTATGCCTCCGAGCACCCTGCAGACGACGCGGGCAACAATACGCTCGCTATCGACTGCGAGGCAGCCTTTGACGAAATAAACATTGATACTATATCCGAAATCCAGCTTTTGGAGCCATTTGGACTGCAAAATCCGCTGCCCGTGTTTGTAATGCGCGGACTGTATATCTCGGAGGTGGCGTCGCTTTCGGCAGGCAAGCATACCAAGCTCAGACTCAGACAGTCGGGCGTGTTTGACAAGCAAAACGACATTACCGCCATATACTTCGGTATGCCGACGGATGACTTTCATTTTTACAAGGGTGACATCTGCGACGTCGCCTTTTCGCTCGACATCAACGAATATATGGGCGTTTGCACGCCTCAGCTGCTCGTAAAGAGCGTTTCGTACAGCGGCAATATGCTCGAAATAATGCGAGAGGGCGAGGAGCAGTATGCAAAGCTTATTGACCCCTCCGACAGCTCGGATATGCCGCGCTCCGCACTGCCGACGCTCAGCGACTTTAGGTCGGTATTCAGATTTTTGCGCAGAGAGCTCTTGCCGGGCTCAAAGCGCTTTACCGATATTTCGCTGTACCGTATGATGACCGCCAAGGAGGACGACGCGCCCAGCTATTGCGCACTCAAGGTCATTATCGACGTACTCGCCGACGAGGGACTGGCTACCGTTACGCCTGCCAAGGAGGACGCTTTTGACATCGAGCTCTGCTCAGGCGGCAAAAAGGTTGACCTCGACACCACACGCATACTCTCAGACATCAAAAAAAGACACGATTTTATTTAAAACGGTTTTGTGATGGAATATACTTTTGATACGTTAAAGCAAACTGCGTCAAAATATAATATCTACGATTTGTCGCTCATTAAAACCGCGTTTGACTACGCTGCGCGCCTGCACGAAGGGCAAAAGCGCCAAACCGGCGAGCCTTATATTATCCACCCGATAGCGGTGGCTTGTTTCGTTGCCGATATGCAGCTCGATACCGACTCGGTTTGTGCGGCTTTGCTGCACGATACGGTAGAGGACTGCGGCATCACCACGGCGGATATCAAGAGAGATTTCAGCGACGACGTAGCGGATATAGTTGACGGTTTGACAAAGCTGCAGCACATACCGTTTGAGACCAAGCAGGACGAGAGCATAGAAAATCTGCGCAAGATGTTTCTTGCAATGTCCAAGGACCTCAGAGTAATATTTATCAAGCTCGCAGACCGACTGCACAATATGCGCACGCTATACGCTCAGCCTGCCGAAAAGCAGCGTCGAATAGCACTCGAAACGATGCACGTTTACGCACCGATAGCGCATAGGCTCGGTATGCAAAAGATAAAGTCAGAGCTCGAGACGCTCGCACTGCAATACCTCGACCCCGTTGGCTACAAGCAGGTCAAAAGCGATACCGAGCGCAGGTTCGGGGAAAATAAAAACTTCCTCGAGCACGCGACCGAGCTCGTCGAGCAGGGACTGAGGGATTACGGCATCAAATATACTCTCGAGGGCAGAGTAAAGTCGATTTACAGCATTTACAAAAAGATGTTTTCGTCCAACAAGACGTTTGACGAGATATACGACTTTTACGCTCTGCGCATATTAGTCGATACCGAGATAGACTGCTATACCGTACTCGGCATCATACACGAAAAGTTTAATAACGTTCCGGGTAGGTTCAAGGACTATATTTCTACGCCAAAGGCCAATCTTTACCGCTCGCTCCACACTACGGTTATGAGCAAAGAGGGCGTGCCGTTTGAGGTGCAGATAAGGACGTGGGAAATGCACGCCGTAGCCGAATACGGTCTCGCCGCGCATTGGAAGTATAAATCCGGTGAATCTGCAGGCGTTGACGTTGACGAAAAGCTGAGGTGGATTCATACTCTGCTTGAGACCGACCGAGACGACGACCCCGACGAATTTTTCAGACCTTTAAAGATAGACCTCTTTGACGACGAGGTTTTTGTCTTTACGCCAAAGGGCGACGTCGTAAGCCTGCCCACGGGCAGTACGCCGATAGATTTTGCTTACGCCATCCACTCGGTTGTTGGTAACCGTATGATAGGTGCCAAGGTCAACGGCAATATCGTACCTATCGAAACCGTCCTGCAAAACGGTCAGATAGTAGAGATAGTCACCTCGACGGCTTCCAAGGGGCCGAGCCGCGACTGGCTCAAGATTGTACGCTCGGCTGAGGCGCGCAACAAGATAAGACAGTTCTTTAAAAAAGAATTGCGTACTGAAAACATCGCCGAGGGCAAGCTCCAGATAGAGCGCGAGCTTAAACGCTTCGGCAGGGCTTTTACCGACGAACAAAGGGACGAAATAGTCAAAAATACCGCAGACCGTATGGGCTTTGCCGACCCCGACGATTTGTATAATAACATCGGATACGGCGGCATAGGCATCAGCAAGGTCGCCGTCAGACTGAGAGAAGAGTTTGACTCGGTGGTTGCTCCCATAGAGGAGCCGCTCGTCAGCTCGGAGTCGATAGTCGAGCAGTCTGCAAAGCACGAGCGCAAGGGCAAGGCAAATACCGGCTCAGTCATCATAGACAACGTGGACGGCTGCACCGTTAAGTTTGCCAAATGCTGCAACCCTCTGCCGGGCGACCAGATAATAGGCTTTATCACTAAGGGCTACGGCGTTTCGATACACAAGTTTGACTGTCCCAATGCGGTGGCAGGTATGTCTGACGCTTCACAAAAAGACAGGTGGGTGGTAGCGAGTTGGTCGAGCCTCGTGAATGAAAACGTCTTTGGCTCGTACGAGGCGACTTTGATAGTCCACGCTACTTATACGCCGAGTCTGATAGCCGACGTATCGGTGGCTGTTGCTGAAATGAAAGTGGCTGTCACGGGCATTTCGACGCGCGAAAAAGACGGCAATATGGAGCTCACGATATCGGTAAAATGCTCGGGTGTCGAGCATCTCAAAAACATCATTTCAGGCCTGTCAAGGGTTAAAAACGTCAAGGGGGTCGAAAGACTGTGAGGATAGTAGCTCAGCGCGTGCTTTCTGCCGACTGCGTAGTAGAGGGCAAAAAAGTCGCCGATATAGGCGTCGGCTTGCTCTGCTTCGTCGGGATAGGAAAAAACGACACTCACGACGACGTAATGAAATGCGTCGATAAAATAGGTGGCCTCAGGGTTTTTGAGGACCAAAACTGCAAGATGTCAAAAAGCTGTGAGGACGTAGGCGGTGAGTTTTTACTCATATCTCAGTTTACGCTTTACGGCTCGATTAGGCACGGCAAGCGCCCCGATTTTACCTCGGCGGCATCGCCCGACAAGGGCAGGGAGCTGTTTGACGATTTTGTAAAAGAGATGTCGGCGCTCCACAAGGTGCAGACGGGCATCTTTGGCGCCGATATGGCTATCAAGGCGCAGAACGACGGCCCTGTTACTATTATTTTTGATACCGAGAATCTATGAATATCTTTATAGACAACACGAGCGGTCAGCTCAATGATTATTATTTTCAGACGCTTTGCCTGCTCTATTTCCCTGGCGAAAAGTTCCCGCCAAACGGCGACGACAGTGGCAAAAAAGCCGAGTTTACAGTAAGGCAGGAGCAGGACGGCTCGTACTCTGCACGCGTTATTTTGACCGATGGCGGCAGGACTGCCAAAGGTGAGTTTTGCACGCGAGGCTTTGTGCCGCAGGTTGACGCCAAGACGGAGTTTTACGCACAGCTTGCGCTCGGCAGAGCGTATCTTGAGGCAGGACAAAAGCTTTTTGGCTTTACGCCGCCTTGGGGATTTTTGACGGGGCTCAGACCCGTAAAGCGCGCAAGATTTTATCTCACGCGCGGCTACGACGAGGAAACCGTCAGACAAATGTTTATAAGGGACTACTGCGTTTCGGAGCAAAAAGCCGCACTCTCGGTAGAGACCGCTTCGCTCGAAACCAAAATGCTGGAGGGCTATAAATACGGCACTGTCGGACTCTATGTTTCGATACCTTTTTGCCCTACGAGGTGCGAGTATTGCTCGTTTATCTCATACGCTACAAAGCGCCTTAATTCTATGATACCCGATTATCTCGTCAGATTGCACTCAGAAATCGTTTTGACGTCTCAGTTTATAAAGGAGATGGGCTTTACCGTCGGCGCGGTTTATATCGGCGGAGGCACGCCCACCGTGCTCGACGATAATCAGTTATCGGGCCTTTTGCATACAATAACAACAAACTTTGACCTGTCGCATTGCCGTGAGTTTACCTGTGAATCGGGCAGACCTGACACGATAACTCCGTCAAAGATAAAGATAATGCGTTCCTACGGCGTTGACCGCATCAGCGTAAATCCTCAAACGATACATGCAGACGTGCTCGCGCGTATGGGCAGACTGCACAGCCCCGAGATGTTTTACGCCGCGGCAGAGGAGGCTCTGACCGCAGGGTTTAAGTGCGTTAATTCCGACCTTATCGCAGGATTGCCGGGCGACAGCTTTGACGGCTTTTGCGAAAGTCTGCACAAGGTCAAGGAAATGGGCTTCGGCAACATCACGGTTCATACTCTCAGTGTCAAAAACGCCGCTTCTATCAGATTTGACGAGAGCAACGTTTACGACCCCGAGGGCACCAGAGCGCGCAGATGCGTCGAATACGCAAACCGTTATCTCAAGGACGGCGGTATGCGCCCGTACTATCTATACAGACAAAAAAACACGGTCGGCAACGCCGAAAATACCGGCTATGCCTATCCCGGACTCGAAAATCTCTATAACGTCCTTATGATGGAGGAGGTTTCGACGGTGTTTGCCTGCGGTGCAGGCTCTATCACCAAGCTTGTCAACGAACCAATGAACGATATATTGCGCATCGCTTTTCCAAAATACCCTTACGAGTATCTCGAAACCGAGCAGGGGACGTGGCAGGCAGATGCACGCGCTTTTTTCGGAGCTAATAAATAATGCAATATTCATCCCTTATACAGCGAGTAGAGACAGAGTTTGACGACGGCGTGCAAGGCGTCGCCGATAGCTTTTTGGCGAGCGGAGTAAACACTATGCTCGTCGCAGGCGGCTCGTGCGTCGGTAAGACTACGATGGTTAAAAAGCTCGCAGGCATACTGAGCAAAAACGGCAAGACCGTGCACACTGTTTCGCTCGACGATTTTTACAGATACGGCGACGAGTGCGTTTATCTGCCTGACGGCACAAAGGACGTAGAGAGCATCCACAGCCTGCGCGTCGATATGATAAAGGACGTCGTTTATTCGCTCTCGGCTTGCCGTGCGACTTATCTGCCGAGGTTTGATTTCCTGCAGGTAAAACGTATCGACAGGGCTGAATACATCGAGCCAAAGCAAACCGATATGTTCGTTATCGAAGGTCTGCACGCGTTTAACCCAATGATAGTAGATAAAGACGCTAAGGTTTACAGGCTGTATCTCTATACCGAATACGACAGGCATTTTATGCTGAATCCACGCCTCGTCCGCAGGCTGGTGCGCGACAGCATAAGGCGCGGCTCCGACGCCATGCGTACCTTTAAGCAATGGAAATACGTTTACGACGAAGAAAAAATCGGCATCATGCCTTTTGCAGTCGGTGCCGACGCAAAGTTAAACACATATTTTGCCTATGAGCCTGCGCTCTTAAAGCGCACGGCGCTCGAGCAAATCGCGATGATGCCCAAAGATAACCCGTACGCCAAGACCGTAAGCGACATCCGCGATTATTTTGACGGCTGGGGAGAAATAGGCTTTGACGAAATACCGCAAAGTTCTCTGATGAAGGAGTTTATATAGTGCAAGACGTAAAAAAAGGCGGCTCGTTTTTGACCGAGGCGCTCATTATCAGCCTCTCCAACTTTGCCGTCAAGATAATAGGCGTCGTATATAAGATACCGCTCGCGGTAATGCTCGGCACCAGCATGGGCGTTTTTACCGCGGCGTACTCGATATATGCGATGCTGTTTATGATTTCGACCTCGGGACTGCCGGTCGCAATCTCGCGCATGGTTGCCGCGAGTGCCGAAAGAGGCCGAAAAAAAGAAATAGAAGTTATTTACCGTGATGCGATAATCGTTTTTGGAGTTATAGGACTTATCTGTTCTGCGGTAATGTTTATTTTTGCGGAGCCGCTGTCGGTGTGGTCAAAGCATCCAAACGCCGTCGGAGCGATGAAGGTTATTGCGCCTACTCTGTTTTTTGTCTGCGTTACGTCTGCGTGCCGCGGCTACTTCCAGGGCCTGCGCAATATGTACCCCACGGCTATCAGCCAATTTATAGAGGCGTTTTTTAAGCTCGTGCTCGGCCTCGGTGCGGCGTATTGGGCAAAGACCGCAGGCTACAGCACGGTAGAGCAAGCGGCTTTTGCAGTGCTCGGCTTGACCGTGGGCGTGTTTTTCGGCACGGTATTTTTGATAATCTACAAGCGTTTCGGCAAAAAGAAACGGTTTGAGACTCTGTGTGACGACTGTGACACCACGAGCGATATATTAAAACGCTTTGCTCAGATAGCCTTGCCCGTAACCATCACGTCGAGCGCACTCTATATGACGCAGTTCCTCGACACTCTGATGATAAACAACTGCCTCGTCAACGCAGGCTACGTACTGGCTGACGCCGAGAATATGTATTCGGCTTATACCACGCTTGCGCTCTCAATATCCGACCTTATACCGTCCACGCTCGTTTATCCTATTGCCATCAGCATACTGCCTGCCGTAGCGGCTGCACTCGCCTCCAAAAGGTCGGAGGACGTTAGTAGCTATTGTATGCAGTCTATGCGGATTTCGGCTATTATTGCAAGCCCGTTTGCACTCTGCCTTGTCGTGTTGTCCAAGCCCTGCATTTCGTTTATCTACGGCTACGACTGGGGCGGCGAAATAACGCTTTTAAGCGGCAACACCTATTCTCTCGTCGATATGGCGTCGTTTGCACTGTCGGTGCTTGCGATAGGCATTATCTTGCTCTCGATGGTTTCGACCACCAACGCGCTTTTGCAGGCGCTCGGCAAGGTGACCTACCCGATGATTTCGGTTATAATAGGCGTCGCGGCGCTTGCGGCAACCGAGCTGACGCTCTGCTCTATCCCGAGCATAGGCCTATTTGGCGCTCCTATTGCTTCGCTCGTGTGCTATCTGATAGCCTTGATTCTCAATATGTATAGGCTCCAAAAGTTGTTGCCCGACCTTAATATCGGCTTTTGCAATATATTCCTTAAACCTCTCGTCTCGGCTATAGCCGCAGGTGCGGTGTGCGCCGTCGTCTTGGCTCTCGGCACCGCTGTAACCGGCGGCGACTACGGCAGGATAGCCTGCTTTGGCTACGTCGTGGTTTCGGCAGTGCTGGCAGTGCCGGTTTACGCAGGACTTTTGATAGTCTTAAAAGGCATCACGGCGGACGAAATATGCCTCTTGCCTAAAGGAAATGCCATAAAACGACTGCTTATGGCTAAAAAAATACTAAAATAAACAAAAAAATCGTGTTTTTTGGCTCAAAATATCAAAAAAACCCTTGCTATAAAAGAAAAATCGTGTTATAATAAGGTACACTATTTTATAGGAGATATTTATTATGAACAAAACATCCCTCGTTGAAATCGTTGCACAAAACGCAGGTCTCAAAAAGAAGGACGCTGAAGCAGCTGTAAACGCAGTTTTCGCAGCTATCGAGAGCGACCTCGCTACCGGTGGCAAAGTACAGCTTTCCGGCTTTGGTGGCTTTAAGGTACGTGAAAAGGCAGCTAGAAAAGGCCGCAACCCCAAGACCGGTGCTGAGATTGTTATCCCCGCATCCAAAAACATCGTTTTCACTGCTGGCAAGTCCCTCAAGGACGCCATCAACGGCTAATTTACAATAGCAAAAAAGGGGCTTTTGCTTATGCAAGAGCCCTTCTTTTATAGGTGATTATATGAGACTGGATAAATATCTAAAGGTTTCTCGCATTATCAAGCGCCGCACCGTGGCAAACGAGGCTTGCGACAACGAGCACGTTTTGATAAACGGCAAACAGGCAAAGGCTTCTGCCGAGGTCAATATCGGAGACGTTATCGAGGTGAGGTACGGCAGCCGCACTCTCAAGGTGCGCGTGACCGCCATTACCGAGAGCACCAAAAAAGCCGACGCCGCCGAAATGTACGAGGTAATAGCATAATTTAATCTGCGACAGCATACTTTGATAAAAAAGTGTGCGGAGGCAGATCATGGCGACAGAACACAGCTTTACGGTTACGGAACGCAAAATGATATACGTCAATGGCGTATCTGAGATACTCAGCTTTGACGAAACAGGCGCATTGCTCAAGGTGGGCGACACCGAGCTAAACGTCACGGGCAGTGACCTTACTGTGACAAAGCTTTCGCTCGAGACGGGCGAAATCGAGCTTACGGGCAATATCGAGGCTGCGTTTTACACCGTGCCAAAGCAATCAAAGAGTGTTTGGCACAGGCTATTCGGCTGATGGAGTTTGACTATGGCGCACAGTATGCGCTATTGCTCGCATCGCTGTTTGCAGGCATTGGCTTTGGCATAATTTGTGATTGCGTCAGAGCGTGCAGGATGATAATAAAGCATCATCGCGTTTTCGTTTTTGCCGAGGATTTGCTCGTCTGCGCGTTTTACACGCTCGTGATGATAATAGAGTTTTACAACTTTTCGCTCGGCAAGCCGAGACTGTACGCTTTTATCGTTTCGGGGCTTGCCGCGCTCGGCTGGAGGCTCACGGTGGGCAGGTTCACCCAGAGCGTTACGGCAAAGGTGATGTCGCTTGTAATGCCTCGCATAGTCAAAGCAAAACACGCCTGCAAAATAGCTATTGATTTTTTTAAAACATGGGTATATACTGTATATATAGTAAATAAAGCAAAGCGTTGTAGCTTTACAAAGGAGGTTAACTGATGAAGCATCACCGTTCAAATTTGTTTTTGCGCGCGGCGGTTGCTCTGCTCGTCGTCTTTTTGGTCGTTTCGATAGTCGATATGCAGATACAGTTTACAAACCTCTCTATCCGTAAAGATAAATTGCAAAAAGAGGTCATCGAGGTCAAGGACGACATCGCAGAGCTGCAGCTCGAGATAGAGCAGGCCAAGGAAATGACCGACGAATACATCGCCCGTGTAGCCATCGACAAGCTCGGCTACAGATACAAGGACGATATGGTCTTTTACAACGACGTAGCAAATTAATATAAAAGCCTGAGATTTTATCTCAGGCTTTTGCTTTTAATATTTCGTTACTTTGATATACTTTGCACCGAGCTTGTCTGCTACAAACGCTCTCGTCTGCTCGGGCTTTGCGTCGAGACATCCGAGCGGTATGATAAAGCATCTGTCTTTGTCGGGATAAGCGTATAGACAACCGTTATAGTCGTAAACCTTTAATAGCTCGTCGTAAAAATAGTCGTGGCGTTCGTCTCCGTCCTTGTGCGCTATCTGTACTACCAAGCCTTTGGGCGCGAGTGTAAAGGTGTATGGGTCACAGATTAGCGATTTTGCGGCGGCAAGGTTCTTTTTTATCGCGGTTTTTACGGTATAGCCGAACACGAATGTGCATAGCAACAGCGCAACTCCTGCGACTGTGAGCAGGTTGATGCCGTTTGTCATACCAAACGCAAACATAAATACCGATAATGCAAATATGCCGAAAAACACAGTCGCGCGCTTGAGCCTCGGATATCTGCCGCGCCAAAGGTGAAAGTCAGCCCAGCGTTGAAATATCTTTACAGACAGTACGCAGGAGCCGGTTATCTGTTTTTTCATATCGTTTTACCCAGCAGCATAGGCAATAGGTCTTCGCCTTTGTCGAGATAAACCTTGCCGTCAAAGCCGCTTTGTTCATCGTATATTTTTATGCCGCTGTCAACCTCTTGCGTGCTGTCGTAGAGCACGAATGGTACGGCGTCTAGTGTGTGCGTGCGCTTGCAAATCGGGGTGGGGTGGTCGGGTGTGACTACGATGCGATAATCAATGCCGCGAGCGTCGAGCGTGTTTTTGAGAGGCGCCAAAATGAGCTTGTCGATGTTTTCGATAGACTTGATTTTGTTTTGAGTTTCGCCTCTGTGACCGCATTCGTCGGGTGCTTCGACGTGGATAAACACAAAGTCTGAGCCGTTATCTATTGCGTCAAGCGCCGCCTGCAGCTTGCCTTGGTAGTTGGTATTGAGTGTGCCTGTAGCGCCCTCAATAGTCGGCGCATCCATGCCTGCGCAGATGCCTATGCCCTTGATGAGGTCAACCGCGCAAACGACGGTTGCTTTGAGCCCGTTTAGCGAGGCAAAATCGGGGAGTGCAGGCTTTTTGCCCGGGCTCCAGAGCCAGAGCGAATTAGCCTTTTTGAGCCCTCTTTTTGCACGGTCTATATTGACGGGGTGGTTATTTAAAAAGTCAAACGAAGCCTTTTGCAGGTCTCTCATCGGCTTTGACGACGCAGAGAGCGGCAGATATTGACCTATGCGCTTGCCTATGATGTCGTGAGGACGAGAATAGTCCTTAAATTCGGGGCAGTTTTTCCATATCAGACAGTGGCGGTAGCTGACACCCGTGTATAGATGTATCGTGTCGTTACCAAAATGCTTTTGCAGGTCCTGTACCAAAACAGCCGCTTCGCTCGTAGGTATCTCGTCCGACGAGTGGTCGAGCATGATTTTGTCCTCGTAGGCTTCGCTGTTGTCGGATAGTGCGACTATGTTGGCACGGATGGCGGTTTCGTCAGGCTGCATAGCTATGCCTATGCTGGCGGCCTCGAGAGGAGAACGCCCCTTGGAATATTCGTGAGGGTCATAGCCCATCAGTGCGAGGTTAGCGGTGTCACTTTCGGGCACCATATCGCGCGGCACGGTAAATATCCTGCCGACAGTGCCGTGCTGTGCGAGATAATTCATCATCGGCTTGTCGGCTACCGACATCGGGGTACGACCGTCGAGTTCTTTAATAGGCAGGTCGGCCATGCCGTCTGCGACTAAAATAATATATTTCATGTTTGTAAACTCCTTTTAGAGAGAGTATATCAAAAACAAGTCTCTTTTGCAAGATAGAGTTTGACATTTTGCGCGAAATATTGTATAATTGCATCAGAAACGGAGGTGTATTTATGCCGCAATATCTGATAGCGGGTATCGTAGTGGAGATGAATCCCTTATACGACCCGTTAAAGGCTCAGTCTATACCTTACGCCATAGATAAAGCCTGTGACGCCGACGTCGTGCTCGAGCAGGACGACGCGTCATACATCGAAATGCAGGCGCAAAACCCACACCTTACCGTAGGCGAATGTGAATACATCAAGACCGGCAACGCTTTTTACAGGGCGTTACTTGCCAAGGGCGGTATGCTGCTGCACTCGTCCGCAGTAGTTGTCGACGGCAAAGCGTATCTTTTTTCGGCTCCCAGCGGCACGGGCAAATCTACTCATACGGCACTGTGGCTCAAAAAATTCGGTGACAAGGCTTTTATTATCAACGACGACAAACCGGCGCTTTTTGTGAAAGACGGCGTATTTTGCGTCAGTGGCACTCCTTGGAGCGGCAAAACGAGCCAAAACGTCAACGTCACGGTCCCGATAGGCGCGATAGCCTTTTTGCACCGCAGTGCAGACAACGTCGTAGAGCGCATTTCCGCGCTCAGAGCACTGCCGCTGCTTTTGGACCAGACTATCCGCCCAAAGTCCGAGGCGGACAAGCTATTTGATTTTGCAGACAGACTGCTCTCCGAGGTACCGGTTTACAGCCTCGGTTGCAATATGGATATACAAGCGGCTACAGTCGCTTATAACGCTATGAAAGGCACTGACGATGAAGATTAAAGACGGATTTGTATTACGCAAGGTTGCAGGCAATAACGTGGTTATAAATATAGGAGGCAATACCGATCTGCACGGCATGATGACCCTCAACGAAACCGGCGTGATGATATTTGAGCTTATAAGTGCAGGCAAGACAGAGGACGAAATAGTCGATGCCATCTGCTCGGAATACGATATCGACAGAGAGACGGCAACATCCGACCTTGCCCGATATTTAAAGGCACTGCGCGATGCAGGCGTCGTCGAGTAAAGCGTCACTGTCCGATTTTGCAGAGCTGTTTGCAGAGCAACTCACGAGCGGAGGCAGTGTCACGTTTGAGGTCAATGGCACGAGTATGTTGCCGCTGATAAAAAAAGGCGACAGCGTGGTGATAGTCAAGCCACGCAGCATGCTCAAAAAATACGATATACCGTTTTATCAAAGGAGCGACGGCAGCTACGTCCTGCACCGCATAGTCGGCTTTAAGGACGGCAAGTATATCTGCCGCGGCGACCACCAGTCCGCCGACGAATACGGCGTAGAGCCCGAGTCGGTGATAGGCGTCGCCACTCATATCGTGAGAGGCGGCAAGCGCATACCGCTTGATAGCTTTAGGCAAAAACTGTATGCCGTGTTACGTGTGTTTTTTACAGGTTTAAAGCAATAAAAAAGGTCCCGAGCAACCATAAAAGTTGCTCGGGATTTGTGTTTGTATGTTGCTTAGTCGTCGTTAAACGCTTCGAGCGTTTGATTCAATGCCTGCTCAAAGCCTCCGATCTTGGAGTCAAGGTGAGAAGCGATGCCGGTACCGCTGGTAAGGCACTGGTTGTAAAATTGGATGCAGTCATTCCAGTTATAGCAAACCGAGATGTCAAACTGACGGTTTGAGAATATGATGTCGAGCATTTCCGCAGAGTCGTCGTCATCGAGTATTCTCTTGCCCTTTAAGGTACGGTCGTAATATTCTGGAGTGATGTATTCTCTGCCGGTATAAGCCATTGCTTCGAGAGCAAAGGTGATAAAGTCGAGGTCCTGAGCCTGACCGTTGACGGTGGTATTCATAATGCTGACAGCCATGCAGTGATAGGGGTCAACTGTGGTAGCGTAGGCTTCCTGCGCCTCGTCGTACTTAGGCATAGGCAGGATGCCGTATCTGATGTTGGCATTGCGGAGCTTGTCGCTGTTGACGATAGAAACGAGTCCCGAGTAAAAGAGTGCGTTTCCGTTGTAAAAATGGTTTGCAATCTTGACGTTGTTTGTGTAATCGTTCCAGCGGTAATAATGCTCGAGGTAAGCGGCGATTGATTCATCACCTATGATAGAGTACGCTTTATCATAAGCGTCAACGTTGCGCTGATTGCCCATAGCGAGTACTGGGATGTCGTTTGAATCTTTACTAACCTGAGGGCATGCACATCCGAGTACGAGCTTAAAGGTATCAAATGCACAGCCAACAAAGCCCCAGACTGTTTCGCCGGTTTCGACTTCCATCGTGCCGGTAGTAGGGCTGGGTTGTGCGACGGCTTTGCACATTTCCTTCATTTTATCGAGTGTCCACGCCTTGTCATAAACGAGCTGAGTGGGGCTTTCGAGTGAGGAGTTGTTGTCTATAATGTCTTTGTTGTAGAAAATAGCCTGAGTGTATTCGTCGTCCAACAATACGATGTCGCCGGTGAGAACGAACATCTTGTTTTTGATAGAAAGGTCTTCCTGAGCTGCCTGGTCCCACCAAGCGGAATCAAAGCTGATGTGGTTGATTTCGTCGTCGATTGCATAATAGTCAACGAGTCTGTTTTCGGCGGCAAAGGTAAACAGGGTCTGTAAGCCGGTGGCTATGCAGTTATACGTAACCGTGCCTGCGTCCATATCGTTACGGACTCTCTCAATGAGGGTGTCAAAGGACTCCTCGCAAAAATCCATTTGGATATTAAAGCCGTATGCGTTTTTGAGCTGTGCATTGCGCCCGTAAACGACGCCGTTTACGAGCGCAATGCACAGCTCAAAAACGCA
>DCHM01000039.1 GCA_002314835.1 Clostridiales bacterium UBA1752 | reverse complement strand
TTAACGGCGAAGTCAAGATTTGCGACAACACCAACGGCTACGGCGAATCGACCGGCTTCTTTTACGACCGTGAAAAATACGTCAGCGATATGAGAACCGTCGGCAACGCAAGATTCGTTGACTTTGACGACTATGCAAACTGCGACATCGTGATTTCGTCTATGCTTGCAAGCAAATTCTATATTACCTACGAATTGGACGTTTCCACTTTGCATGGACTGCAAGACTATGTCTTCAGCTGTGACAGAGCGTGTGACACTATCGGCGTCCACATTACCGGAAGCAGAGAAGTATCGGTAGGCTGCAACAAGACGGAAAAAGTCGATGACTGTGGCTATTTGCACATAGTTTATTAATCTGCTTTAGGGGATAAAGAAATGAAAAAAACGATTATTGCCCTGACGGCACTGCTCGCGGCTACGTCTATGCTGCTGTGCAGCTGCAGAGCATACGAAAGTGACGGCGGTAGGTTTATACATGCCGTACCGCTCGCCTCCGTTATTATGGAGCACAACACCTTTAATACCGTCGGCGCCACAGTCGTCAGCGGCGAAGCGGAAAAATACTACGAAAACGTAGCCGACGCCTGGGAGGCAGCCAATGATAGCGTCAACACCGACGTTACCTTTACGCTCTGGCAGGACTGGACCGCTAACGAAGGCAACTTTGGCAAGACTAACACCGCAGGCTTTGACAGCAACGGCGGACTCGTAGTCGAGCGCCGCGGTACCGTTGATAACAAAGAGGACACCGCGAGAAATATCGTTATAGACTTTAACGGCTATACCGTTGACGCCGCTCGCACTACCGCGGTTGACGGTGGTGCGGTTATCAAGATACTCACCAGTAGCAAAGCCGACAAGTACACCGCTGCGGTCACTATCAAAAACGGCACTATCACAGGAGGCAAAAACACCTATAACGGCGGCGGTATCAATATGAGCGGCTACAATGCCGTCATCACTCTGCAAAACCTTATCATCACCAAAAACGTCGCACGCAACGGCGGCGGTATATACGACTGTACCCTAAAGTCCGACATTCACATCACCGACGTGCACGTCAAGTCAAACGTTGCCACCGGTGTCGGCGGCGGATTTTCCTCGTACGTATATCCCACTGCTGATTTGTGCACCAGATACTATCTGTCGGGTGAAGTCGTCGTTGACCAAAACGAAGGCGTCGAGGGCACCAATAACTTTTGCTACGATTACGAGTGCCACATTGACGACAGACGCGGCGAGTATGGCAACGCCAGATTCACGTCGTTCAGCAGCATGACCGATTCGAGCGTGATAGGCGTTTCCCTCATCCCCGAAACCGGGTTTGGTACTGTTTATTTCAGCACGTTTACCCTCAGTGATAAAAAGAACACCGACGACCTGCGTTTTGAGAACAAGTTTTTCCGCGCCGATAACTGCTGTCTCAGCGTCAGTGCCGTTGAAAGCCAAAAGGACGGCGGCTGCGTTCCCGAAATATATATAGGCTACATCTATATCTCCGGTACCGAGGTTTACGGTTTATTAGACCCGCTGAGTAATTAACAAAAAGGTTAGTATTATGAAAAAACAGATTATTGCCCTGATATCACTGCTCGCGGCTACGTCTATGCTGCTGTGCAGCTGCTTGTTTCCGACCTACGACGGCAATCACGTAGTCGGCACAGTATTCCCCGAGCAGGATACAAAATATTCGTCAGGCGCCACCGTTACGTTTGACGGTCAAACACGTTATTTTGCCGAAATCGGCGTGGCTGTGACCCTCGCAAACATAACTATCGATAAGCCCGTCACACTAAAGCTCTATCAGGACTGGACGTATGAAGACGGCATTATGCAGCTTAAGCAGAGAGGTGCTTGCTCAGAGGAGTCTCTCGGCGCTACGGCGCTCGTCCTCGACCTCAACTGCCACACGATTAACGCAGGAGGCTTTTCGTCCGCTCTGACTATCTCTCAGTCAGGCGAAGGCTATAAGGGCAGCGTCACCGTGCAAAACGGTACGATTAAGGGAGGCTCTGCAGAGCAGGGCGCAGGCATCGCCATCGATTCGACAAAGTGCAACATCACGCTCAAAAACCTGATAGTCGAGCAAAATAGCGCCACCGTCGGCGGCGCAGGCATTGACGCCGCAGGCAGCGATTATACCTTGTCACTCATCGGTTGCACGGTCAAGGACAATAAATGCACCGTTGCGGACTCGGACGACGTTTCCTTGGGCGGCGGAGGCATCCGCATAATCGCACAGAAATCGAGCCTCGTAATACAGGACTGCAGTATAAGCGGCAACTTTACCAACGGACGCGGCGCCGGTGTGTACGTTTACAGCGACACACTGATTAGCGTATCGGGCAACGTCGTAATCAACGGCAACACCCTTACCAATAAATACGGCACTCGCGGCGACAACCTCACAATTTGTCAGCCGTATCTCCTCGACTATAAAACGGGTTCTCGCTTTGAGAGCTTTGAGGGTCTGCTCGGCACCTCCGTCATAGGCGTCAACTTCTGCGGCGGCCACGGCTATTTTACCGAAAGAGTTGACCTTGCTGATTCTGCTAAGATACTCGGCATATTTAAAGCCGACGAAAAAAACTCTATTGTCAATAGCGAGCGCGACACCGAGTCGGAAGGCAACTACGGCTGGTATATGGTTAATGAAATAAACGACTATTTTGTCGTTTACTGAAGGGAACCGAGCTTAAAACTCATATAACGGACGACTTGTTGCTGACGCAACGTGACTAAATACAAACGCCGAATGCAAAATAAGCATTCGGCTTTGCTCTTAACAAAGGATAACTTATGAACGCATACGAAGTAACTAATCCGGTATTCAACACCGCCAAAATGACGTCCTTTTTCCTCGCGGAATCGGGCAACGAATATGCAAAAAAGCTGATAGCTCGCACGGGCTTTGACAAGGAGCTCGCATACAAGAGCAATCCGCTCATGCAGATTATGATTCTGCCCAATATGATAGGGCAGGAGGTGCGCTACGAGGCGGTCAATCGCCTCGTCAGACAGTTCGGCAATAAAAACATCCTCGACCTCGCCTGCGGATTTTCGCCCCGAGGCATCGAGATGGTCAGCGAGGGCTACATCTATCACGGCGGCGACCTGCAGATGGTCGTGCCGGTTATCGAGCCGATAGTCAAGGAGCTGGCAGGCAAAGACGCCGACAGGATAAACTACTACGTCGTGGACGTTACCGACCTGCAGTCCTGCCTCAGAGCAGTCGAAACGATGGACGGCCCCGTGACGGTCATTACCGAGGGGCTGATGCCTTACCTCAACGATGCGGAAAAAAAGACGCTGTTTTTAAACATCGCCGAAATATTAAAGCAAAAGGGCGGCGTTTACGTCTGTCCCGACTTTAACGACAATGACATCGCGCTCAAAATGTGCATGACGATTTTGGGTGCCGAGGCGCTCGCCGCCGTCGCCAAGACGCAGGAGCAGTTTACACAAAAGGGCGACCGTGAATCCAACGGCAGAATGACCGAGCTAAACGACGTCTGCCCCAAGATACTCAGCCCATTGCCGTTTGAATACGAGCTTGCGGAGCTTTATCCCACTGATTGTGACGTCCGTTCCTACGGATTAATCACCGACGGTGCAAAGCTCAAAGCGTTAAAAGGCATATTATCCACGGGCGTTATGCTCATAGCAAAGTACGACAAAACAAAAGACGTATCTGCTTCCGCGGCAACAGACACAAAGTTTGCTGTCACGAGCAAGGCGGACGGTGCTAACCTTTGCTTTAAGGTCAGCGGTCGTATGGACTCGATAACCGCGCCGTCTGTTGTTGACGAGTACAACAGAGTGACCGAGGACAGGGCGTTTGACACGGTTTGCTTTGACTTTACGTCGCTCGATTACATTTCCTCCGCAGGTCTCAGAGTGCTTTTGAATATAAAAAAGTCCATTGTCGGCGACCTTACGGTTTACGGCGCAAACGACGAGGTAAAGCAGGTCTTTGACATGACGGGCTTTGACAGCATGATTATCATTAAATAAAGGGAGAAGGAATATCTATGAAAAAGATTATCATCCTCTTTATCGCGCTCGTTGCGGTAGTCACCGCATCGCTCTGCGCCTGCGAAAATTCGGCACTTGTCATACCCAGGATTCCGGATGTGAGAGGCTCTATCCTTCCCGATGAGTCCGAACCCACCGTCGGCGCGGCTATTGAGATAGACAATCAGGTCACCTATTACGAGGATATCACCGAGGCGTGGGAAATTGCCAACACACGCACCGACACGTCGGTTTACATACAGTTTTATCAGGACTGGACCGGCGTCAACGGCAATTACGGCAAGTCGAGAGACCACAAGGGCTTTGAGCTCGACGCTCTGACGATTTCGGTGCGATACGGCAAGTCAAACTCGCTGTATATCGACCTAAACGGTCACACCGTAAACCCGGGGCTTGATGAGGACCGCCGCGGCAGGTGCTTCCGCTATATGGGCGACTACGACGCCGCAGACACAAACACATACGGCGGCATTTATATTATGAACGGCACGCTCACGGGCGGCAAAGCAAACGAAGGCGGCGCCGTGTATATTTACGGCAATTCGACCGACTTTTATTTTGAAAACGTAACAGTCACGGGCTGCAGCAGCACGCTCACGGGCGGCGGCATATATTATTTTGTACCGGAAGGCACTCTGCATCTCTCTTTTTGCAATATCACGGGCAATAAAAGCGGAGGCATAGGCGGCGGCGTTTACGTCGGCACGAGCTACCTTACCGAGGCAAAGCTTGCAGCTCCTATGGTTGAGCTACTCGGCGACGTAATCATCAAGGACAACAAAGGCAGCTCGGACGTAAACGATAACCTCTATATCTATAACCTGCCGTCCACCGTCGTCAGGATGTCGTATCTCGTCAATACACATTTTATTACGAGTGGCTCGGATATCGGCATTACCTTCTCCAGAGGCAGAGGACAGTTCTCGACAACTTCGGGCGTCGGCAACAAGGATATCCTTACCTCGGTTATAAAGTCCGACGTCGGACTGAAGGTAAAGTTTGTTTACGATACCACGACTGACAACGGCTGCGAGGAATACACCGGCGGATATTTACAGTTTACCGACTGACACAGCAAGAGAACTCAGCGATGGGTTCTCTTTTGTGTTGACTTTTGAGGCGATTTGATATATTATAAATAAAGTATATACAAGGTGGTAAAAAGATGAAAAAACTAATCGCGTGTTTGATTTTGGCTACGCTGCTTTTGGCATCGTGCGCCGATATAACGTCGGACGTATCCAAAGATACGTCTGTTGCCGTCAGCGGTGAAACGAGCAAATCCGACTATGACGACGAGAGCGAGGAGCAGTCCGAGCCCGAAGAGTCTATCGACATAGACAAGCAGCTCTTGACCACTATCAAAATTGGCGGCGAAAGTATAGATTTTTATTACAGCCACTACAACAGAGAAATCACGTCCGACGGCGTGTATATGTACGACGCGGATTATAGCGGTGAGCGCACCGTCGGCACCGACGTCGTTATCCTCAATAATATGATAGTCTATATAGCCGAGGACGACACGGCGATGATACCCAATGCAGGCGGTATCGTTTTGACCTTTTACAACGTCGAGACCGGCGATATCAAGGTCGGCGACAGCGTAGTGACAAAGTACGACACCAAAGGCATCAGCGGAGAGTATATCTGCATAGCCGGCTACAATTATCCCGTCAGCTTCAGCAACGCCATCCGCACACCCGAAGGCGTAACGACCTATTACGATAGGGAATACGGCGAAAAAACCGGCACCAACCCCTACGGCGTGGATATCGAAGTGCAGGACGGCAAGGTTATCAACATCAACCGCTCGGGCAATTCCACCATACCGCAAAACGGGTACGTTCTCAGCCTGCACATGGATGCAAAATGCTATAAGCAAGCCCTCAGCAAAATACGCGTCGGCGACGAGGCTTCGCCTCTCATGAAGCCGGCATACTACGTCGAGGACCAATATCTTACCTCTATCGGCGGCGTCCGCAAGGAGGATGCGCTCGTGCTCTACACGAGTGGCAAGACCGGCACAAATCAGTACGGATATGAAATAATCGTCCAAAACGGCGTCATGATAGACGCTTCGCCTGCCGGCAACGCCACCGTGCCTACAGGCGGATACGTTTTGTCGGGACACGGTGTCAACGCAGACAAGCTGAGAGACAGATACGAGTACGGCGCAGGCGTCATTATCAATATCAACGAGCAAAAGGTTTCGTGGATTTATACACCTTACGACTTTTTGACCGAAGCGGAAAACCTTATCGACACCCTTATCGGCAAGATACAAACAGCCAAGGACAGCCTCCTCGACCTCGATTACGCTGCGATAGCGGCTGCTCTCGAGGAAATCGAGGTAAAATACGCCTATGCGACCGAGTGCTTTGACGACCGCGACTACGACACCGCGCTCAGCGAGATAGCCCTCGTCAACGAAAACGTCAAGCAGGTGGAATATATGCTCTATGAGCAGGCGCCCGTCTCAAACAATGCCGTTTGGCACAGGTCGAGCGCAAAATCCGACGAGGAAGTAGAAGCGGAAATACAGCAAATCGTTGCCCTCGGATTTAATATCATTTATCTCGAAACGTGGTACGACGGCCGCTTTATCGGCTTTGCCGACAACGAGCTCATCAGTCACCACACCGACAAAAACGGCAACTACGACCTGCTGAGGGGCTACGTCACCATCGCGCATGAGTACGGCGTAGAGCTGCACGCTTGGGTACAAAACTTCTTTATCGGCACGGTCGAGCCGCAGGAGCAAACCGACCTTAACCTCGCCAACCATTTCAGAGATAGCTGGCTAAAGGATAAGTCCGGCAGAGAAAACTATTACTATTCGGTTACTGACTGCAACTTTATTTTCATAGACCCGTCTAACGAGGAATACGCCGACCTGCTGTCCGAATTGTATAATCAGATAATCACTGATTACGGCGTTGACGGCATACAGCTCGATTACATCAGATTCCCCGAAAAAAACGGCGCCAACGATTTTGGCTACAACGACAGCATCGTTTCCGCTTGGCAGGCACAGCAAAACACCAAGGCAAACCCTCAGACTCTCGCCGCAGGTTCTATATTGTATCAGTCGTGGATAAAATACCGCCAGGATTTGATAACCGCCTTTGTCAGCAGGATTTACAACGAGAGCAAAGCCGCAAACCCCGACGCCGTTATCAGCGCCGCGGTATATCCGGGCATCCCCGATATTAAAAACGACATCTTCCAGGACTGCGAAGCGTGGGTTAAGGCCGGCATTATTGATTGCCTCGTATCTATGTCTTACGGCGACGATTACAGCTACGTCAGCGACAATATCCAAAAGTTTGTCACGCTCACCAAGGGCAAATGCCTATACATTCCGGGCATTTCCGCCTTTACGAGCACCGCAAATTCGGTTTTGGCACAGCAGATAGATACCGCATACGACAAGACGGGCGGCGTGGGCGTCTTTTCAACGTACTATATCAACGGCTCGGGATATTCGGGCGTTATAAAGCATCTGCTGTATAACGGCGCGGTCCAGACCTACAAATACGGTGCTACCGTCAGCACTTATATTGAGTGGGTAAAGCGCAAGGCAAACGGCGTTTACAGTCAGTACGGCGGACTTGTCGTTACCGACGGCATCGGCAAGCTGATGGACGAGCTGATAGCAGACGGCGCCGAGTTTGGAGACGGCAAGGGCAAATCGGCAAAAGAGAGGCAGGATTACCTCGCCGACGCGATTGCAGAGTTAGAAGGCCTGCTGACAGAGGTGCGTAAGCTGTCCTCCTGCGACGGCAGAGACGCTCTGATTAAAGACCTCACCGCGCTCCAAGCCATACTGCAACCTCAACTTTAATTGTTTTTTAATCTACGGAGTATTTGATATGCTTGTATTATCAGACGTTTTAATGGGCTTTTTCGATATGGTACCGGTCGGAATGTTTTTTGCGGCGTCGCTTATCTTGATGAAATGCTATTTTAACAAGATGTCCAAGGGCTGCTTTGCATGCTACGCCACGGGCTTGATGATGGTATCTTTTGCGGGTTTTTTTAAGGCAATATACAAGATATTGCTCACTCTGAGAGTGTGCAACTTTGACAGCCTCGAAAAATGCCTCTTTCCCATGCAGGCTATCGGCTTTATCGTCATCGGACTGTCGATGGCGCACGTTTCACTCGGCACAGGGCGGTATAGAAAACGCTATTTCTGCAGCGCACTGCCCACCGTCATGCTCCTGTCCTACGCCGGCAGCTACGAAGGCGTGCCCGTGTTCAGCGGCACCATGCTTTTTGTGTGCCTGATGTGCCTCGGACTGCTCTTTTACGTCGCAGTGCTCGCTCTCGCGGCATCCAAGATGAAAAAGCCGGGCATTATCGTCCTGCTCGTCATTTCGTTTATCTTTTCACTCGGTATGGGCTATCTCTCCACGCAGGACGCCATGAACGACTTTATCAAAGAAATCGTCAATACGATAGGCCAGGGCTCGATGCTTTGGGCGGCTATCCTGCTCAGAAAGAACGGCCTCGGCGCAACCGACGCCACCGTGTCGATGAAAAAGCAAATGGAATAAGAACGAATTGTTGCT
>DCHM01000025.1:9282-40199 GCA_002314835.1 Clostridiales bacterium UBA1752 | reverse complement strand
AGCATAAGCGAATTGCTGAGGCTCATCGTATAAACAAAAAAGCAGGCTCTCGATAGAGAGCCTGCGATTTTTTTGATAAGAAACTTATCTCTTGGAGAACTGGCTTGCGCGACGAGCTGCCTTCAAGCCGTACTTCTTTCTTTCCTTCATACGAGGGTCTCTGGTGAGGAGACCTGCTTTTTTGAGGGTAGCGCGGTATTCTGCGTTGACCTGCAGGAGCGCACGAGCGATGCCGTGACGGATAGCGCCTGCCTGGCCGGAGATGCCGCCGCCTGCGACGGTAGCGATAACGTCAAACTTGCCGTTCGTTTCGGTAACGCCGAAGGGCTGATTTACGATGAGCTTGAGAGTGTCAAGACCAAAGTAGTCGTGAACGTCACGACCGTTGATAGTGATGTTGCCGGTGCCGGGGATAAGGCGAACGCGTGCTACGCTGCTCTTTCTTCTGCCGGTGCCGTAGAAATAGGGAATAGCAGACTGATATGTCATTTGTACTTATCCTCCTTATTTAACTTCGACAGCGATGGGCTGCTGAGCTTCCATGCCATGTTCTGCGTTTTTGAATACGCGGAGGCGTGCGATGCTGGCGTCACCTATCTTGTTTTTGGGCAGCATGCCTTTGACTGCGAGCTCTACTGCCATCTCGGGCTTGGTAGCCATGAGGTTGCGGTATCTGATAGCCTTGAGGCCGCTGATGTAGCCGCTGTGGTGATAATAAAACTTTTTGTCGAGCTTTTTGCCGGTGAGAATGGTCTCTGCAGCGTTGATAACGATAACGCATTCGCCGCAGTCAACGTTGGGGGTGTACTCAGGACGATGCTTGCCGTTGAGTATGTTGGCAGCGACAACAGCGACTCTGCCGAGGGGCTTGCCTGCTGCGTCGATGACATACCACTTGCGCTCTATCGTCTCTTTTTTAGCCATTGTGGTGGACATTTGATTGATTCCTTTCAAAGATATTTTTTACAGCCTCACCATTATAGCAAACAAAACCGATTTGTCAATACCTTTTTACAAACTTTTTTTGATTTTGACACGTGATTTTTGATTTTTCTTTGTTTTTGTGCGTTTTTGTAGCTTGCAAAAAACGCTATTGCAATTTTTACTGTTTGTTGATATACTTTTTTGCAGGAAGGTAACGGCTTATGATAGATAAAAAAGCAATGCAACAGATGCTCTCGTACGTTCGCCGCGCGGTATATGATTACGATATGATTTCTGACGGTGACCGCATAGCCGTTGGTGTCAGCGGCGGCAAGGACAGCCTTACTCTGCTCGCGGCTATGCAGGGCTTGGCACGCTTTTACGACAAACACTTTGAGGTCGTGGCAGTAATGGTTGACATGGGCTTTGAGGGTGCTGATTTCAGCTCCGTGCAGGCTCTGTGTGATGAGATAGGCGTCGAATTGCATATATTTAAAAGCGAAATAAAAGAGATAGTTTTTGACGTCCGCAAGGAGGAGCATCCGTGCTCACTCTGCGCTAACCTCCGCAGGGGAGCACTCCACGACGCGACGGTAGCCTGCGGTTGCCGCAAGCTCGCACTCGGTCATCATTTTGACGACGTAGTGGAAACGTTTTATATGAATCTCTTTAACGAAGGGCGCATCGGGTGCTTTTCTCCCGTTACTTATATGTCGCGCAAGGATATCACGGTTATCAGACCGCTTATCTACGCACCCGAAAAAGACATCACTCATTTCGTACGCGTTTCGGGCATACAGCCCTTGCCCAAACTCTGCCCAAACGATGGCAACAGCGACCGCGAACGCGTCAAGCAACTGCTGTATCAAATGGAAAAAAACGACCCGGGGCTTAAAATGCGCCTTTTCGGCGCTATCGAGCGTGACGGAGTTGACGGATTTAAGGTTTGTCCACGCGCCGTGCGCAACCCGAGAAAGAAGGAAAATAATGCATAATTATTCAGGAAAAGAAAAACTAAGCAATCTCACTTTCGCCACTCCGAGCGGCAAAAAGATGGGCGACAACGATGGCCCTGCTTACTGCGTTTACTCTAACGTCGGCTACAACAAAGCCGAGTTTACGTTTGAAATGCCGCTTGCAAGCTTTGGCGGAGTTGCAGACAACGGCACCAAGGTCAACGGATATTTGTTCCTCGGCGTGGACGTTCACGACGGTACGCCGGATGGTATGAATTGCTGCGACGCGGGCTTTGTCACAGAGGCGGACGGCAGGGGCTGGCATTTGTTTATCAATACTCTGCATAGCTCAAAAGGCGCAAGTGGCGAATGGAAATCAAACACGCCTACTCTTGACCCTACTCATATTTACAAGCTGATTTTAGACACCTCGACACTCGACGAAACCGCCGTGCTTACGGCGTACGACCTGACTGACGACAAGGTTGCTGACAGCATAACCTTCAGACTGTGGGGAGCTAAAAAGGACGGCACCAATACCTCGTTTTTGACAAACGCCGCTATCGACTGGACGGTAAGACCCGAGAGCGATTTTATAGGCAAAACCAACGCAAACGTGCATCAAAATCTGTATTTGACCAATCTCAAAATATACGGTATAAACCTGTATAAAGATGATAAAAAATACAGCTTTGATACCGACCACAGAGCTATCTGGCCTGACAAAAATATGCCTGTCGCTCACGAATGCGTCAAGGTTCATCACATCACAAAAGACGACGAATACGTCATAGATATCGACATGAGGTAATAATGCAAAAGGCGTTTTTATACCAAGAGAGGTATTTTGTCCTGCCGGACGAATGTAACGACGTCAGCGAGATGCTCGCGCTTTATACTAATATCCCGATGGAAGTATGGGAATGTGTCGAAAAGAAATGTATGGCGCCCTACTTTGTGCAGGAGTTTATGGTTTTATCCACCATAACGCTCGGCGACGGCGACGTTTACCCCTGCGACGTAGAGATAATGAGTATGCTCGAGTACAACCGCAGATTGCGCAGGCTCGTTTTGTCAAACTGCGGCGGTTGCGCGCTATACGGCGCGCTGACCTCTAGCGACAGCTCTTTGCAGGGCCACCACGAGGAGCGCACGCTTGACAACCTGTGCTTTAAGCGTATAGACGCCGACAATCCCGACCTGTCGCGCGCAGCCGACTGGGTAAACGATTTTGTCGAGAGTTTTCCGACTCTCGGGCTCGAAAGAATGATAGACGACGGCAAAATGGACGATGCCGTTATGACTTTTGCAGACAGCTTTGCTCACAAGGCATTTTATCCTCCCGTTCCGCTGATACTCGGCAAAGCAGGAGACGGCAGGTATTCGTGCTATATGTTCGGTATGTTCGAGAGCACAAACTCACTACTCAACGAGTACGTCATGGACGAGCTTGACTGCAAGTATAAAGAAAAGTGGGATTTTCAAAACTACATCCCGTTTGGTACTCATTTTGACGACGCGGTCAAGCCGCTCGGAATAGCCTTTGAGGTGGTACGCGGTGAACGCAACTACATAGACGCAGTTATATATTGCGGAGACGCCAGCCCAATGTCATCGTACCTTTACCTTTGCGAAACAATCGGCGAAGACCGTATGCACAACGCCTGCGGCTCATTCCGCAGCGAATCGGGCAAGAGCACCGATATGCAGAGCGTAGAGGAGTTTGCCGATGCCGTAAGCGAATGCCTGCAGGATTTGGACGCCAAGGATATTATGCTGCCGCCTAACAGAGCGCTCGCTCTCTTTGGCGACGGCGAGGGCGAACCTCCGACAAAGATTATCAATTATCGCAGCGACAGACTGATGTTTGATTTTGCCTCCAAGCTTGCTGATGGCAAAACGCCTGCAAACGTGTGGGAGGACGAGAATTACTTTGCGCTTTACGAGATGCCGCTCGCACGGCTGAGACTAAAGATGACGACCGACCCGTTCACGGGCGAAAACCCTGACGATTTTGAGCATTACCTCGATGAAATGGATGACATTGGTATGTTTCTTGCCGATTCTATGTGCTGCAAGAGCTTTGGGCAAGAGTACGACAGAGACGAGTTTGTGATAGACCTTATTGTGCTGTCGCTCTCCGAGCTGATGTACCGTCTCAGATATCTGACACCGAAACTAAAGACTTTTGACGCCGTGCTTGAGATATATTCCAAGGGCGGCAAGTTTGACGGCAAATACAGGGTTGGCTATGATATGAAACGCCTATAATATTATATAATAATACTTAGAGTACAAAATATTGTACTCTTTTTTGTTATACCTCTTTATTTTTTTAAATTAATGTGGTATAATAAGCTGTCGAGTAATATTTCGACACGACAAAGCACGACTTAAATGGGAGGTTGCCGCATGAGCGTTTTTAAACTGCATAGCCCTTTCGGTATGACCGGCGACCAACCTCAAGCAGTGGATAAGCTCGTAAACGGCCTGCAAAGCGGTATGCGTGACCAGGTTTTGCTCGGCGTAACCGGCTCAGGCAAGACGTTTACCATGGCTAACGTCATCGAGCGCGTAGGCAAACCGACTCTCGTGCTTTCACACAACAAAACCTTGGCGGCACAGCTTTGCTCGGAGTTTAGGGAAATGTTTCCCGAAAACGCCGTTGAGTTTTTTGTTTCGTACTACGATTATTATCAGCCCGAGGCATACGTTCCGGGCAAGGATATTTATATCGAAAAAGACTCTGCCGTAAACGACGAGATAGACAAGCTGCGTCATTCGGCGACTTCCGCACTGTTTGAACGCAAGGACGTTATCATAGTGGCGTCCGTCAGCTGTATCTATTCCTTGGGCGACCCTCAGGAGTATGCAAACTTAACGCTCAGCCTCAGACAGGGCGCGACCTATCCGCGCGCAGACATCATCAAGAGGCTCGTGGGATTGCAGTACAACCGCAGTGACATAGGCTTTGAGAGAGATAACTTCAGAGTGCGCGGCGACACAATAGATATTTTCCCGTCAAACTCAGCTACCACGGCTATCCGAGTAGAGCTTTTCGGTGACGAAATCGACCGCATTTCCGCTATAAACGTAGTCACTGGCGAGGTCGAAGGTCGCCTCAGGAGCGCCACGGTATATGCCGCCAGCCACTACGTTACTTCGCCCGAGCGCAGAGAAAAAGCACTCAAGGAGATAACCGACGAGCTTGACGAGCGCATAGAGTTTTTTGAAAAGCAGGGCAAACTGCTCGAAGCTCAGCGTATCAAAGAACGCACGCTCTTTGACCTTGAGCAACTGAGGGAAATCGGATTTTGCTCGGGTGTTGAGAACTATTCGAGAGTGCTGTCGGGACGTGCTCCAGGCTCGGCTCCGTTTTGCCTGCTCGACTATTTCCCGACCGACTTTTTGCTCTTTATCGACGAGAGCCACGTCACGGTGCCTCAGGTACGCGCGATGTCAAACGGCGACCATAACCGCAAGGGCAACCTTATCGACTACGGCTTCCGCCTGCCGTCGGCGTACGACAACAGGCCCTTGACTTTTGACGAGTTTAACGCAAAGCGAGGACAGACGGTTTACGTTTCGGCTACGCCTGCGCCTTACGAGCTCGGCATATCGGGTCAGGTGGCAGAGCAGATTATACGTCCTACGGGACTTTTAGACCCCGAAATTGAGGTCAGACCGGCGCAGGGTCAGATAGACGACCTGCTCGGAGAAATAATGCTGCGTGTCAAAGCAGGCGAGCGCGTGCTAGTTACCACACTTACTAAAAAAATGGCGGAGGACTTGACCGAATACCTCGAAATGAAAGACGTCAAGACACGCTATATGCATTTCGACATAGACACCATCGAGCGCATGGACATAATACGCGGACTGCGCTCGGGCGAGTTTGACGTTTTGGTAGGCATCAACCTATTGCGCGAAGGACTTGACCTCCCGGAGGTCAGCCTCGTTGCCATACTCGACGCGGACAAAGAGGGCTTTTTGCGCTCGGAAACCTCGCTCGTGCAGACTATCGGCAGAGCCGCGCGTAATTCAAACGGCAAGGTTATTATGTACGCCGATAAGATTACGGGCTCTATGGAGAGAGCTATCAAGGAGACTAACCGCCGCCGTCAGGTTCAGGCGGAATATAACAAAGAGCACGGCATCGTACCAAAGACGATTATCAAGGAGATACGGGCACCGCTCGATATTTACGTCGCGGAAGACCCCGACCTCAAGGGCAAAAAGGTCGAGGGTGCCGACAAAAAGAAGCTCATCGAAAAACTCACTGCGGATATGAAGCGTGCCGCCAAGGACCTCGATTTTGAGACCGCCGCCGCATTGCGCGACCGCATAAAGCGTTTAATGTAAAAGGGGATACGTTTTAATGGCAAATCTTGTTATACGGGGCGCGAGGGAAAACAACCTCAAAAACGTTGACGTCACGATACCGAGAGACAAATTCGTTGTCTTTACCGGATTGTCGGGCAGCGGCAAATCAAGCCTCGCATTTGATACTATATACGCCGAAGGACACAGGCGGTTTGTAGAATCACTGTCGTCCTACGCGCGTCAATTCCTCGGGCAGATGGACAAGCCCGACGTGGATTATATCGAGGGACTTTCGCCCGCTATTTCCATAGACCAAAAAACCACGTCCAAAAATCCTCGCTCGACAGTAGGCACCGTCACCGAAATATACGACTATATGCGTCTGCTGTTTGCTCGCGTAGGTGTGCCTCACTGCCCGATATGCGGTGAAACCATCGAGCAGCAGAGCGTGGATGAAATTGTAGCCGAGCTGTGTGCGTTTGACGAAGGCACCCGTATGCTGATACTCGCACCCGTTGTCGTCGGCAAAAAAGGTATGCACGAAAAAGTCTTTGCCGACGCCTCCAAAAAAGGCTACGTGCGCGTGATGGTTGACGGCAATACGTACGACTTGTCCGAAAAGATAGAGCTTGACAAAAACAAGGTACACGACATTGACGTCGTAGTTGACCGTATCGCCATACACAAGGACGACGAAGCCATGCTGACGAGACTTACCGACAGTGTGGAAATGGCGTCGAGCCTTGCCGACGGAATCATCAAAATAATGCTGCCTGATTTGCCATCAGACGAGCAGATACTGACGTTTTCGCAGAATTACGCCTGCAAGACGCACGGCGTTTCGCTCGGCGAACTCGAGCCGAGGATGTTTTCGTTTAATTCACCTTTCGGCGCCTGCCCCGAGTGCGGTGGCATAGGCAGCAGCTACGTGCTTTCGCCCGACAAGCTGATACCAGACAGGTCGCTGTCGATTTACAGCGGCGCCATCACCTGCAACGGCTTTAAGTCGGCAGGACCTGATTCGTATTTCGGCGAAAAGCTTAATGAGCTCGGTGAAATGTACGGATTTAACGTCCATACTCCGATTAAGGATTACAGTGAAGAAGCGCTCAGTCTCCTGCTCTACGGCAATACAAAGCGCAAGCGCAAGCTCGGAGAGCCGAGATTTGAGGGCGTCGTTAATATTATCAAGCGCCGCTATGACATCACAAACGGCTTTGAAAACCGTGAATACTACGAAATGTTTATGGATAACGTCGTTTGCCCTGCCTGCCACGGCAAGCGCCTCAAGGACGAGTCGCTCGCTGTCACCGTAGGCGGCAAAAACATTGACGAGTTGTGCAGTATGAGCATAGCAAAGCTCGACGGCTTTTTTGCGCATCTCGTTTTGACGCCAAAGCAGTCGGCGATAGCCCACGATATACTCAAGGAGATACATTCGAGGCTCGGCTTCCTCATCAACGTCGGACTTGATTATCTCACCTTGGGACGTAGTGCGGGAACGCTCTCGGGCGGCGAAGCACAGCGTATCAGATTGGCTACTCAGATAGGCTCTCAGTTAGTAGGCGTGCTGTATATCCTCGACGAGCCTTCCATCGGTCTGCATCAGCGTGACAATATGCTGCTGATTAACGCACTTAAACGCCTCAGAGACCTCGGCAATACCCTGATAGTAGTCGAGCACGACGAGGAAACCATGCTTAATTCCGATTATATCGTCGATATAGGTCCCGGCGCAGGCGAAAACGGAGGCAAGATTATTTTTTCGGGCACTCCCAAGGAACTGATGAAGTGCAAGGACTCCATTACGGGCGACTTTTTGTCGGGGCGCAGGGTTATCTCGGTGCCCAAGACGCGCAGAGACGGCAACGGGCTTTGCCTCACGGTTAAGGGCGCTACCCAAAACAATCTGCGTGGCGTTGACGTCGATTTTCCTTTGGGTAAGTTTATTTGCGTCACCGGCGTCAGCGGCTCGGGCAAGTCCTCACTCGTCAATACGGTTTTGTATAATACCGTAGCCAGACGGCTCGGCAAGCTCTCGCTTTCGGAGGGCAAGTGCGAGGACGTATTAGGCATCGAAAACATCGACAAAATCATCAATATAGACCAGTCCCCGATAGGCAGGACGCCGAGGTCAAACCCTGCCACATATACGGGAATATTCAGTGACATACGTGCGGTATTTGCCGCTACGCCCGAGGCACGTGAGAGGGGATATAAGGACGGCAGATTTTCGTTTAATATCAAAGGCGGCAGGTGCGAGGCTTGCCAAGGCGGCGGCACCATACTCATCGAAATGCACTTTTTGCCCGACGTTTACGTTACGTGTGACGTCTGCAAGGGCAAGAGGTACAACCGTGAGACGCTCGAGGTGCATTATAAGGGAAAAACGATATACGACGTGCTCAATATGACCGTTGACGAGGGCAGAGCGTTTTTTGCAAATTATGACTCCATACGTCGCAAACTCGACGTTATGCACGACGTCGGCCTCGGTTATATACGCATAGGGCAGTCTTCGGTTACGCTTTCGGGCGGCGAAGCGCAGAGAGTAAAACTCGCTACCGAGCTTGCACGCCGCGACACGGGCAGGACGCTCTATATACTCGACGAACCCACCACTGGTCTGCATACCGCAGACGTCGAAAAGCTGCGCGAGGTATTGAATCGCCTCGTTGACCTCGGCAATACCGTAGTGGTTATCGAGCACAATCTCGATATCATCAAGTCGGCTGACTATATCATAGATATGGGTCCCGAAGGCGGCGACGGCGGCGGTACGGTTATCGCTACCGGCACTCCAGAGGAGGTCGCTGAGGTCGAAGCCTCTTACACGGGTCACTTCCTCAAAAAGGTTTTAAAAGGAGAGAGATTTTGAAAGACGACAGATACTCTTTTTTGCTTAAAAAAGTCGAAAAGCCCGGCCGTTATATCGGCGGCGAATTCGGTGAATACGTAAAGCCCGAGGGCAGCTACGACACACGTATATGCTTTTGCTTCCCCGATACCTACGAGATAGGTATGTCAAACCTCGGTATGCGTATTTTGATAAATTGCTTAAACAAGAGCGACGGAGTATTTTGCGAGCGTTGCTTTGCGCCTTGGGGCGATATGGAAGCTTTAATGCGCCAAAACAATGTGCCGCTCTACGCACTCGAAACAGGCGACCCGATCAAGAATTTTGACATCGTGGCTTTTACTCTGCAATACGAGCTTTGCTATACCAACGTGCTCAATATGCTGCAGCTCGCAGGTATCCCGACCTACTCCAAGGACAGAACAGACTGCGACCCCATTATTATAGGTGGTGGTCCCTGCACATACAATCCCGAGCCCGTAGCAGACTTTTTTGATATTTTTTCAATAGGCGAGGGCGAGGAAGCCCTGCCCGAGCTTGCACAGCTTTATCGCAAATGCAGAGCCGAGGGCAAGAGCAGGAGTGAGTTTTTGAGACTTGCCAGCCGGCTCGAAGGCTTTTACGTACCTTCGCTTTACGAAGTTTCATACAATTCAGACGGCACGCTTTCTGGCTTTGAGCCAAAGTACGACGACGTGCCTGCCAAGGTTAAAAAGCGCATAATCACAGACCTTGACAAGGTTGAGTTCCCGACCGACATAGTAGTGCCTTATCTTGATACTGTGCACGACCGCATTACGCTCGAGGTCTTTAGAGGATGTATCAGAGGCTGCAGATTTTGTCAGGCAGGTATGGTTTACAGACCTTATCGCCAAAAGTCACCCGACGTGCTCGACTGCAACGCGAGAGAAAGCTTTGCAAAAACGGGTTACAGCGAGATTTCGCTGTCGTCGCTGTCTATCAGCGACTATCCGCGCCTCGGCGAACTGATAGACAAGCTGCAGACCTGGACGGACGACCAAAAGATAGGACTTTCGTTGCCGTCAATGCGTATAGACGCCTTTTATGACGAATTGCTAAAAAAGGTTTCGTCGGTCCGCAAGTCTGGACTTACCTTTGCACCCGAAGCCGGCACTCAGCGCATGAGAGACGTCATCAATAAAAACATCACCGAGGATGAGATACTGTCGGGATGCGCCAAGGCGTTTGACGGTGGGCGCAACAGCCTCAAGCTGTATTTTATGAACGGCCTGCCTACCGAAACTGACGAGGATATAATAGGCATTTCAAAGCTCGCTTACTCGATACTCGACCTTTACAACAGCAAACCTCGCAAGGGCAGAGCACCCGAGATTACTATTTCGGTCAGCTGCTTTGTGCCAAAGCCGTTCACTCCTTTTCAGTGGGAGTCACAGGATAGCTACGACGAGCTTTGCCGCAAGCAACAACTGTTAAAAGAGAATATCAATTCACGCCGCATATCGTACAAGTATCACGACGCACGCGTTTCACGCCTCGAGGGCGTGTTTGCACGCGGCGACCGCAAGCTCGGTGCAGCCATTGCCGAAGCCGTAAAGCGCGGACAGAGGTTTGACAGCTGGGACGAGTATTTCAACTACGAAAATTGGCTTGATATTTTTGCGGCTACTGGCATCGACCCGGATTTTTACGCAAGTAGGCGCAGGGGCGAGGACGAATTGCTCCCGTGGGACTTTATAGACATAGGCGTTTCGCGCAGGTTTTTGCTTAATGAAAAGCATAAGGCCGAGGCAGGCAACACGACTCCCGACTGCCGCACAAAGTGCTCTGGTTGCGGAGCCTTTAACTGCGAGGTGTGCAAACAATGAAAGTCAGAATCACATTTAAAAAGCAAGGCGTAATGCGCTACGTTTCGCACCTTGACCTGCAACGCGCTTTTATCCGTGCGCTCGTGCGCTCGGGACTGGATATAACGTATTCCGAGGGCTTTAACCCTCATCCCAAGATAGCTTTTGCCATACCGCTTTCGATGTTTCAGGAGAGCGTATGCGAGGTGGTTGATTTTGGCATCAACGACGAAATGCCTACTGCCGACATAGTAGCCAAGCTGACAAAGGCTCTGCCGAGAGGCATCGAAATCATCGGCTGCACTTATCCGACCAACAAGATAAGCGCTGTCAAGAGTGCCGAGTACGACATCACGCTACATACAGAGCGTTCCGCGAGCGAAATCGACAACCTGCTGTGCGGCAAGCTGATAGCGGTTAAGACAAGCAAAAACGGCGATACCGAGGTCGATATTACGGGTAAGCTCTTTGAACATTCATGCATAGATATCGACGGCGGAGTGCTCGCAAAGGTGCGCGTATCTGCGTCGCCCGACAACGTGCTAAACCCTGCATTGCTTTGCAATGCGATAGGCGAGGGAGACTATGACATCATCAGAACGGCTATCAACTTTGATTAAGGCGCTTGCCGCTATCGTCTGTCTTACACTGTGCCTGTCGTCGTGCTCTTTATTCTACGACGAAAATTCGCGCGATTTTACCATAAGTCGCGAAACGAGCGCACAACGCGCCGCCTCTGAGCCCGAGTTTGACGGCTACGACCGTGACGAAATAGCAAAGCTCTTGCAAAACGACAGGTTTATACATTCGGTATTTGTAGGAGGGTATTTCAGCGACGGCAAATATACCGAAACGTACGCCGAGTCAGATTATCTCTATCAGGATTTGATAGACCTGATAAACGCGACTTATTCCAAGGACAGCGGCATGCTTGACTATTGCCTTTCACTGCCCGATTACGGTGACGACGCCATAAGGTGCGGCGTTGACGGCAACGTCGAGTATATTTATCACTATATCGACAATCTCGAGATAGACGTTACGTCGTTTCACGTCACTGAGGAGGCGGTTATCTGCGGAGACGTTTCTCTGCCGATAGTCGTCGAAACGAGCGGTCTCAAGCTCGGCAGCAGTCTATATCTCGGCAACGAGTACAACCTCGAGTACCCCGTCGGAGCTTGTATGAATACCGGCTCCGCAGACAGATTGGGCGGCAGGGTGCTCGCCGCAGTGCTGATGCTGAGTGACGCGGGAGAGATGATAGACGAGGGCGAAAAAGCCGAGTATGAATCCGTCATAGATACGGCGCTTGCATCTGTAACCGAGCTCGTCACGGGTTGCGGCTACGAATTGCAGATAGACAAAAAGGTTATCAGCCTCACACACAGCGGCGAAAGCATAGGCTCGTCCGAGTACCCCAATGCGCTTGATATGGCGCTCGCCGCCACGAGCTTTCACAGCCTTGCAGGCCTCGTGGGTGCGACTGCAAACATCGACGAATACGACAGCTATTTTGTCATAGTATGTGCCGATACTCTGGAGGGTTGCAGCGACATAACGTATAGCGCCGATATGGCAGATACTTTTGCCTGCGAAAGAATAATGTGCGGCAAATACCTTATCGACACAGACTGTGAGGAAGCGATATTCCGGCTATACGGAGCACAGGCAGATAGAGACAGCCTGCTTTTGGAGTATATCGGCACTGACGTTATGAGCGGCGGCACGGGAATCAGCGTAATCAATCAGTACCGTCTCGGCTTGCAGACGTCACTACACAGACAACTTTGCAAATTTATAAGTTAACATAAAGAGAGGTAAACATCATGAAACCAGTTTACAAAAGAGTGCTCTTAAAGCTTTCGGGCGAGGCACTCGCAGGTGAAAAAGGCATACTCGACGGTCAGTTTTTGGGCGAAGTAGCCGCCGAAATCGCATCCTGCGCCAAGAGCGGAGTGCAGATAGCAATGGTAATAGGAGGCGGCAACATTTGGCGTGGCGCACGTCAGGGCGGACTGCAGATAGACCGCGTAAGAGCAGACCAGATGGGCATGCTTTCCACGGTTATCAATTCGCTCGCTATGCAGGATTATCTCATCGCCGCAGGTGTCAAATGCACCGTAATGAGTGCGTTTAACATCGGTCAAATCTGCAAGCCATATTCTCAGTACGACGCTATCGACGCACTCGAAAGAGGCGAAGTCGTTATCGTCAGCGGAGGCGTCGGATATCCTTATTTCTCGACTGATTCCGGCATGATGCTCAGAGCGGCTGAGTTAAAGGTCGATGCGGTATTATCCGCCAAAAACGTTGACGGCGTTTACGATATGGATCCGGTCAAGCATCCCGAAGCCAAAAAGTACGACAAGCTCACTTATACCAAGATTATCGCAGATAACCTCTGCGCCATAGATATGGCGGCAGCGGCTATCGCCAGAGACAACGGCATTTATACGCTTTTGTTTAAGCTTGACAAGGCAAGCAGCATCAGCGATGCAATGTGCGGCAAAGCAAGCGGCACTGTTATTAGCAACGAATAAAAATTATATTTTTCAGGAGGCAAACCATGAACTTTGACATTAAACCCTACGAAGACAGAATGAAAAAAACCATCTCCGTGCTCCAAGAGGACTGCGAAGCAATCCGTGTCGGCAGAGCGAGCGCTAAGCTGCTCGACCGTATCCGCGTCAATTACTACGGCACACCTTCGCCTATCGAGACCGTTTCTCAGGTAAAGACACAGGATGCGCGCACCCTCGTTATCATTCCTTGGGAAACCAACACTCTCAAAGAAATCGAAAAAGCCATTCAGGCTTCCGACCTCGGCATAAACCCCGTCAATGACGGCAAGCAAATCAGACTGAGCTTCCCTCCGCTTACCGAGGAACGCCGCGTAGAGCTGACCAAAAAGGTAGCCAAGATGGGAGAGGACGCAAAGGTAGCACTGCGCAATATTCGCCGTGACGCAAACGAAGACATCAAAAAGCAAAAGAAGGACGGCACTCTCACGGAGGACGAGCAAAAGCAGGCAGAAAAAAAGGTTCAGGACCTGACAGACCGTTACACCAAGGACGTCGAAGCCGCAATTGCTAAAAAAGACAAAGAGATTCTTGAAATATGAGGCAAAAGGCTAATCCAAAATATCCCGACAGCATTGCCGTCATTATGGACGGCAATGGCCGTTGGGCCAAAAAGCGCGGCTTGCCGCGCACCGCAGGACACAAGGCGGGATTTGACGCTTTTGTCAAGATAGTTGACGCCTGCGATGAGCTCGGTATAGGCAGCCTCACGGTTTACGCTTTTTCTACCGAAAATTGGAACCGCTCCGAGGACGAGGTAGGCGGCATCATCAAGCTTTTAAACGCGATGATACCTGCTTATATGCCTCAGCTTATCGAGCATAATATACGCCTTAGGCTTTTCGGCAATATCGAGATGTTTGACAAGACGACACGCAAGGCACTCGATGCAGCCGTCGATAGGCTAAAGGACAACACTGGTATGAATCTCGGAGTTTGCCTTTCGTACGGCGGCAGAGCCGAGATAGTGAGAGCGTTTAACCTGCTCGCGGCAGAAGGTAAAACCGTCGTTACCGAGGACGATATTTCGTCAAAGATGTTTACAAACGAAATCCCCGACCCCGACCTCGTTATCCGCACGAGCGGTGAAATGCGTATCTCAAACTTTTTGCTCTGGCAATCGGCGTATGCCGAGTATTATTTCTCGGAATGTCTGTGGCCGGACTTTGACCGCGAGCAGCTTGTAAAAGCGTTTGACGCTTTTGCCACTCGGGAGCGCCGCTACGGCAAATAGGAGATTTTTGCAATGAAAACAAGGATTATCACCGGAGCGGTGATGACTGCGGTAATTGTGCCGATACTGATTTTTGCACAAACGCCGCTGTTGCCTGCATTGGTGTCGTTTTTGAGCGCGATTGCCATGTATGAGTTTGCTCATTGCGTAGGCGAAACCAAGGGCGTTTATATACCTTTGTGCGTATTGGCGGCGGCGGCACCCTTTGCCGTCAGATATTTGAGAATCGGAGCACTTGCGCTGATGCCCTTGATGCTCGTCGGCTTTTTGTGGATAATCGTCGCCACCGTGATATGCGCGTCAAAGAGAGACGCCGGCAATATACTGGTGCTCGGCGCGGGCATGGTGTACGTACTGTGCGGATTATCGCTTTTGGTGCCGCTCAGAGACCTATACAACATCGAGTATCTGCTCGTTATTATCATACCCGTATGCAGTGACGTAACGGCTTATTTTGTCGGCAGTGCCATGGGCAAGCACAAGCTTTGCCCTACGCTGTCTCCCAAAAAGACGGTTGAAGGTGCTGTCGCAGGACTTGTAGGCTCGGTTGTCGGCACGGCTATCTTTGGCCTTGTCGTCACTCTGTGCGGCAACGGCTTTAACTTTTGGTTTTGTGCCATCGCACTGCCTGCAGGTGCTTTGTCGCAGGTAGGCGACCTCTTTGCCAGCGCCGTCAAGCGCAAATACGGCATCAAGGATTACGGCAAGCTATTCCCGGGACACGGCGGTGTGCTCGACAGGTTTGACAGCGTGTTGCCGCTTAACTTTATGGCAATGGCGATTATCATTATTACGGAGCTGTTTTGATGGACGCAAACGAAAGAAACGATCTGCAGCAGGAGCTCGAGGCTCTGCGCAAAAAGATAGACGAGCTCGAAAAAAAGCGCACCCGTGCGTCGCTTAACCGCGGCGGCAAGGTTGCCAAGCTCTGTGACTTGGCAGCCATAGCCGTGGCAGTCGTCGTTATGTATTTCGGCGGCGGCAAGATAACCAACGACGCTTTGGCAATAGTCGGCGTCGTATGTGTAGCGGCAGCTATCGCTTTTTCGGTTTTTCTCAAAATGCGCGACGGCAAAAAGATAACCGAGATAGACGTAGAACTCGACGCTCTTTACACTCGCAGAGACGAGATAATAAATATCTTTAGAGAGGCTAACAAATGAAGATAGCACTGCTTGGTTCTACCGGCTCGATAGGGCGTCAGACTTTGGATGTCTGCCGCAGAGAGGGTTATGGCGTAGATTGCCTGTCCGCAAACAAAAACGATAAACTGCTCGCAGAGCAATGCCGTGAGTTTGGTGTCAAACGCTGCTGGATAGGCGAGGAAAACTATAAATCTCTTAAAACCCGTCTTGCAGACACCTCGACCGAGGTCTTGACGGGAGCGGACGAGCTGTGCCGCATGGCGGCTGAGAGCGAGTGTGATACCGTCGTCAACGCGCTCTTGGGAATCAGCGGACTTTTGCCGACGCTCGCGGCCATCGACGGCAAGCGCCGTATTGCTTTGGCAAACAAAGAGACGCTCGTCGCAGGCGGCGAAATAGTAATGGCTAAGATAAAAGCTACAAAAACCGACCTTACGCCGATAGACAGCGAGCATTCTGCGGTATTTCAATGCCTCGAAGGTCACAAAAGCGAGGCGGAATCTATCATTTTGACTGCTTCGGGCGGCGCATTTTACGGCAAAACCCGTGACGAACTGCAATACGTCACTGCCGCCGACGCGCTAAAGCACCCAAATTGGAATATGGGTCAAAAAATAACCATTGACTGCGCTACGATGATGAATAAGGGCTTTGAGGTTATCGAAGCAATGTATCTCTTTGATGTGCCGGTTGACAAGGTTGAGGTTATAATACACAGAGAAAGCATCATACACTCTATGGTAAGGTTTGTGGACGGTGCGGTTTTGGCACAGCTCGGCGTGCCGGATATGAAGATACCGATTTCGCTCGCGCTCACATACCCTCGCCGCGCTTCATCCCCCGAATGTCGCGCACTTGATTTTGAAAAACTGTCGCAGCTTACTTTTGCAAAACCTGATAAGGACACTTTCGGCTTGCTGTCGTTCGCATACGAAGCTATAAAAAAAGGCGGCAATATCCCTGCCGCGATGAATGGCGCGGACGAAGCCGCGGTAGAGCTGTTTTTGCAGGGCAAGATACGATTTTTAGATATAGAGCGAGCCGTCAGATACGCTTGCTCAAAGACAACGTTTATTGCTCACCCGACGGTAGAGCAGATATTAGACACGGACATTGCCGCAAGACAAGCGGTGAAAGGCTACGATTACAATGCTTAATTCCATTATATCGGTACTCGTTACGATATTGATTTTCGGCATACTGATAGGCATACACGAGCTCGGACATTATATCGCCGCCCGTGCTTTTGGCGTCGGTATAGTTGAATTCAGCATCGGTATGGGTCCCAAACTCTTTACCAAGCAATGCAAAAACAATGATTTTTCAGTACGTGCCCTGCCTGTAGGCGGCTACGTCAACATGGTGGGCGAATACAGCGACGAGCTAGAGGAGCGCCACAAAAACAAGCGTCCGCTCGACACCTTTAAGGCTTGGCAGCGTCTCATTATCGGCGTGGCGGGCCCGCTGATGAATATACTTTTTGCTTTTATCATAATGACGGTTTACGTCATTTGTACCCCGATAATCGGCTCGACCACGGTAGCAGGAGTATATGAAACCGACGAAATCAAAAACGTTTCGTTTACCTATGGCTTGCAGGAGGGCGACGAAATCATCAAGGTCGGAGGCCGCAGGATAAACATCTATTACGACCTCAGCTACGAGATTACCTCGCATGGCAACGAGCCCGTGGATATCGTCGTCATCAGAGACGGCGAGACGGTTACTCTGGAGGACGTCAGATTCCCGACCTCGGACGAAAAAAGCGGCGTCTTTGGAGTTATGGACTTTAAGGTGTACGTAAAGCAAAAGACCTTTAGCTCGGTAATCCATGAGGCGATATTTCAGTCGGCGTCCATCGTTTATACGACGGTGGATTCGCTTATTGATACTTTCAGCGGCAGATACGACATCGCAGAATCGGTCGGAGGACCGGTAGCCATCGGCAGTGCCGTCGGAGATACCTTGGCGACCAGTACGGATTTTTTGGACGCGCTCGCCAATATAGCGGTGCTCACCGTGTTTATTTCGGTTTCGCTCGGTATATGCAATCTGCTGCCGATACCCGTGCTCGACGGCGGTATGATACTGTTTTGCATTATTGAGATGATTCGCCGCAAGCCACTCAAAAAGGAAGTCCAAAATACCATAACCAACATCTTTGCGATACTCTTGATAGCCCTGATGGTGCTCGTGTGCGTCAAGGATGTTATAGGTTTGTTTTAGGAGACGGATATGATAAGGAGAAACACCCGCAAGGTCAAGGTTCGCAATCTTTATATCGGAGGTGACGCGCCTATCTCGATACAGTCGATGTGCGACATCCCGACTGCAAACTGGCAGGCGTGCCTTGAACAGATAAAGCAGCTCTCTGCCGCAGGATGTGACGTGGTAAGGCTTACAGTCAATACCGAGGAGGCCGCCGCAGGCTTTAAGGAGCTGCGCCGCCACACCGATATGCCGCTCGTGGCAGACATTCACTTTGATTACAGATTGGCTCTCGCCGCTATCGACGCAGGAGCCGATAAGATAAGAATTAACCCGGGCAACATCGGAGGCAGCGACCGCGTAAAGGCTGTTGCCGATGCCTGCAAGGAGAGGGGACTGCCTATCCGCATAGGCGTTAACGGCGGCTCACTCGAAAAAGATATCCTCGCCAAGTACGGCAGGGTATGCCCCGAAGCTCTCAGAGATTCGGCGCTCTATCACGCTTCTTTGCTCGAGCAATTCGGCTTTTACGACATCGTGCTCTCGGTCAAGTCGAGCGACGTTTTTACAAACATAGAGGCAAATAAGCTCATTGCCGCAGCGTGCGACTATCCTTTGCATATAGGCGTTACCGAGGCAGGCGCCATCCCCGACGGACTTATCAAAAATTCAGCTGGCATAGGCGCTTTACTTTCTCAGGGCATCGGCGATACGATGCGCATTTCGCTCACAGACTCTCCCGTAGAGGAGGTCAAAGCCGCAGTTAACCTCTTAAAGGCTCTCGGCATTCGCAAGGGTATCAACATCGTTTCCTGCCCTACTTGCGGCAGGACAAAGATTGATTTGAAGCGCCATTACGCCGCTCTAAAGTCGGCTATTGACGAGATAGATACCGACAGGGAAATAACCGTTGCGCTGATGGGCTGTATAGTCAACGGCCCCGGCGAAGCCCGTGAAGCCGACGTCGGCGTAGCAGGCGGCGACGGCGAAGCAATGCTGTTTCGCAAGGGCGAGATAATACGCAAAATCCCCGAGTATGAAATCGTACCCACTTTAGTGGCGGAAATAAAGGAACTTTTACATTGAAGGATTTGTTTTTGACAAAATTTGCGCTGTGTAAATTCAGCCAGCGCGAACTGGAAACAATCGAATACATCGTCAGCTATACCATAAAGTATAACAAAGAGACAAAGTCACTTTTGCTCTTGCCCTTGTTTGATAAGCTGATATACCCCGACCGGCTTTTTGAGGTCGCAGACCGCATAAAAGAGGCGTACAAGCTGTCTGACGTGCGCGTTACTCCGCGCTACCCGTCAGAGCTCTTTGGTGCCGAGGTATGGAATAAGCTGCACCCGTATATAAACCTCGTTTTCGGCGATTCGATAGGCAAGGGCTTTTTTAAGGACTCTCATGCCGAATATTATCGCAGTGACTCTACGTTTAAGGTGTTTTTGCGTGACGGATGCTCTGCGGAATTGTTGTGCCGCGACAACGTGGACAAGTATATTGCCGACTGTATCAAGGCTCAGTTTGACGTAAACGTCAAGGTCGAGCTGATAGGCGACGTTATACCCGATTTTTACATTTCGCCCATAAATGCAGAGCTCGAAGCCTCTTTTCAGGAGCAGCTTGACAAGCAGATGCGCGATGAAGAGCGCGAAGCCAAAAAGACCTCGTGTTATCAGCCTATTGAGGACGGCGACACGGTTCACTGGCTGAATGTCGAGCACACTATGTGCAAAGCAGGCAGGCTGACCTTTGATATGTCGGAACCCAAGGTTTTTGTTGGCAACGACGTCCCGAGCCTTAAAAAGGTTATCCCGATACGCAAGATAGCGGACGGTGATACGGTCACGTTTATCGGCAAGCTATTCAGCCTCGAAACTAAGCCCGATTACGAAAAAGGCACTATCAAGTGCAAAATGGAGTTTACCGACCTTGATTCGTCAATTCTCGCGCGTATAACTCTGCCGCGCGAGCGCAGAGGCGAAATTCCGAGCGTGCCGTCGTATATGATAGTGAGCGGCAAAGCTGAATGGAATAAATACGACAAGGATATATGCGTGCGCATCTCGAGCCTTGCTTACGTCAAAAAGGTTGGACGCAAGGACACATACGACCGCAAGCGAGTAGAGCTACACATTCATACCAATATGAGCCAGCTCGACGCACTTACGGACCCTGCCGAGCTGTTTAAGCAGGCTACGGCGTGGGGTATGCCGGCGATAGCGGTTACCGATCACGGCAACCTGCAGGCGTTCCCCGAATATATGAAGGCAACCAAAAAGTGCCCGGATACAAAGCCGATTTACGGTATGGAGGGCTATCTCGTTGACGATACGGCACGCGCTGTCTTTACAAACAAAGACAGTGACGCTATATCGTTTACCGAGAGCAGCTTTATCATATTTGATATAGAGACCACGGGACTTTCGCCGCTTACCTGCGGCATCACGCAGATAGGCGCCATGAGATACAAGGCAGGCGAAATCACTGACAGGTTTGACACGTTTGTAAACCCCGGTATGCCCATACCTGCCCGTATCACCGAGCTGACGGGCATCACCGACGAAATGGTACTAAACGCACCGAGCGAGGACGCGGCGGTAAAGGCGTTTTTGGATTTTGCGGCAGGGGATATGCTCGTCGCACACAACGCTTCGTTTGACGTCAGCTTTATCAGACGCGTAGCGTCGGACAACCGCATTGTTTTTGATAACGCTTATCTCGACACGGTTGCACTGTCGCGTTACCTTAATCCCGACGTCAGCAACCATAAGCTCGATACCTTAGCCAAGTATTTTAAGCTCGGTGAATTTGACCACCACAGAGCCGACGCAGATACCGAAATGCTGGCAGGCATCTTTGGCTGTATGGCAAACAAACTGTCAAAGCAGGGCATCAACACCATCGCCGAAATGAACGAGGCGATGGCTAATAACAGCGACCCTCGCAAGCTAAAATCTCACCACGTTTCGATACTCGTAAAAAACGAAAAAGGTTTACATAATCTTTATAAACTCGTATCGTTTTCGTATCTTGATTATTATGCGCGCATACCTCGCATACCAAAGACGGTGCTCTCAGACTACCGAGACGGTCTGATTATCGGCTCGGCTTGCTCCGAGGGCGAGCTATATTCGGCGCTTATCGAGGGCAAGAGTGACGAAGAGCTTTGCAAGATAGCCGAATATTACGATTATCTTGAGGTTATGCCCGTAGGCAACGATATGTATATCGGCAGGCGCGGCGAATCAAAGCTGTCCGAGCAAGAGACAATCTCTATGCTGCAGGATAACATCCGTCACATCATCGAGATAGGCAAAAAGACGGACAAACCCGTCGTAGCGACGGGCGACTCACATTATCTCGACCCCGAGGACGATATTTACAGACAGATAATGCTGTTTGGCAAAGGCATACACGACGCGTTGGACGGCACAACGCTTTATTTCCGCACGACCAACGAGATGATGGACGAGTTTATGTTCCTCGGCAAAGAGGCCGCCGAAAAAATCGTCATCGACAACACTCTCGCCATAGCGGACCAAATTGAGGTTGTCAAGCCTATACCCGACGGCACCTTTACGCCGAGCATAGACGGTGCGGAACAGGATTTGCACGATATCTGTTACGCCACAGCCAAGGATATGTACGGCGACCCTCTGCCCGAGCTCGTGCAAAAGAGGCTCGACAAGGAGCTGACTTCGGTTATCGAGCACGGCTACGCGGTTCTTTATATCATAGCGCGACTACTCGTCAAAAACAGTGAGGAAAACGGCTATCTCGTCGGCTCGCGCGGCTCTGTAGGCTCGTCCTGCATAGCGACGTTTTGCGGTGTTTCGGAGGTCAACCCTCTGCCGCCGCACTGGAGATGCCCAAATTGCAAAAAGAGCATATTTATCACCGACGGCTCTGTAGGCTCTGGCTTTGACCTGCCAGACCGCACCTGCGAATGCGGCACAAAGATGATATGCGACGGTCACGACATACCGTTTGAGACCTTCCTCGGCTTCCACGGTGACAAGGCGCCCGATATCGACCTCAATTTCTCGGGCGACGTTCAGACCAAGGCGCATAAGTTTACCGAAGTCCTTTTCGGCAAGGAAAACATCTTCCGCGCAGGCACCGTTTCGGCTCTGCAACCAAAGAGCTGTATAGGCTACGTCAAAAAGCTCTGTGAGGAAAAAGGCTACGTCTTTACCCGTGCGGAAATGGACAGGCTCGCGTACGGCATAGCAGGCGTAAAGCGCACCACGGGTCAGCACCCGGGCGGCATCGTCGTTATACCAAAACAGTATCAGATATACGATTTTACGCCGGTACAGCACCCTGCCGACAAAGAGTCGAGCGGCGTCATCACCACTCACTTTGCTTTTGAATATCTGCACGACACGCTTTTAAAGCTCGACATACTCGGACATGATGTGCCGACGTTCTACAAGTATTTTGAAAGATTTACAGGCATAGACGTCCGCACCATACCGCTTAACGACCGCAAGGTTTTTGACCTCTTCGGCTCGCCTGCACCGCTCGGAGTAACGCCCGATGCGATAGGAGTGCCCACAGGCACGCTCGGCTTGCCCGAATTCGGCACAAAGTACGTAATACAGATGATTATGGACTGTAAGCCAAAGAACTTCTCTGACCTTTTGCAGATATCGGGTATTTCGCACGGTACGGGCATTTGGCTCGGCAACGGTCAGGAGCTCATCAAAAATGGCACCTGCACCATCAATAACATCATTGGTACCCGTGACAGCATTATGCTGTATTTGATACACGCAGGACTTGACAATTCTGTGGCGTTTAAGATAATGGAATGTGTCCGTAAGGGCAAGGGACTTACTGCCGAGCAGGAGGCAGCCATGAGGGAAAAGAACGTACCCGAATGGTATATCAACTCCTGCAAAAAGATAGAGTACATGTTCCCCAAGGCTCACGCCGCCGCTTATAACATAGCGTCGCTGAGGCTCGGATGGTTTAAGGTTTATCAGCCGATAGCGTTTTACGCAACGTATTTTACGGTAAAGCGCGACGCTTTTGACGGCTTGCTCGCCATGAGCGGACCCGAAAATATCAAAAACCGCATCAAAGAAATCGAAGATATGGAAGACCCTTCCGCAAAGGACGAGGATTCTCTCGTATTTTTGCAGATGACGCGAGAGTTTTTTGCCAGAGGCTTTAAGTTTTTACCCGTCAATATCTACAAGTCGCAGGCGTTTATCTTTGAGCCTGAGGACGGCAAGATAAGGCTGCCCTTCGCATCAATGGCGGGACTCGGCGAAACCGCGGCACAAAACATCTACGACGCCGTTCACACGGGTGGCGCAGAGACCGTCACCGACCTTATCACCATAGCAGGAATAAACAAAAAAATAGTAGAATTATTAACCGAAAACGATTGCCTCGGCGGCATGCCCGAGTCAAATCAGATTACTTTATTTTAGGAGGTACTGTTTAATGGACACCGCATCGCTTAAAACAAAAATACTGACGTATCTGTCCGAGGAGGGCAGATGCTCGCACGCTACCATCGCCGATATGCTCGGCGTTGACGTAAAGGTAGTTGACGATATCGTAACAGAAGCGGAAAACGGAGGAGAAATCCTATCATACGGCGCACTTGTCAACTGGGAAAAGTGCGGCAAGGAGTGCGTTACCGCGTTTATCGAGCTCAAAACCGTGCCTCAGCGCGAGCTTGGCTTCGGTGCGGTTGCCGACCGTATATGCCAATATCCCGAGGTCAAGAGCGTAATGCTGATGTCGGGCGGCTTTGACCTCGCAGTAATAGTAGAATGCCGCACCATGCGTGATGTAGCTATGTTTGTAGCCGAGAGGCTCGCTACGCTCGACGGCGTTACTGCCACCGCTACGCACTTTGTAATGCAAAAATACAAGGACGCAGGCGTTATCTTTGAGCGCGATACAGAGGATAAGCGGGGTAACGAATAGTGGAATCCGGAGAAAGACTACTGTCAGAGCGCGTCGTAGCCCTCAAACCGTCGGGGATACGCAAGTTTTTTGATATGCTCGCGGATATGAAGGACGTTATTTCACTCACGGTCGGTCAGCCCGACTTTGTTACTCCGTGGCACATCCGTGAGGCAGGTATCCGCTCGCTCGAGGAGGGCAGGACTTATTACACCTCCAATAGCGGATTAACCGAAATGCGTGAGGAAATAGCGGCTTATCAAAAGCGCAGATTTGACCTTAATTACGACCCCAAAAATGAGATTATCGTTACAGTCGGCGGCAGTGAAGCCATCGACATAGCCATCCGTGCGCTCTGCAACCCGGGCGACGAGTTTATCATTCCCGAGCCTTGCTTTGTGTGCTATACACCGCTCGTCATTATGGCAGGCGGCGTGCCCGTCACGATAGGGCTCAAAAAGCAAAACGATTTTAGACTGACAGCCGAGGAGCTTGAGGCGGCTATTACGCCAAAGACCAAGGCAGTCGTGCTCGCATTCCCAAATAACCCCACGGGTGCCACGATGGACAGAGAGTCGCTCGAGGCTCTCGCAGAGGTTATCAAAAAACACGATTTGGCGGTTATTTCGGACGAAATATACGCCGAGCTTACATACGGCAAAAAGCACGTTTCGATAGCTTCTGTCGAAGGTATGCGCGAGCGCACCGTAGTTTGCAGCGGATTTTCAAAATCTTACGCCATGACGGGATGGAGATTGGGTTACACCTTGGCTCCTGCCGTAATAACCAAGCAGATGGTCAAGCTGCATCAATTTGGCATAATGTGCGCGCCTACCGTTTCACAGTATGCAGCAGTAGATGCTTTGCGCAACGGAGACCCCGACATAGACTATATGAAAGAGCGCTACGACGACCGCCGCAAACTGATAGTCGGCGGATTGCACAAAATCGGCATAGATTGCTTTGAGCCGACGGGCGCGTTTTACGTTTTCCCCGACATATCAAAGTTTGGTATGACGTCAGAGGAGTTTTGCCGCAGGCTCTTGAATGAGCAACGCGTAGCCATTGTTCCCGGTGACGCCTTCGGCGAGTGCGGAGAGGGCTTTGCACGCATTTCATACGCCTACTCGGTACAGCATATTACCAAGGCGCTCGACCGCATGGCACTGTTTGTAAAATCATTGGAGGTTTAAATATGCTTTTTGCGGCTAATGCAAAGGTTAATCTTACGCTTGATATAGTACGCAGGCGTGACGACGGGTTCCACGACGTAAAGACCGTTATGAGGTCGGTGTCGCTATGCGACTATATCGACCTCGGGGTTGCCGATAAGGACAGCTTTGTCATCAAAGGGGCAGACCTGCCTGCCGACGGCTCCAACCTCTGCATTAAGGCGCGCGACGCGTTTAGAAGTTATACCGGTGACAATGCTCCGGTTTACATAATTCTTGACAAAAGAGTACCGTCCCAAGCCGGTCTAGGTGGAGGCAGCAGTGACGCCGCCGCCGTGCTTAATCTGATGAATGACGTACTGCACAAAAATCTCGGTGCTTTGGAATTGCAAGATATCGCTGCAGGTCTCGGCAGTGACGTGGCGTTTTTTGTAAAAGGCGGCACGGCGCTTTGCACGGGCAGGGGCGAAAAAATCGAGCATCGAGGCCCAGACGCCCCGTTAACTTATATGGTTATCGCCAAGGGCGGCGCGGGACTGTCAACGCCGGATATGTATAGGCGCTTTGACGCATCGGGTGAATTTGACGTGGACAACGGCAGGAGCAACGCCGTAATGGCGGCTGGCACCGTCATAGATATAGTAAGAAACGTCTATAATTCGTTTGACGCCATTGCCACGGCGCTATGCCCCGACGTTGCGGAAATAAAGTCGCAAATGAAACAAAGTGGCGCACTTTGCACACTTTTGAGCGGTAGCGGCAGTGCGGTATTCGGCATTTATCAAGACAAAGTGTCTGCCGACAGTGCTGCAGAGATGCTAAAGTCAAAAGGATATTTTGCGAGTAGCTGTTTAGCACTGTGATTATTTGTCTATAATTTCATCGTCGGAGGTACAAAGACGATGAAAAACATATTGACAAAAACATTATTTACTCTTTGCGTGGCGGCGCTATTGATTAGCTTTGCCGATTTGGTATGCCCCAACGGCGAAGGTGACGTTTACGACGGCATCGTGCGTCTGCACATATTGGCAAACAGCGACAGCGAGAGCGACCAACAGGTAAAGCTCTTGGTGCGAGACGCCATTATCGAGCGCGCAGGTGAGATTGATAGCGAATGTGATATTGCCACGCTGTCTGATTTAATGACCGACGTTGCAAACGGCGTCTTGACCCAAAACGGGTTTGATTATGAGGCGACTGCGGTTTACGGATACGAAACCTACCCCACGCGCGAGTACGACGGCGTTTCGTTCCCTGCAGGTCGATATCGCTCTTTGCGGATAATGCTCGGTCAAAGCAAGGGTCAAAACTGGTGGTGCGTGCTGTTTCCGCCGCTTTGCCTATCTGCCGCCACGGCAGATGCAGGTTTGTCGGATATCGGCATAGATACTAACTCGCGCAAGGTTTACACGAGCAAAAAATACGTCATACGCTTTAAGCTTTTAGAATGGCTGAGGTGAAATATGTTACACATAGTCAGCGGTCCTGCAGGGTCAGGTAAAAGCCAATATATACTGTCAAAGCTCAAAGAATGTGCAAACGCAGGCAAGACCTGCTTTTACATAGTTCCCGAGCAACAGTCCGTCGTCGCAGAGCGCGCAGTCTGTCACTTGACGGGCTCAAAGTGTGCACTTAACTGCGAGGTCCTTAATTTTGAGCGCCTGCCAAACCGTGTAAGGCGCGAGGCAGGGGACCTCGCCGTTTCTTATATAGACAAAGCAGGCAGAGACCTGCTTACTTTGCTTGCACTTATCGCCGCAAAGCCCAAGCTGTACGTCTATGGCCGTTCCTGCGGCAGTATAGACTTTGTCAAGCAGATATCCAAGCTGATAGCCCGTCTAAAGACAGAGGGGCTGACGTCCAAACAGCTATACGAGCTGTCAAACGACGAGCGCATTGCGGTAAACGGCCATTTGTGTCGCAAACTGCACGACTTGGCAGTGATTTGCGAGGAATATGAAATCCGCACGAGTGGCGAGGTATGCGACCCTATTGACGCACTGTCGAGCCTTGCCGTTATACTCAAAACAAACGACTTTTTTGTCGGCACCTGCGTGTTTATAGACGGTTATTATACCTTTACCGGTCAGGAATACGCTATTATCAAGCAACTTTGCCGCCAATGCAAAGAGGTATATATATCGTTTGTTTCCGACGGCACGCGTGAGATTTTTGACGACAACAACGCTTGCAAAAAGAGAGTGTCCGGCTTTGCTTCTTACGACAGCATAGATATGCCGGCGTTTATCCGCAGTGCGAGCCCCGACATCAGGCACGTCGAGCATAACCTATGGAACGATTGCGACGCGGCAGAGCCTAAAGGCGACGTCAAGGTTATATATGCCAAAAACATTTTTGAGGAGTGCGAGGCTATCGCCTCCGAGATTTTAACGGCTGTCAAGGGAGGTATGCGCTATCGCGATATTGCCGTTTTGGCAGGCAGTAAAAACGAGTATGCCGACATCTTGGAATCGGTACTCGAGCAAAACGGCATACCCTGCTTTTCGTCGCACAAAGAGGACGTCGTTTCCAAACCGCTATTTGCTTATATACTGTCGGTTTTGCAGATTGCGGCAGAGGATTTTTCGATATCTGCGGTCAGACGCTGCCTAAAGAGCGGCTTTGCGCCGCTATCACCAGAGCAGTGTGACTTTTTGCTCAGATACGTCGAAATGTGGAGCATCCGCGGCAAGGCTTGGTATGCTGGCGGAGAATGGCTGATGAACCCCGACGGCTACGAGGCTCCGACCGAGAGCGGCGAAAAGATAAGAGTCTATATCAATAAAGCCCGTGACGAATTTTTAAAGGTCGTACTGCCGATTTGCGAGGATATCAAGGCAAAGGACGCCACGGTAGGCGATATGGTAAAGGCGCTTTACTGCTTTATCGTCAAGCAAGACCTGCAGGACGCGGTAGATAAGCGAGCCTCTGCGTTTGACGCAAGCGGCGACCGCGACGGAGCAAACAAAGAGACGCAGGTTTACGACTGCTTTATCACTTTGCTCGACCAGATTTATATGGTTGCGGCAGACGAAAAACTGCCTATAAGCCGTTTTTGCGAAATGATAGAGGTCATGTGTGCGGAATATACCGTTGGCTCTATACCTTCGTCAGCCGATGCCGTTACCGTTGCCGACCCGAGGCTTTTCAGAGCAGGGGAGTGTGCCATGACGGTTATTTGCGGTTGCAATGACGGAGTTTTTCCGTCTTATTCGAGCGCGGATGCGTTTTTTGACAACGACGAGCTGTCACTGCTCGAGAGCACCGACGTAAACCTTTCGCCTTCGCGCAGTCAGCATATCAGACGCGAGAGATTTTTGTTTTACAACGCGTGCGTTTCACCTACACAAAAGCTCGTCGTAACCTGTCCAATAGGCAACGTGGCAGGCGAAAAAAAGCGCCCGTCTATGGGCGTTTTGAGACTGCTTGGACTGTTTAAGGGTTTTGAGCCGTACTATTTCGGCGGCTGCAAAAACGACTATATATACTCGCTATATGCCGCAAAGTCGCATTATCCGATGCTGCAAGACGGCAGATTTAAGAGCGGCGTAGCCGAGCTATTAAAGCAAAACGGCATCACTGTATCACAGCCTGAGCCGATATTTATGCCGGACGTAACCGTAAACTTTGCACAGCCTGCCGAGTTTGCGCTATCGCCGTCGTCGTTTGAAAGATACGTTTACTGTCCTTTCTCTTATTTTGCACTAAAACTGATGAGGCTCAAAAAGAGTCAAAGGATAGAGTTTGCCGCCGCAGAAACCGGCACGCTCATACACAGTGCGCTCGAGAACTATATGAAATCCTGCTGTAGCGGCGGAGCTTTTGTGCCGCTTGACGGCAATGGTTGTTCGGAGCTTGCCGACAGCGTGATAGCAAATCATTTCCCTGAGCACGATAACAAGCGCTATGCCGCCGCTCTCAAAGGTATAAAGCGCACTCTGCTTGCTTGCTTTGACAACTTGGCAAATGAATTTGCCGTGTGCGACTTTAAACCGATAGGCTTTGAGGTCAAGATAGGCAGTGGAGAGGGCGACACAAAAAAGGCTATGACCGTCACGGCGTGCGGCAGTACGGTTTACGTCCGTGGATCGGCGGACCGTGTGGATAAGGTCACGATAGACGGCAAGGATTATATCCGCATTGTTGACTATAAAACCGGCGAAAAGGACATAAAGTTTGCCCTCATTCAGGAGGGGCTTGAAATGCAGATGCCGATGTATCTCTTTGCGATGTGCGACACCGAGCATGCTGAGCCGGCAGGATGCCTGTATTATATGGCAAAAATCGAGTGTCTTGAACGCGAGCGGGATTGCACCGACGAGGAGTTTGCCGAGCTTGTTAAAAAGAGCATCGAGCGCAGAGGCATAGTCAGCAGTAACAAAGAGGTCATAATGAGCTATGACCGCACTTCAAATACCTATAGACCCGTAAACTTAAAAAATGACGGCGAGGTTAATGGTAGTAGTCTTGACAGAGTTTACGACGGCGAGAGATTTGCCGCTCTCAGAGACGAGCTGTCAAAGCAGATGGTAAAGGCGGCGGAAGGCATATTCGGAGGCAGAATGAACGTAAGCCCCAAGAGGCTTGACGACAATCACGACGCCTGCAAATATTGCAAATACCGTGTAGCCTGCCGCTACGAAGGAAGGTGAGCAGATGAAAAAAGAGCTTTACGAAATGCTGACAGAGAGTCAGCGCGAAGCGATATTTTCAGAGAATAAGTCTTTGCTCGTTTCTGCTGGTGCAGGCAGTGGCAAGACCTTTGTCCTCACGCAAAGGCTCACCGAAATGCTGATTAAAGGCGCCACTCTCGACGATTTTTTGGTCGTTACTTATACCGAAGCGTCCGCGGCGGACCTCAAAGAAAAGCTGTATAACACTATTTCAGAAGCACTTTCTGAGGCTGAACCAAACAGCAGGGTTTATAAATCGTTGTACGAGCAGCTATATTTACTTTCGGGTGCCCGGATTTCCACGATACACGCGTTTTGCTACGAGCTCATAAAGCGCAATTTCAGTGCGCTCGGCATTTCGCCCGACTGCGGCATCGCAGACGAAACTGAGTCGGATACCATTTTGAGCGATACCTTGGCGGATATGTTGTCGGATATGTTTGAGTCTGAGAATGCCGACGTTTTGCTCTTGCTAGACCGCATTTGTTCGCAAAGCAACGAAAAAAAGCTCTCCGAGATTTTGACCGACGTCTATAAAAAAGTCAGAGCGTTTTACAGGTACGACGTGTGGTTGTCCGACTGCGCATTCGATTACCGAGAGGACGCCGAGAGAGCAAAAACAGACTTGTTTGCCACCAAGTGCGGCAGGTGGCTGCGCGAAGAAACGGTATCGCAAGCCAAGCGCCTGCTCACGCTGACGACAGAGGCGATAGAGTTTATTACCGAGTCGGCGGAAAAACTAAGTATCAAAAAGTTTTTGGACGCGTCGGATAAGCTAAGACTTATCATTAACGCAGGCACGTACGGCGCCATGATAGACGCTTTTAATACCAAAATCGCAGCTGCCGAAGACAAAAAAAAGGTGCCCCCGAGCGTGGCGTCTTGCTTTTTTAAGACAAACGCGCTTTTGGATGACTTTTTTAAGAAATGCAAAGAGTTATATGAATACGACACAGCGGATTTCAGTGAGGTATTTAAAGATTGCGCCGCCACCGTAGATGCACTGCGCAACGTGATAACCGAGCTTGACAAGCGCTTTTTTGCCGCCAAGGCAAAAAAATCACTGCTCGATTTTGCAGACCT
>DCHM01000025.1:0-9221 GCA_002314835.1 Clostridiales bacterium UBA1752 | reverse complement strand
TGCAGGATGCTGAGGATATCGTTTAAGCAGGTATTTATCGACGAATATCAGGACGTCAACCCTCTGCAGGACCGCATTTTTACGCTCTTATCAAGAGACGACGACAGGTTTATGGTCGGCGACGTCAAGCAGAGCATTTATAAGTTCCGCAACGCATATCCGAGCATCTTTTTGGGTTACAAACAGCGTTTCGGTGACAAAAACGATGACAAAAACGACGTCGTATTCCTCAAAGAGAATTTCAGATGCGCACGCAACGTAATCAATTTTACAAACTTTGTAACGTCGTTTGCCTCGTCAGGCACCGATATGGAGAGCGAATACAGGGACGAGGAGCTCGTCTTTGCACGCAAGTCTGGCGACGAGTACGCGCCTGTCACTATTGCGCTCGCGGAGTATAAAGAAAAAGAGCAAAAAAGCGCAGACGAAAGCTGCGCGAGATACATAGCCGCCGAAATAAAGCGCCTCGTCAAGAGCGGTGTTGCTTACGGCGAAATAGCTGTGCTGTTTTCGGCGTTAAAGGGCGTTTCCGTGCCTTACGAGCATGCGCTCGCGAGAGCCGGAGTGCCTTATAAGGTCATGCGTTCGACCGGCTTTTTGGACAAGCCCGAGGTGACGATGGCGCTCGCCTGCCTTTCGGCTATCGACAATCCCACGGACGACGTGGCGCTGTTTTCGATGATGCGCTCGCCTATGTTTGGATTTGACGCCGACGAGCTTTATAAAATACGCAAGAGCAACAACGCGTATTCGTTTATCACCTGCGTCCGCATTTTTGCGGCGGCAGGGCACTGTAATAAGGTCACTCTATGCGGCAGCTACCGCATAGCCAAAGTACAAAAGTCGCGCTCGAGCCTCATCGCAAAGGCAGGTCACTTTTTGCACCTTTTAGACGACTACCGTATGCGAGCCTGCGGTATGCAGACGCACAAGTTTTTGTGGTATCTGTACGAAACCTCCGGCTTGCTCGCCATCGCTTCGGCAGAGGGTGAGCATCAGCGTGCAAACCTGCTGAAGCTTTACCAAAACGCCGCCGCATTCGAGGGGCGTAGCTTTAAGGGCATTACTGCTTTCAGAGCTTATATGGAGCGCTTGACGGACCAAAATGCAGGAGTTAAGGGCGCTCAGCTCGAGGACACCGATTGCGTCAAGCTGATGTCGATACACGCGTCCAAGGGTCTCGAATACAAAGTCTGCTTTGTGGCTAACACCGACAAAAAGTTTAATAGCCAAAGCTCGTCTTTGCTTATCGGATACAGGTCTGGCATTTCGTTTACGCTGTTTTATCCCGACAAGCGGCTAAAGCGTGACACTCCGTCACGCAAGGTGGCACTTTTTGCATACCAATCCGAGAGCACGGCCGAGGAACTGCGCAAGCTGTACGTTGCCATGACGCGTGCCAAGGACAGGCTTTATTTGGTGGGCATCGTACCAAAAAAGGAAGACGAAAAGCCCAAGGCCAAATCCTCCGGCACAAACAGCGAGCTTGGCTGGATACTCGGCGCTATGGAGGGTCAAGACCTGCCGTACGTAAATCGCGTGGATATTACCGATTACGACGACTTTTCTTATCAGCCCAAAACCGCCGAAGCCAATAATAACGAGGAACTAAAAGCAGATAATATCGGCTATAAATATCCTTATGCCGAGGCTACCTCTATGCCTGCCAAAATATCCGTTTCACAGCTGCACGTAGGATTGCTCGAGGAGCAGGAGTACGGCACAAAGACCGTTACTCACGCCGTACCTGCATTTGCGTCCGACACGGCGAGTGCAGGTCAAAAAGGCACCGCCAACCATCTATTTATGCAGTTTTGCAATATGCAAAACGCCGCTTCAAGCGGCTCAAAGGCAGAGGCAGGCAGACTGTTGACAGAGCGGTTTATCACCCAAAAGCAATATGAAATGCTCGACTATACAGAGCTTGACAGGTTTTTTGCAGGCGAGCTGTATGCCGAAATCAAATCTGCCACGCATGTTTGGCGCGAAAAGCGATTTGCCATACTCGACAAAGGCAATATAATCGGCGGCCCAAAAGACGAGGAACTGCTCGTGCAAGGCGTCATAGACTGCTTTTATCAGACAAAGGACGGCATCGTAGTCGTTGACTACAAGACCGACAGAGTGTTTGGTTCAGACGCGGCAGACCGTCTTATCGAGCGCCATAAACTGCAGATACGCTATTATTGCAAGGCGGTATCCGAGATGATGGGACGCCCTGTGCACAAGGCACTGCTTTATTCTTTCAGTCTCGGCAGAGCGGTGGAGGTGCCTCTTGTATAAGATAGAGCCTCAAACCCTCATCGATCACAAGGATGAGATAATAAAGGAGCTTAGCCGTACGCGTAGCGATTCGACGCTAATCGAAATAGTCACTTTAAGCGGCACTTCGATATGCGGAGAGCCTGCAAAGCTGTTAAAGACCGCGTTTGTAGGGGCTACTCTATATCCGACCACGCCGCAAAACAACCTTTTCCCGATAGTAAACGATAGAGGCAATATGGCAGGCTATCTCGCCGCTGCTCCGATGCTCAGCTTTGGTATCACGCAAAACTACGGTGTGTATCTGACAGTCGAATATTCCGCCGATAACGACGGCATCCCCGAGATTATCTGCAGCGTTTGGTGCAGAAACGGATAACAAAAAAGCACTTGTGACAACAAGTGCTTTTTGCGTTTATTTATGTGTCAAATGCGAGCAGATTGCCGAGCTTAATAGTAAAGCCTAGTGCATTATACATTCCCAAATCGCAGTCGGCACAGCCGACGGTCAGAGATTCGACACCGCTATTGTCAAAAGCGTATTTGACAAGCTCATGTGCGACGCCCTTGTGTCTGTATTCGGGAATGATATAAAAGTCCTCAAAAACTCCGCTTTTTGCGTAGTTAAAGGTCGAGAATCCTTTTGAAACGGAACAGCATCCGATGAGTTTGGAACCGTCCCAAGCACCGTAAAACTCTATCGCACCCCGATTTTATCGCTTCGGCTCGTCTGCAGTAGGTGAGTCCTCTCCGATTGCTGATTTGTATGCGACCTGCAGTCTCCACAGGTCGTTTATTTGTGTTGTGCTTAATCTCGTGTAATTCATTGCAGCCCTTTTACATGTGTTTGTAAAAAAAAGCACTGCGTCACCGCAATGCTTAATTCGCTGACCGGTAGGGGAGTCGGACCCCTGCCTTCGCCGTGAGAGGGCGACGTCTTAGCCACTTGACTAACCGGCCATAGCGACCGAGGATTATATTATCACAAGCGTTGCCGTTTGTCAAGCGTTTTTTTGTATTTTTTACGTCTCGAGTGCCTCGCGCAACGAGCAGGGCGTCACTTGCGAAACCGTCAGTGCTTGCACGATGCGCAGGGCGTTTTGCTTCGTTGTAGCCATCGGCACCGAGTCTGATTCGGTTTTGCCGTTTTGAGTTTTGATTATTTCAAAAACAAAAGCGCCGTTTAATTCAAAAAGCTTGTATTCGAGTGCGAAATCACGATATACCACGATGTTATTATAAATAAGCTCCATATTCTTTACCTCGCGTACATATTATCACGCTGCGAGCAATGAGTAAAGCCTAATGTTTCGACACGGTTTTGCCCTATTTGCCTGCAAAGCCGACGCATGGAGATAACGGAGTGTCAAAGTTTGTCGATAAATGTCGAATTTTTTTAATATAACGTGCAGGAAAGGAGAGCAAAATGTTAACTCTCAAAAACATTGTCAAAGATTATACCGCGGCAGGCGAAACCGTCAGGGCATTAAAGGGCGTTTCGCTGGCTTTCCGCAAGAGTGAGTTTGTAGCCATCCTTGGCCCTTCGGGCTGCGGCAAAACTACCATGCTCAATATCATAGGCGGCCTCGACGGATACAACGAGGGCGACCTTATTATAGCCGACAAGTCAACCAAGGATTTTAAGGCGGCTGACTGGGACGACTACCGCAATCATTCGGTAGGCTTTGTTTTTCAGTCCTACAATCTGATACCTCATCAGACAGTCATGCAAAATGTCGAAATGGCACTGACGCTTTCGGGCATACCCGAGTCACAGCGCCGCACACGCGTGCTCGACGCTCTCAAAAAGGTAGGGCTCGAGGGCAAGGGCAACAAAAAGCCAAATCAGCTGTCTGGCGGTCAGATGCAGCGTGTGGCGATAGCCCGCGCACTGATAAACGACCCCGAAATCGTCCTCGCAGACGAGCCTACGGGCGCGCTTGATTCCGAGACGGGCTTGCAGGTTATGGAGCTTTTAAAAGAGGTTTCGCGCGACAGGCTCGTAATAATGGTTACTCACAATGCCGAGCTTGCCGACCGCTATGCAGACCGTATTATCAACCTGCGTGACGGTGCTGTAGTAGGCGACACCAATCCTTATACTCCGACAGCCGCTCAAAAGAGCAAAAAAGCCAAGGGTAAGCGACCCCGTATGTCGTTTTTTACCGCGCTCAATCTTTCGCTTAAAAATCTGATGACCAAAAAGACACGTACCCTGCTCACTTCGTTTGCAGGTAGCATCGGCATCATAGGTATCGCGTTGATACTCGCCATGAGCAACGGCATACAGGCGTTCATTGACCGAGTACAGGAGGACACGCTTTCGTCTTATCCGCTCGAATTAACATACGAGAGTTTTGACCTTGCGTCTATGTTCGGCTCTGAGGACGGCGAGGAGGACTATGAGCAAAAACAGCAGGAGCGTATGGCTTCCGACTCTATTTACACTTCGTCAAAGCTGGTGCAGATGGCAAATTCGATGACCACGGGAGTTATGTATAACGACCTCGCATCGTTTAAAGATTACATCGAGAGCGACGAATGCGTTTATAAAGACGCCGGTGGCAAAACCCACTCGATAGACGAGTATGTCAGCGGCATAACTTACAGCTACGACGTACCGTTTTTGGTTTATAAATCCGATACCTCGGACGGTGCGGTAAGGCTCGACCCAAATACCGTATTCCGCAAGATATACGGCGACCTGTACGACACCATACTCGATAGCTCGGTAGCAGGCGTTTCGACCTTTACGAGCATGATAAAGGTTTGGGACGAGCTTATAGACAACGACGAATTACTCAGCACTCAGTACGACCTTTTGGCAGGTCAGTGGCCTACAGCAAAAGAAGAGGTTATACTGTTTGTCAACAGCCGCAAGGAGCTCGGCGACCTCATACAGTATGCTATCGGTATCCGTGATACAGACGAGATAGACGACATACTCGACAAGATTTACGCAGGCGAAACGCTCGAAGTGGACGACAGGTCGTTTACTTACGACGAAATCCTCAGCATGACCTTTAAGCTCATACTGCCCACCGATTACTATCAAAAAGACGGTGATGCCTGGACTGACGTTTCGGGCGACAGTGCAAAATTGCAGGAGATAGTTGACGACGGTCTTACGCTAAAGGTAGTGGGTATCGCCATGCCGAGCCCCGACGCCGTTTCGACCTCCACAAACGCTTACGTCGGATATACCAAGGAACTCACCGACTATATAGTTGACGGTATTAATAATTCTGAAATCGTAGTACAGCAGCTCGCAAATCCCGACGTCAACGTATTTACCGGCAACGAGTTTCCTCCCGACACCATCACAGCCGAATACGTAAAGAGTCTCATATCTCAGATGCCCGAGGAAAAGAAAGCAACCATCGAGCCGTATCTTGCATATCTCAGCGACGACCAGCTCGTGCAGATGTTTAAGGAACAGTATGCAATCGACGACACTTACGACGCAAACCTATCAAAGCTCGGCTACGTCGAAAACAAAGTCCCCAGCACTATCTACATTTATCCAAAGAGCTTTGACGCCAAGGACGTCATTTGCTCGATTATCGACGATTACAACAACGCCGCCGAAGCTAAAGGCGACGACGCCAAGGTTATCCATTATACCGACACGGTAGGTCTGCTGATGTCGTCGATTACCACTATTTTAAACGCGATTTCGATAGTATTGATAGCCTTCGTATCAGTTTCGCTCGTCGTTTCGTCTATCATGATAGGCGTTATCACGTATATTTCTGTACTCGAGAGAACCAAAGAAATCGGCATACTCCGTGCCGTAGGTGCGTCAAAGCGCGACATCTCGCGCGTATTTAATGCCGAAACCCTTATCGTCGGCTTTACGGCAGGCGCTATAGGAATAGGGCTTACCCTGCTCGCAACTATACCAATCAATATCATACTGCACAACCTGACAGGCATGAACGTGGCGGCGATACTGCCTCTTGGCGGCGGCATAGCACTCATCATCATTTCTATGCTCCTTACATTCGTGGCAGGTCTTATCCCTTCGTCTATCGCCGCAAAGCGCGACCCCGTTACCGCACTGAGGTCTGAATAATATGTTTGCGGCAATATCGGTCTTTATTTCATTCATTGTAACGTCACTGTATATGCTCGGACTGCGCACGGCGGCCAATGCCGACGTTATGTATATCGTGTCCAAGGCACTTTGCTCGGCTGTGTTTGTCACCGTGGGCGTTATCGCTTTTGCGAGAAATAAAAAGCACGGCAAATACGGGCTGTTGCTACTCATTTCCATCATGTGCGGCATGGCAGGCGACGTCCTGCTCGCACTCAGCGTCACTAAAGGCAATGCGTTTTTTATCTCCGGCTTGGCTATGTTTTTTGCCGATGCCGTGCTCATCGTCATATCGCTTTACCAGCAGGACGGCTTTAATTGGCTCGAAATCGTCATAGCCGCCGTGCTCTCGGGACTGTCGGCGTGGCTATTGCTGTCAAACGCAGACCTCGGCGCGCTGACCGTGCCGGTTTTAGTCTATATGGCGGCGATAATGCTCGCGGCAGGCAAAGCGGTTTCGGTAGGGGTTTATAAAAAACTGCATGGCACTGCGGCAGTGCTTTTGATCTGCGGCGTACTGCTGTGGATGCTGTCGGACGTCGCGCTCGCACTCGAAATGTTTATCGACGTTACAAAGCTGTTTAAGGCTATTTCACCGCTAATCTATCTCACGGGCGGCAACACCGCGCTCGATTATATCAACGGTTTTAGCTATTTTATCGGTCAAACGATGATAGCTACATCAATAATGTATAGCAAAAAAGAGAGCTGACGCTCTCTTTTTTATATCGTGTTATATTCCGTACCCAAGTCATTAAACGCGGCTCTCGCGGCGGTTGCTTCGCGCAGGGCTTCGCGTAGCTTGATTGCGTCGTCACCGCGCATAAGCAGCGTAGCCGTAACACCCGTGCCGAACTGTTTATCTATCAGCCTGCAAGGGTAATCAGCCAGCATCGGCTCACATTTTGCAAAATCTGGATAGCTGAGAGTAATGCTGACCTTGGCAAGGCACTCGATGAGCTTGATTTGTGCTTGCTCGACTGCCATCGACGCGGCTTTTGAGTAAGCTCTGACCAGTCCGCCAGTGCCGAGCAATACACCTCCGAAATACCTCGTCACGACTATGACCGCATCGACGATACCTGCTTTTCGCAGTACGTCGAGCACGGGCAGTCCTGCCGTGCCGTGCGGCTCTCCGTCATCGGTAAATCGGGCGGTATTGTTGTCTCTTAGACTGTAGGCGTAAACGTTATGCTTTGCGTCCGAATATTGCGACTTGATTTTGGCTATAAACTCGAGTGCCGCGGCTTCGGTTGTGACGGGCGAAGCGTTGCCGATAAACTCGCTCTTTTTTTCGATAAGATTAGCCGTACCGACACCGCCGAGCGTCGTGTATCCGGTCACGCGCAAAACTCCTTGTATATAGCTTTGATAGTGGTTTCAAATTCCTCTTGGTCAACGCCGATGATGATATTGAGCTCGCTCGAGCCTTGGTCTATCATGCGGATATTGACGTTTTCTTTAGCAATGGCGCTGAAAATGCGCGAAGCAGTTCCGGGCGCGTTAATCATACCGCGACCGACTACGGCTATCAGCGACAGACCTTTTTCGAGCTCAATGCTGTCGGGAGCGACTGCCTTGGTAATGGCGGTAAGCACGTCGCGCTCTTTGCCGTCGATTTCGCTCTCGGCAATAACCACGCACATCGTGTCGATGCCGGAGGGCAGATGCTCAAAAGACAGTCCGCGCTCGCAGAAAACCTGCAAAACCTTTGCACCAAAACCGATTTCCTGATTCATGCGGTCTTTTTCGATGCGGATGACGGCGAGGTGCTTTTTGCCTGCGATGCCGGTGATGATGTCACGCGAAGTAAAATCCTTTGCAGTCGGCACAATCATCGTGCCGGGGTCTGTTGGTATATTGGTATTGCGAATGTTAATCGGTATGCCTGCGAGCTTGACGGGGAATACTGCGTCCTCGTGCAATACAGTTGCACCCATATAGGACAGCTCTCTCAGCTCGCGGTAGGTGATGGTCTTTATCGGTCTCGGGTCCTGTACTATGCGAGGGTCGCACATCAAAAATCCCGAAACGTCAGTCCAGTTTTCGTATATATCAGCACCTACGGCACGCGCTACGATAGCGCCGGTAATGTCACTGCCGCCGCGACTGAAAACCTTGATTTCACCGTTTACGGTGCTGCCGTAAAAACCGGGTACGACTGCGTTTTCGAGCGTTAAAAGCTTGGCAGACAGTCTGACTTGCGTTTCATTGGCGTCAAATACGCCGTTGTCGTCAAATATAATAAGCTCTTTGGGGTCAACGAAGTTAAAGCCGAGATAGCTTGACAGCACGAGACCGTTGAGATATTCGCCGCGGCTCGCCGCATAGTCGAGCGTAGCGCCGCCTGCTATGTTCTTTTTAATCTCCGACAGCTCTTTTGAGAGGTCGAGAGAAATGCCGAGACCTGCCACTATTTCGTTAAAACGGTCGCAAATACGTCCAAAGACCTCGCTGATGTCTCCGCCGCTCTGAGCAGTGCGGAAAGACTTGATGAGCAGGTCGGTAACTTTGTCGTCGCCGTCAAAGCGCTTGCCGGGTGCCGAAGGCACAACGAATCTGCGCGAACGCTCGCTCTTGACGATGCCGGCGCTCTTTATGATTTGTTCGGCACAAGACAGAGAACTGCCGCCGAATTTGACTGCTTTTAAGTCATAATAGGGAATCATTATTTGCCCTCCAAAGTATAAATACCTAAATAATGAATTATTATACTACACGGATTTTCTTTTTGCAACCTTTTTTTAATATTATATGCCGAGTTTGGCTAAAATGCTTGACAAACCACCTGCGTATGGGTATAATTCAACATTGGGCAAGCCCTCATAGTTAAATGGATATAATAAACCCCTCCTAAGGTAGA
>DCHM01000014.1:7939-27147 GCA_002314835.1 Clostridiales bacterium UBA1752 | reverse complement strand
ACACGCTTTCGGGCGGTCAAAAGCAACTGCTCGCGCTCGCGTCTGTCATGGTGATGAATCCCGACGTGCTGTTGCTCGACGAGCCTATATCTCAGCTCGACCCGATAGCCGCAGGCGAATTTACCGACGCTTTGGTGCGAGTAAACAACGATTTCGGCGTGACCGTAGTTATTTCGGAGCACCGCACCGACGCGCTGTTTGCCTTGTGTGACAAGGTACTTTTACTCGATGGCGGCAGACTGACGGTTACAATTCCGCAAGAGGTATCAAAGCTCATGCATAGCAGATACCTGCCTACCCCGATGCGTATTGCTGCGGAGCTTGGTTTCGGTAAGCCGTCACTCAGCGTCAAGGACTGCCGTGCGGAATTACAAAACAGATACGAGCCTACGTCCCTGCCTCATAGTGCAGAGGCAACGGGTCAAGCGGTACTGACCGCCAAAGATATATATTACAGATATACAAAAAACGGTGCGGACGTGCTGAGCGGTGCTTCGCTTACTCTGTATAAATCCGAGTGCTTTTGTTTGGTCGGAGGCAACGGGCACGGCAAAACAACACTTTTAAAGGTGCTGTGCGGACTGTCAAAGCCATTGCGCGGCAAGGTCAAAACAGAGTCAAAAATCGCCATGCTGCCGCAAAACGTCAGCGACGTATTCGTTTATCAGACGATAGGCGCAGACCTCGAGGCGATAAGCAAGGACTGCAAAGACGCCGTAAAGCTAATGGGCGTCGGCGATTTGCTGTCCCGTCACCCGTCCGACCTTTCGGGCGGTGAAAGGCAAAAGTGCGCCATAGCAAAGCTATTGCTCACAGAGCCAGAAATACTCTTGCTCGACGAGCCTACCAAGGGGCTTGACGCCGACGCAAAATATGCACTCAGAGATATAATATCCACGCTCAAATCACGCGGCATAACGGTTATGCTCGTGACGCACGACCTCGACTTTGCCGCATCAGTCGCCGACCGATGTGCGATGCTGTTTGACGGCACTATAACAAATCCCGTCACACCGAGCGAGTTTTTTGCCACAAGCAGATACTATACGACTACCGCCGCGCGCATTTCGCGCGGAATATTTGACGGTGCGATAACCGCACAAGAGATTATCTCGGCAGGTAAAAAGCAATGAAGCGCAAAATTGCCGTCATCATTTGCCTCATCCTGCTGCCGATAGCCGTTTTGCTCGGCACGCTCTGCTTTGGAGAACGCAGTTATCTCTATCTCGCCGTGTCTGTCGCTGTCGTAGCCTGCATACCGTTTTTTATCACGTTTGAGAAACAAAAAAACGACGCACGCCGCGCCGCCCTGCTCGCAGTAATGACCGCCATATCCATCGTCGGACGGTTTGCTTTTGCATTTTTGCCGTCCTTTAAGCCTGTTGCCGCAATCGTCATACTCTGCGGTATGTATCTCGGTGCCGAAAGCGGCTTTATGTGCGGCGCACTCACCGCGATAGTGTCAAACTTTGTATTCGCACAGGGTGCGTGGACACCGTTTCAGATGATTTCGTGGGGCGTTATCGGATTTGTCGCAGGGCTTTTGTCAAAACTTCTTATCAAAAACAGGTTTTTGCTGTATATTTACGCCGCAGTGTCGGGAGTGATTTTTTCACTGATTATGGATGTATGGACGGTGCTGTGGATAGGCGAAGGCTTTAGCGCCATGCAGTATCTCGCGGTGGTCGCCACGTCTCTGCCCGTCACGGCAGTCTATGCGGTGTCAAACGTACTGTTTATGCTGATATTATCAAAGCCGATAGGCTTTTCGCTCGGGCGTATCACCGCAAAATACGGAGTAGTAGTATGAAAATCATCGCTCATATCAAAAACGACTATACCACCAAATTCGGCATACCGCGCCAAAGCGGGCTCGCACAGACAATCGGATATATCGTGTTTGAACCCGAATACCGCGTAAACGAAGCCCTAAGGGGCATCGATGGGTATTCGCACCTGTGGCTGATATGGGATTTCAGCGAAGCTCACAGAGACAAATGGTCGCCGACCGTCAGACCTCCGCGCCTCGGAGGCAATAAGCACGTGGGAGTTTTTGCCACGCGTTCGCCGTTTAGACCCAACCCGATAGGTTTAAGCTGTGTCAGACTGCTCGGCACCGAGCAAACCAAGGACGGCACCGTGCTAAAGGTGCAGGGTGCAGACCTTATGAACGGCACCCCGATTTACGATATTAAGCCTTATATTGCATACACAGACAGCATACCGGATGCGGTGTGCGGATTTGCGGACGAGGTGATGGGCGACCGCCTCGCCGTTACGATAACCGACACACAGCTTTGCAAGCTGCCGAGCGACAAGCAAAAAGCCCTCGTTGCGCTATTGATGGGCGACCCGAGACCGTCGTATCAGGACGACGATACGCGCGTTTACGGCTTTGAGTACGCAGGGTTTGAAATCAAGTTTACCGTTGTCGGCAATATGCTGACTGTCAAAGAGATTAAATAATGAAACACAACACAAAAAACTGGTATCGTTTGGATAACGCCGCTACCATTTATCCCACGGTCAAGACGCGCAGCTGGATGGCTATGTTCCGCGTCAGCGCCGTACTGAATGAGGATATAGACAAATCGGTGCTCGAAAAAGCACTGCAAAACACTCTGCGCCGCCTGCCGACCTTCGGTGTATGCGTAAAGCGCGGGCTCTTTTGGTTTTACCTTGAGGAGCTGCACGGCACTCCGCCGATAGACGACGACGTAGCCAACCCCTGCCTGCCAATAGACGCAAAAAAGAACAAAAAGTTTTTGTTTAAGGTCAGATACTACGGCGGCAGGATAGCGCTCGAATTCTTTCACGTCCTGTCAGACGGCACGGGAGGCATGATATTCCTCAAAACCTTAGTCGGTGAATATATCCGCCTCAAATACGGCGCTGATGTTGATTACGGATACGGTGTACTCGACTGCGCTTGTCCTCCTACTCCTGCCGAGAGAGAAGACAGCTTTATCCGCTATGCAAAGGCAATCTCGGTTCCGCGCGGTGAAAAGTCGTCATACAGTCTCACGGGGCAAAGGGAAAAAGGCTTCCTAAATATCATTACAGGCGTGGCAGACACCGACAAGCTGCTCGAGGCGGCTCACAGATACGACGTTTCACTGACACAATATCTGACCGCCTGCATGATAGAGAGCATACTCGCCATCCAAAAATCCGACAAACGGATTTCAGAACGCAAAAAGCCGGTCAAAATATGCGTGCCCGTCAACCTCAGGTCGCTCTTTCAGTCCGAAACGGTGCGAAATTTTGCGTCCTACGTTAACCCCGGCATAGAGGGCGCGTACGGCGAATATACCTTTGCCGAAATCGCGTCTGCAGTAAAGCACTATATGTATCTCGAGGTCACTCCGCAAAAGATGTGTGCCAAATTCAGCGGCAACGTTGACGCACAGCGCAAGGCACTGCTAAAGGCGGCCCCCCTCTTTATTAAAGTGCCAATACTCAAATTGATTTACCTCGCAACGGGGGATATACAAACCGCTTCGCTCATGTCAAACCTCGGCAAAATAGATTTACCCGAGGGACTTAAACATTATGTAAACCGATTTGATTTTCAGGTCGGACCGCTCTATCAAAACCCAGTCATGTGCGCCGTAGCAAGCTATAACGGCAAAACAAACATCAATTTCACTCGCACCCTGCGCTCCGCCGAGGTCGAAAGAGGCGTTTTTACCCGTCTCGTCGCCGACGGCGTACCCGTAACGGTCGAGAGCAACCTCAGAGAAAGGAGTCTCTGCAAATAATGTCCTACTGTGTCAACTGCGGCGTCAAGCTCGCCGCGTCCGAAAAAGTGTGTCCGCTCTGCACTACTCCGGTCGTAAATCCCAACGAAATAGAGCGAGAGGAATATTACCCCTATCCGCAAAAGGTCGAAAAAATCCGCAAGACCGTCAACAGACGGTTTATGGGCATACTCGGTACTATTGCTCTGTCGATACCGATAGTGGTCGCGCTGATCTTGCAGATAATACAGCACTTTGCAAAACTATGGGAGCTGTATTTGTACGGAGCGGCTATACTGACGTTTTGCTACGTATTGCTCCCAATGCTCATCAAAAAGCCAAACCCGTATATCTGCCTCTCAATCGACGGCATAGCGACGGCGCTCTACGTGGCGCTGATAGCGTGGATAAACGGCGACATGGTGACGTGGTATCTGCCGTTTGCCCTACCGGTAATCGGCGAACTGTTTGTTTATATCTGCGTTTCGCTGCTCATTTCGCGCATCAAGCGCCTCGGCAACCTGCCAAAGGCGGCTATCATCATCGCAATGTTCGGTGCACTGTCGGTAGTGTTTGAAACGGTGCTGGCTCTGACTTTCTACGACGACTTTAAGCTAATATGGTGCTGGTTTGTCGTAGCGGTATTCGGCATTATTTCGGGATTGCTGTTTATAGTCAATTCGCGCACGGGCTGGATAGATATGCTCCGCCGCAAACTTTTTACGTAAAAAACAAGGACTTGGCGATAAACCAAGTCCTTTATTTTGTTATTGGAGTTAAGCAGCTACGGGAGCATTTTTGAGCTCTTCGTAGTATGCGGTAATGGTTGCGCTTGCGTAGGTTTCTACCCACAGCATACCGATACCGCAGGTAGCAACGCCTACTAAATACCAGCCGATAAAGCTGAGGATAAGCACAAACAGCTCCCACTTGTGACCCATGGTCATCTGCTTGCTCGCCGCCATACACTGCTTGTAAGTATATTCGGGGTGATCTGCCTTGATGTAGTAGGTCATAGACCAGCCGAGGCCCTTAATGAGGCCGGGGACGACAAACAGCAGGCTCCACAGCGCGATAAAGAGGCAAAGCATAAAGCTGAGGAGGAACTGATCGCCGAAGGTCTTGAATGCGACAAAGATATCGGGAATTTCGAGGTCTTTGTCTTGGCGGTAGAGAGCGAGGAAAGACACCGAGATACCGAATATCAGCATGCCGCCGAATACCGCACCGATAATAGCACCGATGCCGCTGGTGCATGCGCTGATAGCACCGCCTATTGCGCCGGTGATGAGAAATGCCAGCACGAACATCATCCAGCGTTTGCTGAAGATATTAGAGCCGAGCTTGTTTTTAGCCGTCTGTTTAAGAGCAGCTCTGTTCATATAAACCATCTCCTATAAAAGTTTGGCTATATTATAGTATTATGATAGCCAAATGTCAATAGCAAACGAGATATATTTATATCATTTCCGGTACTACAGGTTTTGCCCCGTCGGGTATCGGGCTGACGAATCCGCCCTCTGTGCGGACTGCGAACTCAGACTTGGCTTTTGCGAGCGTATCGGGCTCGTCGTACAGCTTGGCGGCTGTGATAGCCATAGCTTTGGCGGCGTAAATCATACCCTTATAACCAAAGCTACTGTCTGCGCACGATACGTTTTGCCACGAGTGACCGGGTGCGCCTGCAGGGAAGCAAGCGGTGTAAACCTGCACCGTGGGCGTCTGGTACGAAACGTCACCGACGTCGGTCGAGCCGGGGCTAAAGCTGTCTGCGTCACCGTGAGGCACGGTAAAGTCGAGGACTGCCTTATAAGCGCCGTCCTGCTTGCAGTTTGCAGAGTAAACCTCTCTTGCTTTGCCAACAGGCAGATATTCGCTGATGTCACACGCGCCTCCGTAGGTCTCGGATATAGCCTTGGCAAAATCAAGCTCGGCTTTTGTATATTGCGGAGCGTCAGCCATCAGCAGAGCGTCGTAGGCTACGTCACACAACACCTCGTTGTGAATCGTGTCGGACGTGCCGTCGATAAAGCACTTTTCAACCTTGCAGCCGCTCATAAGTGCGGCGCCGTCCGCGATGTCGTCAACGCGCTTTTGCAATTCGACCGCTTTTTTGACGAGCGGAGAACGAACCATATAAAGCACCGAGGCGTAAGGCTGTACTACGTTGGGCGAAACGCCGCCCGAATTTGTGATGGCGTAATGTATGCGTGCATTCTGCGGCATGTGTTCGCGCAAAAACTGCACTCCGACGTTCATCATTTCTACCGCGTCGAGAGCACTGCGCCCCATTTCGGGACAGCCTGCCGCATGAGCGGCGATGCCGTAAAACTTATACTGCGTCTGTATGCAGGCGTTGCATCCACCTGCGGAAATCGTATTGACGTCTCCGGGGTGCCACGTAACCGCCGCGTCAAAGTCGCAAAAGAAGTTTTGCTTTGCCATAAACGCCTTGGCGGCGCCGCCCTCTTCGCCGGGACAGCCGACGAGGACTACGGTGCCCTGTTTGCCCGTTTCCTTGAGCCAGTGCATAGTGGCGTAAGCCGCGGCAGCCGCGCCCATACCGAGCATATTGTGGCCGCAACCGTGACCGTTGCCGCCTGGAACTGCCTCCTGCTTTACGGTAATGCCACCGACCTGTGACAAGCCTGCCAACGCGTCATACTCAGCGAGGAAGGCAATCTTGGGACTGCCGCTACCGTAAGTGGCGGTAAAAGCGGTTTCTACGCCGCAAACGCCTTTTGTGACTGTAAAGCCGAGCTTTGACAAAAGCTCGCAGTAAAAATCGCAGGATTTATACTCTTTGAGCGACAGCTCGGCAAAGCCGTGGATGGCCTTTGCCGCAGTGACAAACTGCTCGCTGTTTTGGCTCAAAAAGTCGTTGATAAAATCGTATTTCATATCAAAACCTTACTGAGGAATATCTGTGTCCTATCATTTTGAGGATGGTTAAATACCTCGCTCGGTGTGCCCTCCTCGGCGATTATGCCGCCGTCCATAAAGAGCACGCGGTCAGAGACCTCTTTGGCAAAGCCCATTTCGTGAGTAACGATGACCGAGGTCATTCCACTCTTAACGAGGTCCTTGATAACCTCGAGAACCTCGCCTACCATTTCGGGGTCGAGAGCCGAGGTCGGCTCGTCAAAGAGCATTACGTCGGGCTCCATAGCGAGCGCACGCACGATGGCGAGACGCTGTTTTTGTCCGCCCGAAAGCACTCCGGGCTTGACGGAGCTTTTATCCGACAGACCGACACGCGCGAGGAGTGCGTCTGCCATTTCGTCAGCCTCGACCTGCGTCTTCTTTTTTGTCAGAACGGGGGCGAGGGTGATGTTTTGCTTGACGGTGAGGTGAGGGAACACGTTAAAGTGCTGAAACACCATGCCCATCTTTTGTCTGTGCAGGTCGATATTGACCTTTTTGTCGGTGATGTCAACGCCCTCAAAGAGTATCTTGCCCTTGGTGGGCATTTCGAGGAGGTTGAGGCAACGGAGAAAGGTGCTCTTGCCGCCGCCGGACGGGCCGATGATAGTGACGACTTCGCCTTTGTTGATAGTCTCGTTGACACCCTTTAAGACGTCGAGCTTGCCAAACGATTTGTGCAAGTCGATAGTCTGTATCAGCTTATTGTCCATGATGCTCTCCTCTCTTGAGTTTTTTCTCGATATAAACCATCAGCTTGCTGAGCGGGAACGTCAGGATAAAGTAAATGACGCCGACGATGATGAGGCAAGCGAGTGACTTGTAGGTTTGTCCCTTGACGATAGTGTAAGAGGTCATGAGGTCGCCGATAAAGAAGGTCGATGCGAGCGAGGTCTCCTTGATCATCATGACAAACTCATTGCCGAGTGCGGGCAATATCGTCCTGACTGCCTGAGGAATGACTATGCGGAACATAGTCTGGTTTTTGCTCATGCCGAGCGAACGCGCCGCCTCGGTCTGACCTTTATCGACGGACTGGATGCCAGAGCGGATTATTTCGCTGACGTATGCCGACGAGTTTAATATCAGCGCAATAGTGATAGACATAAAGTCGCTGACCTCGACGAACGTGACTACCTGAGGTACCAAAAAATAGCCGACGTACAACTGCAGCAAAATAGGTGTGCCGCGGATAATCTCGACAAACGCCGTGACTATCGCTCTGAGCACCTTAAAGCGTGACATCTTGCCAAACGCGATGACAGTGCCGAGTATGGTGCCAAAAAACACCGTAATGAGAGACAAAAGCAGAGTGTAGCCTGCGCCCTTTATCAAAAAGACGTACCAATACCGGGAAAAAATATTCCAAGCATCAATAAAATACTCAAAAAACTGCATAACAAACTTTCCTTTATTACATAGGTATGGGGCTGTCGTCAAACAGCCCCTGCCTTATTGGTTATATTACAGATTAGCCTTCGACCTTTTCGACCTTGTTGCCGCTTTCGTCGTAACCGATTTCAGCCGCATTAGAGGAGCCTGCGTATTTCTCTGCAGCTGCATTCCAGATAGGATAGTAGCCTGCTGCGAGAGCCTTTGCAAGAGCTGCATTAACTTTTTCGCAAAGCTCGGCGCTGTCTTTGTTGAGGAGGATGAGGTTGTTTTCCATATCGGAAGTAATCTCAAAGAGGAAGCCGCTGAATGCGAGCTTGGTGCTGTTGTTATTGATGATAACGTCGCCGTTGCCTTCTGCTACTGCGAGAGCGTCTATCTTGCCGGCGATGAGAGATTCAACTGCGGTGTCGATGCTGACAAACTCTTTGATGGTGCAGTCTGCGGGGAGCTGAGAAGTGCAGAGGTTGTACTGGAGCGAAGCTGTCTGTGCGCCTATGGTGAGGCCGGAGAAATCAGCAGCCTTGGTGAATTTGCCTTCGTTAGCCTTGGTGGTGATGATAGCCTGTGCGCTGTCGCTCTCGCCGGTGTAGTAAACGTCGGAGAGGAGGAAGTTAGCGGCACGGGTTTCGGTGTAGGAGTAGCCGGAGATGGACATATCAACCGACTTGGTTTCTACTGCTGCCTGGCAAGCGTTAAAGTCAAGGGGCTTGATTTCGAGCTTCATATCGAGCTCTGCTGCGATGTAATTTGCGAGGAGAACGTCAAAGCCGACGTAGGTGTCTTGACCGGTCTTGCTAACGTCGCAGAACTCCATGGGAGCAAAGTCGGGAGAAATCGAAACAGTAAGAGTGCCATTGGCACCGGTGTTGGTAGCCTTGATTTCTTTGAGGAGCTTGTCGTAGTCTGCGGAGTCAGGATTGGTTGCCTGAGTGCAGCTGGCAAACATTGTGATAGCGAGTGCTAAGATTGCGATGATAGCGATTAGTTTTTTCATGATTGTTTTCCCTTCGTGATTTATTATGGTGCCATTATAGTACGGTAAAATCAATAAATCAATAGTCATTGTGCATAAAGTTGCAAGATATTTTGCAACGTTTTGTATATTATACACACTAATTCCTGCATATTCATTTGTTTATACATCTTTTGATGAATATTTTGCGTCGGTGATTGACAAAAACGGCGCGCAACTATATAATATAGACAATAAATCAAGCAAAAGTGAGGGAAGGTTATGATAAAACCGTTAAAAGCGCCTAAAGCGCTCAAGGTCATTGGCTGTATATTGGCCGTATTTCTCGCGATAGCACTCAGCGTTTCGTGCTTTGTTGTCTGCTTTATCGGCGCACTGAGGCAGATGGTCACGCCCGAGAGTATATCAGGCGTATTCAGCACCGAAACAATCAAAACGCTCGACATCGGCTCGATGATAACCGAAAAAGAAATCCCGATAGGCGAAAACACCGTCATTATCGAGGACGGCGATACCGCAGGCGACATCGTAGGCAAGGTCGTCGGGGCTTTTTCAGGTGAAGAAGTCACGGGCGAACAGCTCGACAAGCTGATAGCAGATAGTGGACTCGACGCTTTTATTAACGACAAGATAGCCGCTTATATCGACGTTTTTACCGGTCAAGCCGAATCGGCAGGCATTAAAACCGAAGAAATCAAAGAACTGTTTATCAATAACAAAGACCTTATCAAAGAAACGACGGGCTACGAAATAACCGAGCAGGATATACAAGCCATCGACACCATGCTCACCGAAAAAGGCGGTGAAGAAATCCTGCCGATTACTAAAGAAGAAATAACCGAAGTCATCGGAGGCACGGTTAACCCCGAGCTCGGCGGCAACATACTGGCAGGCGTTATGGGCGTAGTAACCTATCTGCTCAGCAGTGAGTTTTTTACCTTATGTATTATTATAACCGCAGTTATCGCCGTGCTGATATTCGTTTGCTTTATATTCAGATTTGACAGCACGCTCAACGCATACGGTTACGCCGCACTGATAGCGGGCATATTCGTAGGTCTGCTCCCCTTGATTATCAAGGCAATCGGCAATCTCGGCATAGAAGGGGTTTCGTCCTTTATCGTTACCTTAGCCTCTCAGATGGACCCCCTGCTCATCGCGGCGGCTATCGCCATCGGCGTCGGCATCGTCTGCCTCATCGTCGGCAAGATATTAAAGCATTTTACAGTAACTGATTAATCCATTACAAGACAAAAGCGCTTGCATCCACAAGCGCTTTATTTTTTTATGTACTTTGTCCTCGCATATTATAGTCGGTATCGTCGTCTATCATCTGCAACATAATGTCTGCAAACTCGGGGTCAAACTGTGTACCCCTGCCCTTGACGATTTCGTTTCGGACTATTTCCTGGCTTAGTGCGTCACGGTAACTCCTGCGGCTCGTCATAGCGTCATACGAGTCTGCGACGGCAATAATGCGCGCATTTTTTGGTATGTCGTTACCCGCCTTGCCGTCGGGATAGCCCTTGCCGTCATATCGCTCGTGATGCCAACGGACACCCTCTGCCACGCCCGGAATCGCCGCCGCCTTTGCCATAATGTGCGAGCCAATATCGGGGTGCGTCTTTATAAGGTCGTATTCCTCATTTGTAAGTTTACCGGGCTTGTTAATCACGGCGTCGGGGATGCCGATTTTGCCCACGTCGTGCAAAAGACCTATCATGTGTATTTGTGCCTGCTCCTTAGCCGAATCGCCGTGGCGCCTGCTGATTTCCATTGCATAATCAGCAACTCGTCCCGAGTGACCGTTGGTATAAGCGTCCTTGGCGTCGATAGCCGCGGCAAGCGCCTCGACTACGTTGGTCAATCTGTTGAGGTTTTCCTCCTTGCGGTTGGCTCTTATCATTATCATGAGCAGAACGATAACAACCAAAATCGAGGCGATAATCGTATATGACAGAGTTACCTTTAGCTGACCGAAAATATTGGTTGTCTCAAACACCGAGAGACACATCCAATCGTTGGCGACCGTGGTTACATAGACGACTGCGCACCTCGCGTGCCACGTCGATGTCAAACCCGACTATTTCACCGTCGTCGTCCACAAATCCCATAGGTGGGAAAGCCATGTCGAGTCCCAAAACCATCTGACCTGATTTTAAGACCTTTTGCAACGAGTAGTCGGGTTCCGTCTTTATTTCGTTAGTGCCACAGCCGGATAACGACAAAAGCGTTATCACTGCGGTCAACAAAGCCAATGACCTAAAAACTGCTTTTTTCATAGTATTGTATCTGCGGATTTTGTGGACAAAAAGCCCATAAACCGCCGAACAATCGGGCTTTTTGCTTTACGTCTGAGAAATAGCTATTTTGAGTGCGTTTGCGCTCTGCTCGAGGTTAAAATCGAGCTTGTTTGATTCGCTGACCTGATAGTCTGCCATAGCGCTAATCGCCAGCTGTGCGGTGGCTTCGTCAGCAAAATAAAACACGACGATGACGTTCATCTGATCGCCGTCAGCGGCGAGCAGTGCTTTTTCGGGCAATAAATCGGCATCCGATTTCATCAGTACCATTTCAAGCACAAGCATCGTGGTGAATGTGGTTTGTAAAGACTCAGGCGTTGAGGTATAGTCGTCTGTGATGATATAAGCCGTATAACCTGCGTCCATCAGATATTCGCCGTATTTTTCTGCGTCTGTAAAAGACACCGCCGCACTGCAGGATGTTAAAACAAGCGCGGATAAAACTATTAAAACAACAATCTTTTTCATATCATTCGCCCAAATCTATAAGCAGAGCCTCGTAAATCGGCTCGGCAAAGGTCTTGTAGGTCACTCCGCTCGGGTGCAATCCGTCCTTAAAGACGGCGCTGTTGGCGAGTGACCAGCTATACATATCAATGATTTGATAACCGCGCTCCTCGGCGAGCTCGCGGTTGAGAGGCACGGCGTAGTCTTTAACCTGCTGTCCCCATTTCTGCCAGTTGCTCCAAACGTTGTTTGCAAACAGCATCGAAGGCAGGCAAACGTATATCTTTACGTCGGGGTTTGCCTCCTCGAGCGCGTCGAATATCATATTGGCAGCCGCTTTGTACTCGACTTTTGTATTATCCGTCCAGGTCTTTGTAGGCTGGCAGTCGTTGGTGCCGAGCATATAAACGACTATATCTGCGGCAAATGCGACGGCGGCGTTATATTCAGCCGTCTTTGTGTATGGATAAGTGTCCTGTGTGCGTGTAGAATAGCCAGATTTGCCGAAATTGCCGACTATATACTCATAGCCGAGCATACTTTGCAGGAAGGTCGGATAATTCATCCCGTCATCGTCACCCTGAGTGATACTGTCGCCGACGCAGGCGACCTTGGTAAGCCGAACGGTTTTTGCACGGTTTTTATTTTCATCCTGAGCGGTGCCGTACTGCATTTCGAGATAGCTGCACATATCCTTGGCACCAAAATAGATGGCGTTAGGTGTTCCTCCGACGATGACGATATTGCCGTCTGATATATCCCAGACAAACTTGCAGTCGTCGAGGATATACGCGCGGTACTTTTTTGACAAAGCACGGGTGTAAGAAGCACCGATAATGATTTCGTGCTCGGTGGGCGTGCTCTTTTCGTCCTTGACTACAAACTTTGCGCCGGTCTTGGTTTCGAGCAGGTTTGCGAGGTTGTATGCAACCTCCTCATAGCTGATGGCTTCGCCGGGATTATCGCCGTAAACTATCTCGTATTCGGTGAGAGGTACGCCGCAGACGGTAGCTTTGTCGAGCGTCTTTGGTGAGAGCGTAAAAAGCCGGTCCTCGCTGAGGTCGAGGGTGTCTTTATCGGTAATAAAATAATAAAGGAACATCTCGACCGCATCCGACATATCGGTAAAATCTTTTCTGCCCCCGATATAAAATACGCCGCCCGCATTGCAAAGTGAATAAGCGTTGATGCTGTAGCCGTCAACGATGCCGTCGATAATCTCATTTTCGACGTAGCCGACGACGATGGCGTTTTCGCCAAAGGTGCCGTCGTATAGCGCACCAGTGGCGGTGATGCCAAAGCCGCCGATAGCCTCGATAACTGCGTCTGCGTATGATTTATTCTCTGCGGCATAATAAACCGTGTAGGATTTTGCTTCCGCAGACTCATCCCATCGCGACTGCGTGCAGGACGATAGCAGAGCGAGTATAAAAACCAAGAGCAAGCACAATGCTTTTTTCATACTTGTTTCTCCTTGTTTGTCAGTTTGTCGAGCACAAAAGCAAGACCTGCGCCTGTCAAAATCAAAACGGGTATAAGTATGATTTTGACGGTGTCAAACGTCTGAGCCGTTATCGTCTGCACGAGCATAACGGCAGTTGACGCCGAAACTACGCCTATCATAACGTAGCTGACGGTGGCGAGGTGCTTTTTAACGAGAGAACTGACCGTGCGCGACAGCACAAACGCCGTCACGACGAGTGCCAAAAGCCACGGCAACAGTACTGAGACGTCAAACGCCCCCACTCCGCTCGCCCATGCGTCGTATATGCCGAGCGAAACGGTTATCGGCGTGGTATTAAACCCCGGGAATATAAGGCTCAGTCCCCACAGCACGCCGTTGAAGGCGTACCAAAATGCGTTTGGTGTCAGCGATGCGCTAAACATCGTAACGCAGAGCATCAAAGCGGATGTAAAAGCAAAGCCGCAGCCGAGACCGATATAACAGCCCTTGGTAACTCCGTTTTTGTTTGCATCCTTGATAAGCTGAGGCAGTGAGCCGATAATCAGTCCGCCGAAAATCAACGTCGCTTCAAACTCGTATTTCTCAAAAAACACGCCTATAAGCTTGGCGCACACAAAGAACGAAACGAGCCAGCCGAGCCCGAAGGCAATGACGAGGCGCAGATATTTTTTGATGTTCTTGGGGTTTGAGATAATCTCTATCATCGGCAGATAATAGCCGAAGGACATACACAGCGCTCCTCCGCTGATGCCCGGGAGCACTGCGCCCGAGCCTACCAAAAAGCCCTGTAAAAACCTGATAATGTCGGTGAAAAAGCCCTTGCTTCGCATTATTTGAGCAGGTCGCCCATTTCGTCTATCAGCTCACCGAACATATCGAGCGCCGACTTGACGGGAACGGGAGTGGACATATCTACGCCTGCAATCTTGAGAAGTGAAATGGGGTCGGCAGAGCCGCCGCTCGACAGGAACTTGAGATAATCCTTAACGGCAGGCTCACCGAGGGTGAGTATGCGGTTTGCCAGTGCAACTGCTGCGCTAAAGCCGGTAGCGTACTGGAAAACATAATAATTGTAGAAAAAGTGAGGAATACGCGACCACTCGACTGCGATAAGGTCGTCAACTACCATCTTGTCGCCGTAATAGAGCTTGTTGAGGTCATAATACTTTTGGTTGAGAGCGTCGGCGGTAAGTGCCTCTCCCCTCTCGACCATGCGGTTAAGCTCGAGCTCAAACTCGGCAAACATAGTCTGTCTGTAAAGCGTGGTGCGGTACTGCTCGAGGAAGTGATTGATGAGATAAGCCTTTTTGCTCTTGTCGGTCGTGTTGGCGAGCAGATACTTCATCAAAAGCACCTCGTTGCAGGTCGAAGCGACCTCGGCAACAAAGATAACGTACTCGGCATAGACCGTAGGCTGATTTTGGCAGCTGTAGAAGGAGTGCATTGCGTGGCCCATCTCGTGTGCGAGGGTAAACATACAGTCGAGGTTGTCCTTGTGGTTCAGCAGAACGTAAGGATGAGGTCTGCCTCCTGCTGAGTATGCGCCACTGCGCTTGCCTTCATTTTCGTAAACGTCTATCCAGCGGCTCTCAAGTCCGATGGTGAGGTTTTTGATATAATCCGCACCGAGAGGTGCAAGAGCCTTTTTAACGATTTCCTTAGCCTGTTCAAACGTGATGGTTTCATCGGCGTCTGCGACTATGGGGTTATAGAGGTCGTACATGTGCAGTTCGTCAACGCCGAGCAGTTTTTTGCGTAGCTCGGTGTACTTATACATATACGGCATTTTTTCGTGAACTGCGTCAATGAGGTTGTAGTAAACCTCGGTGGGAACCTCGGTTCTGTCGAGCGAAGCCTCGATGGTGCTATCGTATTTACGCATATCGGCGTAGAACTTTAGCTGTTTCATCTGACCATCGAGGAATGCGGCGCTCGTATTCTTCCAGCTCATGAGGGTGGTGTAAAGGGTGTCAAACGCATTCTTTCTCAGCACTCTGTCGGGGCCCGAAACGAGCGAAATATAACTGCCCGAGGTGAGCTGATGGCTCTCACCCTTTGAGTCGGTAACGTCGGGATATTTGAGGTCGGCATTTCGGAAAACGCCTGCCATCGTTTCAGGACCTTCGCAGACTTCGCCGACTGCGGCGAGGATGCGTTCCTCCGCCTCGCTTAGGATATGAGCCTTTTTGCGGCGTACGAGCGTCAGCGCGCGGCGGTAAAGCTCGAGCGCAGGCTCGGACTTGTAAAAGCCCTCTATCGTCTCGTCGGAGATAGCCATTATTTCGGGTGCGGCAAAAGCCGAAACCGAGTTTAGCTTGACGTATGCGCCCATAAACTTGCCGCGCATATCGACGTACTTGGAGTTGCCCGTGTCCTCGTCGTTTTTACGCATAGCGTAGTTGGCGAGCCTTTCGAGCTTGTCGGTAATCTCGTCGTCAAATCTGAGATATGACAAAAGCGACTGTGCGCTCTCGCCGAGCTTGCCCTTAAAGCCCTGCATTCTTTCGCAGAATTTATCCACCTCGGCAAGCGCTTCAAACCACTTGTCGTCGGTGGCGTAGAGGTCTTCAAGTGCCCAGGTATTTTCCTTTGCAACTTCGCTTCTCTTGGGGATTCTATTATCAGCCATATAGATTATTCTCCTAAATTCATTTTATTATCAAAGACGACGTAAGGCTCGTCAAAGCCTTCGGTCTCAAAGATTTCGATAATATTTTCGCCTTTTTGCAGTATGTTGGAGGGCACGTAGAGCGAAACCTGCGGACCTTCCTTGCGGTATCTGCCGAGGTTAAAGCCGTTGACAAATGCAACGCCTCTCGTGAAGGTAGGCAGATAAAGGAAGGTATCGCAAACCTTATCTACGTTAAACCTGCCTCTCAGCATGACGGGTGCCGCGTCAATGATACCGTCCTCATAGTCGGCACGGCGGCACATATCGTCGCCAAAGCCAAATATGCTAAAGCTTGTCACCTCTTTGCCGTTGACAGTGACCGAGCCGACGATACCTTTGCGGTCGGGTAATTCGGGACCGTAGTTAACTCTGCCGAGGTTATCGACGAGCACGTCAACGACGCTGAACTCTTTAAGCTGTATAGGCGTCTCTTGGTCTCTGTAAAGTGTAGCGACAAGGTTTTCGTTGGCATAGACGTACGCTACGTCGTGGACGCCCTTTATTTCGAGCGTGCCCTTATCGGCTTCAAACGAATAAAGCGTATATCCGTAGTAATAGCCTGCCTCTTCGGCGGTGAGCAGCTTATCCGTAACGACGGCACTGCCGAGCATATCAAAAGCGTCGCACGATTCGGTAAGTTCTACCCTGCCGTAAGCCTTTGCAGGCAGCTCGGGCAGGTCCTTGGTCTCAAAGTCGCCGAGGTGCTTTTTGATAACGTCTCTGACGGCGTAATATTTAGCGGTGCGTCTGCCGCTCTCGTCGAGCAGAGCGTCGTAGTCGTAGCTCGTAACGGTGGGCTGCAGGACTTCAAAATGGTTGGCGCCGTTCATAAAGCCAAAGTTGGTGCCGCCGCAGAAGACGTAAAAGTTGACCGATGCGCCGAGCGACAGCATTTCGTCAAAGCACGCCGCGGTATCCTCTGCCGAGCGGACGTGATGCTGCTCGGTCCAGTGGTCAAACCAGCCGCACCAATACTCCATACACATGGGAGGACAGTCGGGGAGAACGGTATTTAGCGTTTCAAACGCCGCCTTGGGTCCCGAGCCGAAGTTGACGGTAGCGAGACAGCCGTCAACAGTGCCGTTTTTGAGCATATCAAGGTTAGGACCGTCGGAGGTAAAGAGCAGGACGTCCATGTCGAGCTCTTTATACATATCTCTGACTGCCATAAGATACTCTTTGTCGCTGCCGTAGCTGCCGTATTCATTCTCGACCTGCATCATCAATATGTTGCCGCCATTTGACAAAAGTCTCGGGCGCAGAATATCAAAGAGGCTCGTGAAATAGCGTTTTACATACGAGAGATACAGAGTGTCGTGGGTGCGGACGGTGAGGTCCTTTGCCAAAAGCCATGCAGGCAGTCCGCCAAAATCCCATTCCGCACAGATATACGGACCGGGTCTGACGATAGCGTACAAGCCGAGCTCCTTGGCTATGTCCAAAAACATCCCGAGGTCGTAGCTTTCGCCGTAGTCAAAGACTCCCTCCTCGCGCTCTATCATATTCCACGCGACGTAGGTTTCGACGGCGTTAAAGCCGCACTCTTTGAGCTTGGTGAGGCGGTCGCGGTAAAACTCTTTTGGTACTCTGAAATAATGTATAGTACCCGAAATAAACCTAAAAGGCTTGCCGTCTAAATAAAAACCGCTTTTGTCGTATGTAAACTGCATAACAGTCTCCTTAATAATTGATTTGAGGTATAACCGTTTCGGACAAGTATATAAAATCGCACGCGATATATCCGTCTGCGGCGTCTCCGCCTGCGCCGAGCGTAACCGTGACGTACTCGCGGTCGTCTATGACGCACAGTCCGGCTAGGCATCTGCCTGCGGCGTCTGTCGTGCCGGTCTTGCCGCCCTTAAAATAACTGCTCAGCAAGCCTGCTTTTGTAAAAGCAGTGTAGGCGGTGTTTGTGACCTCGATGCCGCCCTCGTGCTTTGAGCAGGTCTGCAGGGTATAATATTTCGTCGTGCACAAACGTCTGAAAGTCTCGTTGTCGAGGCAGTAATCGAGCAGTATCGCCATATCCGCGGCGGTGCTGTAATGCCCGTCCTCGTCGAGTCCCGTGACGTTGCAGAAATGAGTATCGGTCAAACCGATTTTATCCATTTTTTGATTGATTATTTCGGCAAATCCCGTTTCACTGCCGCCGAATCTGATAGCGAGCGTGATAGCGGCGTCAGCGCCAGAAGGCAGCATCACGCCGTAAAGCATATCCATAACCGTAGCTTTTTCGCCGCCCTTAAAGCCGACAACCGAAGCTCCTGCAAGGTAAGTAACGTTAACCGTATCCTGCGTGCAGGTCAGCTTTTCGTCAAGGTCGTCGCACATCTCGATAACCGTAATAGCAGTCGCTATCTTGGTCAGCGAGGCCGGCGCCATACGGGTATAAGCGTCCTTTGCGGCGATAACCGTATCTGTGGCGCGGTCGTAAACTACCGCCTCGGCGCTGTATAGGCCTTGGTCTATGACGTAAGGCTCAAAAGGAGGTTCGGTGCTTATTTCGCTTTCGGTGCTCTCAGTGCTTTCGTCAGCTTCGCTGATATCTGCCGCACTTTGTTCGGGTGACGTCTCTGAGGTTTCGCTCGTCAAAGCGTTTGATACGTCAGCTGAAACCTCGCCCTTGTCCCCTACAGAAATGCAGATAAGCACTACCGAGACAATCACTGCGATTAAAAACAGTGCCGAAGCGAGCGTGCTTTTTTTATTTTTGCGTCTTTTTTTAGTCATCTGTACGCTCCAAAAGCACCTGTCTGTTTGTGCCGCAGAATACGTCGTCACACTCCGAAATCATCCTGCAAAGCCTCGTAAGCCTGTCGCGGTTGCCGTCGGCTTCAAGCTCGTAGGAGTGGCCCCAAACGTAAAACAGCATATCCTTGTCGGTCTTTGCTTTGATAAACTCCTCCGCAAGCTCAAAAAGCGCGTCGTCGTTGTGGTGGCATGTCGGCTTAAATCTTAATAGGTCGGTCTGCACGTCAAAGCCGTGCGATGCCCCCGTCGTCCTCGCATAACGATAGCCGAGGTCGTAGAGCACCTGTACTACGTCATCCGAATACGTCCCCATGGGGTACGCCATACCGACGGGCACTCTGCCAAACCACTTGGTGCAGGCAGATTTGTCAAGGCGCATTTCCTTCACGCATTCATCGTGTGAAATGCGGTCGAGGTAGGGATGTGTATATGAGTGCGACGCTATCTCGTGGTGAGACAAAAACTTTATTAGCTCACTCTGCGTCAGATGCCTGACGTCAAAGCCCTTGTAGGTCCAGCTGCTTTGTGAAACGGCGAGCCC
>DCHM01000014.1:0-7797 GCA_002314835.1 Clostridiales bacterium UBA1752 | reverse complement strand
AGCTCGACTTCCTTGCCTGTTTCGGCAGAAACGTATATGCCCTCGAGTATCTGCTGCATCTGGATGCCCTGTTCAACGGGATATACGGGCTTTTTGCCGTTAATGACGCAATCGCAGAAATGAGTGATTTCGTCTGCAAACTTCTCATAAGAATTGTCGATAGTGATACGGTCGTCGCTGAGATAGCCGTCTCTCTCGCCGTAAATGGTGAGCGGGTCGAGGCAGGCGCCTGCTTTGGAGCCAAAAACCTCGGTCTTGATGTACTGAGGACCGTTGATAGCCCAAGTTGCCTCAAACAGCATGGATGCGCCGTTTTCAAAATGAATGATGCCTGCGCCGCTGTCCTCGGTGTCAAACTTGTTGTCGGGGCAGGACTGTCCGTGCCATCTGCCGACGCCCTTGGTCTGATAGTCGCCGATCTTGTAATAAGTAGCGGCAGAAACGCGCGTAGGTTTGGGACAACCCATGATATACCACGCCGAGTCGATGCCGTGGATGCCTATGTCAATGACGGGTCCGCCGCCCGATGTCTTTTTGTCGGTAAACCAGCCGAGCGGAGTGCCACGGCGGCGTACGTAAGCGATTTTTGCAAAGTAAACGTCGCCCAGCTCGCCTCTCTCGGCAGCCGCCTTGACGTACTTGTTAGGTGCGCAAAAGCGTCCGGGAACAGCAAGCATAAAGGTAACGCCGTTATCCTTGACTGCCTTCTCCATGCGGCGTGCCTCGGCAAGGCTCTTTGCCATGGGCTTTTCGCACAAAATGTTCTTTTTTGCATTGGCGGCAGCGACTGCGACGTCGCTGTGGCCGTTATTCCAGCAGCAGATATCTACCGCGTCAATGTCTGCACCTGCTATCATCTCTTCGACAGAGCCAAAGTACTTGGGGATGCCGAATTTCTCCGCGGCGGCTTTTGCGAGCTCGATATTGAGGTCGCAGATAGCGACAACCTCTGCATTGGTAACGTTTTTGTATGCGGGCAGGTGCGCGTTTGTAGCTATATTGCCTGCGCCGACAACGCCGATTTTAACTTTGTTCATAGGTATAATCCTCCAAAATAATATAGTTATTTATATTATACCAAAGTATCATAAAAATGCAAGACTATTGTGTGTATTTTGTGCGAAAAAACGCTGCTTTGTGTGTTTTATATATCATCAAAAGCATATAATCTATAAAAAGTCACGGAGGGCGATTATGTTTGGTAACGGAATGAGAAACTTTTTTGCCGGCAGATACGGTTTTGACCCGATGTTTTACGGTCTGATCGCACTGCAGGTAGTACTTATATTGCTGTCGTCGCTCGGCAGTCTGCTCGGCTCGAGCGTTATGTATTATATCTTTTTTGCATTGCAAATTGCGCTGTTTGGCTACACGTTTTACCGAGTGCTGTCCAAAAGCCACGACAAGCGCAGAGCCGAGAACGCAAAGTTTATGTCGCTGATTTATCAGCTCAAACAAAAAAAGCTACCCAAGGTGCAGTTCGGCGGCAAAGCAAAGGCAAGGAGCGAATATTATTTCACCTCCTGTCCCTCCTGCTCTGCCAACCTCCGTCTGCCCAACAAAAAAGGCAAGCACGGCGTAAGATGTCCGCGGTGCGGTCACTATTTTGACATCAAAATAAAATAAAAAAGGTGCTTACTGCACCTTTTCGTTTTGGTATCTCTTTGACAGTCCGATGACTACGTGAGCGAGCGTCTTGGTATATTCACCCATTTCGCCGCCGTTTGCCACGGCATTGGCAACGACCTCTTCCTCGCGCTCTTTGTCGTATATCGGGAGATCGTTTTGCTTTTTGTACTCGGCAATTTTGCCGCATATTTCGAGGCGCTTGAGCAAAAGCTTTGCCATCTCTTTATCTATCTCGTCGATTTGGTCTCTATACTCTTTCATCCTTATCCTCCGTCATAAAAAACTCTCTGAGCATCTTATCGTCTGCGTTGCAGATACTGCATTTGCCTATCTTGCTCGGCAAAACGAGTGCCGTGGTGTTGCCCCTGCGCTTTTTGTCGTGCAATGCTTCGAGATACAGCGCTTCACCGCTTATGCGACTGCATACCGGGAGCTGAAACTTTTTGAGCAGCATACACACTCTGGTATAGTACTTTGACTCGCACTTGCCGAGCTGTGTCGCGTATCTGTATGCGTTGGCTATCCCGATAGCGACCGCAAAGCCGTGGCTGACGCGATAACCGCTGTAGCTTTCGAGCGCGTGGGCGTAGGTGTGACCAAGGTTCAATAGCCTGCGGCTGCCGACGTCTTTTTCGTCCTTTTCGATATAGTCCTGCTTGATTTTGATACATTCCTCAATAACGTCCGCGATGTCGTAGTCGCCGCTTTGCAACGACAAAAACATCTTTTTGCTGTCAAGGCAAGCGCACTTGATTACCTCGGCGTAGCCGCATGAAACCTGCTTTTGCGGCAGTGAAACGAGAAACTGGGGGTCAATCAGCACGCCGTCGGGCTGATAAAACGTGCCTACCATATTTTTGCCGTAAGGCAGGTCGATGGCAGTCTTGCCTCCTACCGAGGCGTCAACCATGGCGAGCAAGGTAGTCGGGACGTGAAACAGCTTTATGCCCCTCATATACAGTGACGCTGCGAGACCGCCGAGGTCACTGACCGTGCCGCCGCCGAGCGTAACCAAAAGATCGTCGCGGCAAAAATCGCGGTTAAACATAAAGTCTATAACGTCAAAGAGCATCGCCTTGTTTTTAATCTGTTCGCCCGAAGGCAAAGTAAATGTATAGACCTTTATGCCTGCAGAACGCAGAGACTGGGCAACGGCGCGTCCGTAGAGAGGCGCCACCGTCGTATCCGAAAGTAAAAGCGCCATCTTTGAGCCCGTGGCTGCTGAGATTATTTTGCCTGCAAAAGACGCGGCACCGTTGCCTATCGTGACTGTATATTCTTTATCCGTACTGATTTTGATTTCGGTCATTGTGTTACCTCGGATATTAAGATGACTGATTATATCACAAAATAAAACAGATTTCAAGAGAGGTGTTTTTATGAATTCCAACCTCAAAAAACTGATAGACGAGTCTCAGAGCATCGTATTTCTCGGCGGTGCAGGCGTCAGCACTGAATCGGGCATCCCCGACTTTCGCAGTGTGGACGGGCTTTACAGTCAGACCTACAAATACCCTCCCGAAACGATGCTCAGTCACGACTTTTTTGTGCGACACACGGACGAGTTTTACGACTTTTACAAAGCAAAAATGATATGCGACTACGCAAAGCCAAACGCCGCGCATTTAGCCCTCGCCGAGCTCGAAAAGAGCGGCAAGCTAAAGGCGGTAATAACTCAGAATATCGACGGTCTGCACACCGCCGCAGGCTCGCAAAAGGTCTATGAGCTGCACGGCAGTATTTACCGCAATTACTGCACGAGGTGTGGCAGGTTTTACGGCTTGGACGCTATCAAAAGCAGCGTGGGAGTGCCAAAATGCGACTGTGGAAGCGTTATCAAGCCCGACGTGGTGTTGTACGGCGAAATGCTGAATGAAGACGTGTTAAATGGCGCAATCAAAGCCTTGCAGAGCGCAGACCTATTGATAATAGGCGGCACGAGTCTTAACGTCTATCCCGCCGCAGGACTGATAAACTACTTTAGCGACGGCAAAATCGTCATCATCAACCGCTCCCCTACCCCTGCAGACAAATACGCCGACCTGCTGATAAGCGAACCCATCGGACAAGTACTGTCACCTAACACCTAAAAAGCAGACTGATTATGTGTCAGTCTGCTTTTTTATCATCTGTTTGCTGCTGCGGAAGCGGCCTCTTTTTTGACTAAAGCGATGGTCGCTTTGGCATCCTCGGGGGTGCAAATCACTGGGTCAATGCCGTTTTTGACACAGGAGATAAAATATACGATTTCGTTATAATATGCGTCCTCGGTCGTGCCGCAGTCGGTGACGTTTGGTTCAAAAGGCGTGCCGCCCATGGGATAAACCGTCAGCTTGTTTGCCGTATATTCGACCGTCGCACCGTCAAAGTTGACCCTGTACCCGAAAGAAAACGGATAAGCGGCGTAGCTGATATCGTCGATGGCGTTGACAACCTTATCGGGATAGATATAGTTAGTTGAAACGATGTCGTCCCTGCTCTTGTCAAAAAACTTTTTGGCTGTCGTGACGACTTTATTAGGCTCGCCGAAGCAAAGTCTGATAAAGTCGGTGTCGTGTATATGCTGGTCAAAGAGTCCGCCGCCGCCCTTGTCTGCGTCGATAATCCAGTCGTGCCACGACGGGTTATTGATATGGTCGGCAAATCCTCCGCGCCAGAAATATGCCGCCTTGACTGCGCCGTATGTGCCGTTATTTACCAGCCTTTTAAGGTAAACGTACTCGCGCCAAAACCTCAGACACTGAGCTATCATCAGCTTTTTGCCGCACGATTTGGCGGTGCTTATCATAAGGTCGCACTGCGATTCGTCGAGCGCCATAGGCTTTTCGCACAGTACGTTACAGCCTGCCTTGAGAGCCTTGCACGCGACCTCGCAATGCAGATAAGTCGGGCAAACCACATCGACTATATCGGGCGTTTCGTGTGCCAAAAGTTCGTCGATATTGAGATATTTGCGCACTGTGTCGAGGGCGAGCTGTGCGTCGGTGCCCATATTAAATACGTGCTTGCTCGTGCCGTTTAGGCGAGACTCCTCGGGGTCGCAAATAGCTATGAGCTTGATGTCGGCTCCGTCTTTTATTAGTCTGCGATACATCGCCAGGTGGTGAGAGCCCATCCTGCCGACGCCTGCAACTGCTATCTTTAACATAATATTACCCTTTAATCAAGAGCACTTTGCACTCAAAAGGTCTGAGCGTGAGCGTGCCGTTATCGGATACGGTGTCGTCAAGGTTGGAAAGCAAGGTGTCAAAGCCGCCGAATGGCAGTTTTACGTCCTTGGTGTCGGGGCAGAAGGAGCAGATGACCGCGATGCGCTTTTCGCCGCCTCTGATATAAGCGATAACGTCCTCGTGCTCGAGCAAAATCGGCTCGACGTCGCCGTAGGTGAGCGTAAGGTTGTATTCCGCACTCTTGCGGAGCTTAATCATCTTTTTATAGTAACTCAGTACGCTGTCTATGTCTTTTGCCTCGTCCTCGGCGTTGAACTTTTTATAGTCGTTATGCACCTTGAGCCAAGGCTTGCCGGTGGTAAAGCCGCCGTTTTTGCCACTATTCCACGGGAAAGGCACTCTTGCGTTGTCTCTGCTGTATCTGTTGACGGCTTTTATCGCCTGCTCGGGAGTAAGTCCGTCCGCAAGGGCTATGCGATAGTGGTTTTTGGTCGAAATGTCGTTGACCTCGTCTATGCTGTCAAACGTCGGGTTGGTCATGCCGAGTTCCTGCCCCTGATAGATAAACGGTATGCCGCGCAGGAAAAAGAAGAGCGTGCCGAGCATTTTTTGAGAAGTGCCGTTTACGTACTCGTCGGGCAAAAACTTGGCGCAGGCTCTCGGGTAGTCGTGGTTTTCAAAATAAACCGCGCCGAAACCCACCTTCGCCGTCTCTATCTGCGACGCAAACATCTTGTCTCTGAGGTTCTTGATAGGCCATTCCCACGGCTTTTTGCAGGTGTGCCAGCCGTGTCCCCAGTTGTAAAGCTCTGAGTAGGTAAAGTCAAACAGAGTGTCAAAATAGCCGTCCTCGCCGATATAAATGCCGAGGTCTGCGTAGGGTACGCCTGCGGCTTCGGCTACGGTCATGCAGGTGTACTTGTCAAAGGTGTTTTGTCTCAGCTCGGTAAGCAGGTCGCCGATGCCGGGATAATTACGCGTAGGGGCAAAGCATCCTACCATTCCGTCGGGGTCGTCGGGAGGCAGTGACGAGAGCGTAGGCTCTTTTTTGATATGCGTGATAGCGTCGATTCTAAAGCCGCCGAGGCCCTTGTCGAGCCAGTAATTTATCATATCGTACAGCTTTTGACGTAGCTTGGGGTTCTCCCAGTTGAGGTCGGGCTGTTTTTTTGAGAAAAGGTGCAGATACCATCTGTCGCCGCCGACGTTCTCCCACGCAGAGCCGCCGAACATAGAGCGCCAGTTATTTGGAGGGCAGCCGTGGCTCTCGCGGAACCAAAAGTAGCTCGCTTCCTCGCTGTCGGAGTCGGCGAGCGCCTTTTTAAACCACGGGTGCTCGTCCGAGCAGTGATTGAGCACGAGGTCCATCAAAATCTTGATGCCGCGCTTATCAGCCTCTTTTATAAGGAGATCCATATCCTCTTTTTTGCCGAAGATAGGGTCGATGTCGTAATAGTCTGCGATATCGTATCCGCCGTCGTCCATAGGAGAGCGATACACGGGGCAAAGCCACACGATATCTATGCCGAGGTCGTGCAGATAATCGAGTTTTGAAACGATGCCGAGCAGGTCGCCCGTGCCGTCACCGTTGGCGTCGCAAAAGCTGCGGGGATATATCTGATACGCTATTTTGTTTTTCCACCAATTTTTATCTTTAGCCATAGCAATAGCCTCCTATGCTTGTTATTGTGATTTTAACATAAAGCAAATCAAAATGCAAGAGACGGCAACAAAAAAGGACGGTGCAGTGATTAGCTGCACCGTTTGCCGTTAAGCTATTTGATTAGTCAAACTTTTTACGGTTTGCGTTGTAGTGGGTGTGCAGGAGCTCGTGAGCCTTGTGAGAATTGGGCTCGCCGAGGAACTCTTTGTAAAGAGCTTGGATCTGTACGTTGTTGTGAGACTGACGGATAGCCTGTCTCTGGTCCTCGGAGTAGAGCGCGTTTGCTCTCTTTTGCTTGTAGGTCTCCATGATGTCGGCGTCTTCGTTGGGGAGGAATACCTCTCTGACGTAAGGCTGACCGCCGCCGTTGATACAGCCACCGGGGCAACCCATGATTTCGATAAAGGTGTATGGCGAAGTGCCTTCACGGATTTGGTCAAGGAGAACCTTGGCGCCCTTCATGCCGCTGGTGACAGCGACCTTAACCTTGGTGCCTGCGAGGTCAAATTCTGCCTCGCGGATGCTCTCAAAACCACGAACCTCGTGGAACTCGATGCCTTCGCGCTCTTTGCCCGTGAGTACAAAGTATGCGGTACGGAGAGCAGCCTCCATAACGCCGCCGGTGACGCCGAAGATGACGCCTGCGCCGGTATAATCGTGTACGAGATCGTTATCAAAGTCCTCGTCGGGGAGCTTGTCAAATCTGATGCCGGCACGCTTGATGACTCTGCCGAGCTCTCTGGTGGTGAGTACGGCGTCAACGTCGCGCAGACCGTTCTCTTCCATTTCGGGTCTGTTTTTCTCAAACTTCTTGCAGGAGCAAGGCATTATCGAAACGACAAACATATCCTTGGGGTCAACGCCGATCTTAGCGGCGTAATAGCTCTTGAGGATAGCACCGAACATCTCGTGAGGAGACTTGCAGGAAGACAGGTGAGAGAGCTGATCTGGATAGTAATATTCAGCGTAGTTAACCCAGCCGGGCGAGCAAGAAGTAATCATAGGCAGTACACCGCCATTCTTTACTCTGCCGAGCAATTCGGTTGCTTCCTCCATAATGGTGAGGTCTGCAGCATAGTCGGTATCAAATACCTTTTTGTAACCGAGACGGCGGAGAGCAGCTACCATCTTGCCGGTAACGGGAGTGCCGATCTTCATGCCGAATTCTTCGCCGAGAGCGGCGCGAACTGCGGGAGCGGTCTGTACTACTACGTACTTGCCTGCTGCCATAGCGGCGTCAACCTTGTCGATTTCGCTGGCTTCCATAAGAGCGCCGGTGGGGCAAACGTTGATGCACTGTCCGCACATGATGCAGGGGCTGTTGATAAAGCTGCG
>DCHM01000010.1:15012-16947 GCA_002314835.1 Clostridiales bacterium UBA1752 | reverse complement strand
TTGCCCAATAAATACGGGGATTTTTAGATTTTGTCAGTGCTTCGGCAATATCCATGGCACAAAACCACCATTTTGCACTTTCTTCATCCCATACGGCACGAACGGGTATATTTTCAAAAAATCGAATAGAAGTTTTATTCATCATAGATTCTCCCCCACATCCTTATTCATAATTCTGATGTATTCATATACCCATGATGTAGCAGCCTTGGCTTCGTCGAACATGGCATTGATCTCGTCGCTTGTTAATGTTTTTTTTAGTTCAAAAATAACATCATCCGTTATATTCTCTTTGCCGAGTGCTTTCAATGCTTGTATAGTCAGTGCTGTTTTGTAGGAAACCTTTGATATTTCCTTGTTTGTGGTGCGCTTAAATTTTATGGTTGTATTATCAAAGGAATATTCTTTATATGCACCGTCCGAAACATAAACCCACTGAGAAGAAACTTGAGTTGACAATCCCAAAAGATTCAGTGCCGTATCACCGCAAGGAACAATCGTCCAACCGAAATTACGAGCGAGCGCATGAGCCACCTTGTCCGGAGAAGGCGCAACGGCTTCGCTAAGCAGCTCACTGAATTCCGGTTTATAATAAACGCCACGGATAATACGGGTGAGCGTTCCTTCATTTTCAATTCTTGTTATTGCTTTTCGAACAGCGTCAGTGTCGGCTATGTCTGAAAAATCGGATAGAATAAATACGCTTCCGAATTTGGCTCTTTCGATTCTGTTTTTAATCGCTTCAGTATATTTTTCTCTTTGCATACAATCACCTCACATAGGGTCACAAATATTATATACTATTTGTGACGAAATATCAATGGTTTTTGCAAAAAATCACAAATATGTTTCTTTGAAATCACAGATTTACAAAAAAACTTTCGCGGTATATGTCACATAGATTATATATTATTTGTGACGAACGCTAATAAATCAGTTTTGTTTTCGGCGAAATGTCAACGCTTTTCGGTGAAATATCGATAATTGTTTGATATATCACCAAAATGATAGTTCCGAATATTTCGGCAGCTTTATGGCATCATCCAAGATTTGCCGAAAAAACATAAAAGCGGAGCCGAAGCTCCGCTGATAATTTGGATATTCTATTTGCAACTGTGGCAGGTCCATGCCTTGACACATTCACCACAGTTGGGACAGGCAATGTCGATGTTATAGACAGCGCAGGTGCCGTTCAAGCCGTCGCCGCAGGGCTTTCCGCAGTCTTGACAGTAATAGCAAGGATCGTGCTGAACATTGTACTCGGGGCATTTTGTCGGGTCGTAGCAACCTTGTCCCCATTCGTCGGTGGCATAGAAGCTCGGGCAGGTGTGCGAACCGCAGTAATCGCAACCTTTATCAGCAATTTCTATGAGCAGTGCGTGAGTTTCGGGACCGGCACAATGGTGTCCCGGGGTACCGCAGTTATATGCTTCGGGTTCATGATAGTCGCCGATAATCAAGCCGTGTTCTTTCGGCTCTTTTTCGGTAGCAGTAGTAGCAGTTGTAGCAGTAGTTTCGACTGCTATGGTTTCTGTAACCGATTCGGTCGCCTCAGACGGATGTTCCGTTGTTTCTTCGATTGTGTCGGGTACGGTTGCCGCATCAAGTGGGATTGATGCTTCGGGTTCATCTGACGGTTCAGTTTGTGGCTCTTCCTCCGATTCCGTGCAGATGCTTACCTCTTCGGAAAATTCGGGTTCGGATTGAGCTGAGAAAGAATTTTCTTCTGTCTTTGGCTTGGCACTCACAAATATAACCGCCAAGAGGATTGCAAGAGCTATACCACCGAATGAGAACAATTTGACTTTCTTCATGGCGTCCTCCTTAGGTGTAAATCAGTTCGCAGTTTATCACATGGGTAACCCGTGCCTTGATGTTGTTCATCCTACCGACCCACTCCATCTGATTGTCCGCTTTGAGTTGCTCGGTGATGCC
>DCHM01000010.1:11295-14931 GCA_002314835.1 Clostridiales bacterium UBA1752 | reverse complement strand
GTTCAAGCGTGCCTTTCATCCGCATCACGTTGATGACCATCGGGGAGTATTTTTTCAAATAGCAGTAGTGTCTCTGTCCGTATGTCCCGATGTTCTTTACAAATTCTTCTTTCATATTCATTTCCTCCGTACTCATATTATAAATCATTTTCGCTATGTTGAAAAATGTGCGATTATCGGCTCATCAGCCAAATAGCATTCATATGCTTTTCGGTTTTACGGACGAGACCGTTATAGTAATCAGAGCAGAGAAACTCTATGAAAAACACTTTCGGAATATGGAATGTATTTGTCTTCGTGAGAATTTGCAAATGTCCCTTGTCAACCCAATTTACTACCGATTGGCGAGCGTATCCTGTAAACTCCACCACGTCCTTTGTGGTCATCAAGTCCGGATATTGGGAAAGGCGACTTGTGTAGAAGCATTTCATTCGTTCCTTTGAGATAGCTCCGCTTGGATAAACTCTCACCGTGAACGATTGCGTCGGTGCGCCGTAGGTGTACCATCTTTCCGGCGGAATGTACTTGTTTGGGTTAACTTTTTTGTCATTGATAAATTCAATAACATCGGATTTTTTAATTCGGTAACATCGTGTTTTCTTGCCGGTGTTGGTGCTTGGAAGCAAGCCTGTTTCAAGCAGAAAGAGTGCTGTTCGTTTTGAAATGTGGCACAGCTTTCGAAGTTGCTCCTTATTCATAACTTCGGGAGCCTTTTTCAGTTCGGTTTCATTGACCTTCATTCTATCGTCTCCTAAGATAAAATTCCGGTCCAAAGTGAGTGGTGCGTCTTGCAAATTGTCTTGCATTTTTGCAAGACTTATGCAAGACAAACGGACAAATCGGTTTTATTTGTACCGTGCGGTTTTTAATGCCATTTGAGTTCAAATACCGTTTTTTCCTTGTGTCGTGCGGGTTTTCGGGGTGGTATGTTTCTTGCAGAAAATGCACGAAAAATGCTGAAACTGACAGTTGCCGACTCCCCTCGAAATCAGTTTGTGGGAAACCACACGAGGGTTCGAATCCCTCTCTCTCCGCCAAAAAAGGCACCCAACAGGGTGCTTTTTTGTATATGAGAATAAATGAGAGGAATTCAAAGGGAGCGGTAGTGAATTGACAGTCCNNGATAAAATAGGGGTATGCAAAAACTATCAAGGGTATGCATTTTCAGCCTTAGGGTATGCAATTTTTACTTGGGGTATGCATTTGTATTAAAATAGGTAGTTATAGCCATAAAAAGGCACCCTGTGGGGTGCCTTTTTTGTGCCGGAAAGTGAGAGAGCGGGATTCGAAGGGGAGCGGTAGTGAATTGACAGTCCGGTGGACTGTCAAGAGCCGCGGAAGACCGAGGCGCGTAGTCGCGCCGAGACCGAATCCACCTCTCTCTGCCAAAAAGCCAGTAAACTCAAGGGGTTATAGCTTTTTTTATTGTCCCAAAAGATTACTGCATGATAATTAATCACTGTAGGACGCTTATTTGCAGAAAATAAGCGCTTTTATTTTTGCTCCAAAACATACGCGATAATTTTAGACACTCTGTCAATGTTATTTTGATTTGATAGGTGCTATAATGCATTTGGAGGATACAAATATGGAGATAAAGTATCAAAAACAAACGTCGTGGGAAATCGTTTACAGCAGATACGAGGGCTTGCAGGCGAGGGCAGTGCAGTTGCTTTGCACCGAAATGGGCTATCGCGTATGCCGCAAAATCGGCGTCTATGAGCTGCATGTTTTGCCGTGCCGCATAGAGAGCGAGACAGAGCCGTCAAAATGCGCGGTGATTATCGGTTTATATGGCGAGAGCAGTTTGCTGAGACGATATATAGATAAGTCCGAGATACCGCAAAACGGTTATTGCACTAAGATAATCAATAACCCGTCAGACGAGGCGTATCAATACGTTTTGATTTGTGCAGAAAGTGACGATGCGCTTTTGCACGGCGCGATAGACTTTATCGACTGCGACTGTATCAGACTAAACGGTTCGCCGATGCAAAACAGCGACGAGGTTTTTGATTACACTTTCCCACTTATGACGCGCTCCGCGGCTCCAAAAACCGAGCGGCGCATGGTGTTTACGTGGGGACATCCGATTAACGACTACAGGTCTTATTTGCGCAATATGGCGCGGATAAAGATAAACGAAGTCATACTGTGGAATGATTTTTGCCCGATTAACGCTAAGGAAATCATTGACTACGCACATAGCTGGGGCATTAAGATTATATGGGGCTTTGCGTGGGGGTGGATAGCAGGGTGCGAAAAGCTGACTGCCATCGACGACGCTTTTTTGGCAAAGGTCAAGGACGACGTTATAGCGAGGTTTGAGCGCGAATACGCTCCGCTCAACCCCGACGGGATATACTTTCAGTCGTTTACCGAGCGAAACGACGATAATATAGGCGGACGCTCTATTGCCGCGGCGGTGACCGACTTTGTAAACGCGACGGCGGATGCACTGCTTGAACGCCATCCGGGGCTCAAAATAGAGTTTGGACTGCATTCGACCTCGGTGACGAGGCACATGGAGCAGATAGCGCACACCGACACGCGCGTGGATATTATCTGGGAGGATGGTCCTGCCTTTCCTTTGGCGTATCAGCCGCATACGGTTGACGCTGCGTCAAGCAAAATCACGACCGAACTCGTTAAAAAGATGATTTCTTTGCGTCCGCAGGGTAACGTCGGCATACTTTACAAGGGCTATTGCACCCTCGACTGGAATAGATTTGTTTACCAATCAGGCCCGTATCTGCTCGGAGAGGGAGGTGCTCGGCTGACTGCACACGACACGGCACTGAGACTGCAAAGGTGGAAACATTTTGAGGGTGAATGGATGCAATACGGTCATTACGCACAGCAAATGACCGATATGATTCAGACCGAATACGGCTCAAATGTCGCTCTCGGCATGGCAGGCGTATTTGACGACGGTATTTGGTTCCCAGAGGCTGTAACCGCGCGTATGTTTTGGGATGCGTCTGAGAGCTACGAGGACAATATGCGCATAACTTCGGCTCAGACTAACGTGCGAAAGGCTTAAAAAATGCAGACGATAAAGTATGACGGTTTTACGTTGCGTCTCGGAGACCCCGAGGTTATACTGCGAGGCAAACCGTACAGCGATGTAAAATGGGGCCCTTATCAATTTCCGATTCTGTCGCGCAGCAGGGACGGCTATATCAGATACACCTGCAACGGCCCTGGCTCTGCAGACGATTTTGACGGTTACGAGGACGAAAACAGACCCTACGGCCGCGTCTCTAAGGACGGCGGGGCTACGTGGAAAGAGCTTACCGCCAAGGACGAGCCGCTCGGCGTGCCGATGGGTGACGGACACTATTTTTTGCCTCCACAGGCAAAAAACGGCTACAAAGCGGAATGGCTGTCAAAATATCAGCCCGATAAACCGGGGGACTTTTATTCGATATACGACGCAGACCGTATTCCCGAGTATGACCGCAGTCCCGTAGCCTACGATTACGACTCAAAGACGGGCAAAACGACAGAGTTTAAGATGCGGATAAATTGGCCGCATCTGTCGATGAACGTATATTATCCCGGGACGGCGCGCGAGATGATTTATCCTATCGAAACGCTGATGGGTATGATGGGACACTATACGCCGGACGGCAA
>DCHM01000010.1:0-11151 GCA_002314835.1 Clostridiales bacterium UBA1752 | reverse complement strand
TCGATGCGCACGGCAGATAATCTAAAGGCTTTTGAAGGTCTTTGCGAGCCTTTTATCGAAATAATGCCGGACGGCTCCATGCTCATTTTGATGCGCACGGGCAGCGGATGCCAAAGCTTTTACGCACGCTCGACGGATGGCGGCAAAACCTGGACAAAACCTTTGGTATTTGACAAAGTCGGCGTATTACCTCAGCTTTTGACACTCAAATGCGGAGTGACGCTCGCATCTTACGGTCGCCCGGGGGTATTCTTGCGCGCGACTGACGACCCGTCGGGCATCGAGTGGCAGACGCCTATCGACCTGTGCGTAAAGTCCTCGTGCTGTTACACCTCAATGATAGCGCTCGACGACCGCACGGCTTTGCTCGCGTATTCTGATTTTGATTATCCCGACGCCGACGGTGTGCCCCAAAAGACGCTGATGCTAAGGAGAATTAGTATCGAAAACTGAATAATTAAGCCCACGGGACCGTCAAATTGCGGTTCCGTGGGCTGTTTTTCAAAACAAATCAAGTGAACTGCTAAGGTAGATTGCTTCGCGGACGCGGAGCTGATACTCGGGCTTTGTCATGTAATACAGCAAAAATTCGAGCACCATCGCACTGCCGAGACTGCGACCTTCCAGCTTAAAGTTTGTAAACCCGAGCGGTAGATACACGTTTTGTATATCGTCTATGCCGATAAACGCTTGCCCCAGCATCGCTCTGCTAAAGCTATATCCTCCTAACGCACCGTAAGGACAGATATGCTCGGGGTCTTTTATGCCGAGGTTTTGGGCACTGACGGACATATAACATCTTTTGCGCTCCGTGCAGCTAATAGGGCAACATTCGTTGCACAAAAATTCGGTTTTGTCCTTTAGACCTTGCGGCAGGGCGGTCAAGCCGTCAAAAGATTTATTTAGCCTAAAGTCGGGTACGACGTAGTCGTAATCGGGATTTTCAAGCTCTGCCTTAAACCCGTCAAAGTCCGTGATGACCTTTGTGGTTGACGCTACGAAATATAGGTTTTGATAGTTTGCTTTAACGTGTTCGAGCAGTACATCCGAGTAGATTACCACGCCGTTTCTGACGGGTGAAGCTACATTAAATAGTTTGCATAATGCGTTGCATCTTTTGTCACTCAGGTGCTTATCCGTCAGCAGGGAGTTGCTGAAGGTCAGACGCGACGAAACGCCGTACTCCTGCATCAGAGCCAAGACCTCTTGTGGCTCGTCGTCTCCGTAGCCTACTCGTCCGCCGCCCCAGATACAGTCGGCAGGCGCTCCGTATATCGAGCCTATTTCACACCAGTCGTAAAAAAACTCTCTGTGCTCGCGGTATAAAGGCAAAAACAGCTTGTAAAGCTCGTAAAACTCAAAAAGTCCCGGGAGGTGATAACGTGCGGTTTTGCATACAGACATAGCTTTGTCCTCCAATATAAGCTATTATATCATATAATAATTGACAATGCAAATGCGCTGTGATACACTCGGGATAGGGGGTGACGGAATATGAAAAAATACCTTTGCTTGCTACTCGTTTTAGCGATTGCCTTGACCTTTGCCGGCTGTGCAGGAGTCCTGCCTACATCGGACGAAAGCAGTCAAAGCGAGGCTTCTCCAGATAACGTCAGCGGCGCTCAAAGCGACACCCAAAGTGAAGCTGAAAGTGATGCCAAAAGCGACGCTCAGAGCGACGTGAGTGACACGGAATCGGATGACGAACAGTCCGTTGCTCACGAGCACACTTTTTCCGCGCCCGAATACACGCTCAAAAACGACGGCGGCAAGTGCGTTTACTATTATACAGTCACCTGCACCGAATGTGATGAAACGGCAGTCGTCGAGAGGACTTATACTTCGTCAGACGGCGGCAATGTCGAGATAAACGACCTCTACGGTAAACGGATGGTATGCGCTTTACCGGGCGAAGGATATATGTTTATGGGTTGGAGCGACGGAGAGGCAAATTATGCTCGCCTGCCATCGCTCGGCGACGACAGCGACTGCGTTTGCGCTGTATTTGCTCCCAAAGAGGATACGATGCCAGTGCTGTCTATCAGCCCGATAGGCACAAACGAGGTGGTTTACCGTGACGAATACACCGATTGCACGGTCACTCTCACAAACTGCGACAGCGAGTACGAGCTAAAAAACATCTCTGCAGGTATCAGAGTTAGAGGTAACGCTTCGTCCAACTACGGCGACGTCGATTGGATAAGAAAGAATAAAGTCCATTATCGTATTAAGTTCGGCAAAAAGACCTCGATGCTCGGCCTCAACGACGACGCCGAATGCAAGAGCTGGGTGCTTTTGCGCGGAGACAGCGTTTACGCCAAGGAAATTATATCGTTTTATCTCTACGATGAGCTTTGCAACGGCAGATATTATTCGTCGGATTACACGTTTGTCTCGCTGTATATAGCAGATGCCTACTATGGAGTTTATCTGCTCTGTGAGCAAAACCAAATCAACAAATACCGCGTCAACATCGACGAGCAAAAAAGCGGCGAAACCTATCTAATGACTGGTTATTTTGCCGAGCTTGACCAGTATGCCGCGAGCGAGGATTATAAGTTTACCATGACCTACGGCGGTCATTCGCTAACGGATATGTACGGCAAAACCTATACTGCGCCGAACGTCAGTATGTCGCTCAAAAACGATACTCTCACAGGCGCGCAGGTCGCTTTTTACAAAAATTATCTCGAAAACCTGTTTGAATTGTGCTATCAAGCCATTATAAACGGAGTTTATTACAGCTTTGACGGTGATTATAATCTCGAGTATGACCCTACGGTCAAGGATTGCTATGAGTGTGTCAGCAGATATATAGAGATTGGCGCCGCGGTAGCAATGTATATTGACGAAGAATTGGCACTTGAGAGGGACGTCGGAGTCGGCAGCTCATTTATGTACACTGATTTTACCGCCAAGGAGCCAAAGCTTACCTTCTGCGCACCGTGGGACTTTTCGTGGGCGTACGGCAACGGCTACGGCTATGATACCGACGTATATGGTGTGTCGGCATGGCAACCGTCTGAGTTTATTAACTATGCAGGCAACCGCTCGAGTACTTGGTTTATCCTGCTGTACCAAGCCGATTGGTTTAAAGACGCCGTGTGCCGCAAGTGGTCCGAGTGCCGTGATAACTGCATTTTGGAGACGATGTTTTGCCATCTTGATACGATTTCGATGACCTATGCAGACAACTTTGCGTCGGATGCCAAAAGATGGAATACCGGAGCAAATCAGTCGATTAACAGCCAAAGAATAATCAGTTGGCTCTCAAAGCGCATAGCCTTTTTAGATAGCGAGTGGTATATAAACGATAATTCAAACTCCGATATGGAGTTTGAGACGGACAGTGACGGCGTGGTGCTAAAGCGTTACGTAGGCAAAGCGGTTAATCTCTCGGTGATGTCACACTACGACGGCAAGCCTGTCGTGGCGATAGCTTCGGGTGCGTTTAAGGACTGTGATACGCTAAAGTACGTTTTTATACCGAGGACGGTTACAAGGATAGGAGACGGCATTTTTGACGGCTGTGTAAACCTCTCTGAGATTGCAGTCAGTAGTAGCAACGAGGTGTTTGTGTCCGCAGGCGACTTAATTATTCGCCGTGACGACGGCACGATGGTGGCCGGCACCGACAAGTATAAAGCTATCGCAGGATGCACAAACATAGCACCCTTGGGCAGCTATGAGGTCCACGATTTTTTCAGAATGGACTCGAGCTACAGATACAAGGATTATGCGTCTATCGTTTACGGCGAGGACGGTAACGACCTTAACGACGGCCGCCATGCAGACCCGGGCAACTTTAGAGATTCAAACTGGATAGGCATCAATAAGACTCATCCAAACGCCGAGGCAAACGGTCAGTATATCGTTTTTGATCTTGATAAGCAGTATAGCGTACATTTGATAAACCTTTATATTAGCAATCTCGGCAGTGCCGGCATATACGCCCCAACCGGCGTGGAGGTGCTATTTAGCAAAGACGGACAGACCTGGAGCGAGGGGCAGACGGGTAACTATATTACACCGCTTACCGAAGGCACTACGGTAACTTATCAGATATTGACTGATACAGACGCAAGGTTTGTTAAACTAAACGTCGTGTTTGGCGAAGCAGGATGGTTTTTCGTCGATGAAATCGAAATATTCGGCAAATAGGAGATGACACTTAATGTGGCTTTTAATGGCTGTTTTGTCTGCGTTTTTTGCAGGCTTGGTAACGATACTCGCCAAATGCGGCATCAAAAAAGCTGACTCTGACGTAGCTACGGCACTCAGGACCTTTGTCGTACTGATTTTCGCATGGATAATGGTTTTTGTCGTCGGTTCTGCAGGCGGCATATCAGACATCAGTCCGAGGTCGCTGTTGTTTTTGCTGCTCTCGGGCGTCGCGACGGGGGCGTCGTGGATATGCTACTTTAAGGCACTTTCGATGGGCGACGTCAATAAGGTCACCCCGATAGACAAGTCGAGCACGATACTCACCGTATTGCTCGCCATAATACTCTTTGGCGAAACCAACAGTGGCGAAACCAACATTCTCGCGCTCAAGCTGATATGCACGGCGGTTTTGGCACTCGGCATCTTTTTGATGATAGAAAAGAAATCGGGCACAAACAGTAAGACTCGCAGAGGCTGGATGACCTACGCCGCGCTGTCTGCCGTATTTGCGGCGCTGACCTCGATACTCGCCAAAATCGGCATCGAAAACGTCGAATCAAACCTCGGCACGGCTATTCGCACGGCGGTAGTGCTCGTAATGGCGTGGATAGTCGTGTTTATCAAGGGCAAGCAGTCGCTCGTCAAAAAGATAGGCAAAAAAGAGCTTGTTTTTATCGCACTTTCGGGCGTTGCGACGGGCGCGTCGTGGCTCTGTTACTATTACGCTATCCAAAAAGGCGTTGTTAGCGTCGTAGTGCCGATAGACAAGCTGAGCATAGTTTTTTCGATAGTCTTTTCGCGCATCGTCTTTAAGGAAAAGCTGACAAAAAAGGCTATGGTCGGTCTGCTGCTTATGATAGCCGCCACGCTCGCCATGGCGATTTGGGCATAAAAAACAACTTTAACAGTTTGTTTACTTTACAAAACATATACTTAATGCTATAATAAATCAAAATCAATATTCTCCGCTCGTAAAACGGGATATTGATAAACTTCGTGAGGTATAACAATGAAAGTAACGCTCGCAAAAGTCGGTGAAAAACTTTAAAAAACCTCAGTGATGAAATATTGACGACGTATAAAGATTATATCAAGGAGTAACGCAATGATTTTTAAGAATATTACCATTATCGACGAGTGCTTCGGTGAACGCAAAAACGTTTGCGTAGGCGTAAAGGACGGCAAGATTGCTCACATAGGCGAGTACGTTACGGGCTACGGCGAGGAGTTTGACGGCAACGGCTATCTGCTCGTGCCTGCATTCTGCTCTGCTCACTCGCACAATTCGATGAGCCTGTTGCGCGGCGTAGGTACCGACCTGCCGCTCGATAAATGGCTCAATGAGGCTATATTCCCCGAGGAAGCAAAATATAAGGCCGGCGACTATTACAACGGCGCACTTTCGAGCTGTGCCGAAATGCTCAAATACGGCGTCGTAGGCTGCAACGATATGTATTTCTGCGGTGACAGCTTATACAGAGCTTATAACGAAGCAGGCATCAAGGTCAATATGTCGCTGTGCGTATTTTGCTTTGATCCAAACGGAGATTTCCGCTCTCAGCCTATATATCGTGAGTACGAGGATATGTTTGAGCGCCTCGGCGACAATAACGGCAGGATAAGACTCGACTACGCTATCCACGCAGAATATACAAATACCGAAAAATCCATGACCGAAGTAGCCGAAATGGCGATAATGCACGGCACGGGCATCCACGTTCACGTCAGCGAAACCGAGAGCGAACATAAAGCCTGCATCGAGCGCCACGGCGTCACGCCGACGGGCTTGCTCGAAAAAGTCGGTGCGTTTAACGTCAGGCTTATCGGCGCTCACTGCGTTTGGTGCACGGATAACGACTATGAGATTTTTGCAAAAAACGGAGCTTTTATGGCTTCCTGCCCGACGTCAAATCTCAAGCTCGGCAGTGGCATACCCGATTATCAGCGCGCACTCAGTGACGGCGTTAAGGTGGCACTCGGCACTGACGGCGTTGCTTCTAACAATAACCTTAATATGCTCAAGGAAGCAAAGCTTATGGCTCTGCTAACAAAGGGCTATAACCGCAACCCTGCACTCTGCAAGGTTAGCGATGCACTTTCGGCGGCGACCCGCACGGGCTGGTTGTCCATGGGCAGACAAAACAGCGGACTTATCAAGGTCGGTATGGACGCTGACCTTGCGGTATTTGACATCGCGTCTGTCAATACCAAGCTCGCACGCAACGCGGCGGATACTCTCTTGTATTCCTGCGACGGCGAAGCGTATATGACTATGTGCGACGGCAAGGTACTGTATAAAAACGGAGAATACACCACTATCGACATCGAAAAGTTAAAGTACGGTATAGGTGAATGAAAATCGGCAAAAGGGGTGTCACGATAGCCGAAGCGGTTGTAGCTATGGCGGTAATCGTTGTTGTCACGATAGCCGCCTCGACTGTTTTACGCTCTGCTGCCGAGACGTCTGCAAAAGACGCCGCCACCGCCGAAGCCGTAGCCACGGCTCGCAGTGCGCTCGAGGGATATATCCACTATTCAAACGAATCGGATTTTGATTCGTTTTTGGATGGCCTCGGGTTTGCAGGCGGCGAATACGATAACGAATACGTCAGGGTAAACGTATATGCCGATTATACGAGCGGCGAGTGCCGTATAGTTGCCGTTATGGGCGAAACGGTGCTGTTTGATACGACTTATAAGGCGGAATGATTATGAAAGACAAACGCGGATTTGCCATCGAAACCTCGATAGCCATTATGCTCGTCGCGCTCGCACTTTGCGTGCTGACTGTCACTCTGTGCATCACGACACGTGCCGTCACGGGCAAGACGTGCGAGGCTTTTGTAACTACCGTCGAGATAGACAACATAGGCGCGAGGTTTTGTGCCGCACCCGATACTTTCGTCTGTGACGAGCAAGGGTACAGAGCCGACGTAGATACGGCAGAACGCGTTATGGAGCTTTATAACGACCACGGCGAGCTTTTGCTGACGGTCAAACTTGACGATACGGGAGCGGTAATCAAATGGCAAAAATGACGTTTAACCTCTTTGCATCCCAAGACAAGGCACTCGCATTTGTGACTGCCGACAAGATAATAACGGTTTGCGGCGATAGCACAGCTATGCAGTTGTGTGACGTCGCTTTTGCTCCCTGTATGTCAGACGGGGAGCTTTTTGATATGGTAGGTAAAGTCAAGGGCGCCCTGCAGGGCAAGAGCGTTATAGCGGTTTTGTCCGACTGCATGGCGTTTACCGATTTCGTCAGCCTGCCGAGCCTCGGCCGCAGGCAGGTATCCGAGGCACTCAAAGTCAAGGCAAACCTACTGTATAAGGACGCATCTGAGATAGCGTTTTACAATATGCCGCTATGCGGCAGATACCTTGTCGTAGGTATCAAAAAATCCGTCATAGCTGCTGTTAGAGAGGCTTTTGCAGGTAATGGGCTCAAGCTCTGCGGCATCACACTGTGCGGCGAAGTATTTGCCAAGGCACTTTGCAGGTCGGTGCCTGCAGCCAAAAACGGCGACAGCATTTTAACCGACGGTCAAAGGCTGATATACGTCTGCGACGGAGTATTTGCCGGAGACCTTGACGTATCGCGTTATGGCGATTGTATCAGCGATGTTTTGGCTCAAAACAGCATTGCTCAGCCCTGTGAGGTATATAAGACAGGTGACACGGCGCTTGCCGTAGGTCCGACCTTGCAACTTGATATAACGTTTTGATATGGATATAAAAAAGCTTATTGCGCTCGGTGTGGCGCTCGTTTCTGTGGTTTTGTGCATAGTATTACTGCGGCAAAACCTGTTATTCGCGGCGGTTGCGGCAGTCGTCTGCATACTCGCGGTGATTGTAAGCTACAAAGACGCCGTGTCTATGATTATTCCCGACAAATATCAGATAATGCTCGGAGCCTGCGGAGTGGCGGCGGTGTTTGCAGACGCATACTGTGACTGGCTGTCGCATATTTTAGGAGCGGCTTTTGGCTTTGCACTGTTTGGGCTCGTCGCGTTTGTCGGCGGCAGGATAGCAGGCAGAGAGGCCTTGGGCGGCGGAGACGTCAAGCTGGCGCTCGTGAGCGGACTGATACTCGGGTGGCAAAGGCTATTGCTGATGCTGATTATAGCGTCCGTCATCGGCAGTATCGTTATGCTGATAAGGCGCAAAAAGGGTATAATCGAGACTCCGTTTGCACCGTTTTTGTCGCTCGGGTTGATAACGGCACTTTTGGTGGGTGACAAGATTATCACTGCTTATATTTCGCTATTCGTGTGAGGTAAAAATGCCAAAGTACAAGTACACTGCCGTGGATATACACGGTCGCAGACAAAGCGGTATTTGCACGGTCCAGAGCAAGCAAAGGTTAATAGAAAGCTTGTCAAAACAAGGACTTTTTGTCACGGCGGTAAAGCCTTTTGCCATGCAGAGTGCGCTGTGGGGCGGGGGTGCCGCAGAGCTTGCGTTGTTTTGCAGGCAGTATGCGGTAATGCTTTCGTCCGGCGTTGCTTTGTTGGACGCTCTTAACCTGCTCAAGGAGCAACACTTTTCGCCTGCTTTTGCGGTGGCAATCTACGACGTTTGCGACGGCGTTTCGGGTGGTGAAATGCTGTCGAGCGCCATGAGCAAGCACAAAAAGATATTCCCGAGCTTCTTTTGCGCCATGGTTAAATCCGGCGAAGCGTCGGGCAAGCTGCCCGAAGTTATGACAGAGCTTGCCGTGTATTACGAAAAACAAAACGAGGTCAAAAAGAAGGTCGGCAGTGCGCTCGCGTACCCGATTTTACTGCTTTGTATGACTGTGTTTATAGTAGTGCTGATGCTCACTTTCGTCATACCGACATTCCGCGCTTCGCTCTCCGCGATGAACGTAGAGCCGAGCGAGCTGACGCTGACGGTATATGCCGTATCGGATTTTTTGACGGGCTATTGGTATGCGGTTTTGGGCGCGGTTTTGCTCGCCGTCTTGGCTGTATATTTTGCATCAAAAACTGCCAAAGGCGCGCATTTCATGGACTTTTTGAGGGTTAAACTGCCGCCTATGGGCAGTGTAAACAGACAACTGATAGCCGCGAGGTTTGCCCGAACCTTCGGCTTGCAGATAGCCTCGGGTATGGACGTAGCCACGGCACTTGACGTCGCGAGCGCCGTTATTATCAATAAATACGTACTGGGCAAATACAAACGCGCCGTTGCCGAAATCAAGCACGGCAGTACACTTTACGACGCTTTCGGCAGGCACAGGCTTTTGCCCGTCACCATGCTGAGGATGATAGAGGTCGGCGAAACGACCGGCAGGCTGAGTGAGGTGCTCAAAAGCAGTGCCGATTTTTATGACAGCGAGATAGAGAGCAGTCTGTCAAAGCTGACTACGCGTCTCCAACCTATGCTACTGTTTATACTCGGAGCAATCATCGCCGTGTTGTTTGTGGCACTGTATTCGCCGATGCTGTCGATAATCAATAATATATAAGGAGGCGTGATATGGAGATAGATTATAAATCTATGGCAGGACGGTGTAATCTCCCTTTTGCAGAGCTTTCGACGCTCGCGAGGGATGAAGCTGTACTCAATATGTTTACCGTCGAAGCCTTGCGCAAAAACTCATTCGTGCCTCTGCGTATTGAGGACGATATTCTGTTTATAGCTTCCGCGAGACCGCTCGACATCAACGCCATGTCGCTCTGCTCTCATACCTTCGGCGGCAGGATAGACGTGACCGTGGTGTCACTCGATGAAATAAACTCGTTTTTGGAATCAATAAGTGCTGCCGCACAGACGCAGAGCGCACTCGGTGCATTGAGCAAGGAAAGGCAGAACGCTTTTGCTCCTCTCTCCGACGTTATAGACGACAATCCGACGGTTCAGCTCGTCGATTCGATAATCAGAGAAGCACTGCCTTGCCGCGCGAGCGACATACACATAGAGCCGTCGGACACCGACGTGCGCGTTAGATACCGCATCGACGGCGATTTGGTGCAAAAAATGACGTTTGACATTGCCGATTACCCGGGAGTAAGCGCTCGAATAAAGATACTGTCAAACATTGACATCGCCGAGCACAGAGTGCCGCAGGACGGCAGGATAAATAAGACCGTCGGAGGCAAAGAGTATGATTTCCGCGTTTCGACTTTGCCGACGATACACGGCGAAAAGTTTGTCATACGCGTGCTCGATAAGGCGACTTTCAGCTATACGCGTTCTGAGCTCGGCTTTACCGACATCGAAAACGCAGTCGTCGATAAAATGCTCAAAAGCCCTCACGGCATTATCCTGCTGACAGGCCCCGCAGGCTGCGGCAAATCGACTACGCTTTACTCCTTCTTAAAAGAAGTTAACCGTCCTGAGGTTAACATAATCACGGTTGAAGACCCCGTGGAATACATAATGGATGGTATTACGCAGACGCAGGTTAATGCAAAGGCTAACCTTACCTTTGCCACGGCGCTTCGCTCGATATTGAGGCAGGACCCCGACGTTATCATGATAGGCGAGATACGGGACGAGGAAACGGCGGAAATCGCCGTCAGAGCCGCGATTACGGGACATTTGGTGCTCAGCACTCTGCATACAAACGACGCCGTCGGCGCAGTAACAAGGCTCGAGGATATGGGCGTTCCGGATTATCTCGTAGCAGACGCTCTGGACGGAGTTATCGCCCAAAGGCTCGTCAAGACGCTCTGCCCAAAGTGCAAAACCGCGGTAACGACCACGCCTGAGCAGACAAAACTTTTGGGGCTTGACTCGCCGCATACGGTCTATAAGCCGTGCGGCTGCAGTCATTGCGGAGGCACTGGCTACAGAGGCAGGACCGCGGTGCACGAAATACTGCATATAACCGACGCTATTAGAGGCGAAATAGCGAGGACAAAAAGCCCCGAAGCTCTGCGCGAGACGGCGGCAAGTGAGGGGCTGGTGACCTTGTTTGACGCCTGCAAAAAGCTCGTTTTGGACGGCAGAACGAGCATAAGCGAATTGCTGAGGCTCA
>DCHM01000028.1:368-51315 GCA_002314835.1 Clostridiales bacterium UBA1752 | reverse complement strand
CCGATGAAATCGGATATATCCTTTTTGAGTTTTTCAATCTCAGTGCCGCCTTTGCCGATGATAACACCGGGCTTAGCGCAGCTGATGATGACCTTGATACGCGAATTGTCGCGCTCAATCTCAATCTTAGGAACGCCTGCTGCAAAGAGCTTGTTTTTGAGGTATTTACGGAGCTTGTAGTCGCCAACAAGGGTATCGCCGAAGGTTTCGTCACTGACGTACCAACGGGAGTCCCAGTTTTTGATAACGCCTACACGCAGACCGTGTGGATTAACTTTCTGTCCCATTTGTTTCTCCTCCTTAAGCTCTTTCTTTAAGTGCCATCGTGATATGCGATGTGCGCTTAATAATTCTGTATGCGCTGCCTTTAGCTCTGGGCTGGATGCGCTTCATATTCTTTAACATGCCGGGAGTGACAAAGCACTCTGCAACGTAAAGCTTATCGGTATCCATGCCTTTAACCTCGGCATTGGCAATTGCTGATTTAAGCAATTTAAGCAGGTCTGCGCAGACCAGCTTATTTGTATTTGCGAGGATGCCGCAAGCAACGGCTGCATCCTTGCCACGGATAAGGTCGAGAACGATCTTAACCTTGCGAGGGGTAACTCTGAGCTGTTTGAGATAAGCTCTTGCAATCTTTTCTTCCATTGTAGCTCCTCCTCATCAAGTGTTAGCCGTCTTTGAACCGGAGTGGCCCTTAAAAGTTCTGGTGAGAGCAAACTCACCGAGCTTGTGACCGACCATATCTTCGACGATATATACGGGAATGTGCTTTCTGCCGTCATGAACCGCGATGGTATGTCCGACAAATTCGGGGAAGATAGTCGAGCTGCGAGACCAAGTCTTGATGACTCTCTTCTCGCCGCTGGCGTTCATCTCACAAATACGCTTATAAAGTTTGGCCTCTACAAAAGGTCCCTTTTTAATGCTTCTGCTCATTGAAATTGTCCTCCTTACCTATCGTTACGGCGCTTGACCATGAACTTATTGGTACGAGCCTTCTTGTTTCTGGTCTTATAACCGAGAGCAGGCTTGCCCCAAGGAGTAACAGGGCCGGGATGGCCGACAGGGCTCTTGCCTTCACCACCACCGTGAGGGTGGTCGCAGGGGTTCATTACGGAACCTCTTACAGTCGGGCGAATGCCGAGGTGACGGGTTTTGCCGGCTTTGCCGAGCTTGATGTTTTCGTGCTCGAGGTTGCCGACCTGACCGATAGTAGCGCGGCAGTCGAGTCTTACGAGACGAACTTCGCCACTGGGGAGTCTGACCTGAGCCATGCCGTTCTCTTTAGCCATGAGCTGCGCTGCAGCACCTGCAGAACGGACAAGCTGTGCACCCTTGCCGGGATAGAGCTCGATAGAGTGAATAATGGTACCAACAGGGATGTTGGCGATGGGGAGAACGTTGCCGGGCTTGATGTCGGCGTTCTCGCCGCTGTAAAGAACGGTACCAACGGTAATGCCGTCGGGAGCGATTGTGTAGCTCTTTTTGCCGTTTTCGTCCTGAAGCAATGCGATGTAAGCGGTACGGTTAGGATCGTATTCGATAGCGACTACGGTGTTGCCTGCCTCTTTGTACGCACGCTTAAAGTCGATGATTCTGTACTTCTTCTTATTGCCGCCGCCCTGATGACGAACGGTGATTTTGCCGGTATTGTTGCGGCCGGCCTTGCTCTTGATAACAGCTACGAGGCTTTTTTCAGGAGTCTTTTTAGTAATCTCTTCAAAAGAAGGAGTGGACATATTTCTCCTCGACGGAGTAGTAGGCTTATAATTTTTTGTTGCCATTGTATGTTCTCCTTTCTTACATCAAGCTGTCGAAGAACTCAATAGTCTTGCTGTCGGCAGTAATCTTGACGATTGCCTTTTTCCATTCGGAAGTGTAACCGTAATTGTAGCCGACTCTCTTAGGCTTGCTCTTCATGTTGATGGTGGTGACTTTTTCGACCTTGACACCGAAGATTTGTTCTGCGGCGTTTTTGATCTCGATTTTATTTGCGTCGGTCGCAACGCAGAAAGTGTATTTACGCTCTGCGATGTTGGCAATGGAAGCCTCGGTGATGACCGGCTTAATAATGATATCGTATATAGATTTCATTATGCATATACCTCCTCGAGTTTAGCTACCGCAGACTTGCTGATAACGAGCTTGTCGCAGTTGAGGATGTCGTAAACGCTGATGGCGTTTACAGGAGCTGTGGTAACACCGGCGAGGTTGCCGGCGGACTTTACGAATATTTCGTTTGCTTCGCCGAGGACGATAAGCGACTTTTTGCCGGCGTCGAGTTTGCCGAGCATCTCAGCGACTGCCTTTGTCTTGTACTCTGCGAGTGCGATATTGTCAACGACAATCAATTCACCTGCAGCGACCTTAGAGGACAGAGCAGAGAAGAGAGCAACCTGCTTAACCTTTTTGTTGACGCTTACGCGATAAGAACGGGGCTTCGGCGCAAAGACGATGCCGCCGTGTGTCCATTGAGGCGATCTGGTAGAACCCTGACGAGCTCTGCCGGTGCCCTTTTGTCTCCAAGGCTTTTTGCCGCCGCCGGAGACTTCGGCTCTGGTAAGAGCGGACTGAGTACCCTGTCTCTGATTGAGAAGGTATGCTCTGACAACGGTGTGAACCGCGGAAGTGTTGATTTCTGCACCGAAAATCTTTTCGGAGAGAGCGATGTCGCCAACGACATTGCCTTGCATGTCAAATACTTTTACGTTAGGCATTTCAATATCCTCCCCTCTTATTTAACGGTGTTGCGGATGAACACGATGCCGCCTCTGGGACCGGGAACGGCGCCCTTAACAGCGATGAGGTTCTTATCCGCATCGATCTTGACGATTTCAAGATTGAGCATGGTGGACTGTACGTTGCCGTACTGACCTGCCATTTTTTTGTTCTTAAAGATTCTGGACGGGCTGCTGTTTGCACCCATAGAGCCGGGCTGTCTTGCAACAGGACCTGTGCCGTGGGTCATACGCAGTCTGTGGCAACCCCAGCGCTTGATAACGCCGCAGAAGCCGTGGCCTTTGCTGGTACCGGTTACGTCAACCTTTTCGCCTACCGCAAAGATGTCGCCTGTGACGACGTCGCCTACGTTAAGTGTAGAGGTATCAGCGAGACGGAACTCTTTGAGGTACTTTTTGTATTTTACCTCAGCCTTGTCAAAGTGACCTTTGAGAGGCTTTGTCAGCTTGCGTTCCTCGATATCCTGGAAGCCAAGCTGTACGGATTCGTAGCCGTCAACTTCAGCAGTCTTTTTTTGGACTACTACGCAGGGACCTGCGTTGATGACGGTTACGGGAATGACACGACCGTTATCGGTGAAAACCTGGGTCATGCCGATCTTTTTGCCGATGATGCCTTTTTTCATATTTATTTCCTCCTTGGTTATTGGTTAACCGCTCATCACACGGTTAACATGACCTTTTGTTAGACGAATTAAAGCTCGACCTTAAAGTCGACGCCGGCAGGAAGGTCAACGCTCATCAGTGCGTCAACGCAAGCCTTATTGGGATGCAGGATGTCGATAAGGCGCTTGTGAGTGCGGTACTCAAACTGCTCGCGGCTATCCTTGTACTTGTGAACAGCACGGAGGATAGTGACTATCTCTTTGTCGGTAGGGAGCGGAATAGGACCGCTGACCGTCGCACCGTTGCGTTTTGCGGTATCGACGATTTTTTCAGCTGCCTGATCGATCAGGCTGTGGTCGTAGGACTTAAGACGGATACGGATTCTGTCTTTCTTGTTTGCCATGGTTTTTGCCTCCATTTAAATAAAATAGTAAATACTTTGGCGGCAAAGTCTGTAACACGCACTCGGGTGTACCGCGTACACCCCTTAAAAAATGCTCAAACTTTCGCCCGATTTTCGGACATACTCCATGGAAGTTACCTGCTTTTGAGCAGCAATCTCCCATATCATCGCACACCAAGCTCATGTAGAATAGCATATAGCACAAAAAAATGCAATAGGTTTTGTTAAAAATGATTTGTAAACTTTCTGTGAACGAAACGCTTTTTTGAAATAGATATTGCATACGCCGCAAATTGATGATATAATTACTGCATTACAATAGCAAAGGAGTGCAAAGATGAGATACATACATAAGAATATAGGCACTTGCTCGCGCAGCGTTTCGTTTGACATAGACGAGAACGAACGCATACACAACGTCGAGTTCGTAGGCGGCTGCAACGGCAACCTCAAAGGTATCGCCGCTCTGTGCGAGGGCTGCAAGGCGCAGGAGGTAGCCGAAAGACTATACGGCATCCAGTGCGGATTCAAGCAGACCTCGTGCCCCGATCAGCTTTCGAGAGCAATCGTCGAGGCACTTTCGCCCAAGGAGGAGAATAATGTATAAGGAATACGAGCATTGGCTCGAGTGTCTGCCCTCGGGTGCACTCAAGGACGAGTTAATAGCAATCAAAGGCAACGAGGATGAAATAGCAAAGCGCTTTGCCGTCCCGATGAGATTTGGCACCGCAGGACTGCGTGCCGTTATGGGCGCAGGAGTAAGCAGGATGAATGAGTACACCGTCGCCTGTGCCACATACGCACTCGCATATATAATTAATGAAAGAAAGCTGCAAGCCAGAGGCGTAGTCATAGCCTGCGACAGCCGCAACAATTCAAAAGAGTTTGCGCTTGTTTCGGCGTGCGTACTCGCGGAGTACGGCGTAAAGAGCTATATCTTTGACGACATACGTCCGACACCCGAATTGTCGTTTGCAATACTCCACCTCGGAGCCATCGCAGGTATCAACGTCACTGCGAGCCACAACCCAAAGGAGTACAACGGTTACAAGGTTTACTGGGAGGACGGAGCACAGCTCCCCCCTGCCGAAGCAGACGCCGTTGCCGCCAAGGCCGACAGCACCGACATTTTTGAAGTAAATAGATACGACTTTGACAAAGGCGTAGCTGACGGTCTTATAAATATAATAGGTAAGCAAGTTGACGAAGCATACATCGACGCAGTGCTCGATTGCCGCGTCAATCCCGACGCGCTCACCAAATACGGCAACGACCTGCACATGGTTTACACCCCTATTCACGGCACGGGATATAAGCTCGTACCCGAGGTTTTAAAACGCTCTGGACTGACGGAGCTCGTCACTATAAAAGAGCAGATGATACCCGACGGTGATTTCCCTACGGTAGCCTCGCCCAACCCCGAATACACCGCTTGCTTTGACATAGCTATCAAGCAGGCAGACCCGAGATGCTCGCTGATGATAGGTACCGACCCCGACGGCGACCGCATAGGCGTATGCGTCAGAGACGACAACGGCGAGTTTTTTGCACTTTCTGGCAACCAAATCGGCGCTCTGCTCGTCGATTATATCATCACGGCAAAAAAAGAGCGCGGCACACTTGCCGCCAATTCCTGCGCGATACGTTCCATAGTCAGCGGCGGACTCTTTGACGCCGTTTGCGACGCTCACGGAGTTAAGCGCATCGCAGTGCTGACGGGATTTAAGTACATAGGCGAAAAAATCAAAGAATGGACTGCAAACCAAGAGCAGGAGTTTATCTTTGGCTACGAGGAGAGCCACGGCTATCTGACCAAAGGCTATGCGCGTGACAAGGACGGTATAGCCGCCGCCATGCTCGTAGCGGAAATGGCTTGCTATTATCACGGCAAGGGCAAGACGGTATATACCGCGATGCGCGAGCTGTATGCACAGTACGGCTGGTTTGCCGAAGCCACGGTCGAAAACAAGATAAGCGGCACCGACCCGATGGCGGTAATGGATAAGCTGATGTCGGATATGCGCTCAAAACTGCCAAAGGATATATGCGGCGTCAAGGTTGCCAAGGTCAGCGACTATAAAACAGGAGTAGTCACAGACCTTGCAAGCGGTCAAACCTCCAAAACCGACCTACCCAAAGCCGACGTGTTGTATTTTACATTGGCGGACGGCAGTACGGTAGTCGTCAGACCCTCGGGCACCGAGCCCAAGGTCAAGCTCTATATACTCGTCAAAGCCGAGTCTGAGCAGGCAGTCGAAGACAAGCTGACTTTCTTTTCAAAATACACAATAGGATAAAAAACAGTCCGATAGGCGCATAACCTATCGGACGTTTTTTATACGTTAAGCAACGTAGCGATATAAGCGATAACCCAACCGATGAGATAAACAGCCGCCATACAAAGCAGTATCTTTGGTATGAGCCACTTGCGGCGTGATTCTCTCGCCTGTTCTTCGGCAGCGATGTTTTTCATCGCGGTCTCGTATTGCTTTATCTTTTGAGCTATCTCTGCATCACTCTCCATAAACCTGTTTTGCTTGTACTTGTCGTGGTCTATGTTTGCGCCGCTCGAGCAGGACTCGAGCTTGACCTTTTGGAGGTTGTCGTTATTGAGGTTGCAGAGCTGCCATTCTTTGTCGCGGAAGCATATCTCGCATTTGTCGTCCGAGATACTGTTTTTGTGTCCGCAACAGCATAGCCATGCGTTTGCGCTCGCCTGCGGTATCACTATCGCAGGATGTGCCGCCTCAGCCTCGAGGTAAATATTGATAGTCTGATATGCGGCGGCAAAGCCTCTGTCCTCAAATCCGAGCCTGTCGCGGCTGCGGCCTGCGACGGTTTTTATCGTCTGGGTACTGCCGTCCGCATACGTTATGCTCATCAGCTCGATTTCGAGCTTTGTAAAATAGCTCTCAGGCAGAGGGATGTAAACGCCTTCGCCAAAGGTTTCGTTGGGCTCTACTATCGGCATACGGAGTGCTTTTTTGTCCTTGACCTTGTAGCCGCGCATCCTGCGCTCGCCGAAGGTATAGCTATCGTAGCAATACTCAAATGGTATCTTGAGATAAGGTATATTCTGATTGTTGTAGCAGAGCAGTCTGACGTCAAAGCTGCCTATCTGCTTGCCGGATACATTGCGAAATACAAACGAAGCAAATACCGCCGCCTCCTCTACGTCGCTGACGACGTAGCCCTCGGTTATTTCGACGGGACAATCCGACAAAAGGTTTGAGTAATCGAGATATTCGACTACACGCAGATTGCGCTGTCTGTCTGCCCGTGCGCGCTTTTTGGCGAGTTTACGTTCTTTATCCGTCATTTGTAGCTCCTTATGCAAAATAGTCCGTTATCTTTTTAAGCTTACCTTTGCGAGTGTATGAGTCTGCAAATTCAAAAGGAGTGCCGTCGGGGTTGAGATACGAACACCCCTGCGCGTACTCAATGCGCTTGTACCTTATCTCGATTTCGAGCGGTTCTTTTATAGCATAAGGCTTGATGGCGTCCTGCATTTTAACGGCGCGGCTAACCTCGGCGTAAATATCCTTGCAGACCTCCTCGGGATGGCGGCTGATGCACTGATTCCACGCGAGGCCGGTTTTTGTGATTACTGACGCTATGTCACCGAAAGAAGCCTTTGCCTGACCTACGCATACGTCGTCTCCCGATGCAAAAATGCAGGGCACGCCGTGCTTGGCGGCGATGGCACTGTCTATCTGCATTTCGCCGACAAAATCACCGTTTATCTTGACGTACTGAAAAGTAGCCGAAGAATAGACGTGTGCCAAAACCGCTTTTGGGGTATCATAAGCGTGTGCACCTATATACAGCACTCCGCCGAAATCGTCGTCGAGCATGGCAAATCTCTGTTTGCTGCCTGCGCCTATGGATATCTTAACCCTCGGGTCTAGCTCTGTGTAATCAAAGTTTACTCCCGTGCCGTGCGAGTCCCACACGATAACCTCGGTAGCACCGTTGTCAAAAAGCGCACGAACGGCGGCGTTTGTCTCTCTGACTGCCTCTTTGCAGGCAAAATCGTAGCCGTGCGAGCCTATGTGTATGCCTTCGCCGTACGTGCCTACCACGCAGGCAAGGCCCTCGATGTCTGTGCTGATGTAATACTTTGTTTTCATGGCTTTTTTCCTTTTTTTGACAAATTTGTTATTGATTTTAATTTATACGGATGTTATAATATGACGAAACGTGAGGTAATATCTATGAACGACAGTCAAAGAGAACTCTTAAAGCAAATCAAGCTCTACGTCCTCGATATGGACGGCACTATCTATCTCGGCGACGAGGTTTTTGACCACGCACTCAAGTTTGTGGAAACGATGAGAGCGCACGGGATAAAGGTAGTTTATTATACAAACAACGCTTCGCGTAGCTCGGAGGTCTATTACGAGCGTTTGCGCCGCATGGGCTTTGCGCCGGACGACGGAGATATAGTCACCTCGGGCGATATAACGATAGATTATCTCAAGGAGCACCACCCCGGCGAAAGCATATACCTCGTCGGCACTCCTTCGCTCGAAAAGAGCATGACGGATGCAGGCATTGCGCTGTCTGACAAAGCGAATATCGTCGTGTCTTCGTTTGACACCACGCTCACCTATCAAAAGCTCGTTACCGCCTGTGACCTGCTGAGAGAAGGAGCGCTGTTTTACTCTACCCACCCCGACTTTAATTGCCCGACTAAAAAAGGCTTTTTACCCGACAGCGGCGCCATCTGCGCTCTGCTGACAGCGTCTACGGGCGTCACCCCAAAATATTTCGGCAAGCCGTACAAAGAGACTGCCGAAGGCATCTCAAAGAGGTTTAACGTACCTCTCGCAAACACCGCCATAGTCGGCGACAGGCTTTACACGGATATTGCGCTCGGGCGCAACAACGGACTAATGTCCATACTCGTGCTGACGGGTGAAACAAAGCTCGAGGAAGTAAACGATTTAAACGCTCCCACCGTCATCGTAGATAAAATCGGTGACATTGTTACGGAGCTCGGTTTTTAGGAGGATTATATGAAGTCAAGCATTACCCGCACAGTTGACGAATTCGGTCGTATTTCACTTCCCATCGGCATGCGCCGTGCACTCGATATCAACGAGCGTGATGAGGTCGTTGTCGAAGCCGGCGAGGGCTGCATCATCATCAAAAAGTCATCAAAGAGCTGCGTCTTTTGCGGCAAGCTCGACAACCTGACAGAGTTTAACGGCAAATGCATCTGCGCCACCTGCAAATCAAAACTGAAATAACTTTATTTACTCATTAGGTCTGCGATTGGCAGGCCTTTTTTATTTGCTCTCTACAAAAATAAAATACGGCGAAGTAGCTGAATTGAGTATGCGGAACTTGCCCACGCAATATTTGCGTCTGTCGAGTGTGGCGAGATACTGCGACAGCATCTCACCTTCCGCTTCGCCCTCGGCATGACCCGGATAAATAGCTATCATCAGTATGCCGTCGGGTGCCAGTATGTCTATGGCTCCGCTGACTGCGGCAAGGGTAGACGGGCGCATGGTAGTGATACGCTTGTCGCTGCCCGGCAGATAGCCGAGATTAAAAAGTCCGATACATATTGGCTCGTGAATGTACTGCTTTAGGTTGGCGTGGCTATCGAGTATGAGACGGGTATTAGTTACTCCGCTGTCGGTCATCAGCCGACGTGTATTGGCAAGCGCCTGCTGCTGAACGTCAAAAGCATATATGCGGCTGTCGGGCAGCATTTGTGCGAGCCATAAAAGGTCATGTCCGTTGCCCATGGTAAAGTCTGCCGCGGCAACTCCTTTTTGTATATGCGGACGCACAAGCTGCTTGTGAAACTCGTGTAAATCTATCATTTTATTTCTCCGATGCGTATTCCGCCGAGCAAGCGGTGAGACAAAACCAAAACCGAGCCGGCAGGTGCGTTTTCGGGAGCATTTGCATATCTGACAAACGACAAACCTTCGGGCAACTGTCCTATGCAACCCGATATCTGATTTCTGACCGGAATAACGCCGTAAATCAAGCCCTCGCAAGCATAACTGCGCAAAACTCTCATGAGCTGCTGCAGCGACTGAGCATTGACTGCGCCTGTCCTGCCGTCTCCTGCACCGAACAGTGTAACGTATGTCTGAGGCTGAATGTCAAAGCTTCTGCGCACCGCAACGGTATAACCGCTATGATATCGACAGGTGTAGGTCGGTATTTCAAAGGTGAACTGTGCGGCATATACGCCAAGCAACGACGCAATCAGCGATTCGATGTCCCCACCGTGCCCGATATCGAGATATTTTGCAAAACCCGTGGCAAAAAGTGTGGCATAGTTTGTCGTTTCTATCACACTGCGAGTGTAATACTCGGTGTATTCGGTGCCGATATTTACAGTTATCGACTCGGTACCTATCAGCTCTGATTTTGCAATATCAACTCTGGTAATACCGTCAACCGTGATAGCAATATTGCCGTCGCCTCCGACGACACCTATCCTGCGTGCCTGCAGACCGCATCTCAACATTTCGCCGACCATGATGTCAGCACGGTTTTGCTTGCAGAAATAAAAGCGTGTGTTTGTGAGGTCTTTATATTCGGTTTCACTAACGTCGAGCGCAAAGCCCTCTGTACGCAAAATCAGTTCATACAGACCGCAAACCGAAGACGACACAATCTTTTTTTGCATTGCGCCTGCGACTATGCTGCCCGAAACCGAGATAATAGCTTCACCCAGTCTGCCGCAAACGAGCTTTTTTATTTGCTCTTTTTGGTATAGAGCGGCGAGGTCTGCAACGTAAAACGTATCGCCGACTCTGTTTTTGTTTACAAACCTTATAAAAGCAGTAACTATCGGCAACGGCTGAATATTGACAGCACCGACCTTTGTCATCATCAGTCTGCCGAGCCCGCACTTAAAATCATCTATAAACTCAGTATCATTCTGAAACGTGTTAAAATCATTCATCTTTTGTCCTTTCCGACCGCAGTCAGCATTTCACCGTCATTGCCGTTTATCTTTACCGAAACAAAATCTCCCACATGGCAATGGTCGGTGTTTGCAAAGCTGCATTCGAGATAACCTTTTGTATGTCCCCGGCACAAACCGCCCGAAATACGCTCTATCAGTACCTCGTCGGTCTTGCCGCACATGGCGTCGAGGATGCCTCTGTGTATCTCGGCACCGAGATACAGTAGGGCTTCGTTACGTTGCTTTCTGATAGCGACAGGTATGCTGCCGTCCATAGTCGCAGCCAAGGTACCTGCCCTCTCGCTGTAAGGAAAACCGTGTACGTGTGAAAATCTGTAACGCTTTACCATATCAAGCGTCTTGTTAAAATCATTGTCGGTTTCACCCGGAAAACCCGTAATTATGTCAACAGAAACATTATACTCGGGCAGTTTATCTTTAATAATATCGAGCTTTGCATAAAGCGTGTCGCCAGAATAAGGTCTGTGCATGGCTTTGAGCACCTCGGGTGAGCCCGACTGCACCGAAATATGCAGGTGCGGCATAAACTTTGTCGTTTGCCTTACCGTCTCGACAAAACTGTCTGTTATGCAATTCGGCGATAGCGAGCCGAGTCTGATGCGCTCTATGCCGTCAATCTCAGCCGTGCGTTTTATCAATTCAGACAGCGGTGCTTTGTTATATGCACCCGTTTCGATACCCGTAAGCTCGACTTCACGGTATCCGAGAGATGCGAGACGTTTAATCTCTGAAATTATGTCTACCAATTCTCTTGACCTGCTGACACCCCTTGCAAAAGGTATCGTGCAGTATGAGCATCTGCAGTTGCAGCCGTCCTGTATCTTGACGTACGCACGACAGGATGAAAACAAATCGAGCTCTCTGTTGCCGACACACAGTAAAGACTCATAGTCGGTGCTGACGTCTCCGACAGTGCAGGCATTATCTGCCTTTCCGTCTATAAAATCTATCAATCCGTGCTTACTGCCGCAGCCACCGACAAAAACCACGCCGTCGATATTAACAAAATTATCTGCGTCAAGCTGCGACGCACATCCCAAAACCGCAACCCTTGCAACTGCTCGTGCGGCACGTCTGACCGCCTGAGCGCTCTTGCGTGCCGACTCGGCAGTAACCGCACAGGTATTGACAACCACAAGGTCTGCGTCTGACAGTGCCTTTGTAACGGTATAACCGCGCTCTATGAGACTTTCGGCGAGCGAAACGCTCTCGTATTGATTAACTCTGCAACCGAGTGTGCAGAAATATACTTTTTTCATATCTTCTCCAAAGCCGCTCTGTACTGCTCTTGTGAAACCGTGAGGTCTAATGCCAGTATCAGAGCGTTAGCAGTGAGCCCGGCAGGCAAACCAAGCTCGAGCGCCAGTCTATCACGTTTTGCAGCGCTGTCTTTGCCGCCCGACAAACCGTCTTGATACAGTGTCATCTTGTCTATGCCGGAATGAATGACACCGTCTGCCGTTTCGTACGGCTTTAAGAGGTCGTAAAGCACGCTGTCGTCGATACCCTCTACGCCCAAAAGTCCCTCGGCAGAAGCAGATGACTTGCGCTTTTCCTTGCCTTTGACGCAAGGGATGTAAAGGTTTATCGTTTTTTGTGGGTCGAGATAAGGTCTAATGTGGCTGCGAATAAAATGCCCTGCTTTGTCGCTGTCGGTCAGCACTATGACGCCCGACGACGACATTTTTTTGAGCAAAAGTTTCTTTTGGTTATTATTAAACACGCTGAAACCGCCAAGCTCTATTACCGGCGATGAAACAATGTTTTTCAGCTTTTGAACGTCGTATTTACCTTCGACGATTAATGGATAAATGAGACAGAGCTTATTTGTCATAAACACACGCCCTGCATATAGCCGTCTCGACTATCAGATATGCGTCCTCACGGCTGGACTTCAGCCGCCTGTCCGCCTCGTCAAATATGACTACCGCACGAGCTAAAAACTGATATGATTTGCCCCTGCAACCCGCTGCTATGGCGCTGATGCGATTGGGTGCCAGCTTTATCGCAGATGCGATTTCGCCGTTAGACTTGCCGTCTGCCACGCCTGCGGTTACGAGCAATGCTTCGCTAAAGGCACGGGACAACTGCGACAGCATGGTAGATGCGTCGGTGCGGTTGAGTCTGAGGTTGTCAAATACACGCTTTGCGGTATAAAGGTCGCCCTTCATGACGGCGTTAGAGAGCTCATAAATGCGGTAGGTTTCGTTTGAGCAGCACACACGCTTTACGTCATTGCGGTTAATCGGCGCCGTGCCGTCGTAAAGCATAGCCAGCTTGTCGATTTCGCCGAGGAGGACGTACATATCGTTGCCGCACATATCCACGAGGGTATACACGGCGTTATTGTCTATATCAACCTTGCGAGAAACAAAATGCTTGCGTATCCAGGCATATAGCTTGTCTCCGGTTTCTTTTTCAAAATTGACTGTCAGAGCTTTTGACGACAGGTCTGAAACAAAGCTTGCCGCAGGCGAAACAGTGTCGGTCTTGCCCTTTTTTTGATACAAAACGTCGTCGGTGAGCTCACCTGCCCTAAAGCAAAACAGCAATACACATCCGTCCGGAACGTCGTCAAAGCATTTTTTATAGCTCTCAAGAACGGCTTTTTTTGTGCTGCCGAGGTCGAGACCACGAACTTCTATCATCTTGTAATCGCTCATTGACGGTGGAGAATAAAGCGCATCCTCGAGGTCGTCGGCAGTCGAGTTTTCGGCGTCGAGTATGACGTGGTTAAATTCGGGCAGCAGACATCCCGAGACGCACTTGCGCAGCATATCTACGTATCTGTCCTTGGTGTATTCCTCTTCACCGTAAAAAAAGTACAGTCCGCCGTAGTCCTTGTCTTTGATTTTATCTTTTAATACGTCAATACTCAAGCATGCTCACCTCTGTTTCGGGGTATATTACTATCTTTGCACCGCGATAACCCGCGGTAGAATAAAAATCATTGTAAACGTATTTTTCGCTCGTTTCGTCGGCTATCAAAGTGACGCATATCAGTCCGTCTGCGTCGGCGCTCCGAGCCAGCGCGATAATGTCGCCCGTGGCGTTTTTAACTTTGCCAACGACGACAGAGACGCTCGTATCTTTGCCGTAAACCGTGATACAGTCGTCCGAAGCGTCTATAATCACGCCGTCACCAAGGTCGGTATAGTCGTAAAGCGTGACCGTCGTAAAGCCGTAAATGTCGCCGAGCTCGCAGACCTTAGCGAGCGTGTCAAAGTCTGCGTCCTTATGCAGATAAACGTTGCCGACGTACATCCTTGACAGCGTAAATCTCAGTGCCTCTACGCTCGACGCATCGCTCATAACGTATCTGTCGATACCGGTAAGTCCCAGCTCGAGAGGCAGGATTTCGTCTCTCGTGCCGCCACCGAAATCAAAATAATCTATCTGACCGTCCGCACAAACCAAAACCGATTTTTGCGTGTCGGTGTATTGATAGCAGACGACCTGATGCGTGGAGTAATAGTTTTGAAACGCAAGCGTAACGGTTATAAGGCAAACACAGCAGGCTGCGGCAGAGGCTATCGCCGTGATACGCCTTTGCTTGCCTTCGAGCAGCATAATCGCCGCGATAAATATTACTGCGCACACCGTAACCGAAACGAACCCCGGCATCGCAGTCGAAACCGAGCCGCATCCGAGCCTGTAAACGTATGACAGCAGCTTATAAATGCTGTCGTAGCAAAACTTTGATACTATGCCGACGGGCGCAAAGCCCGTTATCGCAAAGAGTATTATCGCGAGCAGGTCGAGTATCAGCACGTAGCCGAAGACCGCGGTTATCAGCATATTGACGAGCGGTGCGATATAAGACACGCTGCCGCCGCTGAAAACCGTGATAGGCATTGTAACGATAGCAACCGAAACCGAAATAACGAGCGGTATGGCAAAGAATCCGACGAGCTTTTTGAGTGCGTAATTGCCGATGCGGTCAATGCGTTCCTCTGCTTTGGGCAGGATTAGCAATATCGCGAGCGTTGCGCCGTAGGATAGCTGTGTAGATAGTGACGAGAGCAAAAACGGATTGATAATCGCAACGACAAACAGCGAAGCAAGCAGTGAATTGATACTGTCGTGATGTCTCATTATCAGCTTGTCAAACGTGATAAAAGCGAGCATCAGCAGAGTACGCAGTATGCTGGGAGTAAAGCCTACGAAAACGCCGTACATCACCGCGAGAGCAAAAGCGACGACGCTCCTCGTGCGCATAGGCACCTTAAATATGCCGAGCAAGGCGGATACGGCAAGCGTAATGATAGATACGTGCAGTCCGCTGACAACCAAAACGTGCGAAACGCCACCGTTGCGAAATATCGCCGAGGTATATGCGCTGACTGCGCCCTTATCGGCACCGACTGCGGCTGACGATATCTCACGCGCTCTGTCGTCATCGCCGTACAAGCCGTCTATTAGTGAGCAGACGTACTGTCTCAGCCTGACTAAAGCATTGCCGCCGTCTTGTGCAGATTCTACCGTACCCGTACAACGCAGGTAGATAAACTCAGCCTTTGACTGCAGTGATTTGTTTTTATAATACTCGACCTCGGCGCTTATAATATCGCCGTCGTCAAACTCTATCTCGCCGTCGTAATTCATCAGCACGAGAGTGCCTTTTGGCAGACCGATTTTGCTGTCGGTTATACTGAGAGTAACGCTCTTTGCCGTGATATAGCTGTCCGTTTCAACGACCGTTGCCTCGATGGCGTCGGTCTTGCCTATATATTCGTCAGCAGAGCCAAACACCGCAGTGCCGTACGCGGTGACGTAAAACGCGCCTATCAAAAACAGTGCGCAAAACGCGGCGAGGCTTTTTGTCTTTAGTGTAAAAAAGCGGTGTGCCGCCGTAAAAAACAGACACAGCACACCGGATATCCCTAAAATAAGCGCCAAGAAAAACCCATTGGCATTCATCGCCGTGACAATGCCGATGCAAAAGCATATAGCCGCCGGAGCGATATTTCTGTGGCGTAGCAAATCAAAGACCTCTTAGCAAACTTTATCCGGCATTTTGGTGCCGCCCAAGATGTGGAAATGCAGGTGCTTAACCGTTTGACCGCCGTCCTCGCCTATGTTGCTGACGACACGGTAGCCGTTTTTGAGCCCGAGCTGCGAGGCTATCTTTGGGATAGCCTGCATGACGAGCGAAACGACGGATGCATTATCTGCATTTACGGCATCCAAAGATTCGATATGTTGCTTTGGTACTACGAGAACGTGTACCGGCGCATTGGGGTTGATGTCGTAAAAGGCGTAAACGTTATCGTCCTCATAAACCTTTTTGGACGGTATTTCGCCTTTAATAATGGCACAGAAAAGGCAATCCATATTGTTACCTCACTTGATGAGTGTTTTGAGTACGTTAGCGGCCTCTGCGAGCGCGTCGGGAATGCCTGCGGGGTTTTTGCCGCCGCTGGTAGCGCTGTCGGGTCTGCCGCCACCGCCGCCCTGAACCTTGGAGCTGATAGCCTTTAGGAGGTTGCCGGCGTGTGCGCCCTTTTTGATGGCTTCGGCACCGCAAGCTGCTGCGAGCATTGCCTTGCCTTCGCTCTCGCATGCAAATACGCAAACGGTGTCTGCGTGCTCTGCCTTTACGTTGTCTGCGGCGGCGCGGATTGCGTCGGCAGTCGCGCCCTTTAGCTCGAGAGCAAGCAGTTTAACGCCTCCGATAACGGGAGCGTCTGCGAGCTTGGACGCAATAGAGCCCTGTGCAAGTGCGAGATTTGCGTTTGCGAGGTCTTTCTTTACGTTCTTTAGCTCGTTTTGGATGTTGCCTATATGTCCTGCGAGGTCGTCGTCGGTAGCCTTGAGAGCCGCCTTTGCCGCAAATACAATCTCGTCCTGACGCTCGAGGTACTTTTTGGTATTAAGTCCCGTGAGGCAGACGATACGTCTGACGCCTGCGGCGACGGAAGACTCGGAAACAATCTTAAACATACCCATCTTGGCAGTATTGTCAAGGTGAGTACCGCCGCAAAACTCGGTGGAATAATCGCCCATCTTGACGACGCGGACTACGCTGCCGTACTTTTCGCCGAAGAGTGCAATCGCGCCGGTCTTTTTTGCCTCCTCGATAGGCATTTCGGTGCAGGTGATGTCTGCGCCTGCGAGAGCGTACTCGTTGACTAAGGTTTCGACCTCGGCTATCTCCTCTTTGGTGAGCGCGGTCTGATGTGTAAAGTCAAATCTGCCGATAGCTTCGTCAACGTAAGAGCCTGCCTGCTCAACGTGGCTGCCGAGCACCTTACGGAGTGCGGACTGCAGGAGGTGGAGAGCAGAGTGGTTGCGCATAATAGCGGCGCGGCGCTCCGTATCGACTGCGGCATTAGCGGCGCCGAGCGTAAGCTCGCCCTCTATAACCGTGCCGAAGTGTATATACTGACCGTCGGGTGTCTTTTTGGTATCTGTTACAGAGAACTTGCCGGTGGCGGTGCTGATAACGCCCTTATCGCCAACCTGACCGCCCATTTCGGCATAAAAAGGCGTCTTGTCAAGCACGATGATTGCGTTGCCGCCCGAAACAGTGGAAGCCGCCTCACCGTCAAATATAATCTGCTTTATCGTGCAATCGGCAGTAAGAGACTTGTAGCCTACAAACTCGGTCTTGTTTGCCTTGTCGATAGCAGAGAGAGTATCGTCGCTCCAGCTGACGTCGCCCATAGCGAGACGCGCGTCGCGTGCGCGTTGCTTTTGCTCCTTCATCAGCTCGGTAAAGCGTGCTTCGTCAACCTTGATGCCGCGCTCGAGAGCGATTTCCTTGGTTAAATCAATCGGGAAGCCGTAGGTATCGTAGAGCTTAAATGCGTCGTCGCCTGCCAAGGTGTCCTTGCAGTCGGCAAGAGTTTTTTCGAGTATGTTAAGACCTGCGTCGAGGGTCTGATAAAATCTTTCCTCCTCGATGTCGATGGTCTTTTTGATATAGTCGCGTTTGTCGGTGAGCTCGGGGTATGCGTCGCAGTTGACGTTTATGACCGTCTCACAGAGGTCGGAAAGGAAAGGATGGTCTATGCCGAGCAGTCTGCCGTGGCGTGCGGCACGGCGGAGTACGCGGCGGAGGATATATCCCCTGCCCTCGTTAGAAGGTATAACGCCGTCGCTGATAAGGAAGGTGGCCGTGCGGATATGGTCGGTGATAACGCGGATGGAAACGTCTTTGGGTTCGGGACCGCCGTCGTACTTTGTGTTTGCGATAGCGCAGGCACGGTCAAGTATCTTGCGGTTTGTATCCACCTCAAATAGGTTGCCGACGTCCTGCATAACGCAAGCGAGTCTTTCGAGTCCCATACCGGTGTCGATATTGGGGTGAGCAAGACGGGTGTAGCCGCCCTTGCCGTCACCGTCGAACTGAGTAAATACGATATTCCAAACCTCGATAAATCTGTCACAGCCGCAACCCTCGCCGAAATGGTGCTCGGGAGTGCAGTCGCCGTACTTGGGACCGCGGTCAAAGTGGATTTCACTGCAAGGGCCGCAGGGACCTGCGCCGATTTCCCAGAAGTTGTCCTCTTTGCCGAGTCTGAATATATGGCTGTCGGGCACGCCGGTCTTGAGCCAGATTTCGCGCGCTTCGTCATCGTCGAGGTAAATGGTGACGTAAAGTCTCTCCTCGGGGATGCCGAGCACCTTGGTCAAAAACTCCCAAGCCCAGGGAATAGCGTCCTCCTTGAAATAATCGCCGAAGCTGAAGTTGCCGAGCATTTCAAAAAACGTGCCGTGGCGTGCGGTCTTGCCTACGTTGTCGATGTCGAGCGTACGGACGCACTTTTGGCAGGTGGTCACTCTCTTGCGCGGAGGGGTAAGCTCGCCTGTAAAATAGCGTTTGAGAGGTGCCATACCTGCATTGATGAGCAGCAGAGAGTTGTCACCCTGCGGTACGAGAGGGAAAGAATTCATGCACAGACAGCCCTTGGACTCAAAGAACTTTAGGAACATACTGCGCAATTCGTTAATCGAATAGTTTTTCATACAAAACCTTTCATATACACAAATATTATAATAAATTATTATACACTAATAAGTAAAAAAGTCAATAGAAAACGGCGCACAAATGCGCGCCGTTTGTATCAAAACGTCTTATTTCTTTTTAAGCAGCAATACGATAACGACTGCAGCGGCGATTACTACGACTGCGGCAATCAATATCCAGAGCCAAGTGAGGTTTTGCACAGCAGGCTCTGAGCCGCCGATGACCGACTCGTTATTATCGGTGCTTTGGTCGGCACCTATGCTTTGACCGTCGTCTTTGCTCTCGTCTGCAGCCTCGCTCTCTGCGACCTCAGACTCATCTTCATTGGCTGTATCACCGCCATATACGGCGATTTCGCTTGTCCAGAGGTAGTTGCCGGCAAGCTCGTACTCGAGCTTTACGTACTGAGCGTTTACGGTGCTGTCAAGCGTTACGGTAAACAGTCGGCGCTTCCACCCACCGTTGACCTCTTCTTCGCTCATTTCAGCCGTTCCTATTCTGTCAAACTTGTTGCCGTCAGCAGAAACAAACACGTCCACTGTTGCACCCGACGGATCGGGGATTCCCCAACTCGATTGGCCAAAGAGGTCTGTCTCGACCTGCTTGATGCTCTTTAGAGAGCCGAGGTTAACGGTAATAGACTGAGCGGTGCCCGTATAGCAGCCTACGCTGGTGTCGGAGCCTTCGGTAACGACGATGCCGTCGGTAAGTTTGCCTATCGGTGTGCCGTCATCCTTTGTGTCTGTCCAGTTGCCGGTATAAACCTTGCCGTCGGGAACGTAAGACGCGCCCTGAGCGACGTCTGTATATTTAACGCCGTCTATCGTCTTGGTCAAGCCGCCGCCATAGTCAAAATAATTGACTGCCGCCTCATAGGCAGACTCCTGCAGAGCCGCGACAACGTCGGCAGACATACCTGCGGTATAAGTGTTGCCTCTGGGGTCAACGCCCATATAAGCGTAGAGCCAAGAGCAAGCGGCGAGATAGCTGCCCTCTTTGGAGTGGTGACCGCCGTCCTCGGCGATAAGGTTGATGTCGGGATAATTTTCCATGCAGTAAGCAAACGCCAGAGCGGACGTGCAGGTCTTGATACCAAACTCTTCGGAGAGCTTGCCGTAGTTTGTCTTATACTTCTGTGCACCCGAAATAGAGGTGGAATAGCGCATATAAAGCAGAGCTTCGGCGCCGTTTTCCTCGATGAGAGGCAAAATGGTTTGGATAGACGCCTTGCTGGAGTCGTACGTTGCGCCGGCCGCATCCTGCAATACTACGTAGTCGTACTTATCGTTTTTGAGTGCGTGTCTCAAGGCCTTGCCGCGCTCGTGATTTTCGTTGGCAAACTCAGACAGATAAGCACTGCCGAAGGTGCAGTACGTTACCTTAACGTCAAGGCCTGCGGCACGGCAAAGAGCCTCAAACTTTATCGGGTTGCCGTTAAAGTAGGTCGAGCTATTGCCGACGAACAAAAACTTGACGGTATCTTCGGTTTCGGGTATCGGGTCACCTACGTTGACGGTGACTTTATTGGTCTTTTCGTCAATGCTTGCGGTCATATCGTAAGTCATCGAGCAGGTAGCGTTGTAAAGCATAACGCCGTCAAAGCAAGCGTTAAACGCCTTCATCAGCGTGGAAGAATTCGGGAATGCGAGCATAAATCCGCCTGCAGGGATAGTAACCACGGTCTGTGCGCCGTAATAGTCGTTTTGGCTCGGCAGGATACCCTTGCCTGCCTCGTACAGCTTGCCGTCCTTGTCAAACGACAGGATATAGGCGTTGCCCCAGCTGTAATCTGCGGCCGAGAGGGTACGGTCGGTGTCGCCTGCCTTATAAGCCACAACACCGTTTACGGTGGAAAGATCGTAGCCGACTATATCGGCAGTGATGGTCTGCATACTCGCACTGCAATCAAAAGCAACTGCGGCAGCGCACAGCGAAATCGCTATGCAAATAACGAGCAGTTTTTTCATTGTTTACTCCTTGTTTTTATTTACGTTTGTTTATGTTTTTACAATATAATATAATAAAAAAACCGTTCTGTCAATACAGAACGGCTGTTTTGTATATTTATTTAATTGAATTGGCTTGTGTTGAGGCGATATATGCACACTCCTGCAGCGCCTTTACAACGTCAGATGTCAGACCTGCCGTATAAGCATTGCCTCTCGGATCTATGCCCATATAACGGCAAAGCCACGTGCAGGCGACGAGATAGCTGCCCTCTTTGGAATGATGGCCTCCGTCCTCGGCGATAAGGTTGATGCCCGGGTAACGGCGCATACAATATACAAACGCCATAGCAGTGGTGCAGGTCTTGATACCAAAGTCGTTAGCGAGTTTTGTATAATTATCATAATTTACGAGCGCACGGTCAATATCCGCCAAATAGCGCATATAAAGTAACGGTTCTGCGCCGTTCTCTTTTATGAGCGGAATTATGACGTCCAAAGCCTGCTTGGCGGAATCGTAAGTGGCTTTTGAAGCGTCCTGCAGCACGACGTAGTCGTATTTATCGCTTTTGAGTGCATGCCGCATAGCTATGCCTCGCTCGTGGTTTGCATCGGCAAACTCCGCAAGCTTGGCACAGCCGAAGGTGCAATACACCGCCTTTACGTCAACTCCCGCAGCGCGGCAGAGAGCCTCAAATTTAATCGGATTGCCGTTAAAATATGTAGCACTGTTGCCGACAAACAAAAACTTTATCGTTTTTTCGGTTATAGGCGCAGGGTCTCCTACGTTGACGGTAACGGTGTTTGCTTTTGTGTCGATAACGGCAGTCATATCGTAGGTCATCGAGCAGGTCGAATCATACAACATTATGCCGTCAAAGCAAGCTTCAAACGCCTTAATCAGCGTTGACGTATATGGGAACGCGAGCATAAATCCGCCTGCCGGTATGGTAACGTGGGTTTGTGCGCCCAAGCGATGATTGTGGTGCGGTCTTATGGCACTGCCGGCCTCATATAGCTTGCCATCCTTATCAAAAGTGAGGACGTAAGCGTCACCCCAGCTGTAATCAGCCGCCGAGAGCGTACGGTCCGTGTCGCCTGCATAATAAACGACTGTGCCGTCAACCGTAGCAAGGTCATACCCGACAATATCATCTGTGATAATCTGCATATCCGCACATAAATCAAACAGCCTCGTTATTACAATCCGTAGCTATTTGATTAACTCCTTTACGTAATGTTGACATATAAAAAGTAACACAAAAAAACCGCTCTGTCAATACAAAGCGGTTTATAATTTAACCTTTTATTTCGCGCATTTTTTCCTTCATACGGGTTGCGTTGTCGAGTATGCGCTTGCGTATGCGGATAGACTTGGGAGTAACCTCGATAAGCTCGTCGTCGGCGATAAACTCAAGAGCCTCCTCAAGGCTGAACTTGATAACGGGTATCAGTCTGAGTGCCTCGTCCGCGCCGCTGGAGCGTACTGCGGTAAGGTGCTTTTTTTTGCAGACGTTGACGACGATATCGTCGCCCTTGGTCGAGATACCGACGACCTCGCCGCCGTAAACACGCTCGGCAGGCACGACGAACATAGGACCTCTGTCCTGTGAATTGTAAATGCCGTAGCTGGTGCATTCGCCCTCTTCGTAAGCGATGAGCGAACCGGTAAAGCGCTTTGTAACGACGCCTTTTTCGGGCTGATAGCTGTCAAAAGCAGTATTTAAGATGCCCTCGCCCTTAGTATCGGTGAGAAACTCGGTCTTGTAGCCGAATAAGCCACGGGTCGGGATAAGGAACTCGAGGTGCATTCTCTCGCCCTTGGGCTTCATTTCGCAAAGCTCGCCCTTGCGGTAGCCCATTTTTTCCATAACGGCGCTGACAAACTCCTTGGGCACGTCGATATAACAACGGTCGATAGGCTCGCACTTTACGCCGTCTATCTCTTTATAAATGATACGGGGTGTCGAAACGGTAAACTCATAGCCTGCACGGCGCATATTCTCCATAAGTATGGAAAGGTGCATCTCGCCTCTGCCGCAGACGTTAAAGCTGTCGGTGGTAGTGCCCTCAGTTACGCGGAGGGACATATCCTTCATAGCTTCTTTAAAGAGATATTCACGCAAGTGACGCGAGGTAACGTACTTGCCGTCCTGACCTGCAAAAGGTGAAGTATTGACTGCAAACGTCATCTCCATGGTAGGCTCGCCTATCTTGACGAAGGGCAGAGGCTCTACGCAAAGCGCGTCGCAAATGGTGTTGCCGATATTGATACCTTCGATACCCGAAACGCACACGATGTCACCGACATCGGCTTTTTCGCACGGGACGCGGTTTAAGCCGTCGATAGTAAACATAGCGGAAATGCGGCACTTTTTGCCGACCTCGCTATTATGATAATCGCAGAGAACGACCTCCTGCTTTAGCGCAAGAGTACCGCGCTCGACCTTGCCGATGGCGATTTTGCCGACGTAATCGTTGTAGTCAACCGAGCTTACGAGCATCTGGGCAGGACCTTCGGCGTCGCCCTCCGGTGCGGGTATGGTCTCGAGTATGGCGTCAAACAGAGGTGCAAGGTTGGTGCCCTGCTGGTCGGGAGTGATGCTGGCGGTGCCGTTACGGCCCGAGCAGTATATAACGGGAGAATCAAGCTGTTCGGTGGTGGCGTTGAGGTCGAGCAGCAGCTCGAGAACCTCGTCGGGCACCTCGTAAACGCGCGCGTCGGGCTTGTCAATCTTGTTGATGACGACGACGATGCGGAGGTTCATTTCTATAGCCTTTTGGAGCACAAAGCGCGTCTGAGGCATAGGTCCTTCGGCAGCATCGACGAGCAGCAGTACGCCGTCAACCATCTTTAGGATACGCTCTACCTCGCCCGAAAAATCGGCGTGGCCCGGGGTATCGACTATATTGATTTTGCAATCCTTGTAAAACGTGGACGTATTTTTAGCGAGAATGGTAATGCCTCTTTCGCGTTCGAGGTCGTTGCTGTCCATCATACGCTCTTGCAGCTCTTGGTTCTCACGGAAAAGACCGCCGAACTTGAGCATTTCGTCAACGAGCGTCGTCTTGCCGTGGTCAACGTGCGCTATGATGGCTATGTTACGCAGGTTTTCTCTTTTCATATTTCCTCCAAAAAACACTTTTTGTCATATTATCAAACTTGATTATTATATCACGATTATCGTGTATATACAATAGTATAATAGCAAAAATATACGCAGTTTGATATTATTTTAGTCGCAAAATGACAAAAAAGCAGGCCGTGAAGCCTGCTTTATGTGCTGATGAAATATTAGTTGCCGCCCTTTACGAGTCTGTCGATTTCGCCTGCAAAGTCGTCTTCTCTCTTTTCGATGCCTTCGCCGCGCTCGTACTTTACAAAGTAAACGGGCTTGATTTCGCCGCCGAGTTCTTTAGCAACCTGCTCGGTGTACTTGGCAACGGTGAGGTCCTCGTCCTTGACGTAAGCCTGGTCAACGAGGCAGTTGGTCTCGTAGAACTTATTGATACGTCCCTCTACCATCTTGAGCTTGACAGCCTCGGGCTTGCCTGCTTTGGTGGGGTCGTTGGCGATCTGAGCAAGGAGGATTTCTTTTTCGTTATTGATAACGGATTCGGGAACACAGTGTCTGCAAACGTAGGTAGGAGCCATAGCTGCTATCTGCATGCAAACGTTCTTTGCGTATTCTGCAAAGCCTTCGGTCTTTTCGATACCGTTGGTGGTCTCAAACTTAACTACGACGCCTGCAGTGCCGCCGCCGTGGATATAGGTGCCGGTAATGCCGTCGATGAGCTCAAAGCGGCGGATGGACATATTCTCGCCGATGGTGAATACCATGTTCTTGCGCTCTTCCTCTACGGTGCTGTCTTTGCCTTCAAACTTGCACTCGTTAAGAGCCTCGATAGAAGCGGGCTTGTTTGCAAGGATGGTAGCAAGGATGCCCTTGACAAATTCCTTAAAGGTAGCGTTCTTTGCAACGAAGTCGGTCTCGGCGTTAACCTCGACGATGGCGGTGTAGCCGCACTTGTCGCACTTTGCTATATCAATAACGCCCTCGGCTGCAACTCTGTCGGCCTTTTTGCCTGCAACAGCCATGCCTTTTTCGCGGAGAATCTTGATAGCCTCCTCCTCGTTGCCGTTGGCAGCGACGAGAGCCTTTTTGCACTCCATCAGACCTACGCCGGTCTTTTTACGGAGCTCGTTAACAACCTTTGCACTGATTTCAGCCATTTTGAACCTCCTCGGTTTCAGCGGTTTCGCTGGAGTCTGTAAACTGTTCGCCCTGCTTGCCTTCGATAACGGCGTCAGCCATTACGGAAGAGATAAGCTTGATAGCGCGGATAGCGTCGTCGTTGCCGGGGATAACGTAGTCAACTTCGTCAGGGTCGCAGTTGGTATCAACGATAGCAACTACGGGAATGCCGAGCTTGCGAGCTTCGCCTACGGCGTTGCATTCCTTCTTGGGGTCAACGACAAAGATGGCTGCGGGAAGGGTCTTCATATCCTTGATACCGCCGAGGTTCTTCTCGAGGTCTTCCATTTCCTTCTGGAGAGCAGCGACTTCCTTTTTGGGAAGGAGGTCAAAGGTGCCGTCCTCGGACATCTTGGTGAGGTTGTTGAGCTTTTGGATAGACTTTTTGATGGTCTTAAAGTTGGTCATCATACCGCCGAGCCAACGAACGTTGACGTAGTACATGCCGCAGCGGAGAGCTTCTTCTTTAATAGCCTCCTGAGCCTGCTTTTTGGTGCCTACAAAGAGAATGTTGCCGCCGTCGATAGCGATCTGGCGTACGAACATGTAAGCTTCCTCAACCTTTTTGACGGTCTTTTGGAGGTCGATGATGTAGATACCGTTGCGTTCGGTAAAGATGTACTCGGACATCTTAGGGTTCCATCTCCTGGTCTGGTGACCGAAGTGGACGCCTGCTTCGAGCAGTTGCTTCATGGAAATAACAGACATATTGCTCCTTTCGGGTTGCCCCGCCATCGCATTTTTTGATTTACGTCCTTAAAAGTACCTTTGGTACACCCGTAGGGCGCAGATGCGATGTGTGTAATGTTTTGCCTTTCTCGCAAAACCGATTGATTGTAACACAGATTTTGCCCAAATGCAATAGGTTTTTGCAAGATTTTTTACGCTTTTGACCCCAAATACGCAAAAAAGCGGAGGATTTTGCTCCTCCGCCGTATTATTGTTACATTATGCCGCCGGCTTTTTCGCCGTTTTCGAGTCTGCCGAGGATTTTTTCGCAGTGCATGAGGCAGCGAGGCAGGTGGAAAGGACCTTTCCACATAGAGCCTTTTTGAGTATGGCTGACGGTGCCGTCCTTGTGGAGGTAGCCGTACCATTCGCCGCATTCCTTGTCTGCAAAGTGACCGAAGGAATAGGTGAAGGCTTTTTCAAACCAATCCCAATATTTCTTTTCGCCGGTGATGTTGTATGCCTGCAGGGTTGCGATAAGAACCTCGTTGTGAACCCACCAGAGCTTCATATCGTGCTCGAGCTGTTCGGGAGGACGGTGGTAAACGTCGGTAAAGTAAACAACGCCGCCGTACTCTTTGTCCCAGCCCCAGTCGAGAGACCACTCGAGGATGTTGAGAGCCTTTTGCAATAAGTCCTTGTCGCCGGTATAGACGGCCTCATTCATGAGGAACCAGCTGTTTTCGATAGAGTGGCCGGGGTTGATGGTGCGGCCTGCGGGGTTGTCGATAAACTCGCCGTTAGGTCCTACGCACTCAAGGACGCACTTAAACTCGGGCTTGTAGTGATAATCGAGTATGGCGTGAACCATCTCCTCGGTGACCTTTGTATAATAATCTGCCTTTGCAGGGTCGCAGCGGCGGAGGAGCTGTGCGCTCGAAACGAGTACCATAGGCACTGCGCTTGCTCTGTCCTGACGCGTAGCGGCGTAGGACTTGGGCGTGCACTTGTAGGGGTCGGACGCAGGGTCGCGGAAGAGACTGAGCATCAGCTCAAAGTCGTCCTCTGCCTTTTTGAGTGCCTCTTTGTTGCCCGTGAGCAGTGCGTACTCTGCCATTGAAATAACGTAAAAGCTCTCGCTGTACATATATCTGCGCTTGCGGAGTGGCTGACCGTCCTGAGTGACGGTAAAGAACATACGGCCGTCGGTGTCGATGCACTTTTCATTCATAAACTTAACGCCGGATTCTACTGCCTCCATGAGGTCGTCACGTTTGCCGTAGCGGTTCATCAAGTGTGAAAAAGTCCAGACACATCTGCCCTGGAACCATACGGATTTGTCGTTATTGTAGCTCTTGCCGTAGCGGTCAACGCTGGTGATAAAACCGCCGTACTTTTTATCGACGAGGTCGCTGTTCATCCAAAAAGGGATGCAGTCGTCCATGAGTTGATTTTTAAAGAACTGGCGGTAAGATGCAAAAGTCTCTTTGTTCATAGCTGATACTTCCTTTGATAGATTTTTTGTTTGCTGAGTATATAATAGTATTTTTATCGTAAAATGTCAATAATCAAAATTGACAAAACCGAGATTATGTGCTATTATCATTGTGAAATAATATGTAGGAGTATTTCTTATGCACATCTTTTTGATAAGGCACGGCGAATCAATGACAAATACAGGCGACAACTATATAGACAGGATACCCGACCACATAGTCAGCCTTACCGAAAAAGGTAAGCAGCAGGCTTACGACACCGGCGTATGGCTAAAGGACTATTGCGACAAGACGGGCGTTGACCTGTCAAAGGCGCGCATCTGGCGCAGCCCATACCTCCGCACGAGACAGACGTCCGAGGAGTTTAACAAGTCGCTCGGCATCAAAGACATCCGCGAGGACATCACGCTCATAGAGCAGAGGTTCGGCCTTTTTGACGCACTGCCCGAAACAGAGTGGAGCGAAAAATACCCCGTAGAATATGACGAATATCTCAGACAGATACAGCATTCGGGCAAGTTTTACGCCAAGATGCCGCTCGGCGAAAGCCCCTACGACGTAGCTATCCGCATACATCAGTTTATGGGCACCATATACCGCGACCTGCAAAAGGACGGCACGGACACGCTGTTTGTATTTACCCACGGCACTGCCATCAGAGCGTTTTTGCTGAGGTGGTTCCACTATTCGCCCGAATGGTATCAGGCGGAGCGCAACCCAAAGAATTGCTACATCCGCGAGATACGCGGCGGCGAGGACTGCGGCTACATAAACAAAGTTTGAAAGGATTATTATGAAATCCCTAAAAAAGATATTGCTTTTGCTGACGTGCGCGATGCTCGTATTATCACTGACCGCGTGCGACGGCAACTTTGACCTCAAAGCGTTTATCAAAAAGTATATGACCGAGGACGGCAACGTTTCGCGCGAAGAGGGCTATATCGAGACAAAGCAAAACGACGATTGGGAGTACGAAATATACCAAGACCACATTATGTTAACCGTTTATCTCGGCACCGCAACCGACGTCGAGATACCCGAGGCTATCGACGGACTGCCGGTTACAACTGTCGGTTCGCTCTGCTTTTACAGCGGTGACACCGAGATAACGAGCGTAGTCATCCCCGCGTCGGTCAAAAAGCTGTCGGACAGCGCGTTTTATCTCTGCACCGAAATAACGTCCGTCACCGTACCCGAAACGGTCACTAAAATAGGTGAAAGATGCTTTGGCTGGTGCACTAAGCTTACAAGCGTCACGTTGCCGAGAGGCATAACCGAGATACCCGATTACTGCTTTAATTACTGCACCGCTCTGACCGACGTCAACGTACCCGATTATTGCTCAGTCATCGGCAAGCGTGCATTCTCTTACTGCAATTCACTCACAGAGTTTACCATAACGGATACCGTAGTTACGCTGGGTGACAGAGCCTTTGCCGACTGTGACAAGCTCGACTATCTTTTTGTACCCGACAGCGTCACCGAAATAGGCGAAAGCATCCTGGACGGCTCGCCCGAGTGCCTGATAATCGCCTCGGCATCCTCCCCCGTCGCGCTATACTGCGGCACAAACAATCTGACCTTTTACACGTCGTACCTTGACGCCGCAGAGGCTAAAGGCGACACTCCTAAAGAAGGAGCGCAAGAGTGAAAAGACGCATAGCAGCACTGCTTTTGATTTTGGCGCTTGTTTTGAGCTCGTGCCGTATGATCGGCGACGACATACTCGACAGGTCGTTTGACACGGTAAGCGAAACAGCCGAAAGCTCCGAAAGCTCCGAAACGTCTGAGGACGACGAACCCCATGAATTATTGTTTGACGATATAAAGTACGCAAGGCCCGATTTTGAGGCGCTCGGCACTTATTATAACGAAATAATCGCGCTGATAGACGCAGGTGCCTCATCAGACGAGGTTAAGGCAAAATTAGACGGCTACGAAGACGCCATGCTATACGCATATACCATGCTTTCGCTCGTTTCGTTATACAATGCGCTCGACACCTCCGACGCAGAGCTGAATGAAGAATACGGCGTGATAGCCGAGCTGTATAACGCAAAGCTGCAGCAGTATATAAGCGCGATTGCCCGCATAGCAGATTCCGACTACAAGGACGCGGTTTTGTCGGACTGGAGCGAGGACGAAATAGCCGACGTGCTAACTCGCGCGTCCTATTACGACGGCGAATTTGCCGCTATGCAGGCCGAATTTGACTCGCTCACTCAGAGCGCCGCTTCGCTCGAATACACGTTGGAGCTTGATTTCAGAGGCGGCAAAGCCACGCTCGCCGAGATTTACGGCATTTCGGGAGTTACAAACGCCGAGCTTGACGCGGCGGAGGCGGAATACGCAGACAAGATTACTCAGCTTTATCTCGATATTATTACGCTCGGCAACTCTATGGCAAAGCTCGCAGGCTATGACGATTACGCAGACTACGCCTACAGCAAGGTTTACGGCAGAGATTATACCGCAGAGCAAGCACTGCAGTTATGTGACGGCATTGCTTCGTCCGCCTCGGCGATTGCCTCAAAGGCGGCAGGCGGCGTCCTTTCGACGGACGAATACAGGGCTTACAGCAAGCTGGCAGGCTCAGACGTCTTAAAACAATACGGCTCGGTACTGACCGAGTATCTCTCTGACATCGACGATATGACGGCGGTCTGGGAGGATATGACAAGGCGCGGCTTTTGTTTGATAGAGAGCAAGGACAACCAAATGTCGAGCTCATTCACCGCTTTCCTCGATTACTATGGCGAAAGCTTTATGTTTATCAACAAAAAAAGCAGCATTGCCGACCTGTTTTCGGTCGCACACGAATTCGGTCACTACTACGCTTCAAGGCAGTTTTCGGGCAGTGATACCCCTCTCGAAATAGCCGAAATACAGTCTCAGACAGGCGAATATCTCATAGTCGGCTACACCGGAGGATGCGGCGTCAACGCAAAATCAGCACTCACAAAATATGTGATGCTGAGATCGTTGTCAAGTCTGCAAGTGTCAGGTGCCATAAGCGAATTTGAGATTTACGCCTTTACCGCAAAGGACGTTGACGGCGCAAAGCTCGACTCAAAGTGGCAGGAACTGTCAAGCAAATACGGCGTCTCGGGCTACGGCTACGACTGGCGCGACGTATTGCACATCTGCTACAGTCCGCTCTATTATATCAGCTACGCGGTTTCGCTGATTCCGGCACTCGAGATATACGATATTTCGACGGCGGACAAGGATGCGGCACTGCAGATATATTCCGAAATACTGCATTACGACGGCAGGATGTCACTCGACGAATTGCTCGGCGTCTGCGGTCTTGCCTCACCTTTTGAGGTCGGCACCGTGACGGGCATTTTACAAATTATAGACAAAGCACTCTTTTGATACGAATTATTTAAGGCACGAGTGTTATTACACTTGGAGGTAAATGATGGCAGGATATTTTACGATAGATAAGTCGGTATTTGATATTATCACCGACGAAGTCTGCGGCGTGCCTCACGTTTACGACACGTTGCTCGGGGTAGCCGACGCTTTTGCCGACACTTACTTTAAGTCATACGATAACGGCAGCAATTACGACGACCTGCAAGAGGCAAAAAGCGCCTTTTTGATAAGGGTTTACAGAGAGATATACCATTCCTTTTACTCTGACGGCAACGCCGCCGACAAACGCCCCGACGAGCTCGAAAAATGGCTCGTCAGACGCGCTTCATGGGCTTTCTCTTCGATATACCAAAAAAAGAAAAAAGAATACGATAATCTCTCGTTTACGATAGACGAGACGCCCGAGGACGACGAGCTGCCGAGGCTCACTCCGCTCGAGCTTACGTCGGGCTCACCCGAGGACGCGCTCGTTGCAAAGCAGGAGGAGCTCGACCGCACGGAACGCACACGCGAGCAGGTCCGCAAGCTGATAATGACCATGCTGACGTCGCCTTCCGAGCCTTACATCATTCTTTCGTGTCTCGCGGTTGACCTTTATTTTGCCACTCACCCCGAGTGCCGCACCAAAAAGGACGCCGAAAACGCGATAGTAGAGAACGACTACACGCTCGACGAGCTGGCAGACTACGATTTTAACTTTTTGCGTGCTTTTACATGGCTCGACGGCATATCCGACGCTGAGGAGCTGATAAGGGAAAAGCTCGATACACTGCAGGACGGAGGCGTGCGCCTCGGCGAATGCAGACTTTCGGACTACTTTGGCAAGGCCGACGGTGTTACCGCGCTGTCAAAGTGGACCTACATCCAGGGCAAATCTCTGCAACGCAAGCTCGGACTGACTGCAGGAGGTAACAAATAATGCTGTTTTCCCCTGCGGCACAATACGTGCTGACCAAGCTGACCGAGGCAGGCTATCAGGCTTACGCCGTCGGCGGATGTGTGAGAGACCTTTGCATGGGCATCACTCCGCATGATACCGACGTTACCACGAGCGCAAAGCCCGAGCAGGTGCTCAAGGTCTTTGGCTCCGACAGGATAATAGAGACCGGACTCAAGCACGGCACCGTCACGGTACTCAAGGACGGCGAACCGATAGAAGTCACCACATACCGCATAGACGGCGCTTACGACGACAACCGTCACCCGAGGCAGGTGACGTTTACCTCTGACCTTACGCTCGACCTTTCGAGGCGTGATTTTACCATCAACGCCATGGCGTGCGGCAAGGACGGCGAGGTTATAGACGTATTCGGCGGCAGACAGCACATCAAAGACAGGCTGATATGCTGTGTCGGAGACCCGGGCGCGAGATTTGACGAGGACGGACTGCGCATACTGAGAGCTTTAAGGTTCGCGTCGGTGCTCGATTTTGACATCGAAGCAAACACCGCAAAGGCTATAAGGGCAAAACGTGAATTGCAAAGAGGCATTTCGCGCGAGCGCATTTTGTCTGAGTTTACAAAGCTGCTCTGCGGTGTCGGTGCGAGCCGCATACTGCACGACTTTTACGACGTTATTTCGATATTTATAGACGGCTATACACAGATTGACCAGTCGGCGCTCTGCTTATGCCCGAGCCACAGAGTGCTGAGATTCGCGACGTTTTTTGCTCCTTTATATAACGCCGACAAAGCTGCCGAAATACTCTTGTCACTCAAATGCGACACCAAGCTCAAAATAGGTGTCAAAACCATGCTCGAATGTCTGCATACCGACTTTGACGCCATGTCCCTGCTGCGCAGGCTCGCTGCAGACGACGCTTTTGCACTGCTGTCGCTGAGAGACGCCATAATGCCGCAGGATGCTCCTGCGACCTCGGCTTTGAGACAACAGGCGCAGGCTATCATCGACAGCGGCGAATGCTATTGTCTCAAAATGCTCGCGGTTACGGGCAGAGACCTCATGGACGCAGGCATACCGGCAGGCGGCGGCATGGGAGAGATACTCGACGAGCTGCTTACCCTCGTCACGACAAAAAAGCTGCCTAACCAAAAGTCGCAGCTTATCAATCACGCAATTAAAATAAGTAATATATGAAAGGTCCAACATTATGATTATCAATCCGCAATTTTATGAAAAAGACGGCGGCGTCGAAAGAGGCTACGACGTATATTCGCGCTTGCTCAAAGACCGCGTGGTTTTGCTCTTTAACGAAGTTGACGACAACCTCGCTTGCTCTATCATAGGTCAGCTACTCTACCTCGAATCCGTTGACCCCGAAAAGGATATTTACCTTTATATCAACTCCCCCGGCGGCTCGGTGCCCGCAGGTCTCGGCATCTATGACACCATGCAGCACCTCAAGTGTGACGTCAGCACCATCTGCGTCGGCATGGCTGCCAGCATGGGCGCATTCCTGCTCTCCGCAGGCGCAAAGGGCAAGAGATTTGCGCTCCCCAACAGCGAAATCATGATTCATCAGGTTTCCTCGGGCGCACAGGGACAGGCAACCGATATGAAGATAGCGGTTGAACACACCCTCCGCCTCAAAGAGCGTCTTAATAAGATTCTCGCCGCCAATACCGGCAAGCCGCTCGAACAGGTTACACTCGACACCGAGCGCGACAACTGGATGTTTGCCGACGAAGCCGTAGAGTACGGACTGATAGATAAGATTATACAATAACGATAAACAAAAATCCGAGGGACACAAACCCTCGGACTTTTTGTTATATTATCTTTGACAGTCTTTTTGACAGCAGATATGCGAGTGCGAGCTTGGCAATATCGGGCAGGACGTAGGGCAATACGCAGAGAGCAAAGGCAGACCAAAAGCCCTGCGCGCTCGACTGAGCGTAAACGAGACAGTACCACAGACTGCCAAAGGCGTAGCAGACTGCCAATCCTGCCGCGGCGGCGATTATTTGTTTATCCTTAAACGGCACGGTGACGAGCCAATACACGAGTGCCATAGCCACAAAGCCGACTATATATCCTCCCGTAGCGCCCATCAGAGTGCCTATACCCGAGCCAAAGGCGGCAAAGACTGGCAATCCGATGATACCGAGAGTTATGTAAACCAATATTGTCACCGTTCCCCTCTTGCCTCCGAGCAAAAAGAGCGCAAGTCCGACCGCGAAGGTCTGCATCGTAAACGGCAGTACGAAAGGCACCGAAATCCACGAGCACAGAGCTATGATAACCGCAAAGAGGGCGATATAGATTATGTCCTTTAGTCTTTGCTTCATTCAAACCTTACCGAATCGGTAAACCTGACAAACGCCTCTATGCCTGCCTTGTCCTGCTTATAAACGCCTGCGTCGGCAAGCACCTCGGCAAACACCCTGCCGACCTCCTGCCTTATGATTTCGTCTGCGGTTTCGCTATTAAAATCGGCGCGTTTTGCCACGCACTCATAAGCCCAATCGGCGTGAGATTTAGTCGCTTCGTCGGCGTACAAATCTCTGCCCGAGAGCAGACCGTCTCTTACTGCGGCAAGCTCGGTCTTGAGCCTTGCAGGCAGTATCGCAAGTCCCATAACCTCGATAAGCCCGATGTTTTCTTTCTTTATATGATGCTTTGCGGCGTGAGGATGGTATATGCCCATGGGATATTCGTCGCTCGTGCGGTTGTTGCGGAGCACGAGGTCGCACTCGTAATCGTCGCCCCTGCGGCGGAATATCGGAGTAATAGTATTATGTAAACCTTGCTCGTCCTGTGCAATAACGTTTGCCTCTGTGTCGGTGTAGCTACGCCAAGCGTCGAGGACGGCGGTGGCGAGGTCTATCAGTCTGTCCTTATCGGCAGAGCGCAGTCTGATGACAGACATAGGCCACTTGACTATGCAAGAGCTGACTATGCCCTTTGGGTCGAGCGAAAGAGCGACTGCAGGGCTCGCGTTTGCCATGGCAAAGGTGTGTCTGCCGCCCTGGAAATGGTCGTGCGAAAGTATAGAACCGCCTACAATCGGCAGGTCGGCGTTGGAACCGATAAAATAGTGTGGGAACCGAGTGACAAAGTCCGCAAGTCGCTCAAACGAGCGGCGGCTGACCTGCATAGGGACGTGCTGACTGTTGAGGACTATGCAATGCTCGTTGTAATAAACGTATGGAGAATACTGCAAAAACCAATCCTCGCCCGAGAGCTTTAGCGGTATCAGTCTGATATTTTGCCTTGCAGGATGGCTTATAGTGCCGGCAAAGCCTTCGTTTTCGCGGCAGAGCAGGCACTTTGGATAGCCCGACGCCTTTGCCTTGCCTGCGGCGGCGATGTCGCGCGGGTCTTTTTCGGGCTTTGAGAGGTTTACGGTTATCTCGATGTCACCGTATTCGGTGGGCGTAGTCCAATAGACGTTGCGCTTTACCGCGTCCATACGGATATAGTTGGTATCTATCGCGAGGTTATAAAAGTAGTCTGTCGCCTGCTCGGACGGCAGTGACTGAAACTTTGCTACGACCTCGTGAGGCATAGGCGTGACGATACCCATTATCATCGTGTCGTACAGCTCCCTGCGCGAAACAGTATTTTGCTCGATAAGACCTGCCTCGGCGGCGTGGTCGTCAAACGACTGCAGTATCTCCTGCAGCGGATAGTCAAAATGCTCTCTCGGCGGCAAAGAGTCAAGCCCTGCCGCATAAGCGAGGCTGTTGAGTATATAAGTCTCGTCGCAGGACTGTATCAGACCTTTTTTGAGTGCGTAATCCGTGAGGGCAAAAACAGCGGTAGTTATATTCATATTAACCTCTTATCATCGTTTGGTCGTTTTATTATAACATCTATCCCCCGTAAGGTCAAGGCTCATATTGACAAAACAAGAGGCTGATTATATAATACGTTTATTAAAAAGCGAAAGAGGTTTGCTATGAAACAAGTTTTGGCTTTAATCACGGCAACGGTGATGCTCATGTCTGTTTTAACGTTTACTGCGGTCGCAGAGGACGACGTATTTAAGACCGTCACACTGTCATACACGGGTGTCAACGCCACGAGAGCGGACAACACCTGCATTATTTATCGCGACAAAGCCACGTCCGGCACAAACACCTGGGGCTATGAGGTAGTGGTTGACAAGGACGGATTTGTCACCTCGGTTGGCGGCAACAACAACGCCATACCCGAGGGCGGCTACGTCATTTCGGCTATCGGCAAGTACAAGCAGCCGCTCATAGACGCCGCAGCAGTCGGTATGACCGCGGCGCTTGACGAGACGGCAAAAACCGTAACCATCGGGCTTACCAAGGAGGGTGCGGTCAAAAAAGCCGCCATTCTCCTGCAAAACTGCATATCAAGCTACGATAAAGCAAAGTCCGATTATCTGCTCATAGACTACGACGTCGCTGACGCCGCTATTGATAGCATTATTAAGCTCAAAGATGAGATTGCAAGCTGCATTTCAAAGGACGATATAAGCGGCTACAAAAAGGCGTCCGACAGCTTTGACGATGCAATAACCGCATTTGACAATCTGCTCATAGAGAACCCTGCGGTCGAGGGCAGATGTATATGGCTGAGGCCTGCCGTTTGGAGCGAAAACGAAATCAAAAAAATAGCCGCCGACATATACGCTCGCGGCTTTAACAGCGTATGCATCGAGCTGATGTACGACAATACGATGATTTGCCCGATGCCGGAGGACAGCCTATTTGAGACCAACCCCAAATGCGGCAAAAAAGATATACTGCAGATGTGGATAGACGCATTCCACGCTTATGACATCGAGGTTATCGGCTGGATGTCTTCCCTTAGAGTTTCGCACTCGTCGTCGAGCTATCAATCACAGGCGGTAGCTAACAAAAAGCCCGAATGGCGTATCAAAGCCAACAACGGCACCGATTATCTGTTGCAGTCGGGTATCAAGCACTATTATCTCAACCCTGCCATCCCCGAGGCGTGTGACTTTTTGACCGAAACGTACAGATACATCGTCAAAAACTACGCTCTCGACGGCTTCCAGCTCGATTACATCCGCTATCCCGACGGATATGCGGACGGCATATACTACGGCTACGACGAAACGACGCTAAAGCTCTTTAAGGAGCAAACCGGTCTCGACGCCTCCACCGCCGCCAAGGGCAGTGATATCTTTAATAAGTTTGCACAGTTCAAGGCCGACCTCGTTACAGCATTTGCAAAGCAGGTCACCGATATGATACACGCAGAGCGCCCCGATATGTACGTTTCGGCGGCGGTAGCTCCGCAGTATGAGGAGGGCGTCACAAAAAAGCATCAGGACGTTTACGCTTGGCTCGCAACGGGTCTGCTCGACGCGATATATCCGATGTCGTACGGCACTACCGACGCGTTTATCAAGTGGACGGGCATCACGGTTGACCTTGCGAGAGACTGCGTTTCGTATATGGGTATGCGCGACGGCGGCTACGAGCAGGTAAAAGAGCAGATAATCGCTTCGCGTCAGTACGGCGCAGACGGCAGTGCGATGTTTGCTTACGCACAGCTCATCGCAGGTGACTATACTGCGCTGTCAAGCACCGTTTACTGCACAAAAGCCGTTTCGCCTACCTACGACGGCAGAGCGGCGGTGATAGCTCAGATAGAAGAGCTGATAAAAAGATACGATACCGTCATGAATTGTGACCTTGCAAACCAAGCGGTTCAGTCACTTTTAAGCATCAAGCGTGCGCTTGACGGCGGCGGCACCTTAAAGCAAAAATCAGGCGAAATCAAGCAGGCATCAGACGAGTATCTGCAGGCAATGCAGGGCAGCGATTATTACGCCGCAGCGGAAAAAGACGCAAGCAAGCTCCTGCGCATATTGCTTATAAACCGTGACGAAGCAAAAACCGAATACAGCCATGGAGCAAGCCAAAAAGAGACGAGCGCCGACGAATCAGACGGTGACGCCGAGCCAAAATCGTCGGACGTATCGGATGAAATACGGGATAGCGAATCGCAAAGCGTGACAAGCGAGGCTACAAGTGACGCCAGCGATGAGACGAGCACTCCCAAGAGCCCGTTTGAAGGCTCTACGCCGACGGAAAAGGTATTTCAGTACATCCTATTCGGCGTGGTAATATTCGCCGCTGTCTGCGCTCCTATCTACATCGTGCTCGACATCAAAAAGCACAAAAAGAATAAGCACGACGACAGCGACAAGTAATGTGGATATCCTTTGCAAAAAGGGAATAAGGCATTCCCAAAAGCAGACTGCGATATTCCGCTTATAGGGTGGTACTGTTTTCCCTTTTCCGTGCTATACCGTCTTCCTTTTTCGGGAACCTAAATATACAGATAATACAAATATAAAAACTTAGAGTTATACAGACTAACATACAGAAATGTCTGTTTGTCAGCCCCAAAAGCGCATACGCACTTGTTTCAACAAAAAAAGAAGCTTTGCTTACGCAAAGCCTCAATTTCATTCCATTTTAATGTTGCGTCAGCAACAATTCATGCGCGTAGCGCAATACACCACCGATTAAACCTAATAAAACAGGCATTACCTTTTGTGGGGCAATGCCTGTTTTTGTTATCTGTTTTGTATCATCTTGACAATCTCTACGAGAGGTATGATGAGCAGTGCCAGTATGACCGATATCAGCACCTGCAATGCGCCCACCTGCGCAAAGCCGAATACGTCTCTAAGCGGCGGTATGAATATAACCGCAAACGTGAGAACCACCGACGCGACGGTAGAGAGCAAAAGCCACTTGTTTTGCTTGTTGAAGGTGAAGAGCGACTTATTTATCGACCTTAGATTAAAGGCGTGCACGCACTCGCACATCGACATGGTGATAAACGCCATCGTAGTGCCAATAATGCAGGTAAGGTTGCCGCTCGCGTTGTCGTACGCCCTGCCGATAAAGTATGATGCCAAGGTCAATATAGCTATCAGTGCGCCTTGGTAAACCGTGGCAAATCCGAGGCCGCCTGCAAAGATACCCTCCGACTTGCCGCGCGGCTTGCGCTTCATAACGTCGGTTTCAGCCTTTTCCATACCGAGCGCGAGCGCAGGCAGGCTGTCGGTGATGAGGTTTATCCAGAGTATGTGCAGAGGCTTAAAGATAGTAAAGCCGAGCAAGGTGGTAAAGAATATCGCGACAACCTCGGCGAGGTTGGACGAGAGCAAAAACTGTATTGATTTGCGTATATTGTCGTATATGCGCCTGCCCTCCTGGACTGCTTCGACTATCGTGGCAAAGTTGTCGTCGGCGAGTATCATATCGGCGGCGCTCTTTGTGACGTCGGTGCCGGTAATGCCCATGCCTATGCCGATGTCTGCGGTCTTGATGGACGGAGCGTCGTTTACGCCGTCGCCAGTCATGGCGACTATCATACCTGCGTTTTTCCATGCAGTCACTATGCGTACCTTGTGCTCGGGCTGTACCCTTGCATATACACCGTAGTCACCGACGTGTTGCGCCAGATATTCGTCCGACATCCCGTCGAGCATAGCTCCCGTGACCGCCTGCGACTTGTCGTCTATGATGCCGAGCTGCATACCGATGGCAGCGGCGGTTGCGACGTGGTCGCCGGTTATCATTATAGGTCTGATGCCTGCCTCGCGGCACTTGGCTACCGCAGTTGTGACCTCGGGTCTTACGGGGTCAATCATGCCGCAAAGTCCGATAAAGGTCATAGCGTTTTCGATTTGGCAAGGCGTATCAAACTCGGGCAAGGTTGGGTAAAACTTTAAAGCGGCGCCGAGCACTCTGAGTGCCTTATCCGCCATATCGCCGTTTGCCTCGAGTATCTGACGTCTGATGTCGTCGTTCAGTCTGATAGCGCCCTTTGCGGTCTGTATATAGTCGCATCTGAGCAGCAGTTCGTCGGGCGCACCCTTTGTGTACTGCACGAACTTGTTGCCGAAACGGTGTATCGTGGACATCATCTTGCGTTCCGAATCAAACGGAGCCTCGCCAACGCGCGGCATATCCGTCAAAAGGTCACTTTTTTTGCAGTCGCAGTCGCAGGCAAATCTGAGCAGTGCCGCCTCGGTAGGCTCGCCCGTGATATTGCCGTCGCCGTCGATTGTAGCGTCGTTGCAGAGCGTCATAGCCGTTGCGAGCAGTGTTTGCGAAGCCGCGACGAAATCGACTACGGTCATACGGTTTTGCGTGAGAGTGCCCGTCTTGTCGGAGCAGATAATCTGAGTGCAGCCGAGCGTTTCGACTGCCGAAAGCTCTCTGACTATGGCGTTTTGCTTTGCCATCTTTGACACGCCCATCGAGAGCAGTATAGTGACTACCGCAGAAAGCCCCTCGGGGATGGCGGCTACGGCGAGCGAAACGGCTATCATCAGCGAGCTTGCCGCCGTTGACCAAAAGCTGCCGCCTCCGCTTACGCCTACTACGATATTAAAGCCGAATATAAATACGCAGATAATCAAAACCGCTACGGTCAGCACCTTTGAGAGCTGAGACAGCTTGATTTGCAAAGGAGTGTCCTCGTTTTTGGCGTTATTGAGCGCGTCGGCAATCTTGCCCATTTCGGTATCCATACCCGTGGCGGTGACTATCGCCGTGGCTCTGCCGTAAACGCAGACCGTGCCCATATATACCATATTTACTCGGTCGCCGAGTGCTATATCGGCGTCACCGCAGTCTATGACCTCTGACGTCTTTGTTACGGGTATTGATTCGCCCGTAAGCGCCGATTCCTCGGTCTTAAACGCCGCACACTCGAGTATGCGAGCGTCGGCAGGTATGGCGTCGCCTGCCTCGATATTGATGATATCGCCTACTACGAGCTGCTCGTTGTCGAGATAAACCTGCCTGCCGTCGCGCATGACGCGGCATCTCGACTTTGTCATCTGCTTTAGTGCCTCGAGCGCGGCGTCAGCCTTATTTTGCTGTACTATCTCGATGACCGAATTGAGTATTACGACCGCGAGGATTACGAGCACGTCGTAGTCAAAGCCTTCGCCCGAAGCCAAGCCGACTATAAGCGAAATAAACGCCGAAGCGAGCAGTACCAAAATCATGGGAGCTTTAAGGCAATCGAGCAGTTTTTGCCACAAGCTGCGTTTGGGCGGCTCGGTCAGCCTGTTGCCGCCGTTTTTGGCGAGCCGTGCTTCCGCATTTGACGAATCAAGCCCGTCCCTCGAGGACATAAGCTCTTGCAAGAGCTCGCGCTCTGACAATGCGTAGTGTTTCATTTCATACCCCTTTTATAAAAAATATCCTGCACGAACCATCGCGCCTAAATAAAGCGCAACAGTCTTGCCGGACTCAAAAAGTCTTTTTTGAGCGACAAATGCCGGACGCGAGTTGCGCCGTGCTGACGACAAATGTCTGATAGCTACTCCCTATTGTTTTGAAATTATAACATATATTAACGCTTATGTCAAGCAAAAACAGTTGACTTTGGCGGCTCTATATGATATTATTATTTATTATATCAATTACAAGAGGAAAATATGGATTACAATAAACTTGCAGAGCTACTGTTCCCGAGCGTTACGCTGACGGTAGCCGACCTCGAAGCCAAATATCCCAGCCGCAACCTGCCCGAGGGTGCGCGTGTCACGAGATTTGCGCCCAGCCCTACGGGTTATCTGCACTTAGGCGGACTATTCGGTGCGCTGACCGACGTTATGACCGCAAGGCTGTCGGGAGGCGTGGCGTATCTGCGCATAGAGGACACCGACAAAAAGCGTGAAATCGACGCCGGCGTGTCCGCCATACTCGGAGGACTGAATGCCTTTGGCGTTAAGTTTGACGAAGGCGTTACTTTAGACGGCGAAACCGGCGACTACGGGCCTTACAAGCAGAGCCGGCGCGTATTTATCTATCACGCAGTCGCTAAAGAATTAGTCCAAAAAGGTCTTGCTTACCCCTGCTTTTGCAGTGAAGACGACCTGTCGTCCATGCGTGCCGCGCAGGAGACCGAAGGCACCTCTATCTGGGGATATTTCGGCAAATGGGCCAAGTGCAGAGATTTGACCTACGAGCAGATAGCAGACAATATTGCAAACGGCAAGCCTTGGGTGCTGAGACTGCGCTCGGACGGCGACGACCAGAGGCGCGTAGCCTTTGACGACCAGATAAGAGGCAAAATCGAGATGCCCGAAAACATCATCGACGAGGTGCTCTTAAAGTCGGACGGCGTGCCTACGTATCACTTTGCACACGCGTGCGACGACCACTTTATGCACACTACCCACGTTATCAGAGGCGAAGAGTGGATTTCGTCCGCAAACAAGCATATCGCGCTCTTTAAGGCGTGCGGCTTTAAGCTCCCCAAGTACGCCCACACACCCGTCATCATGAAGATAGACGAAAACGACGGCAGCAAGCGCAAGCTCTCAAAGCGCAAGGACCCCGAAGCCGCCGTCAGCTACTTTGTAGAGCAGGGCTTCCCAAAGGAGGCACTCATCGACTATCTGCTGACGCTGATGAATTCGAGCTTTGAGGACTGGCGCAGGGCAAACCCCACCGCAGACGCATTCAGCTTCCCGTTCACACTCAAAAAGATGAGCGTTTCGGGCTGTCTGTTTGATATGGCAAAGCTTACCGATATATCCAAAAACATAATCAGTCTCATGACGGCGGACGAGGTTTACGCCCGCACGCTCGAATGGGCGCAGAGCTACGACGCCGAGTTTGCATCGGTTCTCTCGTCCGACGAAGCAAAGGCAAAAGCCATCTTTGCCATCGGCAGAGGCGGCAAAAAGCCTCGTAAGGACTTTGCCACCTGGAGCGAGGTCAAGGACTTTATCGGGTTCTTTTATAACGAATACTTTGAGTACAAGGACGGCGTAGGCGACTTTGCAAAGTCGGACGTCATAACCTGCCTCAAATGCTACTGTGACACTTACGACGCGTCGGACGACCAAAACGCGTGGTTTGACAGGATAAAGGCAGTCGCAGAGCAAAACGGATTTTGCCCCGATATGAAAGAGTACAAAGCAAACCCCGACGCATACAAGGGCAGCGTTGCCGACGTCTCGAGCTTTGTGCGCGTGGCAGTCACGGGCAGACAAAACAGCCCCGACCTATACAGCGTCATCAATATCTTAGGCAAGGCAGAAATGCTATGCCGCATCAATAAGTTTACGGAGCAACTGTAATGGAAAAAATAAGCAACTTTTTGTTTGACATTATCCAAGACGACTTAGACAACGGCAGATGTGACCATATTCACACCCGTTTTCCGCCCGAACCCAACGGCTATCTGCACATAGGCAGTGCCAAGGCTATATTCATCAACTACACCGCCGCCAATCAATTCGGAGGCGAGTTTAACCTCCGCTTTGACGACACGAACCCCGTCAAGGAAAACGACGAATTCGTACAGGCTATCCACCGCGATATAGTCTGGCTGACGGGCAGAGAGCCCGACCATATTTTTTACGGCTCGGACTATTTTGAAAAATGCTTTGAATACGCCGTCAAGCTCATCAAGGAGGGCAAAGCCTACGTCTGCGACCTCACTCAGGACGAGCTGAGAGAATACCGCGGCACGCTAACCGAGCCCGGCAAGCCCTCTCCCTACCGCGACAGGAGCGTGGAGGAAAACCTCGACCTCTTTATGCGTATGAAGAACGGCGAATTTGAGAACGGCAGCCGCACCCTGAGAGCCAAGATTGATATGGCTTCGCCCAATATGAACCTCAGAGACCCTGCCATCTACCGCATTTCGCATACCTCGCACCACCGCCAGGGTGACAAGTGGTGCATTTATCCGCTGTACGACTTTGCACACCCGATACAGGACGCGCTCGAGGGCATTACGCACTCGATGTGCGACATCGGATTTGAAGACCACAGACCTCTCTACGAGTGGGTAGTCGATAACATCGGCTTTGACCCAAAGCCAAAGCAGAGAGAGTTTGCACGCCTCAACGTCACTTATACCATTATGTCAAAGCGTTACCTCCGCGCCCTCGTCGAAAACGGTCACGTTGACGGCTGGGACGACCCGAGACTCCCCACCCTTTGCGCTCTCAGACGCAGAGGCTATACTCCGAGCGCCATATTCGACTTTGTTCAGCGCGCAGGCGTCGCCAAGACAAACTCGCTCGTTGACATCGCTCTGCTCGAGCACTGCATCAGAGAGGAGCTCAACGTCACCGCACAGCGCCGCATAGCAGTCCTCGACCCGATTAAGGTCATAGTCGATAACTACCCCGAGGACAAAAAAGAGTATTTTGCCGTTTCCAACAACCCCAACGACCCCGAAGCAGGCACGCGCGAGGTTGCGTTTACCAAAGAGCTGTATATCGACGCAGACGATTTCAGCATGACGCCGCCTCCCAAGTTCTTCCGCCTCAAGCCGGACGGCGAGGTCAGACTGATGGGCGCTTATATAGTTAAGTTTAAGGATATCGTCTATAATACAGACGGTAGCATAGACCACATCGTCGTTACCGCAGACCTCGAGAGCGGCAACGGTCCTGCCACCGACGGACGCAAGGTCAAGGGCACTATTCACTGGCTGTCGGCTAAGGACTGCTATGAAACCGACGTCCGCATCTATCAAAACCTCTTTACTATCGAAAACACCGCCGACATCCCCGAAGGCAAGACTTATATGGACTACGTTAATCCCGAATCCGTCACAGTCAAGCACGGCTGTAAGCTCGAGCCCTCGCTCAAAGACGCCAAGGGCGGTGAAAGATATCAGTTCGTCCGCACGGGCTATTTTGTAGCCGATACCAAATACCCCGGCACCTTCGGCAGAATAGTAGAGCTCAAGGACTCAAAACCGTTTTAACTTATCAGGTATTACTCATGCTAAACAACTGGCTAAACCGTTTTTGCTACCGTCACCCGAAATGGGGCATCCACAATCTGATGTATTATATTTCGGGCGGCATGGCAATATTGTATCTTTGTTCAATGTTGGCGCCGCTATACGGTGTGCTCGATTACTTTTACCTTTATCGCAGTGCCGTGCTGCAGGGGCAGGTCTGGAGGATAATATCGTTTATCTTTTTACCCACCTCCACGAGCAGCGGACTGCTCTCGCCTCTTTTGTTTGCCATCTCGCTGTATTTTTACATCTTTATCGCGAGCACGCTCGAAAGGCAGTGGGGCGCGCTGAAGTTTAACATCTATTACGCTATCGGCGTGATAGGCTGCATTATTTCGGCGATGATAACGGGATATGCGTCCAATATTTACCTCAACCTGTCGCTGTTTTTGGCGTTTGCCGCGCTGTACCCCGAGTTTAAGGTTATGCTGTTTTTCTTTATCCCCGTCAAGATGAAGGTATTGGCTTATATCGACCTCGGCATATACGGCACGACTCTGACCTTCGCACTCCTCGCAGGCGACTGGACGACCATCAGCAATATGCTGTTTTCGCTCGTCGGACTGGTTTTGTTTTTCGGCGGTGACTATATAAACCGCATCCGCAATTACTTTAAGACCAAAGCGCGCAGAGCAAAGTTTAAGCGCGATATGAATAACATCAATTACCCGTTATAAAAACCGCACCCGAGCCGTTTGCACAAAGCAGCTCGGGGTTTTTTGTGCATTATTTATTCACAAACCGTTTATTTGCACAAAAGTTTGTATATGTTTTTGTTTATTATGCCTTGACAAACTCCAAAATCGGCATATAATATAGGTGTAAGATGAAATCGAAAGAAAGAAGGTAATACTATGACTAATCTAAATAACAACACGACTTTCCGCAACAAAGTAGAGCTTACCACGCTTTCGGACGTTCAGGAGTTTGTCAAACTCGCGACTGCTTGCAGCGGTCAGGTTCTGCTCACCAGCGGAGACAATTTTGCCATCAACGCAAAGAGCCTGCTCGGTGTCATCGTAGCCAAAAAGCTAAACTGGGATTCCCTCACACTCGTCAGCGACCACGATTATTACGAAGTTTTCCGTAAGTTTATAATCGAGGACTAAAGACTAACACATTTTAAAACCACGCTTTCATCTTACCGTCAACCAACGTTAAATCACGGGCTCTGTCACAGAGCCCCTTTTTTGTTGACTTTTTTGCCGCAGAGTGTTAGTATATAAGTAATAAATAAAGAAATAAAGGAGACACGTTATGAAAAAAGCATTGGCTTTGACATTGGTTTTTGCATTACTTTTGTGTTTTGCATCCTGCGCCGCAAATCCGTCCGATACCTCGGACACCGCGTCCGTAGAAAGCGACGAATCAAGCGAAGTTTCGGAGACTGTTTCGGAGACTGTTTCGGAGACGGCTTCCGACGAATCAACCGAGCCTATCGAAAGGACGTGGCCCACTATTTCAGGCGACTTTATACAGCTCGGCACATTCAGGAGCCTGTCGGACGCACAGCTCTCACAGCACTTTGACTATCTCGTCGAAGCAGGCATCGAGTACCTCGTGCTCTCATGCTTTAACGAAATAGACAAAAACGGCAATATGATATACGACTACGAGGATATTTTTGCCCGCGCACTCAAAATAGCCGAGACAAAAGGCGTCAAGTGCTTTATTTCCACGCCCCAAACCAGCGGCTCGCTATTGTACGACGCGATGTACGACTATAACGTAGCTATCGGCTACGCCGCCAAATCGGTCGAAATCTTAAAGGGCTTGTACGACAAGTACGCCGCTCTGTACCCCAACGCGTTTTACGGCTGGTATTTTACACCGGAGGTGCCCAACGGCTTTGTTTCGTGGAGTGAATCGGTTTATACCAACTGCATAGCCGTTATCGGCAGCTGCAAAAAAGGCCTCGCCGAGATAGACGCAGATATGCCGCTGATGCTCTCGCCCTACTTTACCTGCAAGAGCGGTTACAGCACCGCCTCGGACACCGCGGCGGCTTGGAAACGCATACTCACCGAATCGGGCCTCGGCAAGGGCGATATATTTTGCCCTCAGGACTGCATAGGCTCGGGACTTTTACATTTTGACTGCTATCTCGATTTCTTTAGAGAAATAAACGCGGCGCTCAAAGACACCGGCATCGCATTCTGGGGCAACCCCGAGACCTTTATCCAGGAGAATTGGTCGAGCGCGCCTATCTCGAGATACGTAAGACAGCTGAATGAGCTCGCGCCTTACGTTGACGGATATATTTCGTTTGCATACTCTCACTACTACGCCCCCACCCTCGGTGCAGAGCGCAAGGTTTATCACGACGACTACGTTTATTACCGCAACAACGGCAAGCTAAAGGACACCGACCTACCCGATACTGCCTCGGGCACTATCGAGGTCAAATCAGGCGTTTCGGGACTGACATACACTATCAATGCCGCAAACACCTCAAAGGTGCTCTTAAAGGCGGTTATTTACTGTGGCGGCAAGGAAATGCAGACGGTTTACTTTGACACCGCACCTGCCAAACGCTTTGCAGAGACAGCCACGCTGACGGGGCGCTATATCTCGGGCAGCGGCGAAGTCTATGCCGTACTCTACGACTGCCAGTTTAACGAATACAAGACTAATACCATCGCCGTCGATACAGAACAGTTTGACACCGTGCAGGTCATCAGCACGGGCTGCAGCTACACTCAGGTTTACAGCGGCAACCAAGGCTATCCCGACGACGGCAAAAAGCTGACCGACGGCGCTTATGCGAGCGCGCCTGCTTACAGCGACCCTGCTCTCTCCGGCTATGCCGACACTAATACCGTCACCTTTATCATTGACCTCGGCTCGGTCAAAAAGATATCCGCTGCAGGCGTCAACTGCCTGTCAAACGGCAACGCGGGCTCTTATGCCCCCGGCGGATTTACGGTTTACCTTTCGGAGGACGGCACAAGCTATGTCGAAGCCGGAGTAGCCAAGAGTGCAAACTTTGAGGAAGTCGGCGGCTACACCGATATTTTGGCTGAGATAGCAGGAATAAGTGCAAGGTACGTCAAGTTTATCGTTACTCCTTTAAACGGCTGGTTCTTTGTGGACGAGCTGACTGTTTACGGCACCAAATAAACCTTTTATTGCAATATAATCACCTCTCGGGCAAAACGCATTTACTTTGTAAAGATTTACATATATAATGCTTTTGTTATAAAAAAACAGGAAGTGCAAATATGGCGCAAAAGCAATACAAGCTATGGACAAAAGACTTTACCATCATAACCCTCGGCAGTATAGTTTCCATGCTCGGAGGAGCTATGTCTGGCTTTGCCATGAGCCTTTTTGTCCTCGATTACACCGGCAACGCGACGCTGTATGCGGTGTACGTCTTTCTCTATACCATGCCTCAGATAATAGCCCCGATAATCGCAGGGCCGCTGATGGACAGGTTTTCGCGCCGCAGGACGATATATACGCTCGACTTTTTGACGACGGTGCTGTATCTGTCTATGGGACTGCTCGTAGTCTTTGGCTACTACAGCTTTGGAGTTTTGGCGGCGATGACCTTTGTGCTCGGATGTATCAGCAGCACGTACCAAGTGGCTTTTACGAGCTTTTACCCCATGCTGATAACCGAGGGCAATTACCGCAAGGCTTACTCTATACAAACCACGCTCGAAACGATGACCTACGTCATGATACCGTTATCGACGCTATTGTATAACTCATTCGGGCTCGGCACCCTGCTCATCATCAACAGTGCATTCTTTTTTGTCGCCGCAGTGTGCGAAACTCGCATCAGTGACGTCGAAGCCTATTGCGGACACCACGACCGCAAATATACGGCATCGAGCTATCTGAGCGACGCAAAGCAGGGCTTTAAGTACCTGTTTGCCGACAAAGGGCTGCTGTTGATAGCGGTTTATTTCACTTTTTCGGCATTCGGAGACGGCTCGGCATCGGTCATACAATTGCCGTTCTTTAAGGCTCGGTACGCGGACGGATACAGCTTATTCGGCACGCTCAACATCGGCGCGGAATATCTGTACGTCATCGTCTTAGGCACCGCCATGATAGGCAGGCTGATAGGCGGTTTGCTGAACTACAAGATTGCCATAAAGCAAAAAGCCAAGTACATAACGGCACTGATAATCTACGTAGCGATAAACATAATGCAGGGCGTTACCCTCTTTACGCCGGTGCTGTGTATGTGCATACTCTGCTTTTTTACGGGTCTCTTTGCCTCCACGTCGTACAACATACGGGTTTCCGCTACACAGTCGTACGTGCCTAACGAGATGAAGGGACGGTTTAACGGTGCGTTTATCATGCTCAATACGACCGGCGCTCTGATAGGCGAAGTCGCCGCAGGCGGTCTCAACAGCATTTTGCCGATGGAGGTTACAAACGCCGTGTTTATGGGCGTCTGCACCCTTGCCGCGATAGTGATTATCGGCGGCGGCAAACATCATATTTCACCTATTTACAACCGCGAAACGTGATTTATATTCAAAAGCAGGCGGATACACGTACGTTTCGGCATAGACGGCAGGTTTTGAATGCATAATACGTCAAGCTTGTCGTTACTCCTTAAACGTATGTTTTTGCAGACGAGCCGACTGTTTGCAGTGCCAAACAAAATATCATCACTGCCCGATTATTCGGGCAGTTTTTTGTGGACAAACGGTGCAGTGTATGCTATAATGAGTTAAATCTGCAGAAAGAAACACCTACGATGAAGATTCAGCTATCCGACCATTTCTCATACAAAAAACTGATGCGGTTTGTCGTGCCGTCGATAACCATGATGGTTTTTACCTCGATTTACGGTGTCATCGACGGGCTGTTTGTATCAAACTATGTAGGCAAGACGCCTTTTGCATCACTCAACCTCATAATGCCGTTTATAATGATACTCGGCGGCATGGGCTTTATGATAGGCGCAGGCGGCACGGCACTCGTCGCCAAGGTGCTCGGCACCGGAGACCGACAAAAAGCCAACAGATATTTTTCGATACTCGTTATGTTCACGGTATTGCTCGGTGCAGTGTTGACTACGCTCGGCATAGTGTTTATAAAGCCCGTCGCATATCTGCTGGGAGCAACTCCCGATATGATAGACTATTGCGTTTTGTACGGCACTACGGTTATTTCGTTCACCACCGCTTTTATGCTGCAAAACGTCTTTCAGAGCTTCCTCACTGCAGCCGAAAAGCCCAAGCTCGGACTCGCATTTACGGTCGCCGCAGGAGTTATCAACGCACTGCTCGACTGGCTGTTTATGGGCGTTTTTAACATGGGGCTTTTTGGTGCGGCGCTTGCCACCGGCATAGGTCAATGTATCGGCGGCTTGCTGCCTATGGTGTACTTTATATTGCCTAATGATAGTCTTTTGCGTTTTAGGCTCACTGCGCCCGAGTTTAAGCCGATACTCAAGGCCTGCACCAACGGTGCATCAGAGCTGATGGGCAATATATCATCCTCTATCGTCGGTATGCTCTACAACATCCAGCTCATCAAATATCTCGGTGAAGACGGCATCTCGGCGTACGGCGTCATAATGTACGTTATGTTTATTTTCATCGCTGTATTTATCGGTTATTCCATCGGTTCTGCACCGATAGTATCGTTTCACTACGGTGCCGAAGACAAGCCCGAGCTCAAAAACCTGCTCAAAAAGAGCACGGTCATACTCATTATCGCCGGCATTGCTATGGCCTCGCTCGGCTATCTGCTGTCTGGTGTACTGGCACAAATATTCGTCGGATACGATACTGCACTCTGCGAAATGACAAAAAACGCCTTTAGAGTATATGCAATAGCATTCACGATGGTGGGGCTCAATATGTTTGCATCCGGCTTTTTTACCGCTCTCGGCAACGGCGCTATCTCTGCGATAGTGTCTTTTGCGAGGACACTCGTCTTTCAGGCGTCAGCCATCATGGTTTTGCCTCTCTTGGCAGGCGGCGACGCTATCTGGTGGGCCATGCCGATATCCGAGGTCGGTTCACTGATACTTTCGTTTGCTTTCATCCTCGCAAAGCGTAAAAAGTACGGATATATGTAAGGCGCTTTTCATAAATATTTCACCTATATATAATTGATAATGGCATCAATTTTTATTTATTTTTTTCATTGACAAGATTTATAAAAAGCAATATAATAAATCGTAAAAATAATAGAATATAAGGAGATTATCGTATGGCAGACATCAGACCGGCATCCATGGAGCGCATCACTACTCCTGAGCTTGCCCAAAAATTCATCAGCGAACAGGTTATCGCTATCCAAAATCAAGTCGGCAGCAAAAAGGTTTTACTGGCTCTCTCGGGCGGAGTTGATTCGTCTGTCTGCGCAGCACTCCTTATCAAAGCCATCGGCAAACAGCTCACCTGCGTACACGTAAACCACGGCTTACTCCGCAAGGGCGAACCCGAACAGGTAGTCGAAGTATTCCGCAATCAGCTCGGCGCAAACCTCGTTTACGTTGACGCCGTTGACAGATTTCTCGACAAGCTCGCAGGCGTCGCAGACCCCGAGCAAAAGCGCAAGATTATAGGCGCTGAGTTTATCAGAGTATTTGAAGAGGAAGCTCGCAAGCTCTCAGGCGTCGAGTTCCTCGCACAGGGCACCATATATCCCGACATCACCGAGAGCAAGGGCGTTAAGTCCCACCACAACGTAGGCGGTCTGCCCGACGACCTCAAGTTTGACCTCGTTGAGCCGGTCAAGCTGCTTTATAAGGACGAGGTTCGTATGGTAGGCAGAGCACTCGGCCTGCCCGAATCCATGGTCAGCCGTCAACCGTTCCCCGG
>DCHM01000028.1:0-325 GCA_002314835.1 Clostridiales bacterium UBA1752 | reverse complement strand
ATCACCAGAGACAGACTCGAGGCACTCAGAGAGTCTGACGCCATACTCAGAGAAGAGTTTGCAAACGCAGGTCTGCAGGGCAAGGTTTGGCAGTATTTCACCGTAGTCCCCGACTACAAGTCCACGGGCATCAAGGACGGCAAGCGCCTCTGGGACTGGATGGTTATCATCCGCGCAGTCAACTCGATTGACGCAACCTCCGCTTCTATCGAGGAAATCCCCTATCCTCTCCTCCACAAGATTACCGACCGCATCCTCGCCGAAGTAAAGGGCGTCAACAGAGTTTTGTACGACCTCTCACCCAAGCCCGTAGCTACCATAGAAT
>DCHM01000046.1:6143-7215 GCA_002314835.1 Clostridiales bacterium UBA1752 | reverse complement strand
CCGAGCCACATCACTTTTTGTCATTTTTGTTCAAACAGGAGGCAACCCATAGAGCGCCATTCCTCGATTTTTTGCTCCAGTCTTTGGCGCGGAACGTCAAACCGCTTTGAGAGGCAATCGAGGCAATAAAACTCGGTTGCGCCGCGGTTTACGAGCTTTTTGGTAGCGCCGATTTCGTCGGGCAAAAGGTCCTTGCCGCAGGTGACGCAGGTCATTATTTCTTTACGACCTTGCATCTGAATACGCGGCTGCCGTGAGCAGGCACGCCGCCGCTCCAGCCCGTGTGATAAACCTCGTCAAATATACCGAGGTCTTCACCGCTTACGCAGTCCTTGATTTGCAGTCTGCGACCAGTAGAAGCGTTGATGCCGATAGAATCAAAGTCAAAATAAGGCGTTACGCCGTTGTCGGTAAAGTTAAATACGCCTACGGCTATATCGCCGCCGTCGAGATAGCGAGCCATAACCCAGATGTCGTTGTTGCCCCAATATTCGCCTACTCTGAAGGGCTGACGGTATGCAGGGTCCTGGTTGATGGCGATGAGCTCTTTATTAAAGAGTATCTTTTTGGCTTCGTCGGTCATATTGCGGATGTCACAGCCTATCATAAGAGGCGAGCCGAGGAAGCACCAAACCGCAAAGTGAGTGAGATATTCGTCAAAGGAGCAGCCCTTAACGCCTACGTTGCCCTTGCCGTTCATGCCGACTATCAGCATATCCATATCGTTAAAGCAACCCTGCCCGTTACGCGACAGCAGGTCGAGCTGATGCATAGAGAGGTCCTTGATGGACTGCCACGAATCGACTATATCGCCGGTAGAACGCCAGAGATGTGCGCCGGTGGTCTTTATCCAGTCGGGCGAGCTGTCAACGCCCCAGTTGCAGGCGCTAAAGCAGATGTCTCTGCCGCAGTTGGCGAGTGCCAAGCCCATGCGGCGGTATAGCAGCTGCCCGGGCTGATACTGAGGGCGGAAGCAGTTGTCGTATTTGAGATAGTCAACACCCCACTCGGCAAAGGTTTCGGCATCGACAAACTCGTGCTCAAAAGAGCCGGGATAGCCGGCACAGGTCAT
>DCHM01000046.1:0-6029 GCA_002314835.1 Clostridiales bacterium UBA1752 | reverse complement strand
CTGCCGTCGGCGCCGCGCTGACGCAGAGACCAGCAGTCGTCGATAACGAGGTAATCGTAGCCTGCCTCGATGAGTCCGCTCGACGCCATAACGTCGGCAGTCTCTTTGATGAGCTGTTCGTTTATGTTGCTCGCAAAGGTATTCCAGGAGTTCCAACCCATAGGTGGCTTGTTTACTATCATACTTGATTCCTCCGTATTATTGTGGTATCATTACTATAACACGGTTTTGATAATTTTTCAAGCCGTTTTGTCACAAATCGGCATTTTTGTCGGTATATGCAGTTGAAAGGAGTGACGAGCATAAAAACGATAAACGATTTTTACCCGACAGTCTCTAAAGAGCTCACGAGGCTGTGCTTTTCACTCTGCCGCAACACGCACGATGCAGACGACTTGTTTCAAGAGACATGGCTAAAGGCAGTCAAGAGCTTTGACCGCTTTGACAAAACCGGAGATTTTAAAAAATGGGTCTTTGCAATCTGCGTAAACTGTTATAAGGATATGTATAAGGCTCGCGTCAAATCATGCGAAATCGCTTTTGATTCGAGAGAGCACATGGAGCTGTTTTTTGAAATGCTGCCCGATATGTCCGACAGTCAAAAAAGCGACTACGAGGCGCTGTATGCCGCGATAAACGTTCTGCCGCTCAAATACCGCCAGGTCATCTCTCTCAGGTATTTCAGCGACCTTGACGACAGAGCCGTGGCAGAGGTACTGCACATCAGCTACGCAGCGGCGCGCAAGCGTGTTTCGAGAGCCTTAAAGCTGCTGCAAAACACCATGAACGGAGAGACAAAAAATGTTTGACGACAAAAAAATCACCGAAATGCTGTCCCGTACCGAAAAAGTACAACCGCAAACCGACTGCGCACCTGCAAAAGCGGTGCCTGTCATTAAAAAGCACTATCCCGTCAAATGGATAGCCGCCATTGCCGCCGCCTCGATAATCTGCGTTTGCGCGATAGCCGCGTTTAATCTTAATAATAACGTCATCGGAGGCGCTTCGCAGGATAACGAATCTGCGCAGAGCATAGACGCTTCGCAGGATAACGAGCCTGACGTTTCGGATGCTCCGGATGACCCGATACGTCCGTCGGTAGCCCCATGGACGGACGGCAGACTGACGCTGACCTCGGTCACCTACGACGACGCACAGCCGTCATTCACTGCGAGCGTTGCGAGAGCGTACACGAGATTGCTCGATAGCTCCGAGCCCAAGGTCAAAAACGTCACGGTCAGCAGTATAGCCGATACCAAGCTCGCACCCTCTACCGACCCGAGACTGCTCGATATAACCTATACCGTGCAGGGCGAACACGCAGATTGCTTTGGCGTTTATATCGACCTCGACACCGGCGACACGATTTGCCTGCAGGAGCTGTTTTTTGACGCCCTCGGCGAAGGCAAACTGATAGAGATTTTTAAATCCAACGCACGCGAATATCTGTCGGGCGCAGGCTCGACAAAGGTCGATGCAATAGACTATGCAAAGCTGTATCACGGCGGATATACCACGCTATCCGAGATAGGCATCGGCGAAAGCGCCGATATGACTGCCGAAATCTACGGCAACATAGCAAAAATCAAGTCAAATACTCATATCAACGTGCTCGAATACGGCACTAACCGCGACTATGCGATAGTACAGCTGGCATCCCATCCGAGTCTGTTATTCAACCTCAAAGAAACCGACTTTACCAACAACTACGGCACTTATCTATTTGATATCAAAAACGGCACCGCAACCGCGCTCGACATATATTCATACGTCGGCGGTCAGGCGTCGTCAGTGAGAGCCACGAGCGATTACCGTTATATCGTTTACGGCGAAACAAACTACGAGACAGGCAACGAGATACCCACAGTGCTCGACACCGAGACGCTGGCAAGGCGTGAAATCAGCTCGGGAGACGACGCTTGCGGTCTGATTTATATTTCCCACACCGAGCGATACGCCTACTATAAGACGGCAAACGAGCTTTATAACTCTTATATGTCTCAAATCCAAGCCACCTGCCCCTATTGCACCGTATTTTACGGTTTTAATACTCAAAAAACCACCCGTATTTACGGCGACCTGCTTGGCTTAATTTGCAACGACGGCATAGCAGTGATGAAAATAAACGGCGGCATTTATTATTATGACCTCGCAAGCGGCGAGCAAGTAGGCGAGCTGCCCGAAGCGCTTGAATATGAACGTTACAGCAGATTTGAGATTGATACTCACCTTTACGCCGTCGATATTATCACAGGCGACAGGATGCTGATAGCAGAGAACGTCAAGGCATACGTTGCCGTGGCAAACGGCGCATACGTCTATACTCTGAGCGTAGGCGACGACCGCATTATCTGCCACGACAGAACGACGGGCGAAAAAGGCGAGGTGCTTTTGCCTGCCGAGTTTGTCACCGCATCCAATGGACGCACCGTCGAAATACTGTCAAACAAAGACGGTGACGTGCTGACCGTATGTCATTACGGCGACAGTATATTCACACTGGCAGACGACAGCGCATTTTATGACATCGCCGACTATTTTGTAAATAAAGACGACGCCTCGGTTGAATCTTATGCGTTTTTCACCACCTTTAACTACCGCCTGTGGAACGTGCAAGGCACGGTTGTTACCGGCGATACGCTCACAAAGCTGTCGAGGATAGCAGGCGAATTGCTGCGTGATTCTTATATCTCGGCATTAGGCGACGGCAAGATTGACATAGGTGAAATAAACGATATGATACCCGAATACACCTCGCTCATCGGCGAATATATCTCTGTAAACGGCGGATGCGTGAGGGTTATCGACAGCAGATATATCGACCTCTGCGGCGGCGGATATCTCAATGCAAACAAGTATTTCAGAGAGCTCGACGTAATTGTTTCGGGCGGCACTGTAACGAGAGAAATCGGCATTGACGTCTTGGCGCTCGACATTATCGCCGAGCTTGCAAAACCGCTGGGTCTCGATTATCAGGCCGCAGCCGACCGGTTGATAGAATCGGTCACCTCCAACCACGCATTCACCAAAGACGACTATGGCAATATCAAGGTGATTATCTATCAAAACAGTGAGATTTACGATATCAAGCAACTAACGTTTAAGCTCTGCATCGCCATGTATCAGAGCGGCGGCAAAGCAATAACCAAAAACAATATAAACGCACTGTATATTGACTTTTTGCAGAGCGGCAAATCGTTAGACGGACTTTATATCAATGACGACAGCGGCATATTAGAGGCTATCAAGGACCTCGAGTTTGAGCAAGCTTCGGCTTACAGCGGCACATGCGAATACGGCGGATGGTATTACTCTATCGGCACGTCCGAGATGGCGGCGGCAGGAGATATGCTGCCATTAGACGACGTATTTGTCGTAAAAGACGGCGACGGCTATTATCTCTATATTGGCGACTGCCGCGCTGCTATTGACACCGAGTTTCTAGAGAGAATAAACGGTGCAAAGCATTCCGCAGAAGGTTGACAAATCGCAAGATTCGTGTATAATGATAGGCGAGGAAATATGTATTTCCCCGCCTACATTTTTTGTTTGTTATCTGAAAGGCATTTGTCACGATGAAAAAACTCATTATCATATTACTCTTGCTCCTGTCTTTGATAGCTCTTGCCGCGTGCCAAACCACAACGGGCGATGAGTCGAGCACCGTATCCGAGGCAGACGTCAGCACCCCTGCCGAAAGCTCGGACGATACGCCCTCGACACCGGACGCGCCGAGTGAGGACGTTTCGGACGATATCAGCACCATAAGCGAGGATTACGTCGATTATTTTTACGAGGTTCAGACCTACACCAATTACTACGACGTGGTAAAACGCGTTTACACTTCGTCGCGCAAGACCGATTATACCGACTATTACGGCCTCGCCGACAAGGACAAAAATATGCTCTGCATCTGCAAATACGGCGCATATTTTGAGCCGCTCCGCATAAGCGAAGCCGTCGTCGAAAACAGATTTATCACCAAAAACGGCACCGACACCGTTATCGTCACCGAAAAAGGCGTTATATTAAACGGCGTAGTGCTAAAGTCACTGACGTTCCCCGCCAAGCTTGCCGAGACGGCAACCTATCAAAACATACTCTACGTTCGCGGCGTCGCAACTCTCGAAGACGGCAAAAAGGTACTCATTACCCCCGACGGAGTTATTTCGGACCTCTATGACGAAGTCACTTTTGTTGACAACGATTATTATATCTGCATAGCAGGCAGCGTGCAGTCAAAGCTGACTGTCTGCGGCGAAATGATAGCACAAGTCAACTCCGAGTACACCGAGCACTCGGTAATAGCCGAAAACCGCGTACTGAAGTACGCTACCTCGTGGGACGGCGTGGTTTACAGCGTGTTTGACACCGCAGGCAAAATGATATTAAACGGTGCGGACTACGGCATCGACACTCCCGATTTTGAGTGCTATACCGCATACGACTGGATGATTTACGACAGAAACGGCGTCAAAGAAATATACAAGGGCGGCAAGCTGATTTCAGCTTATTACAAGGAATTGCAGTGCATACCCGATATGCCTGCGGTTATCGCAAGCTTTGACTACGCGATATTCGAGGGTGGCGAATACAAGACGGGTACGCTTTACTGCCTCATAGGCGAAAACGCGCAGACGCTCTACACCGAGACCTTTGACTCTATCACGTTCCTCGACGCCGATATGATACAGGTTACACAAAACGGCGTCACCAACGAGTATTTTATTTCTCAGCTTACCCCCTGCACTCATCCCGAGGAGCATCTGGCGGTCATCTCTTCGTTTGCAGAGCCCTACGCTACGTACTCACTCTGCAACCTGGGCGGCGACTATAACGACGAGCTGATAATCGTAGCAGACAAGGTTTACGTTTACGGCTATGACAACGTTATGATTGCCTGCGGCACGTCGCTATACGCAGACGGCACAAACATAGCCTTTAAATCTGGCGACAGCACGGGCTATGCATATACCGTTTACGGCTTTGACGGCTCTACGGTGCTGTACGGTTTTGTCATAGACGGCATCGGCAACGCAATCTACTATAAAGTAGATAACCCTCAGTTTGAGTACGTTGCTTGCATCGACGGAGTATATTATATAAAAGGTGACCCGTCGGGTGCAAAGCTCGACATCCGCGGCAATTCGATTTCGTACGATGAGTTTACGACTGCCGTCGGCGGTATGCAGGCTATAATGCCCATACCGGTTAAGTAAGCGATTATGGATTATATTATCAAAAAAATCGAGGTCGGCATCATGCCGACAAACTGCTATATTGTCCGCAAAACGGACTGCCGTGACGCATTGCTCATCGACCCGGGTGACGACGACCTCGTTATCAAAAAGGTTGCGTCCGAGATGGGCGCGTCTATCAAGGCGATACTGCTGACGCACGGTCACTTTGACCACATACTCGCCGTCGGCGATATGCGTCAGGTAGCAAAGCCGGTCGCAATCCACAAGGACGACGCGCACAGCCTCACCGAGCGCGATATGTTTTCACCGCTCGTGGCGTACGACGGCAGACCCTTTGAAAAAGCCGAAATTATCTTTGAAACCGAAGGCTCGTACAGCATCGGCGGCTTTGACGTCGAAGTACTGTTTACCCCCGGGCACACCGACGGCAGCGTATGCTACGTCATGGGCGACAGTATGTTTACGGGCGACACGCTTTTTAAAGGCTCGGTAGGCACGCTCGACTACGGCGGCAACCTGCAAAAGCAACGCACGAGCCTCGCAAGGCTCGCCACGCTCGCAAAGGATTATACCCTTTACCCAGGTCACGGCGAAGTCACCACCCTGTCGTACGAAAAACAAACTAATCCGTTTATCAGAAACTTTGCGCTATGAAAATAGCCGCTGTAATCTTGTAGGCATTGCTGTCGTTGTGGTTTTTCGGGTGCATAAAGACCTACCGTTTTGTCATAATGAAATAAGGGCTGCAAATAAGGCGTGCTCTAAAGGCCAGTACCACAAACAGAAATAAAAATACCGACTGAAAATGCTACGGGTTGATAAGGAAGT
>DCHM01000003.1:67066-71402 GCA_002314835.1 Clostridiales bacterium UBA1752 | reverse complement strand
TTGATTGCCATACTGTTTGCGTAAAGCGACATAGGTGTTTCCTCTTTCAATGAAGAGGCTCAATTGTTATATCAACCAGACATAGCCTAATGTTTAACAAATCGTTGATTGGATGAAAAATGATTATATTCAAACATTGAAGGAGGAAATATGCCTAAATACAAATTAAATAGAGAACTCCATGGAATAGAACTGTATTTTGATAGTATGCCTTCTGATAATGTTAGAAACTCGTTAAAAAGCAACAACTGGCGTTGGAATCCTGCAAAAAAATGTTGGTATAATAAAGAAACGGAAATTACTAAAAAATACGCACGCGATATTTGCAAAACTACACCGCAAAAAGGCTTGAAAAAAGAAAAAGCAGTCACAAAGGATAATAAGCAAAAGTTTAACAACACTTCCGCAAATGAATGGGTTGACACAATTCTAAACAGGATTCGAAACAACGACCCGTTTAAAGAATATACTGAAGACGGCTCCACTTGCCTAAAGCTTATGGAGCACCAAAAAGCAGGCTCAATAATCGCAGACAAATACAATAGGTTTGCATTTTTCTATGATACTGGTACTGGCAAAACTGCGATGGCACTGAATATAATATCAGAAAAGTATAAAGCACGCGGTACAAAGTTTTTGATTATTGCGCCAAAACCTCTAATCAAAAATGCTTGGTTAGATGATGCAAATAGATTTTTCCCACAAATGCGAATACTCCCATTAAGTGTCAACATAACCAAAGATGATTATAAAGATATATTAAACACTTGGAGCAGAATATCTGGCAAGCAAGTTTATCCTCGTACTCTTTTAAGTAATAATTACAGCAAAAAGTATCTCAAGAAGAAACTAATATCAAACGCTCAGCATTATATAGTAAATATGGATTTAATTCGCACAAAAGAAAATGCGGATAAATTGATAAAAGAAACCGGAGTAACGGGCATAGTTATTGATGAGAGCTCAATAATTAAAAATTACGACTCAAAATCCGCGCAGCGAATCCGAGTAATTACAAAAGATATGGACTATGTGTATTTGCTTTCTGGAAAGCCTGCACCCAACTCGCCCTTGGAGTATTTTTCACAGATGAAAATCGTAGATCCTCAGACATTTAGTATGGGATTTGACTCTTTTAAGGATTATTATTTTACACATCGCGGTAAAAACAGTTATGTAATTAAAAACCAATACAGCGAGCGCAATCTAACTAAAATGGTTGGGCAACGGTCTATTATTGTCAGGAAAGAAGATTGTTTGAATTTGCCAGAAACAACCTCAATAAAACGAACAATCGACCTAGATAAAGACACCCGCGAGTTGTACTCAAAGGTTCTAAACAACTTTGTAACCGAAGTCGTTGCTTTAGACGGGCAATCGACAATGACCAGATTTATGGGCAATATGGCGCGTATTGCAAAATTGCGAGAAATAGCTTGCGGATTTTATTTAGACGAGAACAAACGCTACCATATCAGTTCAGAAAAGAACTTGGCTCTTATCAGTTTATTAGTGGATGAAATTGGAACTGCAGAGCAAGTTATTATATGGTGTAATTTTCAGTTTGAGATAGAAACAATAGAAAGCGAACTAAAAAGAAGATGTTTTAGTGTAGTAACTGCCTACGGAAAAAGCAAAAACCTTGATGAAAACATCCAACTTTTCAAAAACGGACAAGCTCAATATATGGTTGCGCACCCAAAAACATTAAAATATGGTGTAACATTTACAAACTGTCACTATGCTGTTTATAATTCTCTATCTTATTCTCTCGAAGACTATTACCAATCTCACGATAGAATATATCGAATGGGGCAAGCGAAAAAGTGCTTTTTTTATCATTTGTTATCAAGAGAATCAATAGACGAATTGATATACAAAAACCTAAGCGAAAAGCGCATGACAACAAAAGTATTTGAAGATTTGATAAAAAAATCAAGCAAGTTTGGTGTTCCAAATTCGCTTGTTGATAAAGCTATTTCAGTTAAACCATCTACAATTGAAATAGCGACCTCAAGCATAAATGCAGAATAATAGTAAATACAAAAAAGTAAGGCTCGTCGCCTTACTTTTTATTTATACGGTTTGATACTGCGTCATAAAAACGCTTGCGCTGCTTCATATTGCTATCGCCGATAGCCTGCTCGTAATTTTTGAGTGCGTCTTTTGAAGCTCTCGACAAGCCTGTCGGAACTTCGACATTGACGGTAACGTAAAGGTCGCCCTTGCCGCGCTGTCTGAATTTCTGTGCGCCCTTGCCTGCCACGCGGAACGTAGTGCCCGACTGGGTGCCTTCGGGGATAGTGATTTCGCCCTTACCTTCGAGCGTAGGAATGGTTATCTTGGCGCCGAGAGCGGCATCTGCAAAAGAAATCGGCACGTCACAGTAAAGATTGGCTCCGTCGCGCGTAAATACGGGGTCGTCCTTAACCGAAATAGTAACCACGAGGTCGCCGTTTGGACCGCCGTTGACACCGCAATAGCCTTCGCCGCTGATGCCGATACGTGCGCCGTCCTCTACACCGGGCTCTATGTTAAAATTGCAGGTGTGCTGACGCTGAACGGTGCCGTGGCCGCGGCACTCGGTGCAATAATCCTTGATGATATAACCCGTGCCCTTGCAGGCATCGCAGGGGCGCGACGCGATATTGATGCCGAATCCGCTGTGTTGCTGTACCATTACGCTGCCCTTGCCGTGGCAGGTAGGGCAAACCGTGGGAGTGCTGCCGTCGGCAGTGCGGTTGCCGTGGCACTTGGTGCAGGTTTCGGTACGGGTATAGCTTATCGACTTGCTACAGCCAAAGCAGGCTTCGTCAAAGGTGAGCTCTACGCGAGCGCCTACCGACTTGCCCTGCTGCGGAGCGTTTTTGCGTCCGCCGCCGCCAAAGCCGCCGCCGAATATACCGCCGAACATATCGCCGAATATATCGCCGAGGTCAACTCCGCCGCCAAAGTCAAAACCGCCTGCACCGCCGCCAAAACCGGCGTTAAAGTTGGGGTCAACGCCCTCAAAGCCGTAGCTGTCATAGCGACTGCGCTTGTCCTGGTCGGACAGTACGCCGTAGGCTTCGCCTATTTCCTTAAACTTAGCCTCAGCCTCTTTATCACCCGGGTTAGCGTCGGGATGATACTTTTTGGCGAGCTGATAATATGCTTTTTTTATTTCGGCAGCCGAGGCGGTTTTTGATACCCCGAGCACCTCGTAATAGTCTCTTTTGTTTGCCATAACTTTCCCCAAAATCAAGCGATAATCCCACACCGATTATCGGTGTGGGATACCGTGAAATGATAATTACTGGTTATTATTGTTGCCGTCGGTAAAGTCGGCGTCGTAATACTGACCGCCGTTTGCATTGCCGTCGGTGCCACCCTGCTGACCTTCGGCACCGGGCTGACCCTGTGCTCCGCCATTCTGCTGATACATCTTGGCAGAAAGGTCGTAGATGGTCTTTTGCAGAGCCTCGGTGTCGGCCTTGATAGCCTCGAGGTTGTCGGTAGCGATAGTGGTGCGGAGCTTTTCGATAGCGGAGGTGATGGGTGCCTTGTCAGCATCCGAAACCTTGTCGCCAAAGTCTTTGATAGACTTTTCGCACTGGAAGATAGTAGCTTCGGCAGTGTTTTTAGCCTCTACGAGGTCTGCGGTCTTGCGGTCCTCTGCAGCGTGCATTTCTGCATCCTTGACTGCCTTATCAATGTCCTCTTTGCTCATGTTAGAGGAGGACTGGATGGTGATGTGCTGTTCTTTATTGGTAGCCTTATCCTTGGCAGATACGTTGACTATGCCGTTGGCGTCGATGTCAAAGGTGACTTCGATCTGAGGCACACCTCTGGGTGCGGGAGAAATGCCGTCGAGGCTGAATCTGCCGAGTGTGGTGTTGCCGTTTGCCATAGGTCTTTCGCCCTGGAGGACGTGAACCTCGACGCTGGTCTGACCGTCAGCCGCGGTAGAGAATACCTGGCTCTTGCTGACGGGAATGGTGGTGTTGCGGTCTATAATCTTGGTCATTACGCCGCCGAGAGTCTCGATGCCGAGAGACAGAGGAGTAACGTCGAGGAGCAACAAATCTTTGACGTCGCCGCCGAGTACGCCTGCTTGAACAGCCGCACCGATAGCGACACATTCGTCGGGGTTGATGCCCTTAAACGGCTCTTTGCCGATAAAGTTCTTTACTGCGTCAACGACTGCGGGGATACGGGTGGAGCCGCCTACGAGCAGTACCTTGTCAACCTGCGCAGGGTTGAGGCCTGCGTCACCGAGTGCCTGCTTTACGGGCTTCATAGTGCGCTCGACGAGGTTTGCGGTCAGCTCGTTGAACTTTGCTCTGGTGAGAGTAGC
>DCHM01000003.1:8401-66963 GCA_002314835.1 Clostridiales bacterium UBA1752 | reverse complement strand
GCTTTTTCGGCTGCTTCCTTGAATCTCTGCATAGCCATCTTGTCGCCGTGGAGGTCAATGCCGTTTTCAGCCTTAAAGTTGGTGAGCATCCAATTCATGATAGCTTCGTCAAAGTCGTCGCCGCCGAGTCTGGTGTCGCCTGCGGTAGCGAGAACTTCAAATACGCCGTCTGCAATCTCGAGGATGGATACGTCGAAAGTACCGCCGCCGAGGTCGTAAATCATAACCTTTTGGTTAACGTCCTTATCCATGCCGTAAGCAAGTGCTGCGGCGGTAGGCTCGTTGATGATACGGAGAACCTCGAGGCCTGCTATCTTGCCTGCGTCCTTGGTAGCCTGACGCTGTGCGTCGGAGAAGTATGCAGGAACTGTGATAACTGCTTGTGTAACGGTGGTGCCGAGGTATGCTTCCGCATCAGCCTTGAGCTTTTGCAGTACCATAGCACTGATCTGCTGAGGGGTGTAATCCTTGCCGTCGATAGGGTACTTTTTGTTGGTGCCCATCTCACGCTTTACGGATACGATGGTTCTTTCGGGATTGGTGATAGCCTGACGTTTTGCAACCTGGCCAACCATTCTTTCGCCCGTTTTGGAAAACGCAACTACGGAAGGAGTAGTTCTGCTGCCTTCTGCATTTGCTATAACGATAGGCTCGCCGCCTTCGTAAACTGCCACGCACGAGTTAGTCGTGCCGAGGTCTATACCGATAATTTTTGCCATAATAAATTTCCTCCGAATATAGTAAATAATTTGTTTTGCAAAATCAGTTAACGACTTTAACCATCGCGTGACGGACTACTCTGTCACCGAGCATATAACCCTTGGCGAAGGTGGTTACTATCGTGTTTTCGGGTTTGTCTGCGTCCTCCTCGTGCATTATCGCATTGTGGAGATTGGGGTCAAAGGTCTTGCCGTCGGTTTCCATTTCGGTAACGCCGAGCTTGGTAAGTATCTCGCCGAACTGCTTGAGCAGTGCCGCTATGCCTGCATCGTCGGGTGCGTATGACGCCGCACGCTCTAAGTTGTCGAGCAATGCGAGGAACGAGGTGACCGTCGATGCGACCGAGGCTGAATAAAGGTCGTCTTTTTCGGCACTGCTGCGCTTGCGGTAATTGCTGTATTCTGCAACGACTGCGACGTACTTGTCATACAGCTCGTCGCGCTCTTTCTGGAGCTTATCGAGCTTGTTTTGCAGCTCCGTGACCTCTTTTTTGAGTTGCTTTTGCTTTTTGTTTTTATTATCTTCTGCCTGTTCGTCGGCTTTGTTACCGTCGGTGACAGGCTCTTTGATTTCTTCGTTTTCTGCCGTCATTACGTGTCCTCCGTGTGAGGTATTTGTCTTTCATTTCTTTTGACACTACCTAAAACACAGAGGCTTTTGATTTTTCGCAAAGAAACGCAAAAAATTTATCAAAAGCCTCAAAATGTGTTATTTAGTTAATCTACGGCTCTACGCCAATCACCTATTCTGCATTATTACGCCCGGGCGCGGTGCAGGTGTAAACTCGGGGCAAACCTGATGAACGTACTCGAATATTGCGCCCGCCAAATGGTTTGCAGGCGTATCAACGAACCAAGCTCTCATAACCGAGCCGACCTTGACGCTCTCGGTCGCACGGTAGAGCCAAGTGCCCTTTTGGTCCATTTCGCACTGAGCGCGCATGATTATCTCGGTGACGCGCTCGGCATAGTCACTGTCGTCGTGGAGGAGGTTGTTTTCGTTGCGGATAACCACCTTTGCGCCCGCCTTGACGTCAACGCCCTTGATAACTATGGTATATGTCGCGGTCTTGGCGTCGTACTCGGCACTAATGCCGTCAAACTCACAGCCTTTGGCAAAGCCTCTGAAATACAGCTTGTAGTCGCGCTTTTTGGGCACGAGCGAAACGTATCCGTCGGCAGGCTCGATGGTAAATACGGCATTTTTGTCGGTATAATCGAGCTTAAACTCGGTCCTGCAGGATTTACCCTGCTGATAATCGAGCGTGAGCCCGTCGTCCTCGTAAAGCGTAAAGCTATTGCTGTCGCCTGCCGCTATGACGAGCTCGAGCGACTTTGATTTACCTAAAGTATTGTCGTGCGCATTGTGCGCCTGCATAGGCACTATCGCGCCGGATTTCATAAACAGCGGCATCTGCGACAGCGGTCTGTAGCACTTAATCTTTTCGCCGCCGTTATAAACGAAGCCGGTAAAGAAATCGACAAATCTGCCCTCGGGCAGCCAAACCTCTGCAGAACCCATCGTCGAAACGCCGTCGGACGGCTCAGTGATAGGAGCGGCTATCAGCTCACTGCCGTACCAATATTCGCCGGGCACGGTATAAGCGTCCGCATCCTCGGGATTTGTGTGGTACATCGGGCGCATAATGGGTATCAGCTCGTCGTAATTGCGGTACGACATAGTGTATATGTAAGGGAAAAGCCGATGTCTTAATCGCATAAAATCGGATGCGACGCTACCTGCCTCAAAGCCGAAATTCCAAGGCTCGCGCACGGTAAACGGCGAGCAAGCCGAGTGTATGCGGAAGATAGGCGAAAATACACCGAATTGCAGCCATCTGGTATTAAGCTCGTCGTCACGGCTGCCGCACATGTGACCGCCGAGGTCGTGGCTCCAATAGCCGTATCCGATATTGGATGCGGTGGCGGTGAAATAGGTCTGAAATCTAAGCGTTTCCCAGCTAATAACGCTGTCACCCGAAAAGCCTATCGGATATCTTTGACTGCCAAAGCCTGCAAAGCGCGAGAATATCATTCCCCTGCCACCGTCTTTTTTGGACGCGAGATAATGCATGTGCGAAAGCATCCAGAGAGGCGACATACATTCGAGCTCGTTTACTGTCGGGTCATACTTGTGCATCCACTGATAATCGTAGCCCTGCTGCCAGTCCATCCACCAAAAGTCAACGCCGTCCTCTTGATACGGGAAATGGAGCACCTCAAAATAAGCAGCCCAAAAGTCTTGGCTCAGGCAGTTGAACGGCACAGGCTGACCTTTTGCGGCGTCCTGCCCCATACGCTTTGCCATAGCCATATACTGAACGTCCCACTTGCGCACGCCAGCGGCAGGATGCAGATTGAGTGCAGTGCGGATGTTGCGGTTCTTAAGCCCTTTGAGGAACGCCTTGTAATCGGGGAAAAGCTTGCTATTCCACGTATATCCGGTCCAGCCGTCATCGACGTAGGCTCTGCCGTCACCGTCGGTTAAGTGCCAGTCCATATCGACTATGCCGACTGCGATGGGGATGTCTTTGTTTTTAAACTCATCCATCAAAGCGAGATAAGTGTCTGTCGTATATTTATTGTATCTGCTCCACCAGTTGCCGAGAGCGTAGGCAGGCAGCATTTCGGTCCTGCCGCAGAGGTTGTAATAGTCTTTTACCGCGCCCTCGTAGTCGTGGCCGTAGCCAAAGAAATACAGGTCCTTTACGCCGTCTTGGCGCTTGATAAACCAGCCCTCGCTGTCAAAAAGCGGCGTAGTACTATCGTCGATAAGTGCGTATCCGTCTATGGCGCAAACTCCGTCGCCTATCGGGCAAGCACCGTTTATCTGGTCGAGAGTTTCGGTAGTGCCGCCGAGGTTTTGCAGTGCCTTGTCGCCGTAATGCCATTCGGTATATGGGCGGGTTTTAAGTCTGATTGATAGCGTGTCGGCGGCGAGCTTGATTCCCTCTTTGTATTTCAATATCAGGCCGTCAGTCTCGACAGTCAACAGTCCGTTTTTGGCGGTCTTTTTGAGTTTAGTCTTGCAAAACGACCTATTTATGACGGTAAGCGTGGCGTTGTCGGTAAAACCGCCCTCCTCTATGCGCACGAGATAAGGAGTGATAAAGGTAAATCTGACGCCGGCGAGCTCTATAACCTGTTTTGAGATAGGCTCGGCATTTGTTTTATACTGTAAATACGTTGGTAGCATGGCTATACCTCCTATTTTGTTTGATTATAACAAATCACGTCGATAAATGCAAGCAAAAAAGGCACTCGCCTTTAGCAAGTGCCTTAAAAAACAGTTTTGCTTTAATACATGCCGCCCATAGCGCCGGGGTTGGGAGCTGCGGCAGGAGTTTCCTCCTTCTTTTCCGCAACGAGCGACTCGGTAGTGAGTACCATAGCGGCAACGGAAGCCGCATTTTCGAGAGCACTGCGAGTAACCTTGGTCGGGTCAACGATGCCCGCGGCTATCATATCAACGTAAGTCTCTTTGTATGCGTCAAAGCCGTAGCCCTTGGGCGACTTCTTTACGTGCTCGGCAACTACGCTGCCTTCAAAGCCTGCATTCTCTGCGATTTGACGTACGGGCTCCTCGAGAGCACGGAGAACGATGGCAACGCCCGTGCGCTCGTCGCCTTCGGTCTGCTTGAGCAGAGCCTTGACGGAGGGCAGGATGTCAATAAGAGCCGTGCCGCCGCCTGCGACGATGCCTTCAAGCGCTGCGGCCTTGGTAGCGTTGAGAGCGTCCTCGATGCGGAGCTTTTTGTCCTTCATTTCGGCTTCGGTAGCGGCACCGACCTTGATGACTGCTACGCCGCCTGCGAGCTTAGCAAGGCGCTCCTGCAGTTTTTCTTTATCAAAGTCGCTGGTCGAAACGGCGATAGCCGCTCTGATCTGAGCAACGCGTGCGGCGATGTCCTCGGACTTGCCTGCGCCGCGAACGATAGTGGTAAACTCTTTTGTAACCTTGACTTGGCCGGCTTTGCCGAGTTGGTCAATAGTAGCGTCCTTGAGTTCGAGACCGAGCTCGGACGAGATAACCTCGCCGCCTGTGAGGATAGCGATGTCCTGGAGCATTTCCTTGCGGCGGTCGCCGTAGCCGGGGGCCTTAACTGCAACGCAGGTAAAGGTGCCGCGGAGCTTGTTGACGATAAGGGTCGAAAGCGCCTCGTTGTCGATGTCCTCTGCGATGATGAGGAGCTTGAGACCGCTCTGTACGACCTGCTCGAGCAGAGGCAGTATCTCTTGGATAGAGCTGATCTTTTTATCAGTGATAAGGATGCGGGCGTCGTCGAGGACAGCCTCCATCTTATCGGTATCGGTAACCATATAAGGAGTAACGTAGCCACGGTCAAATCTCATGCCGTCAACGATGTCCCATTCGGTCTCGGCGGTCTTGGATTCTTCAACGGTGATAACGCCGTCGGTGGTAACTCTCTCCATAGCCTCGGCAATCAGTCTGCCGATTTCGGCGTCGCCGCTCGAAACTGTGCCTACACGGGCGATGTCCTCGGTGCCGTTAACGGGGCTGGACAGCTCCTTGAGAGCTTCGATAGCGACCTTGATAGCCTTTTCGATGCCCTTTTTGACAACCATGGGGTTAGCGCCTGCGGCTACGTTGCGCATGCCTTCGCGAACGATAGCCTGTGCCAAAAGCGTTGCGGTAGTGGTGCCGTCGCCTGCGGCGTCGTTGGTCTTGGTGGCAACCTCGCGAACGAGAGCCGCACCCATATTTTCAAATGCGTCGTCGAGCTCGATTTCCTTAGCGATGGTAACGCCGTCGTTGGTAATCAGCGGAGAACCGTATTTTTTGTCAATGACTACGTTTCTGCCCTTGGGGCCCATAGTAATCTTGACGGTATTTGCGAGTGTGTCGATACCTCTGACGAGAGCTTCTCTTGCTTCGGTACCGTGTTTAAGTTCCTTTGCCATAATAATCTGTACCTCCCTTAGTCAACTTTTGCGAGTATGTCAGACTGGCGGACGATGATGTACTCTTCGCCGTCGAGCTTGATTTCCGTGCCGGAATATTTGCTGGTGATAACTTTATCGCCGACTTTGACTTCCATTTTGACCTCTTTACCCTCGATGATGCCACCTGGGCCGACAGCCAAAACTTCGGCTACTTGGGGTTTTTCTTTAGCGGAGCCTGCGAGAATAATGCCGGACTTGGTAGTTTCTTCGGCTTCACACATTTTGACGACTACGCGGTCGCCGAGCGGTTTGATTTGCATAGTAAAAATCCTCCTAAATAAAATATAATGTTTTAATTAACTTGCTTAAAGAATTGGAAAAGCCTGCATCTTTCGGTGCCGTTGTGCATAACGCGTGCCTTGTCGGCGCGACGCCCGAAATAAAGGTCAAACTTTTCGTCTGTGGACATTGCGTAAACCTGCCACCTCGGAGCGGACTTTGCGAGTGCCTTGCCAAAGCCTCTGACTATGTTGCGTGACGAATCAATGTCACCCATACGGTTGCCGTAAGGCGGGTCAATGACTATCGTGCCGCGAGCGCCCTCGTACGGTATCTCAAACCTCGACGCATCCTTTAGCTCAAAGACTATGTCGTCCGCTACGCCTGCCGCCTTGGCGTTGGCGCGCGCTATCGAAATGCACTGCGGGTCGTTGTCGTAGCCGTATATCTTCATCGGTGCGGGAATGATGGCTTTTTTTGCCTCGCCCCTCGCCGACTGCCAAGCTTCTTTGGGTATAAACGGAAATTGCTCTGCGTCAAAGCCGCGGTAAAGTCCCGGGGCTATGTTGCGCACCGCGAGCGCCGCCTCTATGGGTATCGTACCCGAGCCGCACATCGGGTCAACTATGCAGACGTTTTCGTGAGGACGCGAAAGGTTAACCATGGCGGCCGCGAGCGTCTCACGCATAGGCGCAATGTTGTGTAATTTGCGGTAGCCGCGCTTGTGCAGTGGCTCGCCGCAAAGGTCTATCATCAGTGATGCACGGTCATTTAGAATAAAAAAGACTATCTGATATTTAATACCCGTCTCAGGCAAAAGCTCGGTGCCGTGACGTATTTTAAGGCTCTCGACAACAGCCTTTTTGACTATGCGCTGACAGTCGGGCAGTGAAAACAGCTTTGATTTGACCGAATGTCCTTTGACGGGGAAAATATCGTCCTTGCCGATATATCTGCCCCAATCGAGCGCCTTGGTGCCCTCAAAGAGGTCGTCAAACGTTTTGGCATCAAAGTTGCCGAGCTCGAGCAAAACACGCTCTGCATATCTGAATCCGATAAGGCATTTGGGTACCGTATCGGCGTCGCATTCAAAATAAACTCTGCCGTCGCCCGTCTCGAGCCTGCGGCATCCCGGAGTGGCGTCGATGTCTTCGCCTGCGAGCCTCTCCAGCCCAAAAAGTGTGGTAGCAACTAATCTCATAAAAATAATATCTCTCAAAGTGGAACGGCGCGGTAAGCGCCGTTCCCAAAGCTTTATTTATTCAACCGGTGTAATGAGACCGTAGTCGTTGGCTTTACGCTTGTAAACTACGTTGATGAGGCCTGTCTCTGCGTTGCGGAACATAAAGAACGTGTGTCCGGTAAGGTTCATCTGCATTACTGCCTCGTCGGGTGTCATAGGCACCATCTCAAACTGTTTGACCTTGGTTATGCTGATTTGCTCCTCTTCGTCGGGAGCAGCTTCGACAGGAGCGTCGTTTTTGATGAGTGCGCGGCGCTTTTCGAGTCTGGTGCGGTTTTTGCGAATCTGACGTTCTATGCTCTCGAGCGCTCTGTCAAGAGCGCAGGCGTAGTCTTTGTCAGATTCCTCCGCACGAAAGAGTACACCTTTTGCAACAATCGTAATCTCGATGTTCTCTTCGTACCCCTGAGACGATAGTCTCACGTTGGCGTCGGCGTCGCTACCGAAAAACTTGTCAAACTTTGACAGTTTTTTGTCAACGCGTTCCTTAACGTCGTCGGTGAGGGTAAACTTGCGCGTAACGAACTTAACTTTCATGGTCTTGCTCCTTTAGAAATATTTTTTGGATGTTTTTATTTCATAAAGATTATATCATACAAGGTCACGATATGTCAACGCTATGTTTTTTTATCTCTGTTATCCGTAACATAGGCATAACCGTTTTTTCGCATCAAAATATCAAAAAACCGCCGAGAAAAATCTCGGCGGTGCGTATTACTGATTGTATATGCTCGACAGGCCTTGCAGGTGGCGCTTTACGCTGACGTAATCCTTTATCGAAATGCGGTTGCCTCCGCTGATCTTGGCGGCAGTCAGGTAGCCGTCTTCAAGTGTTTCGATGCCCTGCATTGCGCGCCTTATATGAACGAGGTCGATGATGGTAACTCTGCCGTCACCGTTGACGTCGCCCGAGACAACTATCTCGACCGAAGCGTCGAGGTAATTGACGGTGCAACCAGTGCCGACGTAGCTGTTATCCGCGAGTTTTTTGCCGTTTTGATCGCGGACAACGACGTTGCCGCTATACATAGCCTGCAGCTGAGCGGAGGTAGTCTTTTCGGGTAAGCCGGCAAGATATACTCCGTCAACCGTCAGCTCGGGGATAGTGCTGATGCTGGTGGAATAGCAAAGCGACGACTCGTTGCCGTAAATATCGGTTGCGATAACGTTGATAACGTATATGCCGTCTGGCAAGCCCTCGACCGTAAAGGTCTGATAATCGTCCTCGCCGCCGACGGTGGTATATTGACCGTAAACCTCTTTGCCGCTGACGTCGGTCAGAGTTACAGAATCAAGGCTCGACAGTTCGTCGTAAACGGTAAACTTTATCGTTTTGCCGTAATCAGAGGTGGCTACGGCTATCTTGGGCGCTATATTGTCATAAAATACCGCGTACTTGTAATAGCCGATATTGCCTGCCTCGTCTTTGCAGTAAACGTAGATATAATTAAGTCCCGTTTCGTTATAAATAGACATGGCGGACAAGCTCCAGTCGAGCTCGTCGAGTATCCTGTCTATATCCTCTGCCTCAAGGTCGTAATCGGTGCTTGAAACGGCAGTCATCATATCGGTTATCGGGCTGCCGAGGTCTATATACATCGGAGTGTATATAAAAGGCTCTGTAACGACTGCGTATTCGCCCTCTTCGTTTGCAAGTACCGTAAAGGTATTAAAGTCGATAAGGAAGGGTTCGGGAGGCGTAATATCCTCGATACCGGCAAAGGTAATAACCGTATCTCCCGTGGGAGTAAACCTGTAAACGCCCTCTTCGTCTGGTATAAGCTCTACGTCGTCTGCAAATACCTGCATGCCGACGTCGGTATATCCGAGTGCGGGCATGACGGTAAATGCACATTCCTTGCCGTCGTAAATACCCATAGTGAATATATTGTAATCATCGGTCTGATACCAGTTGTATTCGCAGTCGGGAGTTATGTACGCCAGCGTAGAGTCGGCGGTTATCGTCCACTCGAGGTTGGTGCAGTTTTCGTCGAGCGAAATAACTGTGTCTTCGACAAAGTTTGTAGCCCAGTCTGCAACCGCAAACGTAATCTCGGTGACATCGTCGGGCACTACGTATTCGCCGCTGATTGCTCCGCCCTCTTCTACGTCCGAAACGTCGATATCCAAAAGCAGTTGACCGTCCTGATCGTACAGTCTGACTATCTGCAGGAGGTAATTATCACTAACTGTATAAGACAGAGTTCTGGTTTCTGCGTCGTAGTGATAGATAAACTCAGGCGCGGTGTAATCGACAACCAAGCTAAAGCAATAGTTATCAATGCGATGCTCAACGGCACCCTCGTGAGCGTTGGTAGCATAAAACTCTACGTTAAACTTACTGCCGCTCTCGCAGTAATCTATCGCAAAACCGTCCTCGTCGTACAGCATGCCGTCCCATATAAATACAGAATAATTGTCAAAGGCTTCTTGGTCATAATCGTATATGGTCTTTCTTACTCCGATAGTATCGTCCAAATAGACGACCTCGCCTGTTGTGGCATCCGAAACAACCATTTTGAGAGAGTACAGAGAACGCATAACCGTAGGTGAAATATATATTGAGTCGGCGAAATAATCATTGCCGAGCGGTGTGGAAATGGCATTGTGAGCTTCGTCATAATAGCCGTTAACACCGCCGACGCCGAGACCGAGTATGCCAAAAGGCTTTTCTTGCAGTGAATTATACAGATAGAATGCCGAAGGCTGAAGCTCAAATTCGAGCATATCGTTTACAGTGTAGCCGTAATCTGCGAGGGTATGGCCCGCTTTATCCACTACCGTCGAATTGATATAATACGCAGCGTCAATAAGATCAAACGTAGTGACCGCCTCTAAGCTGGGAGCCGAGTCATAATCGCCGTAGAATCCGACAAAAGTCGAGTGAGCGGCGATTTCGGTTTCGCCGTCTGCGAGATAGAAATAGCCGTAAATATAGTTGCCGTACTCGTAAATAACGTCGAGGTTATCCATGAGTGCATCGCTGAGTGTAATGGTAACGCTGACGGTGGCGGTATCAACTCCTGCGGCAAATTCTATTTTGCCGCTCTCGGTATTGACCGTCATCGTATAATCGTCGTCTGCTGTTTCACCGCAAGCGAGTTCAAGCGGAGTGAGCACATTGTAGAACGAATAATTGCCGTTCATAAACCAATCGGCTACTGCATAATCGTCCATATAAAGATAAGGTACGATGTCGAGCGACGCGGCTGTCTCAAAGTCAAATCTCTTGACTGTGACGTCAAAGGTAAATACGCCGTCGGCAGAGAGGTTATCTAAACCGTCGGAAACAGGATCTGTGATGTAATACTGCGCGTTTACTGCGTTGACGCAATTTACAACGCCTACGCCCTGACCGAGTACCGAAGTATCTGCGATAGGCTCAGCAGTGGATAACAGCAGGTCCTCGACAAATTTGTCGAGAGACTTTTTGCTGTCTTTGCTGTAGCCAAGCTCCTCGATAGCGTATTGCTCCATAATGGCGTAAATGCCTGCAAAGTTAGGGCAGGACATCGAGGTGCCGCTCTTGATAACGTATTCACTGTCGTCTATATTGGATGCAGACGAAACTATGCCGCCTACTGCGCTGATGGTAGGCATTAATCTCAAATCAGCAGTAACACCCCAGGATGAAAACTCGCTGAGCTTGCCTGCACTTTCGTTATCAGTGATGATTTTTTCTTCAGATACTCTAATAACGTCGTTGCCTCCGTCAATCTGCGCTATGATGGCAAGACCGCTCTCCTGAGAAACAAACACTGCAGGGATAGTCATATCCGAGATAATCATATTAAACAGCGAAGCGTTTGCGACGTTGTTATAGACGACGACGGCTATTGCACCTGCCGCAATGGCATTGTTGTATTTGGTCTGGAAGTCAATGGTGCCACGCTTAATGAGAGCGACCTTGCCTTCTACGTCTATGCCTTCGTAATCGGTAGCTGTGCCGAGACCCGGGATGGCAACTACGTGCAGATCTTCACCGATAAGCGTTTTAATTGAGAGCGCGTTATCGCCGTCCATATATTCTTTATACAAAGCGTTACTGCCGTCTGCAAGGACAAAACCGGTACTGGCTATTTTTGTATTATCTACGCTTGCTACGCTGATAGCGGTGGGATAGCAGGAGGGAGAGCCGGTGTAACCGTACTCAACAGAGCTTGTCATAGCTGATGCTACGCCGTAAACGGTAGCAAATCTGTTGACCGAATAATAAGAGAAATTGGCTTCGTTGCCGGCAGAGCCTATATAAGAGATGCCTGCCTCCTGTAATTTATAAATGATATCGGCATAACATCCGTATATGTCGTCTCCTGTAAATCCGGCTACATGGCCGAAGGATACGGATATAATGTCAACGCCGAGAGCATAGCAATCCTCAAATGCGGCGACGATTGTTTCGTCGTTTGCTCGGCCCGTGTCTTTATATGATATCTTCATAATGCAGAGCTGAGCCGCCGGCGCAGAGCCCGTAAACTTGGCTTCGCCCTCGCCGTCCTCTGCGTAGCCTGCGGCGATACCTGCACAGTGCGTGCCGTGACCATGAAGGTCGGTAGCATCATTGCTATCATCACCGTAGTTGTAAGCAAAAGGCACCTTGGCACTGTAATACTGAGGGTCGGACGCATTGAGCTCGAGACCTGCATAATAATCTTGGTCTATCGTGGGATTATCAATGATGCCGTAATCCTGAAATGCCTCGTGGCTGAAGTTCAATCCGGTATCCAGAACGGCTATTACTATGCCGTCGCCGTCATAACCGCTCTTGTGAAGCTCGTTTGCCAAAGTGATTTCTTCATTGGCATTCTCTACGTTTACCTCGCTTTCGGTATCGGGAATGGTATATTCACGAACGACCGAAACGCTCTTGACGCCCTTGGTTCTCTCGATGGATTTGAGAGTAGCAAGGTCGGTTTCGACAGACATACCGTTGATGAGGTTGGTGTACTGGTATCCGACAGTCAGCTTGTCGGTATAAGCCTTTACAAGCTCGAGTTGCTTATTTGTGAGCTGCTGCTTTGCATAGCGGGCGTTGCCTATCGCTATGTCCGCAGACGAATATCCGAGGTCATACAAAGCCTTGTCTTCAAATACGACAATAGCCTTGACCTTTTCATCCAAACTAATATCGAGTCCGTCGAGATTGCTGACAAACTCAGGCTCTGCCGTTATCGTCAGTGTGAGCACAGACAGCGTCATGCACAGACACAAAACGGCGGAAATGATTTTTTTGCCAATGAATTTCATAAAAATACCTCCAATTACTTACCATATTATAGCACAATATTTATATTTGTCCACTGTATTAATAAAAAATCTCAGAAATATTATCTGAGATTTAATATTTATGCAATGTTTAGTTTTATGCTTCACCGTTTTTGAGCTTTTCGGCACGGTCTGCGGTGATGAGTGCGTCTATCATATCGTCCATCCTGCCTGCGGTAAACGCTTCGATGCTGTAGCAGGTATAGCCTATGCGGTGGTCTGTAATACGGCCCTGAGGATAATTGTAGGTTCTGATACGCTCGGACCTGTCGCCCGTACCTACCTGACTGCGGCGTTCGCTCGCGAGCGCCTCCTCCTTTTTACTGCGGTCAAGCTCTGCGAGACGGGATTTCATGACCTTTAGCGCCTTGTCGAGATTTTTTATCTGACTGCGCTCGTCCTGGCAATCGACAACCGTGCCGGTAGGCTTGTGAATGATGCGAATGGCAGACTCGGTTTTATTGACGTGCTGACCGCCTGCGCCTGCACTGCGGTGGCGCGAGATTTCAAGCTCGTCCATATTGAGCACAAAGTCGCTGTCCTCGGCTTCTGGCAATACCGCAACCGTAGCGGTCGAGGTCTGTATCCTGCCCTGAGATTCTGTCTCGGGAACTCTCTGCACTCTGTGCACGCCGCTCTCAAACTTGTATCTTGAGTAAGCGCCTGCGCCCGAAACAGTAAACGAGACCTCCTTAAATCCGCCGAGTTCGGTATCGTTGGCGTACAAAAGCTCGCATTTAAAGCCGTGCTCGTCTGCATACATATTATACATACGGTAGAGAACGGCGGCAAACAGTGCGGCTTCCTCGCCGCCTGCGCCTGCCCTTATCTCGATAATGACGTTTTTGTCGTCGTTGGGGTCCTTGGGAATGAGCAGTATCTTTAGTTCGTCGGCGATGGCTTCTACACGGGATTTGGCGTCAAGCTTCATCGTTTCTGCAAGCTCTTTCATCTCCTCGTCACTCTCGGTGGCGAGTATCTCGTCTGCGTCTGTGATATCTTTTTCGGCCGCTTTATACTCGAGGTACTTTGAAACTATCGGCTGCAGAGTCTTGTACTCCTTGGAGAGCTTGGTATAAGCGTCCATATCGCCGTAAACGTCGGGCTCTGCGAGCTTTGCCTCGATTTCATTGTAGCGCTTTAAAAGCGCCTCTAATTTTTCGGTCATATTTTCCCCCGTCGGCTTCATATATTGCAGTAAAAACGAAAGGACAACCAATATATGAAACGTAGTATTTATCTGCCCGAAGGCAATCTGTGCAATCAAAACGAACTGACAATGGAAGCTCTGCAAAACGCCGCCGTCAGAGGCACGATACTCTCCGCTCCCGTAACGCTATGTGACAGGGAGTTATCCCTGTCGGTATCGCTCTGCGGCAAAACAGGCATAATAGAGCGCGGCGAATGCGTTTATCCGCTATTCGGCACGGCGGTCAAGGACATTGCCGTCGTCTCGAGAGTAGGCAAAGCGGTGTGTTTTAAGGTTATGGGCTTTATAGACGGCGTGCCCGTGCTGTCAAGGCGCGAGGCACAAAAAGAATGTGTGCGTCAGTATCTGAGCCGCCTTTTACCGAGTGACGTCATAAGTGCCCGAATAACACACCTCGAGAGCTTTGGCGCATTTTGCGACGTTGGATGCGGCGTACCTGCTCTGATGCCGGTTGACAGGATGAGCGTGTCACGCATTTCGCATCCTAAAGACAGGTTTGCGGTAGGTCAGTACATAAACGCCGTGGTAGTGAGCAACGACGGAGGCAGACTGTCACTGTCTCACAAGGAATTGCTCGGCACCTGGAGCGAAAACGCGAGCCGATACGAGCCTATGCAAACCGCGGCAGGCATAGTGCGCGCCGTCGAGAGCTATGGCATTTTTGTCGAGCTGGCGCCTAACCTTTCGGGGCTTGCGGAGCCCGGCTTTGACACCGTGGTAGGTCAAACCGCCGCCGTGCATATCAAGAGCATTATCCCGTCAAAAATGAAGGTAAAGCTCGTAATAGTTGACAGCTTTGAGACGTTAAAGCAAAGCCGCAACTACGATTATCCCGACGTCAGCCACATTGATTACTGGCGGTATTCGCCCGAGTGCTGTGACAGAATAATCGAAAGTATATTTTAATAGTAAAAGTCAAATTCAAGACCGTACATTTCGACGGTCATTTCTTCCTCTATGCCGGCTTTTTCGAGTGCGTCGATAACGCCCTCAGAGCGGAGTATGCGCTGAAAGTGAGACAGCGACTCATAATCGTCAAAGTTTGTATCGGAGATAAGCCTGCGCAGCCATTCGCCCTCAACATGAAACACGTCGTTTTGTCTCTTGACCGTGACCTCGTGAGACGTTTCCGCAGTCTGCTCTCTCACAAGCTCGGGCTCAAACACCTTGACGGGCGGCAACGTCTTTAGCTTTGCGGCGATAGCCTGCATCAGCGCGTCAACGCCTTCGCCTGTATAGGCTGAGATTAGATAAAGCTCACAGCCGTTTTTGTCGGCATACTGCTTTACTTCGTCGAGCATTTCCTCGATATAACCTGCGTCAGCTTTGTTTGCTACGAGTATCTGAGGACGGCTCGCAAGCTCGGAGCTGTAACGCTCAAGCTCGTTATTTATCGTTTTAATATCCTGCAACGGGTCTTCACGCTCAGAGCAGGAAATGTCAAAGATGTGGACTATCAGTCTGCATCTTTCTATATGTCTCAAAAAATCGTGACCGAGACCGACGCCGTCGGCGGCGCCTTCGATAAGTCCCGGGATGTCGGCCATGACAAAGGTCTGACCGTAAACCTCGCAGACGCCGAGATTGGGCGAAAGCGTGGTGAAATGATAGTTTGCTATCTTGGGTCTTGCCGCCGAAACTCTCGACAGCAAAGTGGATTTGCCTACGTTGGGATAGCCTGCGAGACCTACGTCCGCGAGGACTTTGAGCTCAAGCAAGAGGTCGTATTCTTCGCCCTCGGTGCCGCTCTTGGCAAATCTCGGAGCCTGTCTCGTCGGAGTGGCAAAATGGACGTTGCCCCAGCCGCCTCTGCCACCCTTGGCGGCAATATACGGCTCTCCGTCAGACATATCGTGTATTACGGCACCCGTAGCAGGGTCCTTGATAACCGTGCCGAGAGGTACCTTGATGAGCAGGTCGTCTGCCGACCTGCCAAAAAATTTGCGTGTTTGACCGTCCTCGCCGTTGCCGGCGATAAACTTGCGATGGTACTTGAAATCGAGCAGGGTATTGGCGCCTTCGTCGATGACAAAGACTATATTGCCGCCCTTGCCGCCGTCACCGCCGTCGGGGCCGCCGTGACTCACGTATTTTTCTCTGCGGAAAGACACGCAGCCGTTGCCGCCGTTGCCTGCTTTGACGTGTATCGTAACCTTATCTATAAACATTAGTTATCTCCCCTTCCATCGCAATAATAAGCAAAAAAGAGCTGCCGGATGCAAAAACCATTCGGCGAGCTCTTTAATAGCAAAAACTAATCGGCATTAGCAGCGTAAACGCTGACTCTCTTTCTGCCGCCTGCAAAGCGTTCAAACTTGACAACGCCGTTTGCAAGAGCAAAGAGGGTATCGTCAGAGCCTATGCCTACATTAGTACCGGGATGAATCTTGGTGCCGCGCTGACGAACTATAATGTTGCCAGCCACTACACTCTGACCGTCCTGAGCTTTGACACCGAGTCTCTTGGACTCACTGTCACGACCGTTCTTGGTAGAACCAACGCCCTTTTTGTGAGCGAAGAACTGTATAGACAATCTAAGCATGGTTATTACTCCTTTTCTTTTATTTTGATAACGACCAGATTGTCGGGATACTGTGATGCCAGCTCTCTGAGCTCGTTGTTATACGACCTCAAAAGCTCGTCGCAGGCGTGACAGTCGCACTGAACTCTCAGTGTGATGCGGTCACCCTCGGCTTTGGCGTCTGCATTGCATCCGAAAAACTCTGTAATCGTATTGCAGGTCAGCATCGTCGTGGCTGAAATAGCCGCACAAACGATATCACTGCCCTGCTCGGCATAATCGGAATGTCCGCTGATGTCAAATCCGACACAGCGTGCGCCCCGATATACAAACAAAGCTTTAGTCATAGATTAAAACTTGATAGAGGTGATCTGAAGCTTGGTGTAGGGCTGTCTGTGACCGATGTGCTTCTTTTCGCCCTTCTTGGACTTGTAGCGGATAACATGGATTTTTTTGCTCTTGCCTTGCTTTACAACATTGCAAGCAACGGTTGCGCCTGCAACATAGGGTGCGCCGACTACAAAGTCAGTGCCGTTGTTGCCTGCGAGAACCTTATCAATCTCAATGGTAGCGCCTTCCTCGACTGCAAGCTTCTCAACAAAGATGATATCACCCTCGCTGACCTTATACTGCTTGCCGCCGGTCTCGATAATAGCGTACATATTAGTGGCTCCTTTCTTAAACCTCGCTGCTTAGAAGGTCGGGCCTTAAAACTACTGTTTTTGAGCTCGGTTAAAAACCCCATACATGCGGCAATGCACATATTAACACAAAGAAACCGCCTTGTCAAGCGGTTTCTTAAATAAATATCGTTATATTTGCTCAAAAATGCACAAAATCGAGCGGTATTCGAGCGTAGTCGGTGCATGGAAGCCAAAGTTCATCAGTTGCTCGCCCGTATAGACGGCACCGGTAAATTTCTCTTTATACTTTGCCTTTGGCTCGAGGCCGCGGAGAGCGACGCGCTCGTTATTGCCGTACATACGGACGTGAGTGAGTACGTAGCCTGCGATGCAAACCTTTTTGTCGTGGCTGACTGTGCACCATGCGGCGCAGGTCTCGTCGTGAGGATTGCGCAGTCTGTGATATCTGCCCTTTTGCAGTACGTCGCCGTACTCCTTAAAGAGGTTGATGCTGTCGGTGACTCTGTTTCTCTCGTCGTCTGGCATTTCGGTCGGGTCAAGCTCAAAGCCAAAAGAGCCGGTAAGTGCGACGGTCAGTCTAGTTTCATAAGGCGTGACGTGCGCGGTCTGATGATTTGGTGAAGCCGAAACGTGCGCCGACATAGCCGACATCGGATAGCACAGCGAGGTGCCGTACTGGATGCGCAGTCTTTCGATGGCGTCGCTGTTGTCAGACGTCCATACCTGAGGCATATAGTAGAGCATACCGGCGTCAAATCTGCCGCCGCCGCCCGAGCAGGACTCAAAGAGCACGTCCTTGTAATCATTAGTAAGTCTTTCGAGCAGCGAATACAGACCGAGATAGCATCTGTGCGTCGTTTCCTTTTGTCTGTCGGCAGGGAGTGCGGCAGAGCCGACCTCGGTCATATTGCGGTTAAAGTCCCACTTGACGTACTTGATAGAGCCGTCGCGGAGTATAGCCGAAATCGAATCGTAAAGATAATCGCAAACCTCCTGCCTGCCGAGGTCGAGTATCAACTGATTGCGTCCCTCGCTGCGAGGTCTGCCGTCTATATGGATGCACCAATCGGGATGAGCGCGGTAGAGGTCGCTGTCGGGCGAAATCATTTCGGGCTCAAACCAAATGCCGAGACCGACGCCGCGCTCTGCGAGGAAATCGGATATCTCGTGCAAGCCGTTTGGAAACTTCTTTTTGTCAACGACCCAGTCGCCGAGCGAGCAATTATCCGTGTCACGCTTGCCAAACCAGCCGTCGTCAATAACCATCAGCTCAAAGCCGAGGTCGGCACACGCCGCGCCTATCTTTTTGAGACGCTCGACGTCAAATGAAAAATAGCAGGCTTCCCATGAATTGAGCAGCACGGGGCGGCGAACGTCACGGTATTTGCCCCTGCACATACGGGTGCGGAGCAGAGTGTGTAATCTGTATGAAAACTCGTCAAAGCCTTTAGTGGTGCAACACATAATAGCTTCGGGAGCGTAAAACGTCTCGCCACTGCCGAGCTTCCATCCGAATTCGCGCTCGTTGAGACCTATCTGCACTCTCGCGGTGTCAAACTGATTTGCAGACGCTCTCGCCGTAAACGAGCCCGAGTATGCGAGCATCATGCCGTAAACGTTGCCCGACGTTTCGTCTGCCGTATGGTCGCAGAGAATGATAAACGGGTTGTGAACGTGGCTCGACGCACCTCTGCGTACGTCCATGACGTAGTCGCCGTGGTGCAACGGGGTGCGCTCAATATTGCGCTCGCGACAGTGAGTGCCGAAATTGCTGATAACGTCGTATCTGATATTGTCAAAATCTACGCTCGCAGAAGCGATTTTTGCGATGTTTACGCTCTCCTTGCCCGTATTGCGGAGTGCGGTGTAACGGGTAATAACTCCGAGCTCGCCGTAAACGCAGTAATACAAATCGGCTTCGACCCCCGTAACGTCGTCGCGCAGGGTGACGACGAGAGTATCGCATTCGTCGTCGCTCTCGACGTAGGTCGATGGCAGACCGGGTATGCGGGGCTTACCTTTAATTATCTTGTGGCACTTATATCTGAGGTCACAGATGTCGGAGCCGTCGGCATTGATAACCTCGAGCGCAGGCGAACGCATATCGCCCCTGCCCCATGCAGGATACTCCAGCGGCACATCGTCGAGTATAAAACCTCCGCAATTTTCCATACGCGGCGAAAAAGCCGCTCTGCCCTGCTCACGGAACATATAAGAGCAATCACAGTCGCTCAGTTTGGCGCCCCAATAAAGGTGGAGCAAAAAGCCGTCTCTTTCTATAAATATATAAGACGTATCTTTGGCGTCCAGCTTAAACTGTCGGCACTCGGGAGTGTAAGTAATAGCCATATTAACCTCAGCTTAATCCTATAATCATCGCTCTCGCGATGGCAAAATATACTATAAGTGACAGTGCGTCAACGATAGTCGTTATAAAAGGCGAGGACATAACCGCAGGGTCCGCGCCGAGCTTTTTGGCTCCGATAGGCAACAGACAGCCAACGAGTTTTGCCATAACTACCGTGATGGCGAGAGTTATGCATACGACGAGCGCAACTACGGTGCTGACGCCGGAATGCAGCAGCAGATTATCCACGAGCAGTATCTTACCGAAATTGCAAACTGCGAGCGTGACGCCGCAAAGCACCGAAACGCGCAATTCCTTCCATACTACTCTCAAAACGTCTCGCAGCTCTATTTCGCCGAGTGCAAGACCGCGAATAACCGTGACCGAAGTCTGCGAGCCTGCGTTGCCGCCCGTATCCATCAGCATCGGGATAAACGCCGTAAGCGCCGTTACTGCGGCGAGCTGTGACTCAAACGAAGCAATAATGCCGCCCGTAAAAGTCGCCGAAACCATCATAAGCAAAAGCCACGGTATGCGGTGTAACCAGATGCTAAAGACACCCGTGCGCAGATAAGGCTTGTCCGACGGCGTGATAGCCGCCATTTTTTCGATGTCCTCGGTGTTTTCGTCCTGCAGGACGTCGATGGCGTCGTCAACCGTGATAATGCCGACGAGGCGCTTCTCTTTATCCACGACGGGCAGAGCGATAAAGTCGTATTTTGCCATTTCTCTCGCGGCGACCTCCTGGTCGTCGGTCGTATAGGCAAAAATGACGTCCGTCATCATGATGTCACCGATGAGCGCTTCACTGTCTGATAGCATCAAATCCTTAGCCGTGACGAGGCCTATCAGCTTTTTATCGCTCTCGGTAACGTAGCAGGTATAAATAGTCTCTTTATCCACGCCGACACGCTTGATACGCTTAAAAGCGTCCTCGACCGTGAGCGACCTGTCGAGCCTTATATACTCGGTAGTCATTATGCTGCCGGCGCTGTTTTCGGGATACTCCAAAATCTCGTTAATCGCCTTGCGGGTATCGCTGTCGGCGCTCGCCAAAATGCGCTTGACGAGGTTTGCCGGCATTTCCTCGACTATATCAGCCGCGTCATCGACGTACAGTTCGCTGATAACGTCCTTTAATTCTGCGTCCGAAAAGCCTTTTATCAATAGCTCCTGTTGGTCTGCCGACATCTCGACAAAGGTTTCTGCCGCCAGCTCTTTTGGCAGCAGTCTGAATACAGGAGGCATTTGTTTTTCGTCCAAATCCTCCATTAAAATAGCAATGTCCTGCGGAGCCTTGTCTTTAATAAGCTCCTTGATTGCCTGCCAAGACCTCGTCTCGGCAAGCTCGCTGACCGATGTCGTCAGCTCCAAAATGTTTTCATCCATTTGCCGCACCTCCGTATAAATATTTCCCAGTGGAAGCGGGCGCGGGTCAAAACCGCTTAGATGCAGTACGGTACAAAAGTGCCCGTACGTTTACTTCGTCGCGGCAAATCTGCGCCGCGTTTACTGCCAGAATCCATCTGTACCGTCCTACCTTTCATCATTATTTTTTGAATATCAGTATTTTATAATCAAAAATACAATTTGTCAACATTTTTGTGCAATAAAAATATTGACTTATCGACCTTTTTGGTGTTATAATTTCCTCAACAAATTATATGAGGTGATTATTATGGAAAACGTAGTAGTATTTGACCATCCGCTTATCGCTCACAAGCTCACGATTATGCGCCAAAAGGACACCGGCAGCAAGGACTTTAGACAGCTCCTTACCGAGATTTCAACACTTATGGCTTACGAGATTACCCGTGACCTCCCTCTCGATTACGTCGATATCGAGACTCCCGTCGCAAAAACAAAAAAGCCCATGATAGCCAGCAAAAAGCTCGTTTTAGCTCCCATCCTCCGCGCAGGACTCGGCATGGTTGACGGATTTTTGACCGTCATCCCAGTTGCCAAGGTAGGTCACATCGGTCTTTACCGCGACCCAAAAACTCACCTCCCCGTAGAATATTATTTCAAGATGCCTGCCGACGTTGCAGACCGCAAGGTTTATCTGCTCGACCCGATGCTCGCTACCGGCGGCTCGGCAAGTGCAGCCTGCACCTTCCTCAAGCAGCGCGGATGCAAAGACATCGTCAGCGTCAACCTCGTTGCCGCTCCCGAAGGCATCGCCGTTATGCAGCACGACCATCCCGACGTCAAGATTTACGTTGCCGCAGTTGACGAATATCTTAACGAAAACAAATACATCATCCCCGGTCTCGGCGACGCCGGCGACAGACTCTTTGGCACCAAATAATGGTTTGCATAGGCAACCACTGGGACGTTTTACTAAAAGACCAATTCACGCAGCCATATTACTTACGGCTGCGTGAGTTTTTAAAATCAGAGTATGCTTCTCATACGGTATATCCCGATATGAACGACATATTCAACGCCTTCCGCTATACCGATTACGAGGACGTCCGCGCCGTGATTATAGGTCAGGACCCCTACCACGAGCCGGGACAGGCACACGGGCTGTGCTTTTCGGTGCGCAAAGGCGTGCCTAAGCCGCCGTCGCTCGTCAATATCTTTAAGGAAATGCAGTCCGACATCGGCATCCCCGAGCCTCCGCACGGAGAATTAACCGCGTGGACCAAGCAGGGAGTAATGCTATTAAACAGCGTGCTAACCGTCAGGCAGGGCTGTGCAGGCAGTCACGCAGGCAAGGGTTGGGAGACGCTGACCGACCGCGCCATAGAATTGCTCGGCAAGCGGCAAAAGCCTATAGTGTTTATACTTTGGGGCGGATATGCTCGCAAAAAAAAGGCGCTTATCGACACATCTCGACACGTGGTTATCGAATCCGCTCACCCGAGCCCCCTGTCGGCGTATAACGGATTTTTCGGTTCAAAGCCTTTTTCGCGGTGCAACGCCGCACTCGACACCCCGATTGACTGGACAATCACATAATATTTTACCTCGTGTTAATAATGCACGAGGTTTTTTATTACTTTATTATTGATTTTATAATAATAATGTGGTATTATATTATATTCAATATAATGCGAAGGTATGTAATGGACAAAAAAGGCTTTTTTATCGCGATAGACGGCACTGACGGCTCGGGCAAGGGCACGCAGTCAAAACTGCTCTGTCAGGCTCTTGAGAATATGGGCGTCGAATACAGATACATTGATTTCCCTACCTACGACCCACAGTGGTCGTCGCTCGTCAATATGTATCTCGGCGGCACGTTCGGTGACGACCCTGCGGCTGTCAACTGCTATGCGGCGTCATCATTCTTCGGCATGGACAGATACTGCTCTTATATGCTCGACTGGCGCAAGGATTACTTGGCAGGCAAGGTCATTGTGGCAAACCGCTACACTACCGCAAACGCCGTCCATCAGCTCGCAAAGCTCAAACCGAAAGACTACGACGCTTTTTTGGAATGGCTGTTTGACTTTGAGCAAAACAAGCTCGGTCTGCCGATGCCGGATATGGTTTTTTACCTTTCCATGCCGCCCTGCCTCAGCGAAAAGTTGGTCGAAAAGCGTTGTATCGAAAACAATATCAAAAAAGACATCCATGAGAAAAATCACGCACACCTGACCGCGGCGACAAAGGCGGCTCATTACGCCTGCCAAAAGCTCGGTTGGCGTCTCGTTGATTGCAACGACGGCGATAATATAAGGACGATAGACGATATACACGGCGAGATAGTCGGGCTGGTAAAGCAGGAGCTCGCCGCAGCAGGGAGGATATAAGCTATTATGACGGTATATGTTTTGCTCGCAGACGGCTTTGAAGAATGTGAAGCCATCGCCCCCACCGACATCCTGCGCCGTGCAGGTGCAGAGGTCAAAACGGCGTCGATTTCGCAGAGCCTCGACGTAGCAGGTGCTCACGGCATAAACGTAAAAGCCGATATGTTAGCCGACGAAATACAGCCCTCGGACATTCAGATGCTCATACTGCCGGGCGGCGGCGAGGGCACGCGCAGGCTCGGCGAAAGCCCCAAGGTCTTGTCGCTCATACAGTATTGTGCCGACAGCGGCATATATATCGGCGCTATCTGTGCGGCACCGTCTATCCTCGGCAAAATGGGACTGCTGGCAGGCAGGCGCGCGGTGTGCTATCCGTCGTTTCAGCCCACTTTGACCGACGCGGTTATCACGAGAACCAAGGTCGAGCGTGACGATATCTATATCACTGGGCTCGGAGCGGGCGCTGCATACGATTTCGGTTTTGCCCTCGTCGAAGCTCTGTACGGCACCGAAGCCTCCGATTCACTCAAAACTTCAATGCTTTATTAAAGGGTAACAATGGATAAAAAGCCAAGCTTTGCAGAATCGCCGCAATTAACCGCACCTCTGCTGTTTATACTCACGGTGCTACTGCTCGAAATAGGCAAATACATCCTGTCGAACGGCAATTACGGTGACAATCTATATTTTACGGTCGCGCTGATACAGGTCATAGCGTATCTTTTTCCCTGCGCGCTGTACTATATCATAAAGCATAAAAGGCTCGCCACTCCGATGCTGATAAAGCCTATCCGCATCAGCGACATACTGTTTGTTTTGCTTGCATTTATCGTACTGATTTCGGGCACAATAATGATAAAATATTTCGTTTTTCTCGGCGGCAAAACGGTAGGCATGACCAATTATTACAGCGAGCTGATAACAAACGGCGACGATAGCTTAGCGGTCATCGTTTCGGTCATCATATTACCTGCAGTATGCGAAGAGATACTATTCAGAGGCATTTTGCTATCCGAATACCGCTCGCTCGGCGGAGCAAACGCCGTCATAATCACCGCACTGCTGTTTGCAATGATGCACATGTCGTTTGAGGACTTTTTACTCAACTTTTTGGCAGGTCTTTTGCTCGGCTTTGCGGCTTCGGCAACGAGGTCGATACTCTCGTCGATAGTCATACACGCAGGTGCCAACGCCTTTGCACTCTTTGCAACCGACACCTACATACAGAATACGGTGCAGAAATGCGGCAACTTTTTTGTCGGCTTTGTTATCGTCTGCATATTCTGCGCGGCGCTCATCTTTATGCTCATAAGACTCGAATACATCTATTTCCGCCGTGCCGAAACCTGCAAGGACGAATCTCTGCCTCCGCGCAGTATAGAGCACGCGGCATCGGTATTCTTTTCACCCTTATTTATGGTTTCCATCGCATTGTTTATAGTGCTCACTATTTACCTGAGGTAACGAATCAATGAAAGACAACGGCAAGCAAACAAACATCGACCTGCTGTCGATCATAAATGCATTCAGGGCCGCACCCGTCGAGCGCAGGCACCGTTTTGTGCCGACGCAAAAATCGAGCACCGACACCGTCCTGCCGCGTCCCTCTCATATTACCGAAATCGACGGCACGATAATACAGGAGTTGCCGCGTTCGATAGGCTCGCACTTTGAGACCGAAACTCTGCCGAGCGACGTCGTAACCTCTCACTTTACAGCCGACGGCGAGAGTGAAAAAATCGCAAATCCCGCACCGAGGCGCCGCAAAAAAGGCGTTACCACTGCCGTCCGGCTCGCAGGCCGCGCCGCCGAGGGTGCTGCAGGAGCAGGCGCGTTTACCTTTAAGCTCGTAGCTTATATCGCGGTAGTGCTGATTATATCCGCTTATGCGGCGTATTATCTCGTTTCGCTCGCCAACGACGTTTTTGCGTTTGTCAAAGAGCCGCTCGAGTGCACCGTCACCATAAGCGAAAATACCACGCCCGATTCGGTAGTCACCATACTACAAAACGAAGGCATCATCCGATACGGAGACCTCTTTAGAGTATATATGGAGTACCAAGCCGACGGCGAAGAAATCGTATTGATACAGGGCGACCACACCTTTAACGGCACGATGAATTACTCACAGATTTACAGTGAGTTGACGATAGCATACGTGCCGCGTACCATAGTGCGTGTTACCATACCCGAGGGCCTTACGACCGACGAAATAATCGACCTCTTGGTTGAAAACGGCCTCGGCACCAAAGAAAATTACGTCGAAGCAATCAACAATTACCCCTACAAGCACGAATTTGTCCAGCAACTGTCGCAGATGGAGCTTTCGCCCGACAGGACTTACAGGCTCGACGGATATCTATTCCCCGATACCTATCAGTTTTACAGCGACCTCGACGAATATCTCGTCATCAACAAGCTGCTAAACAACTTTGTCGAAAAATTCTGGAAAGACTACAAAAAAACCTACAAAGCCAAGCTCGACGCCAAGGGGCTTACCTTTGACGACCTCGTTACGCTCGCCTCGATAGTCGAGGAGGAGGGCAAGGCGGCTCAGGAATACGAATATATCGCATACGTGTTTTACAACCGTCTGTCTCACAGCGACACTTATCCTCAGCTACAGTCTGATGCGACGGTAAACTACGTATTGTCGCTCAGCGGACTGCACGAGGAGGACCTGACGCAGGCTTCTCTCGATATAGTCCATCCCTACAACACCTATATTTTTGGCGGCCTCACGCCGGGCGCTATCTGCAATCCCGGACTGGACGCCATACTCGGCACGATTTATCCGACGGCACCGTATTCTTACGATAGTGAAGGCAACGTAATAGACGTTGACGCATACTATTTTGTTTCGAGCAAGCTCGGCAACACCTATTACGCCAAAACTCTCGCCGAGCACAAAAAGAATATCAAGACGGTCGAAGCCGAAAACAAAGAATACGAAGCCGCAAAGCAGGAGGACGCACAGCAATGATAAAAAAGCCCGAGATATTATCTCCTGCCGGCAATCCCGAAAAGCTGAGGTTTGCCATAGATTACGGTGCCGACGCAGTTTACTGCGCACTCGACCGTTTCGGTCTCAGAGCCGCATCCGAAAACTTTACTCCCGACGAGCTGAAATCAGGCGTCGCATACGCACATTCCAAGGGTGCCAAGGTTTACGTCACGATGAACGTAATGCCACGCGACGAAGAGTTTGACGCGCTTGGCGAATATTTTGACTATCTCAAAGACATACGTCCCGACGCACTGATAATCGCAGACGCAGGCGTGCTGTACGCCGCGCGCGAAGCACTGCCCGACATCCCGATACATCTGTCAACCCAAGCGAGCACGCTCAACAGCGCGTCCTGCAGATTTTGGCTATCAAACGGCGTTTCGCGCATAGTATTGTCGCGCGAGCTGACGATGGCGCAGATAAAAGAGATGCGCAGACGCGTACCGGAGCAAATGGAGCTCGAAGCATTTGTTCACGGCGCAATGTGCGTCGCGTATTCCGGCAGGTGCCTTTTGTCAAACTACCTCACGGGCAGGTCGGGCAACGAGGGCAAATGCACTCAGCCCTGCCGCTGGAATTATTTTGTTACCGAAGAAAAGCGTCCCGACGAGCATCTGCCGTTTGAGCAGGACGACAGAGGCAGTTATCTCTTTTCATCCAAGGATATGTGCATGATAGAGCATATACCCGAGCTCGTTGACGCAGGCATCGCTTCGTTTAAGATTGAAGGCCGCATCAAATCTGCTTGCTACGCCGCGGTGGTTACAAACGCCTACCGCTCGGCGCTCGACGAATATTTTGCCAAAGGCGACAGCTACGTTTTTGACCCCGATTGGCTAAAAGAGGTCGAGAGCGTCAGCCACAGAGAATATTCCACAGGTTTTTACTACACTCCGCCTCACGAGCACGCCAACATCGTCACGAGCGGCGGCTACATACGCGACCGCGCATTCCTCGCGACTGTCGAGAGCTACGACGCTGCCAAGGGCCTTGCGTACTGCATTCAGCGCAACAAGATGTCGGTGGGCGACCAAATCGACGTGCTTTCGCCCAGCTCCAAGGGCAGGATTGTCACCGCAGGCCGTATGTACGACGACGAAATGAACCCGATTGATTCCACGCCTCATCCGCTGATGCACTTTTACATAGAGCTATCCGGCGTCAAACAGGGCGACATTATCAGAGGTGTGTAAATGGTTTTTGATAAGCGCATAATCATTGTTTCGGGGCATTTCGGCTCCGGCAAGACAAATATTGCAGTCAACATAGCGCTCGAAAGAGCCAAAAAAGGCAAGGTTTGTATAGCCGACCTCGATATAGTCAACCCGTATTTCCGCACGGCGGACAACATAGCAGAGCTTGCAAAGAGCGGAGTGAGATGCATCATCCCCGAGTATGCAAACTCCAACGTAGATATTCCTTCACTACCTGCCGAGTACCACAGTATGTTTTACAGCGACGAAACCTGCATCATAGACGTCGGAGGCGATGCCGAAGGCGCTACGGTGCTGTCGATAGACAAAGAGCTGTACGACAGCGTGGGCTACGATATGATATACGTCGTCAACTTTTTGCGTCCCATGACAATGTGTGCAGACGACGCACTCGCGATGCTCAGACACATAGAGGACAGCTCAAGACTCAAGTTTACGCATATTATCAATAACACCAACCTCGGAGACGAGACGACAGACGAGATTATCCGCCCGTATATCGCAGAAACACAAAAGCTGTCGTCGCTCTCGGGACTGCCGCTGATAGCCAACACGTCTTTTAATAGCGGCATAGACCTCACGGTCATCAAAAGCGTTACTAAAAAATTATTTTAATACGAAAGGACCCGCAATGAACAAAGTTACATTCCGCACCGATAGGTGCAAAGGCTGTGGCTTATGCGTTACCGCCTGCCCAAAGCACATTATCGCACTTGACGAACACAATCTCAACGCAAAAGGCTATCACGCCGCCGGTATCACCGACCAGGCAGCCTGCATAGCTTGCGCTATGTGTGCCACAATGTGCCCCGACCTCGTTATTACAGTCGAAAAGGAGGACAAATAATATGGCAAAGGTTTTAATGAAGGGTAACGAAGCCATCGCAGAATCTGCTATCCGCAGCGGCTGCAAGCTGTTTTTCGGTTATCCCATCACTCCGCAAACCGAACTTTCCGAATACATGGCTAAGCAAATGCCCAAGCGCGGCGGTCTGTCGTTGCAGGCAGAGAGCGAAGTCGCTGCTATAAATATGGTACTCGGTGCCGCCGCATCGGGAGCCAGAGTTATTACATCTACGTCTTCACCCGGTATTTCGCTCAAGAGCGAAGGCATCAGCTACATCATCGGTTCAGACCTCCCCTGCGTTATAGTCAACGTACAGCGCGGTGGCCCCGGCCTCGGCGGCATACAGCCTGCACAATCCGACTACAATCAGGCAACCAAGGCGCTCGGTCACGGCGACGGACACGTACTCGTTTTGGCACCTTCCTCAGCACAAGAAATGGCAACTCTCACGGGCGAAGCCTTTGACCTTGCCGATATTTACCGTATGCCTGCCATGATACTGGCTGACGGCGCGCTCGGTCAAATGATGGAGCCCGTTGACTTTGAGGACAAGCCTCACAGAGAAATCCCTGCCAAGGACTGGGCTTGCTGTGGCACCAAAAACGGTCGCAAGCACAATATCATCAATTCGCTCTACATTCAGCCCGACGAGCTTGAGGACATCATTAACAAGAGATTTGAAAAATACGCATACATCGAGCAAAACGAAGTAAAGTATGACAAGTACCTCTGTGACGATGCAGACGTCGTTATCGTAGCTTACGGCATCACGGCGCGCATCGCGCGTTCTGCTGTCAACATGGCACGTAAAAAGGGCATCAAGGCAGGACTTTTCCGCCCGATAACCCTCTGGCCGTTCCCTGCAAAACAGCTCGCCGAGGTCGCCAAGACCGCCAAGACCTTTATTTCGGTAGAAATGAATATGGGTCAAATGGTCGGCGACGTTAAGCTCGCTATCGAGTGTGCAAGACCGGTTTACCATTTCGGACGCACCGGCGGTGTCATCCCCACACCCGACGAAATACTCGCGCAAATCGAAAAATACAACGGAGGTGCAAGATAATGTCTATAGTTTTTGAAAAGCCTCATGCTTTAACCGACGTACCCTTCCACTACTGCCCGGGCTGCACCCACGGCATAGTTCACCGCCTCGTAGCCGAAGCCATCGACGAGCTCGGCATCGAAGGCAATACCGTAGGTATCGCACCCGTAGGCTGCTCTGTATTTGCTTACAATTATTTTAACTGTGATATGGTAGAGGCTCCTCACGGACGCGCTCCTGCCGTAGCAACCGGCGTCAAGCGCGCAAACCCCGACCTCACCGTATTTACTTATCAGGGTGACGGCGACCTCGCGGCTATCGGCACTGCCGAGACCGTACACGTCGGCGCACGCGGCGAAAACATCACTATCATATTTATCAATAACGCTATTTACGGCATGACCGGAGGTCAGATGGCTCCTACCTCTCTGCTCGGACAGGTTACCACCACCAGCCCTTACGGCAGACAAAAAGAGATACAAGGCAACCCCATCAGAGTTTGTGAGCTAATGGCTACGCTCGACGGCACCGCTTATGCAGAGCGCGTAACGGTTGACTGCGTAAAGAACGTGCGCAACGCAAAGAGAGCTATCAAAAAGGCTTTTGAAATCCAGCAAAAGAAGCTAGGCCTGTCTATCGTAGAGGTCGTTTCGACCTGCCCGACAAACTGGGGCTTATCTCCCGAAAAAGCCATGGAATGGCTGAGAGAAAACATGCTCGAGCATTATCCTCTCGGCGTATATAAAGACGTTACTGCAGAGGAGGCAAAATAATGAGCGCTATACTTTTAGCCGGTTTCGGCGGTCAAGGCATACTCTTTGCAGGCAAGCAGCTCGTTGCTATGGGCATGGAGGTCGGCAAGCAGGTTTCGTGGTTGCCCTCCTACGGTCCCGAAATGCGCGGCGGCACCTGCAACTGCTCGGTTAACATAGAGGACGAGCCTATCGGCTCTCCGCTCGTTACCTCGCCCGATATGCTCATCGTATTTAACAAACCCTCGTACGATAAGTTTATCTCCAAGGTTCTCCCCGGCGGCATCGCTTTTGTTGACAGCTCGATGGTTGACAACCAGTGCGGCAGAAAAGACATTACCGAGGTTCGCATACCCGCTACAGAGCTCGCTTCCGAAAACAAACTCGGCAACCTCGCCAACGTCATTATGCTCGGCAGAATACTCAAGGTTACAAAGCTGTTTGACTATGACGAATTTAAAGCTCACCTTATCGCTTCGTCGCCAAAGTCAAAGCCACAGCTCGCAGAGCTCAATGCCAAAGCACTCGAAATAGGTTATAACTATGCAGACTGAGTTTACGGCGGTCATCGTCGCCGCAGGCTCGGGTGTCAGGATGGGCGGCGTACGCAAGCCACTCATCAAGCTATCAGGCAAAACTGTTTTTGAGAGAGTACTCGAGGCGTTTAACGCCTCGAGCGTCTCTGACGTCGTAGTCGTCGGCATAGAGGACGAATTAAAGCCTTATGCCGGCGTTTCGACAAAGCCCATAAGGTTTGTCGCCGGCGGCAAAACCCGCACCGATTCGGTCTATAACGGAGTATTTGCGTCAAAAAACAAGTTTGTCTGCGTGCACGACTGCGCGCGTCCTTTCGTCACTGCCGAAATCATCGACAGTGTTATCGCTGCGTGCATTCAAAAAGGCGCCGCTACCGCTTGCTGCAAGGTGACCGATACCGTAAAGCTCGTTGACAGAGACAAAAAGATTTTGACTGCCCCCGACAGAGAGCATTTATTTGCATTGCAGACGCCGCAATGCTTCTGCAGAGATGCGTTTTTTGCAGGCTATGCAAACGCCAAGGCAAAGGGTGCGCAGTTTACCGACGAGAGCACTCTGCTCGAAAATGCAGGCTTTTATGTCGAATACGTCGAATGCCCAAAGTCCAATATCAAGCTGACTACCGCAGAGGACGTAAAGATAGCAAAAGCCATGCTGTTTTTGGAGGAACACCCATGATAAGAGTAGGTCACGGTTATGACGTGCACGCATTTGCCACAGGGCGTAAGCTGATAATAGGCGGATGCGACATCCCTTATGAAAAAGGTCTCGACGGTCACAGTGACGCAGACGTGCTCGTGCACGCCGTTTGCGACGCATTGCTCGGTGCCGCCGCACTCGGCGACATAGGCAAGCATTTCCCCGACAGCGACGACAGATACAAGGGCATTGATTCGCTCTTGCTCTTAAAGGAGGTCGTCGCCAAAATATCCTCACTCGGCTATACTATCTCCAACATTGACTGTACCGTTATCGCGCAGGCGCCAAAGCTTGCGCCTTACATACAGGATATGCGCGTCAATATTTCAAGAGCGGCCGGCATAGACGTTGACGCGCTCAACATAAAAGCGACCACCGAGGAACACCTCGGCTTTACCGGCAGAAAGGAAGGCATCGCCGCACACGCGGTATGTCTGATTTCAAAATGATTAAGTATTTAGGCAGAATAATATCGGAAGGCGAGATTTTTGACGGCGAAGTCGTTACAGACGGCGGCAAAATCGCGTCCGTTACCAAAGGCAGAAACGCTAGCACCGACGCGCTTTGCAACACTATTAAAGATTTCGGCGGTGCATACGTAGCGCCCGGATTTATCGACATACACGTTCACGGCGGTGGCGGCAGTGATTTTCTCGACGGCACAAAAGCGGATTTTGTCACGATAGCCGCACTCCACGCGAGCCACGGCACGGCGGTTATGCTGCCGACGTCACTTTGCTGTCCCGACGACGAGCTTTTTGCTTTGTTTGACCTCTACCGCGAGGTGGCAAACAGTGATTACGATGGTGCGTCGTTTGCCGGCATACACCTGGAAGGTCCGTATATAGCCGCTTCGCAAAAAGGTGCGCAAGACGAAACGTATCTCAAAAAGCCAACTCACGAGCATTACGACAAGGTGCTAAAAGCAGGCAAGGGCATTATTCGCCGCTGGACTATTGCTCCCGAAGTCGAGGGTGCCATGGAGCTCGGCAAGCGTCTCAAATCCGAGGGAATATGTGCTTCCATCGGTCACAGTGACGCCGATATCACCACTGCAGGCGAAGCCGTCAAAAACGGTTATACCATGCTGACGCATTTTTACAGCGGCATGAGCACCATTTCGCGCAAAAACGGCTTCCGCATACCCGGTCTCGTCGAGGCAGGCTATCTGTACGACGGGCTCGCGGTCGAAGCAATCTGCGACGGTTGCCACCTGCCCAAGGAGCTTTTGCAGCTCATCTACAAATCAAAAGGCGCATCCAAGGTCGCGCTTATCACCGACGCCATGCGCGGTGCAGGCTCGCTTTCGGGTGAAACGATACTCGGCTCGAGGACGAGCGGTCAACGCTGTATCATAGAGGACGGCGTAGCCAAAATGCCCGACCGCCAAGCCTTTGCAGGCAGCGTATGCACCACCGACAGACTGCTCAAAAACGCCTATAACCTCATGCTCGACGGTTATCTCGAGGGTGACGCAAGGCTCTGCACCGCAGTGCAAATGCTCACTGCTACTCCCGCGAGCCTCGTAGGTCTGACCTCAAAGGGCCATATCAGAGCAAGCTACGACGCCGACCTTACTGTTTTTGACAATAATTTTACCGTTTTGACCACCGTCACACGCGGCAAAGCGGTATATACAAAATAAAGGAGCCTTATTATGAAACAATCCAAAATCGACAATCTCACATACCGTATCTACGACAGCCGTGCCGAAATGGGTGCGGCCGCCGCAGAGGACGCATATAAGATACTCAAAAAACTGCTCGAAACCAAGGACGAGGTAAACGTGATTTTTGCGGCGGCTCCGAGCCAAAACGAAGTCCTCGCTTCGCTCGCATCCAAAGACCTCGAGTGGAATCGTATCAACGCTTTTCACATGGATGAGTACGTCGGGCTCGACAAAGACGCTCCGCAGGGCTTTTACAATTTCTTAAACGCCGCTATATTCTCAAAGCTGCCTTTCAAGTCGGTTCACCGCATCAACGGCAACCAAGACACCGCAAAAACCATAGCCGAATACACCGATTTATTAAAGAAATACCCCTGCGACCTCTGCTGCATGGGCATAGGCGAAAACGGTCATATCGCGTTCAACGACCCGGGCGTAGCAGATTTTAACGACAAAGCAATGATCAAGGTTGCAAAGCTCGACGAAGTATGCCGCAATCAACAGGTCAACGACGGCTGCTTTAAGACGATAAACGACGTGCCTACGCACGCGCTGACGCTCACCATACCCACGCTGTTTGCGGCTACTTACGTCGTTTGCGTAGTACCTGCCGCAACAAAGGCAAACGCAGTAAAGCGCACCGTCACCGGCGAAATCAGCGATACCTGCCCTGCTACCATACTCCGCAAGCATACAAACGCCGTGCTTTACCTCGACCCCGACAGTGCCAAACTAATATAATATATAGGATAACTAATGCAATCTTTTTTATTACAAAGCGGTGCCACTCTGCTTTACGAGCAGACCGACAGGTTTAAGGGCGAGAGCTTTGGACTGCAGTTTACGGCGCCTATCTCCAAAGATATTGTCACCTCGTCCGCGCTGATGTGCGAGGTATTGCTAAGGGGCAGTCAAAGCTACCCTACTCAGCAGCTTTTGTCACGCAGATGCGACGAGTTATATTCGCTCGCGCTCTCGGCAGGTACGAGACGCTACGGCAGGATGCATTCCGTCGGGTTTGCACTCTCTATGCTCGGCAATAGCTATTCGATAGACGGCACGGACATCGCCGCACAGAGCATACGCCTTTTGAGTGACATAGCTCAAAGACCTTATCTCGAAGGCGACTGCTTTAAGCCCGAATACGTCAGTCTCGAAAAGCGCAACCTCAGAGACACCCTGAGAGCGCAAAAAAACGCCAAGAGCTCATACGCGTTAAGGCGTGCAATGGAGCTGATGTGCGATGGCAGTGCCTACGGCGTTTCGCATAGCGGATACGAAGCCGACATCGACTCAATAACCGACAAACAGCTTATTTTGACGCACAAAGAGAGCGTTTTGGACACTCTGCCCGTCGTATATTACGTCGGCGCAAGGAGCAAGGACGACGTTGAGCGGTATATCGGCGATTCGTTTAATTTCGGCACAAAAAAGCAGGAACTGCTCGGCTACGCTCCGCGCCAAATAAAGCCGTACTGTGAATACAGCGAGCAAATGGACGTCGCTCAGACTACCGTCGTGCTCGGATTCAGATTGCCAAAGACGCTGTTTGACACCGATTACGTCAAGATAGCCCTGTTTAACGAAATATTAGGCGGTTCACCGACGAGCAAGCTGTTTTTGAATGTGAGGGAAAAGCAATCTCTGTGCTATTACTGCTCGTCCGTAGTAAAAGCGCTCGACGGCAACCTCTATATTGTTTCGGGCGTCAACCCAAAAAACAAGGACGCGCTCACAAACGCCGCGCTCGAACAAATAAACGAGATTAAAAAAGGCAACATCACCGATGCAGAGTTTGATTTTGCCGTCTCATCGCTTATCTGCGGATATACAAAGACCACCGATTCGTCCGCCATGCTCGCGGAATGGTATCTAAACCGCTATTATGCAGGCAGAAACGACAGTCCGTTAGACGCGGCAAAGGCGCTAAAGGGCGTTACCAAGGACGATATCATAGCAATCGCAAACGGCTTGATACCCGAATGCAGATACGTGTTGGAGGGCTGAGCCATGCAGACTAAAATCAACAGCCTCGGCGAAAAATATTATAATTTCCGCCACAAGAGTGGGCTCGAAATAACCGTAATACCGCAAAAGCGTTCTACGGCATACGCCGTTTTCAGCACGAAGTTTGGCTCTATGACCACTGCTTTTAAGTCGCAGGGCGACGCAGACTACACGGTCATTCCCGACGGCGTGGCGCATTTCCTCGAGCACAAGATGTTTGAGGAGGCAGACGGCAGGGACGCATTTGAGAGATTTGCGGAGTACGGCGGCGACGCCAACGCGTTTACCTCATTTACAAAGACGGTGTATCTATTTAGCTGTACCGACAATTTTGCCAAAAACCTCGAGGTATTGCTCGACTTTGTCACTCATCCGCATTTTACAAAAAAGAACGTGGCAAAAGAGCAGGGCATCATAGGCGAAGAAATCAGAATGTACGACGACAATCCGAGCTGGCAGGTATATTTCGGTATGATAAGGGATATGTACGTAAACAACCCCATCAATACCGACATTGCAGGCACGGCGGAGTCGATAGCAAAGATAACGCCCGAGATACTTTATAAGACCTATGAGAGCTTTTACGACCTGTCAAATATGCTACTCGTCGTCAGCGGCGACGTAGATGCAGACGAAATAATCGCCGTAGCCGACAAGGTACTAAAGCCCTGCACCGCTCCACGGATAGAGCGCAGACCCATAAACGAGCCTATAACGGTTAATAGCAAATACAGTGCAAAGGATATGGATATTTCGCGCACTATGTTTTGCTATGGCATCAAAGAGGTGCCGGACAAAGAATGCAGTCTCGAGCTTGACGCCGCTTACGAGGTGTTGCTGCACCTTATGTTTGACGGCAGCAGTGACTTTTATACCAAGCATTACGAAAGCGGTCTTATAAACCAATCCTTTAGCAGTGACTATGAGCATACTCCTGATTATTTCTTTATCGAGATAAGCGGTGAAAGCGACGACCCCGAGGCGGTCGTCAAGGCGATAAACGACGAAATCGCTTACCGCAAGGCTCATTTCTTTACCAAAGAGGAGTTTATCCGCGCGCGCAATAGCCTGTATGCCAACACGATATTTGACTTTGACTCGGTCGAAAACGTCGCCGACAACTATCTCAATTACCGTTTTGCAGGCGAGCAAGACTTTTTTGACTATCCGTCGGCTATTGCTTCTCTCGAATACGAGAGGGCAAAAGAAATATTCACAAAGAGGTTTGACGTGTCAAATTCGTCACTCTCGGTAATCAACCCTATTAAGAGGTAACTTTATGGACAAAATCATTGCATTTCCCGGTCTCGGGTTTCAAATCGAGCTAAACACGGTAGCTTTTAGTCTCGGCAGCCTGACCGTAAAGTGGTACGGCATCATACTGACTCTCGGCATCATAGCCGCTTTTGTATATTTTTATAAACGCGGCACAAAGACCGAGCTTATCAAAGGCGACCACATCTACAATATGACGCTGTGGTGCATCCCTCTCGCTATCGTCGGCGCAAGGTTTATGTACGTCATCACTACACTCGACAGCGGCAATTATAAGACGTTCATCGACTATATCGCTATATGGGAGGGCGGCATCGCCATCTACGGCGCCATCATCGCAGGCGGTCTGACGATAATCATTTATTGCAAAGCCAAAAAGATACGCATACTCAAGACGCTCGACTGCCTCGCGCCTGCGGTTATGTTAGGTCAGGTTATCGGACGCTGGGGCAACTTTGTCAACGGCGAATGCTACGGCTGGAGCGAGGGCGTCGGTAATCTCCCCTGGCGTATGCAAATGTCCGGCACTTACAAGACCGTATTTGTGGACGGCGTGGCAAAAAAGATAACGGTGGACTTCGTTCACCCGACGTTCCTTTACGAATCGCTGTGGAACCTGATAGGCTTTTTGCTCATCAACCTTATTTTTTACAAAAAGAAAAAGTTTAACGGACAGATATTCTGCCTCTATATGGGTTGGTATGGCATCGGCAGAGCTTTTGTCGAAATGCTGCGCACCGACAGCCTTTACATCACCGGCACACAGATCAAGGCGTCCGTGCTCATAGGATTTATAGCCTTTGCCACTTCTATCGTTATGTATATCATCCTCGCAAAAAAGAATAAGCCGATAAAAGAGGATTTGTCAGAATACACTCCCAAGTTTGCAGGCATAGTAATGCAGACTGCGCCCGACGAACAGATAGAGCTACCCAAAGCTCAAGAAGAATCGGACGAAAGCGAAGAAGAACCCGAAACAGACGAGGTAACAGACGATGGCAACGATAATTGACGGTAAAGCCGTCGCCGCCAAGGTCAGGAGCGAGGTCGCATCAGAGGTAGCAAAGCTATCGCAGGCTGGCAAGCGCATACCGTGCCTTGCCGTCATACTCGCAGGCGACAACAAGGCGAGCGAGGTTTACGTCCGCAACAAAAAGAAAGACTGCGCCGAGGTCGGGTTTGTTTCGCGCGAGATAGATTTTGACAATGACGTTACCGAGTCAGAGCTTTTAAAGACGATAGCGGAGCTTAACGCCGACGACGGCGTGGACGGCATACTTTGTCAGCTCCCACTGCCCAAAGGAATAGACGAAAACACGGTTTTGAGAGCTATCGACCCGTGCAAGGACGTTGACGCGTTTCATCCGTACAGCGCAGGTCTGATAATGCAGGGACAGCCCGAGTTTTTGCCATGCACTCCGGCAGGCATAATGCGCTTGCTCGACGAATACGCAATAGACGTTATCGGCAAAGAGTGCGTCATTATCGGACGCTCAAACATAGTAGGCAAGCCTATGGCTCAGCTTTTGATAGCACGTTCCGCGACGGTCACGGTCTGCCATACCAAGACATCGGACCTTGCTTTTCATACCAAGCGCGCCGACGTCATCATAGCGGCGGCAGGCAAAGCAGGCCTCGTAAGCGGCGATATGATAAAGGACGGCGCGGTAGTCATCGACGTAGGCATGAACAGAGACGCAAACGGCGCTCTTTGCGGTGACTGCGACTATGAGTCGTGTGCTCAAAAGGCATCGTTTATCACTCCCGTACCCGGAGGCGTAGGACCAATGACGAGAGCCATGCTGCTCATCAACACCATGACCGCTTATAACAAGCACTAAAAGACAAAGGACTTTGCAACAAAAGCAAAGTCCTTTTTGTTATTTCTTTGTCCAGTAAACTTCTTCGGGGACGGTTTCGTTTGCGGGCTTTTCGAGCTCCTCTGGGTGCTCGAGCAGATATTTGAGCAGTGCGACGGTTTTGCTGTAATAATACCCGTCTGCGATACGCTCGTCGATAGTCAGACCAAGGTCAACGCTGTTACGCATTTCGTAAGTGCCGTCGTCGTTATAAAACGGGCGCGTCTTTTTGGCTCCGATAGCGACAAACACTGAGTTTGTGCCCCAGTTGGTGAGGTGGTGATAACCGCTCTGCAGCTTTATCGAGCCGAGATTGGTGAGCACTACGGTCGAATAGTACGGGTCGGTCGCTATGAGCGACTGCGGTACCCAGCCGTGCACATCAAGCCTCGTGATAAACCACACTATCGCTTTTGAGAGGAATCTCGGCATCTTGTTAAAGATATCCATATCCTCGCTCGACTTATCTACCTTGCCGCTGCGGCAATAGTGAACCTGTCTGTCGATATCAGAGTGTATAAACTCGAGGTCACAGTCATCCTTGGCGTGGATAAAAGCAAGTCCCTCGTGCGACTCGTCCTGAAAGACCTTTTTGATGACGAAAGACGCGCTTATCTCGTTGCGCTGATAGGTGTTTTTGTTTGCGATAAAACGGTTCATCTTGGGTCTTTGCGCGATAGTCTTGATTATCGCGGTGACTATGAGATGAAACAGCGTGTATTTAAAATCGGGATTTTGCGAGTTTTTAGCCTCGAGGAAGGCGTCTGCGGCAGTCAAGTCTATGCGCTGGCTGATAAAAGCCTCGTTGTCGCAACGATTAGGATACAAAAGAGGAACGATAAAATGCATACCGTCAAGGTCGCGCAGCAGCTTGCCGTCCTTGCGGTCCCCCAATCTGCGTTTTGCCATAGCTTAATCCTTCTTTTTGCCTTTGCTGTCAGAGCAAGTGAGCATAAAAAGCTCCTCAACGCCTGATTTGAGTACGCGAGCAACGTCGAGTGCGAGACGCAAAGACGGGTTGTATTCGCCATTTTCGAGATGACCGATCGTTTCACGGCGGACGCCGACCTTGGCGGCGAGCTCGGCTTGGCTCATCTTGAGTGCCTTGCGGCGTTCTTTAATCTTGATTATCATAGCAAAAGTCTCCCGTTGTTGTGATATATTTTTCACAATTATATCGCACAATCTACCATAAATCAAGAGTTTTTTGCAAAACTTATCAATCTTTTTTTGCTTGACAAGTGCAGATATAGCGGCTATAATACTATGCAGTAATAAAATGATAATTTCGGAGGTACAAACATGAAAAAATACGACGTTGTAGTAATAGGCGGCGGATTAACCGGCACTGCCGCAGCAGTTGCTGCCGCAAGAGGCGGCTCGAGCGTACTGCTTATCGAGCGTATCAACGCTCTCGGCGGCGCTCCTTGCACCATGGGCGTCAATCCGTTTATGAATTATTATACCACCATGCCCGACACAAAAGAGCGCAAGCGTCTCTCCTGCGGCATCTTTGAAGAAATCGAAAATGAAATGCGCGATATGAACGCGATGGTTTACAATTCCTTTAACGCCGAATATCTCAAGCTGATACTGATGCGCATGTGCATCAATTCGGGCGTTGAGTTGCTTTTCAACAGCTATTTTGTATCCGCAGAGCGCGACGGCAACACTATAAAATCCGTCACCGTAGTCAACAAGTCGGGTCTGATGACTATAAACGCCGACTATTTTATCGACTGCACCGGCGACGCAGACGTAGCCTACAACGCAGGCTTCCCCACCCGTCACGGACGTCCCGGCGACAACCTCTGCCAGCCTATGACTCTGTGTTTCTGGATAGGCGACGTCGATTATGAAAAAGAAAAGCCTTATCACCATCAAATAGTTGACCTCTGGCTCGATGAAAAAAAGAAGGGCAAGATTCGCAACCCCATGGACGGTATCATGGTATTTCCTACCACCTACCCGAGCATATACACTCTCAACGCAACACGTATGGTCAAATACGACCCCGTGGATGCTATAAGCCTGACAAAAGCCGACATCGAAGGCAGAGAGCAGATGTTTGAGCTGCTTGACTTCCTCAAGCGCCGCGTACCCGGATTTGAAAACGCGTCCGTACTCAACTCGGCTATTCAGACCGGCGTCAGAGAGAGCCGCATGATAGACGGCGAACACATCCTCACGAGCGAAGAATTAGTCGCCTGCACCAAATTTGACGACGCTATCGCGTGCGGCAACTACGATATCGACATCCACAATCCCGAAGGCTCGGGCACGAGCCACTATTTCTTCCCCGAAGGACAGTATTACACTATCCCCTACCGCAGCCTTATACCAAAGGATGCAGACAATCTGCTCGTTGCGGGCAGATGCATTTCGACTACTCACGAGGCACAGGCTTCGATACGCATAATGGCTATCGTCTGCACTCTCGGCGAGGCGGCAGGCACAGCCGCCGCAGTTGCAAATCGCACCAAGGCTTCGGTTCGCAAGATAGACATAGGCACACTCCGCTCCGAACTCAAAAAAGCCGGAGCTTGCATTGACTGACATGTTTGACGATAACAAAATGTTACTCCTCGCAAAGGACGCAAGGTTTAAGCCAAATCTGATTTTGCAGATACTCATATTCTTTGCGGTTTTTACCGCCGCCTCCGTTGTCGCCTCGGTTATCGTAATGATACCCACGATGGCGTGGCTGTTTATGTCGCCCGATTTTATGGACTTTGCCATGGCAGGCGACGTGGAATCGGCGCTTGAATTGCTCTACAACATGCCAGACTGGATGATAATCGTATCCCTGTTTGCCACAATCGGCGAAATCGCCGCACCTATCATCTATTGCCGCTATATCGAGCGCCGCAAAATAGCTTCGCTCGGCATAGTCAAAAAAGGCGCAGTAAAGAGCTATCTCGCAGGTTATCTCGTAGGCGTGCTGATGATGACGGCGGTTGTAGGCGTTTGCCTTATTTGCAAGGCTATCACGATAGAAGCCGCGACGAGCATATCGGTATTATACATCCTGCTGTTTTTCGTAGGCTACCTGGTGCAGGGCTTTGCCGAAGAGATTTTGTGCAGAGGCTACTTTATGGTCTCACTCACAAACTCGCTCAAAGGCAAATATTCAGCTGCTATAGCCGTGGCTGTCAGCTCTGTCGTTTTTGCGCTTTTGCACCTCGGCAACCAAGGCGTTTCGCCTCTCTCCGTGCTCAATATCGTGCTGGCAGGTATGTTCTTTGGAATATACGTTCTGCGCACGGGCAACATCTGGGGAGCGGCGGCAGCCCACTCGGCGTGGAATTTCGTTCAGGGTCAGATATTCGGCATGAGTGTCAGTGGCGTCGAGAGCAACGCTATGGTATTTAAGACTACCGTATGTGAAGGTTTTGAATGGCTGACAGGCGGCACCTTCGGTCCCGAAGGCGGTATGGCAGTCACTATCGTAATGCTCATCGCCATATTGCTCGTGACGGTATTTCCCATCAAGCATGACACAGACACAATAGCGGAGTAAATATGGATAACAAAAAGTTACTAAGCGAATTATCCGTAGGCGAACCTGCCGACGGATATTATATACTCAAAGAAGCCTTTGTCAAAACCGCCGCAAACGGCAAAAACTTTTTGTCGGGCGTGGTTGCCGACCGCTCGGGCTGTATGGACCTGATGATATGGGATTACAGTGCTCCGATAGGCTCAAACGACGTAGGCAGCGTAGTCAAAGTATTCGGCACCGTTTCTGAATACAAAGGCAATATGCAGATAACCGGCACGCGCATACTCTATGCCGCCGAAGGTAGCTACGACCTCGAAAAGCTCGTACCCGTCGCAAACATAGACCGCGACAAGGCTATCGAATATATCAAAGGGCTCGTCGCAGGGCTGACCGACGACGATTACCGTGCGGTCGCACAAACTATGCTTGATAAACACCTCGACCGGTTTGTAAAGATACCTGCCGCCAAGAGCGTACATCATAGCTTTGTTTCGGGGCTTTTGATGCACACGGCTTATATGCTGCGTTCTGCCGACTATCTCGCAAAGATATATAATACGGTTATCGACCGCAACCTCCTGATCGCAGGCACTCTGCTGCACGATATGGCAAAGGAGGAGGAATTTGCATTCTCTCAGCTTGGGCTCGTCAGTGACTATTCTACCGAAGGTCAACTGATAGGGCACCTCGTTACAGGCGCTATGAACGTGCGCGAGGTAGCCAAGGAGCTGGGCACACCGTCCGAAAAAGCCATGCTCCTCGAGCACCTTATACTCTCGCACCACGGCACGCCCGAGCACGGCGCGGCGGTAGTGCCGCTGTGTGCCGAAGCCGAGCTGCTGTCATACATCGACCTCATAGACAGCCGTATGGAAATATACGTCGAATGTCTGCCCGAGCTCGAAGCAGGGCAATTCAGTCCCAAGGTCAACTTTGCACTCGAACACAAGATTTACAGGCATAAATAAAAATTGAGTGAGCTTTCAAAAGCTCACTCGTTTTTATTAGGTATATATCTTTGCTTTGCCGTCGATGTGGCGCTTTAGTATGACATAATCGACTATATTGACTCCGTCTGCACCGCAAAGACCTGCCGCCGCGGCATACGCGCCCGACAGTTTTGTATAGCCTTGGATGTGGCGCTTTATCTCGGTAAGGTCACCCGTCGTCAGCTTGCCGTCGCCGTTGACGTCGCCCTTGATAACTACGAGCTTGCCGCCGTCAACCTTGCATCCAGTGTATAAGATAGCATCCTTTGACATTTCCTTGCCGTCAGAGCCGTAAACCTTTTTGCCGAGAGCCGTAGCGAGGTCGCTCGCTTCGACCGAGAGCAGGTCCATATAGATATAATCGCCGACCTGCTTGTATGATGTAATAACCGATTTATAATCGAGCGTCTCGGTCTTTTTGTTGCCAGATGCATCTGTCACGGTATGAGTAAACACGCCATCGCTATATTCGAGCATATACTCGGTAAGAGTTTTGCCATCGGCTTTGTTTTTAAACTCCCATAATTCGGTAGAAACTCCGTTTGATATGTTATATCTGCAAAGCTTATTGCTCTTGGTATAAAACAAATCGGTGCCGTCGGTAATCAGATATTGCAGGTTATTGTTTGTCTTGGCGAGAGCAGTATCGCTGCCCCATTTTTTGAGATTGCTGACGTCAAAATAATAGATGTCGTTATCCACGAGCACAAAGCTTGACTCAAAGTATTGCTTATTCCAAAAATAATCGTCGTAAAGCGTGTCGTTCGGGGTAGTGATATAGTCGGTGGCGTTATGCTTATCCTTAAAGCCGTTATACGACCTCAAAAAGTTTTTGTGGCTGACTAAGGTCTGCTGGTCGTAGTCGTCCCACGTAACGTCAACGTAATACGCTTTGCCGTCGATATAAACGATATTCCAAGCGTGACCGAGCGTCGCAGAGCTTATTATTTCGCTCTCTATGCCCACGAGGGCGAGCAGGTATCTGTACGCCTTTGCATATCCGTCGCAAACCGCCCTGCGGTTGACTAACGCCCCCTGCCCCGAGTGGTCTATGTCGGGCACCTTGCTACTGTAATAGCCGTCCTTATTATACGAAATATACAGCGCGAGCCTGTCGTGCAAAAGCAGTGCCTTTTGCATATCGTTCAGCTTGCCGTTGCCCTTGATACCGCTGACAAGCTCGTCGGCGACTTTTTTATATCCGTCGTTATACGCGTCGCGTTCTGCCGCGGTGTCGGCATCTGCAATATAAGTGAGTTTGAGCGTCGTGATATAATTATCGGGCTGGCTGTATTGATATGAATACGTCTGCGAAACTGCAAAAGCCTCGTCTCTGTCCTTGATGAGAGACGCGAGCTCCGCTACGTAGCTGACGTTAATCTTAAAAGACGACAGATTGATGTCGGTCTCAAAGTTTTTTACCTTTGGTAAAATATATGAGAGCAGTGCGTCGATATCAAAAGCGGATTTGAGGTTGTCGTAATTGCCGGTAAGCATACGCACTCCGCCAGGCACGCTCGCGCTCACACACAAAGGCAACATTGTCAAGAGGCAAACCAATGACAGCAGCAGCGATAAAAGTCTCGTCGTCGTTTTCATAATCTACTCCTTTTTTGTTGTAATCTATCAAAGCCGTGAACCCAGTCGGAAAAATTGTAATAGATAAAGAATATCACGGAGCTTATGCTCCACGTTATCGGATAAGCCCAATATACCACCGCTATATCGTGTATAAACGTTATCGCCACCGAAATGTAAATGATGCGGAATACGCACCAAACAGACAGCATAACCGTCATCGGCACGGTCGCCTTGCCTGCGCCGCGGCAAACCGCCGCTATCGAGTGTGAGAACGCGAGCAAGCCGTAAAACAGGCACTCTGTCCTCAGCTGCTTTACACCGTACGCCACGACCTCCTTGCTATCGTCAAACATTGATATGAGTATCGGAGCGGCAAAATAAGCTATGACGCCTATGGCTTCCGCCATGACTACAGCGGTTATGATGCCGAATTTGCCGCCGCTCTTGGCTCTGTCGTATTTTTGTGCGCCGAGGTTTTGACCCGTAAAGGTCGTCAGCGCCATAGTAAAGCTGTTGATGGGTAAAAATGCAAAGCCCTCTATCTTGGCGTACGCGCCGAATGCCGCCGTCGCTATCTTGCCAAACGAGTTGATATTTGTCTGCACAAAGACGTTGGCGAGCCCTATAACCGAGTTTTGTACGCCGGCAGGCAAGCCGTTTTGCAATATTTCTTTGAGCATATCGCCGTAGAGGCGCAGCATCTTAAAGCGCAGTCTGTAAGGAGCTTTTTTGCTCGACAGATACACGATACAGCATACCGCGGACGCAAACTGCGAAATAACCGTCGCAAACGCCGCCGACCATACTCCCCATCTGAATAGTCCGACAAACATGAGGTCGAGCACTAAGTTTGTGACCGAAGACACGATAAGATATACCAGAGGTCTGCGGCTGTCGCCGAGTGCATTCATTATGCCGGTGCACATATTATAGACGAGCGAAAATACCGAGCCCGTGAAATACCACGCAAAATATTCAGTCGCTTCGGGCATTATTTCGGGGTCGGTCTTCATTATCGTCAGGAGCGTCGGAGTGAGCGTGAGACCGATGGCACTGACTATAGCACCGCATATCAGTGCAAAAAGCACCGCGGTATGTGCCGCGCGCAGTACCTTGTCGTCGTTGCGCGCACCGAAATATTTGGATATAACTATGCCGCCGCCCATAGACGTGCCGACAAAAAATGAAACCATCAGATATATGAGCGGTCCCGACGAGCTGACCGCCGCGAGTGAATTTGTGCCCAAAAACCTGCCGACTATGATAGAATCGGCGGTGCTGTATAGCTGCTGAAATATATTGCTAAGCAGTATCGGCAACGCAAAGCTGATGATGAGCCTCGTGCTGTTGCCGTTTGTCATGTCCTTTGTGCCTCTCGCCATTACTGCAACGACCTTTTTATATTGATAGATTATTATATCATAGTATAAAACATAAATCAACAAAAAAGTTCCCGTACAAAGACGGGAACCGTGTAAAAAACCGTTATTTTACCGTAATTATCTCGTATTCACGCTCACCGAGGCCCATTTCAACTGCGCGGTCTATCTGGCACTGCCAGTTTGTCTCGGGATGATTTGACGTGATATTGTCAACGATATGAGGCTTATCCTTTAGCTTGCCTATCGGCTCCTGCGCGTTGATGGCGTCGGCGCAGGCTACGTCGAGCGATACGGGGTCAAACGAAGCAAACATACCTACGTTGGGGACGACGGGTGCGTCGTTTTCGCAGTGGCAGTCGCAGTTGGGCGAAACGTCCACAACCAAAGCTACGTGGAATGCAGGTCTGCCGCGCAGAACGGCCGCCGCGTATTCGGTTATCTTGTAGTTTAATATTTCGTTGGCGTTTGTCTTAATGCTCGTGAGGGCTTTTTGAGGACATACGCCTATGCATCTGGCACAGCCGACGCATTTGTCAAGGTCAATGCTGACCTTGCTGCCACTGACGACTGGTGCGCCGTGAGCGCAGTTTTGAGTGCATTTGCCGCAGCCTATGCAGAGGTCTGCGTTAACATCGGGCTTGCCCGACGAGTGCATATCCTTTTTGCCTGCAAAAGAGCCGCATCCCATACCTATGTTTTTGAGTACGCCGCCAAAGCCGGCACCTTCGTGGCATTTTGCGTGAGTGAGCGAAACAAAAACGTCCGCATCCATTATGCCCTTGCCTATCTTGGCACTCGAGCAATAAATGCCGTCGGGCAGAGGAATCTCTACCTCGTCGGTGCCTTTGATGCCGTCGGCGATAATGGTGTGAACTCCCGTGCAGAGAGGATTAAAGCCGTTGGCGTACGCGTTGTCGAGGTGGTCGAGCGCGTTTTTGCGGCTGCCGACGTACAACGTATTGCAATCGGTGAGATAAGGCTTGCCGCCGCACTCCTTGATAGTGTCGCACAGCACGCGAGCGTAGTTGTGGCGCAGAAATGCGAGGTTGCCTGCTTCGCCAAAGTGCATTTTGACCGCGGTAAACTTGCCGTCAAAATCGACGTTTTTGATGCCTGCGGCGAGCAAGAGGTTTTTAAACTTGACAGTGAGAGGCACGCCGACTCTCGTTGACATATCGGTAAAGTAAACTTTTGACATAATAACATCCTCCGTTAAACGGATTATAACACAAAAGTTGTCGTTTTGCAATTTGTTTATTGACTATTTTTGCAAAAAGTCGTATAATATTCACAACAAATATTTTGGGAGGTAAATATGAGTTACTACAAAAAGTTTGAAATCCCCGCCTGCGGCATAGCACCCGTCAAAAACGGCACCGCAGATAAAGTAAACCTGCTCGAGCGCCGTCCCATTTACGGCATTACGAGCGATGCACCCGTCGGCTTGCAGTTTGAGACCGACTATTTTAATACCAAAGACACCGAAATGCTGATGACCGACGGCACTTCCGCCGCAAAAGCAGATTATACCGACCCTGCATATTTCCATTTTTCGAGAGGCGGCGGACGTTCTATCGTATTTCAGCTCCGCAATCTGTCTGCAGTAAACGACTTTTACATCACCTTCCTGCGCCAAGACAAGGTAGCCGTCAGACTGCCGCGCAGAGTGGACGTTTACTTTTCCGCTAACGGACAGGACTGGCAGAGAGTAATCAAGGTGCGCGATTTCGGCAGTGAAAAAGAGACCGAATCCGTCACTGTTTTTGCAAACTTTGAGCATCCCTACAAGGTATCGTATATCAACATCGAGTTTGACGTTCCCTGCCATGTCTGGATAGACGAAATCAAGGCTATCGGCACCACCCTTATCCCCGAGGACGCTATCGAAATCACGCCTGAAGAGCGCCATCCCGAGGATTCGATAAGACGAGTTGACAAATATCCCGCATACTCCGAGCTTTGCGACTCGCACAACATACTGCTCGCTTACAACTGCATACCACCCGAAAACATGAGTTCTCCCGAGGCAGGTCTTACCACGGTAGAGCAGTTTATCCCACACCTCGGATATATCGACAAAAACGGCAAAATGACCGACACCTTCTTTGATTCGATGCTGTTTTTGCCATACTCGGTATATACATACTCCGCACTCTACAAGTGCGCCGACGGCTGGAAATATTACGTTGACAACACCTTTGCCGACAATGCCAACGTAGATGCACTCGACAAAGCCACAGCCATCGTAGGCGATAAACTCGGCATCAAGGACCTTACCACAAAGGTTTATCTCACTATACTGCATACCAAGGTAACCTACGGCTCGTTCCCCGAAAAATTCGGCTCGTTTGACGGCGGCAGAGACCTCGACATAGACGACTTTGAGGACCGCCGCGCCGCTATAAAGTGGTGCATCGACACCCAGATAGCCAAATACAACGCCAAGGAACGCGCTCACCTCAAGCTCTGCGGATTTTATTGGTTCGAGGAGGTTATCAATTACAGCGACAAGTACGAGCTCAAACTGCTTGCTTTCGCGCGCGAATACGTCCATTCTCTCGGCTATAAGCTGTTTTGGATACCCTACTACATGGCGTGGGGCTATCAGGACTGGAAGGAAAACGGCTTTGACGTTGCCTGCATGCAGCCGAACTATGCTTTCCATCCGCAAGACCCGGTCAAGGTTCTCTACGATAACGCAGGCATAACCAAATCGCTCGGTATGTGCTACGAGCTCGAAATCGGCGGTCTCAAGCCCGAAAATGTCGAGAAATATACTCAGTATCTCGACTGCGGTGCCGAAAGAGGCTTTATGCACTCTATCAAGATGTATTATCAAGGCGGCGTCCCCGGCGAATTCTATCGCTCTTATATTTCGGACGACCCGCTCACCCGTACGGTTTACGACAACACTTACCTCTTTGCAAAAGAAAAGTACGTAAGCCGCGGTATTATCAAGCCCGAAGACATCGAATAAACCAAACGGCTCTCGGAATAAAGCTTTCCGAGAGCCGTTATTTTCATTAACGCGGATTTTTTAATCTATCCCGTGCGGCTTGCTCCTCAGAGCGGTAAACACGACGAGCCCAAAGCCGACGCCGATGATTATCCACGGCAGGAGGCTATTGCTCTTTTTTTGCGGCACTTCCGCTACCGAGCTATCGCCTGCGAGAGTATCTACTGCGCTCGCTTCACTCATTGGGTCGCTCGTGTAAACCGATATTTCGTCTGCAAACACCCAGCCGTAATCGTCAACGAGATGCGACAGTGTGAACCTTACGAATCTGCCGCTGACCGCGCTCGGCGGCGTTACCGTCGCAATCACGGTCTGCGAAACGCCCGCAACCGACGGCTCATTTGACAGATAAACACCTACGTCTCGGTAAGTGCCGTCAAATTGGTCCGCTACCGCGACGGTAACGGTCTTTGGCATATAGATGCCGATATCGGTTTCGTTGAGCAATGAAATCTCAAACAAGCATAAATCACGCCTTATTTCGCCGAGGTCACAGATAATGACAAAGCTGCCATCCACCGCGTCAACCGCCGAAAATCCGACGTACGCGTCGCTCTTGTAATAATAGCTCGCCGCTCCCGACTGTATGCGCTCGGCGTAAATGCCGTCGGTCAGCTTGCGCCCGTCGTCGGCATATCCGCTCGCCGCAGGAGTGACGAGGGCGTAATATTTGTGCATGGCGACGTCCTCGCTCTCCGCCGACGCCGAGATTGGAAATGCACAGATTAAAATAAGCAAAACGATAAGTTTTTTCATATTAACCACCTCTGTGATATTGTTGACAATAAAAGGGGTTTACATTCAAATGCTACTGATATATAATCGTGTCGAGGTGATAATAAATGGATAACGTCAGAGCCGAATACTGCAAATATATAAAGCTCGTATGCCTTGCCGGCCCCGAGCTGATACTCGTTTGTGACAAAACCTTTGCAGACGACAGATACACAGTCGATGCGGACGAAACGAGAGTAAAGGTCGTTTCGGGCGGCATCAGAGGGTTGTATTACGGTATATACGGCTATTTTGAGCAGGGATACGGCGTAAAATGGTTTTGGGACGGTGACAGACTGCCAAAGATAAAAACCGCAGCCCCCACCCTGCATATAGACGTTACGCCCTGTTACAAGCTACGCGGAATGAGATATTTTGCTCACCGAGGGCTAAAGCGTTTCAGAGCGGAAATGTGGGACGAAGCAGACTGGAAGCGCGAGATAGATTATCTCCTCAAAAAAGGCTATAATTTCTTTATGCTCCGCATCGGGCAGGACGACCTGTGGCAAAAGGCGTTCCCGGAATATTGCCCGTATCCCGATACCGACGCCGTGGAGGACAAGGAATCTTTTTACGACCGCACTCAGTTTTGGAGCCTTAGACGCCGCGGTGAAATACGCAAAAGCGTTTTGGCATACGCCAAGGAGCGCGGGCTGATATTCCCGACCGACTGCGGCACGATGACCCACTGGTATTCACCCACGCCGCAGAGCTTTTTGGACGGTGCAAAGCCCATATTCCTTTCGCAGAGTATAGGACTTTACGGCAGTAAAGAACTGTCGGTCTTTGATGTGCGTATCAAGCGCAACATGGACTTTTATCTGCGCCTCACGGATACCGAGGTAAATGAATACGGAAACACGGGGCTATTTCACACCATCGGGCTTGCCGAAAGGCTATTCAGCGACGACAGAAACGAAAACCTAAAGCTCAAAAAGCAGGTTTACACCTCGCTTTTGACACATATAGGCGAGAGATACCCAGGCTCAAAGCTACTGATAGCAGGCTGGGATTTGTCTATGTATTGGACGCCCGACGAGGTAAAGCAGCTCGTGTCTGAGCTCGACGCCGACAAGGCGATAATATTTGACTACACCACCGACAGCGACGAGCAAAAGGGCAATTTCAGAGTATGGGGAGTCAAGGACAGTTTTCCCTATATGGTCGGTCTCATTCACGCCTATGCGCCTCAGGACGATATGCGAGGCGATATAGATTTTATCGAGCAGCGACTGAAAGGCACGCAAAGCGACATCTATTGCAAAGGGCTCGTAACCTGGCAGGAGCTATCGCACGGCGACGGCCTTATGCTATCGTATCTCGCAAACAAATGCACCCACGGCGGTGAAATAAGTTCTAAGGATGTCATAAAAGCCTATTGCGACGAAACCTTTGGAGACAACGCTTCTGCGCTCGAAATGCTTGCTAAGCTCTACCCCGTGGCAAAGCTTGAGAGGTTTAGATTCAACCGCGAGCACCCCGAATATAATTTCAGCCGATACTATTTTGTATCGGCAGTAAAATCCGACTACGGCTACAACCTCGATTTTGACGCCTACGACGACAAACAAAGGTCGAGAGCCGACTTTTATCTGCCTCAGTACGAGGCGGTCAAGAGCAATATAAAGGACGTCGTTTCGCTCGCCATATCGTTATACGCCGAGTATAAAGACGACACCCACGCGGCGAGAGCGTTGTACGACGTTATGCGCACGGCGGTGGCGAGATACCTGCATTTTGAGATGATAAATCTGCAAAAGCTGTATTTCACAGGCGGTAATTGGAGTGATAAGCTGCAAAACATCAAAACCGTTCTTTCGCACTATACCGATTTGCTCGGCACTCACACCGATTACGTGGCGGCGGACACCTACGACGCCATAGCAAAATCTGCACCCGTCAACCCAAACTACGAGACTTCGTTTAAGCACAGCATTTCGTCCGACTACTGCATAGGCAACTGTTACGAAACGCTAAAGCTTTTGTCACTGCCGCAGATGGATTTGCTGCAAAAAAAGCTGTCTGGCGCCGAAATAGCAGACGACATAAAGTCGCTGTACGCCGCCTTTTACTCCACGCCGCTCAAATGCGTCGCAAAACAAGACAAAACCTTTGAGATTTGCGGTGCTTTAATCAAAAATTTACTTGATTTTTAAGCATATTTGTTGTACTATATTTGTGTATTTTATTTTTTTGAAAGGAGGCGCCAAATGGTCTCGCTTTGCAAGCTGCCGACCTCGGTGTCGGAGCACCTTTGCACACTCGGTTACGATAGCAAAAACGGCATTTTTGCCATGCGCTGTGACCTCGGCAGTGACACTCTGCCAAAGGACGTGTATATTGCCGTTGACGCCGCCAAAATATACGTAGTCGAGGGCTCCGTCGAGCTTACCTTGACAAACGGCATGACCGCCGCAGGCAACCGTATAAGACAAGAGAGCTTTATCTTTGACAGATCCAAGGTCTTTGAGATAAATAAGCTCGGCGAAATCAGATGCGAGCAAATGATTTCGACAGGCAGAGTGGTAGCCGGTAAGGATGCCGACACGGTTTATCTCTTTAGCTATACCAACAAATACAAGCACGACTGCGCGGTATTCGTTCACGCATTGACCGAATACAGAGAGACGGGAGCAATAGACGCCAAGCATTTTAAAAAAGACAGCTTTGACGAGTACCACTGTCACAAATGCGGCAGGCGCTATCCCGACGTGGAGAGCAAGGTCTGCCCCAACTGCATGGACAGCGTTAAGCTGCTCAAAAAGCTGACGGGTATATTCTTAAAATTCAAGGGCGGCATATTGATGATACTGCTGTCGCTGGCGGCGATGTCGGGCCTCGCGGCGCTGACGCCTTATATCAGCAACAGCATCTTTTATAACGACGTACTGACCGAAGGCGGCAAGTATTACGGCATGATATGGCAGATAGTCGCTTTTATGGTCGGCATAAGGGTTGTTTCGCTGATCGTGCAGCTGATAAACGGTGCCGTCAACGCCAGCGTTTCCGCCAACGTAACGCTCGAGCTCAAAAAGCAGATTTTCGCCTCTATCAGCAGACTGTCACTGTCATTCTTTACAAACCGTCAGACGGGCGGTCTGATGACACAGATAAACTCGGACTCGCTGACGATGTACTGGTTTTTCTGCGACGGTTTCCCGTATTTCGTACTCAATATACTGCAGCTCATAGTGGTGTTTATCATCATGCTGATGCTGAACCCCGTGCTCGCGATTTACGCGTTTATCACGGTGCCGCTGTTTTTCTTTATATTCAAATGGCTGTTTTTGCAGTTTGACAAAATGCACGCCAAAAATTACAGCCGCCGCCGTTCGCTCAACTCGCTGATTTCGGACGTTTTGAACGGCATGCGCGTAGTCAAGGTTTTTTCGCGCGAGGAGGACGAAAAGCGCAGGTTTGAAAAGCGCAGCAGAGCGTCCGCCGAAACCTCGGTCGAAATAGGCATAAAGGGTGCAAACACCTTCCCGTTTATATTTTTTTTACTCAAGATAGGCTCATACATAGTTTGGGCAGTAGGCGGTATCGCCGTCATGCGCCTCAACAACGGCGGACAAGGCATGGACTACGGTACGCTGATGTCTTTCGTCGCGTACTTCTCTATGATATTCGGACCTATCGAGTTTCTTGCAGACGTTTCAAACTGGTGGAGCGAATGTCTAAACGCTCTGCACAGACTGTTTCAGATTTCGGACGCCATCCCCGAGGTATGTGACAAGGAGGGCGCCGTTTCGCTCGACAATATGAAGGGTGACATCGAGTTTACAAACGTTAATTTTTCATACGCTGACACGCGCAGAATAATAGAGAACGTATCGTTTGACGTCAAGGCAGGACACACGCTCGGCATCGTCGGTCACACGGGTGCAGGAAAGTCAACCATAGTCAACTTGCTCGCAAGGCTATACGACGTCGAATCGGGCAGCATCAAGATTGACGGCGTTGACGTGCGCGACTGCACTGTCGAGTCACTCCGCAAAAACCTCGCTATAGTGAGCCAAGAGACCTACCTCTTTAGAGGCTCTTTGCTCGACAACATACGCTACGCCCGTCCAGATGCGACATACGAGGAGGTCGTAGCCGCGGCAAAGATGGCAGGCGCTCACTCGTTTATTATCAAGTACCCCGACGGATACGATACTCAGATAGGCTTTGGCCGCAAAGAGCTGTCGGGAGGCGAAAAGCAACGCGTTTCGATAGCGCGCGCCATACTCAAAGACCCGAGGATACTGATACTCGACGAAGCGACCTCGGCTATGGACACTCAGACCGAAAGACAGATAAGCGAGGCGCTGTCGCGTCTGACGGTCGGCAGGACGACCATTATCATCGCACACAGGCTTTCCACTCTGCGCGACGCAGACAGCCTGATAGTCATAGAGAACGGCAGAATCGCCGAGCGAGGCACCGCAAACGAGCTGATAGAGCAAAAGGGCGTGTATTACAAGCTATACAAGATGCAGACCGAAGCTCTGAGGATGATAGGCATAGGCGACGAAGCCGAAGCCAACGGTCCTCATCCGCCTCACGCGATAGACCACACGGCACCGCCGCCTCCGCCACCGCAGTAAAGGAGATAAATTATGGCAGACTTTTTGGATTATGCACAGATTACGTATTTTACCCCCGCAAACTGCGTTTTTAAGCTGACAGAAGGCGGTTTTGCCGAGATAAAAGCGTTTTTGCCTCCCGTAGGCAAGGACGACCTTGACGAAGCTCTGACAAAAGAGCCGGTTTGGCAGGAGCTCGGCAGAGTATGGTTTCACCGTATGTTCCCGTTTGAAATGCCCGAAGAATACATCTCGGTGCTCGACGCGGACGGCAGGGAGTACGGCGTTATTAGGCGTCTGTCGGATTTTGACGGTGAACAGCTCGATATAATAAACAAAGAGCTCGCGCGCAAGTATTTTTGCCCCGAAATAACCAAAATCCGCTCGATGAAGGAAAAGCTCGGCACCTCCTACTGGGACGTCGATACCGACGTCGGCAGGATGAGCTTTTCGATGCAGGACACCTTCCGCAACATCATACGCATCAGCGAGACGCGCATCGTCTTAAACGACAGCGACGGCAACAGATTTTCGATAACCGACGTCACAAAGCTCGACCGCAAGAGCTATAGAAAGATAGAGTTGTACTTATAATTTATGAGACTAAAAGCTTGGCTACGCCGCTTATTGAAGCGAGGACCGCGAGTCAAACTGCCACATCAGCTAAAGGCTGTCAAAAAAGAGATGGCAGACGCCTGCGGTGACGAAAAGGCTGTATTCGTTTATAACCTTTCGCCGGATAACAATTTAATATTTGCTGCCGGCGCTTGCAAAGACGGCGTGCTGAGGCGCAAGGAGTACGGTAAGGACGAGATAGTTTTGCCGCTCGACGGCGTGACGGATGTAAGGTATATCAATTTCGTCGGTTGCTGTGCCATAGAGTACACCAAGGACGGCAAGGTATATGAGTTTTGCCGCTCGGGTATGTCCTCGTCAAAGTCTTTGCAAAAAGCGGCAAGCGCCGCAAACGGATATATCACCAAGATTCCGCCCCGCGAGGAGGAAAACTCGGTTTGCCCCAAGTGCGGCAAGCAGTACCCGAGAGGCACGTTTACCTGTCCGCACTGCGTCAACAAAAAAAAGCTGTACAGCCGTATGCTGCCATTCGCAAAGCCGTATATGTGGCGTCTTTTAACGATAGCCGCCATCTATATTGCCGCGGCAGGTCTCAGCATTCTCTTGCCAAAGATAAACGCCTATATGATAGACAATTATCTGGCACCGACGGCAACGCATGCTGGTGACGCAAACGCAGTGCCTGTTTACCTGCTGCTCGTGCTCGCGATGGCAGGCTGCGGATTGCTGTCTGCGGTTTTTTCGATGCTGCGCCGCAGGCTGTCAACCGTCGCAGGTAACGGACTGCTCGTAGATATACGCTCCGCACTGTACGAAAAAATCCAAAAGCTTTCGCTCGCGGGCATTATGCGCCGCTCTGCAGGCGAACTGATTTCGAGGCTTACGGGCGACACCGATTCGATAAAAGAGTTTTTGACGGCTACCTTCCCCGACCTTTTGTATCAGATAACCACCATCATCGCCGTCGGCGTCATAATGTTTATCACAAACTGGCAGTTGTCGCTGCTCGTTTTGATACCCGTCGTCCCGATGTCGGTGCTGTTTAGATTTGCAAGGCGCTTTACTCACCGTATGTACCACAGACAGTGGAACGTAGAGGAGGAAGCAGGCTCGCTCTTGCACGACGTTTTTTCGGGCATCAGAGTCGTCAAGGTTTTCGGCACCGAAAAGTACGAGGAGGCGCGCTTTAACCGCGCGGCAAAGCGCGTAGCGGACATCAGCAAAAAGAATGAGCTGACCTGGTACCTCATTATGCCGTTTGTCGAGTTTATGTTTGCCTTTGGCGAATATGCGGTCATTATATTCGTCGGCTCGCAGATTATTTCACACGCGAGCGGATATTCGCTCGGCACTCTCATAGAGTTTTCGAGCTACGTAGGTCTGATATACGGACCTATCCGCTGGATGGCGTTTATGCCGAGACGCATAGCAAGGACGACGATAGCACTCACCAAGGTATTTGACATCATAGACGAGCCTGTCGAGGTCGTTGACATACAAAACGCCGAAACGGTTATCAAAAACGGCAATATCACGTTTGACAACGTATCCTTTGGCTACAACAGCTACGAGCAGGTGCTAAAAAACGTCAGCTTCAGCGTCGGCAAGGGCGAAATGCTCGGCATCGTCGGACGCAGCGGCGTAGGCAAATCTACGCTCATCAACCTGGTAATGCGTCTGTACGACGTAAATTCCGGCGCGATAAACATCGACGGCATTAACATCAAAGAATATTCTCAGCACGCACTGCGCGAGTCAATCGGTGCGGTACTGCAGGAGACCTTCCTCTTTAAGGGCACTATTTACAGCAACATTTGCTATACAAAGCCAAACGCCACAAAGGACGAGGTTTTAAGAGCCGCCAAGCTATCGGGAGCGCACGACTTTATCATAAAGCAGCCCGACGGCTACGACACTTACGTGAGCGAGGGCGGACATTCGTTATCGGGCGGCGAACGTCAGCGCATAGCGATAGCGCGCGCGATACTCAAAAACCCGAGCATACTGATACTCGACGAAGCGACTTCGGCGCTCGACACCGAAACCGAAAGGCAGATACAGGACGCTCTCGCAGGGCTTATCGAAGGCAGGACCACGATAGCGATAGCGCACAGACTATCGACCCTGCGCAACGCTACCAAGCTGATAGTGCTCGAAAAAGGCGAAATTGAAGAGGTCGGCACCCACGACGAACTCATGGCAAACAAAGGCAGATATTATAAACTCGTCACCGCACAGCGCGAAATGAGCCGCATGGCAGGCGAGATAAATAACGAAAACAAAGATTTAGGAGATACACAATGAAAAACACAGACAAAACAATGGACAAAATCGTTGCGTTTTGCAAAGGCAGAGGCTACGTCTTTGCAGGCAGCGAAATCTACGGCGGTCTCGCCAACACCTGGGACTACGGCCCTCTCGGTGTAGAGCTCAAAAACAATATCAAAAAGGCTTGGTGGCGCAAGTTTGTGCAGGAGTCTCCCTACAACGTAGGTCTCGACGCCGCTATACTGATGAACCCACAGACTTGGGTTGCTTCGGGTCACCTTGCAGGCTTCAGCGACCCTCTGATGGACTGCCGCCAGTGCCACGAGAGATTCAGAGCCGACAAGCTCATAGAGGATTGGGCTGCCGAAAATAACTTTACTCTCGAAAAGCCCATCGACGCATTCAGCCAGGCAGAGATGAAGGCGTTTGTTGACGAGCACGCTATCAAGTGCCCCTCCTGCGGCAAGCACGACTTCACCGACATACGTCAGTTCAACCTGATGTTCAAGACCTTCCAGGGCGTAACAGAGGACGCAAAAAACACCGTTTACCTCCGTCCCGAAACGGCTCAGGGCATATTTACAAACTTTGTCAACGTACAGCGCACAACGCGCAAAAAGCTGCCCTTCGGCATCGGTCAGATAGGCAAGTCCTTCCGTAACGAAATCACCCCTGGCAACTTTATCTTCCGCGTGAGAGAGTTTGAGCAGATGGAGCTCGAGTTCTTCTGCAAGCCCGACACCGACCTCGAATGGTTTAATTACTGGCGCTCCTACTGCCACAACTGGCTGCTCTCGATAGGTCTCAAGGACGAGAACATCCGCCTGCGCGACCATGACCCCGAGGAGCTGTGCTTTTACTCCAAGGCAACGACCGACTTTGAGTTTCTCTTCCCGTTCGGCTGGGGCGAGCTCTGGGGCGTTGCCGACAGAACAAACTATGACTTAAACCAGCACCAGACCGTTTCGGGCAAGGACCTCACTTACTTTGACCCCGAAACGAACGAAAGATACATCCCCTACGTCGTCGAGCCTTCGCTCGGCGTCGAAAGATGCGTGCTCGCAGTACTCTGTGACGCTTATGACGAAGAGGACATCGGCGAGGAGGGCAAAGAGGACATCCGCGTCGTTATGCACCTGCATCCCGCGCTCGCTCCCTTTAAAGCCGCTATCCTGCCGCTCTCCAAAAAGCTCGCCGAGCCTGCAATGGCACTCCACAACGAGCTCGCCAAAAAGTTTATGGTTGACTACGACGACGCCGGCTCTATCGGCAAGAGATACCGCAGAGAGGACGAAATCGGCACCCCCTTCTGCATCACCTACGATTTTGACAGTGAAACGGACGGCTGCGTAACCGTCAGAGACCGCGACACGATGCAGCAAGTTCGCCTGCCTATCGGCGAGGTCGCCGCTTATATCGAAAAAGCACTCGAGTTTTAACCAAGCTTTACAAAAAACGGCTCTGTCAAAGAGCCGTTTTTTTGCGGGCATACTATTGACACGATGGGCACTTATGTGTTATACTTATTTGTTAAATAATGCAAAAAGGTAGGCTTTATGTGGTTTTTATATGCGCTTGCAACAATGCTTGCATGGGGCGCGGCAGACCTGTTTTATAAAAAGAGCGTTGACGGAGGCGGCAGGTTTTCGCACGTCAAGACCTCGATAGCGGTAGGCGTGGTAATGGGCGCTCACGCGATATATACGCTCATATTTAAGGTGCCCGATTACGACTTTGTAAATCTGCTGATTTATCTGCCGGTTTCCATCTGCTATATACTGTCGATGATTGTCGGCTATTACGGCCTCAGATACCTGATGGTTTCGATTTCGTCACCCGTGCAAAACTCGTCCGGCGCGGTTTGCTGTCTGCTCTGCCTGTTTTGGCTTGGTCAGACGATGGACGCGCTGAGCGCCGTCGGAGTTATCGTGATATGCGTAGCAGTCGTCATGCTCGGAATAATCGAAAAAAAGCAATACGACAAAACGGAAAATACCGAAGGCAAAAAAAGCATCGGCTTTATCGCGTTTTTGATGCCGATTATCTACTGCATAATCGACGCACTCGGTACGTTTTTTGACGCTTGGTATTTAGGCGACGCCGC
>DCHM01000003.1:0-8259 GCA_002314835.1 Clostridiales bacterium UBA1752 | reverse complement strand
ATGACTCCAAAGCCTTCGGCTTGGATAGCCGCAGGTCTCGAAACGGCAGGTCAGGCTACCTACGTCTTTGCCATGAGCGGCAACGGCATAGTGGCGGCTCCGATGATAGCGGCTTACGCCGTCGTTTCACTGCTGCTGGGCAGAGTCATACTCAAAGAAAGATTAGCCGCAAAGCAATATGCCGCCATTATCGCCGTGATTATCGGCATAGTACTGCTCGGCATTGCCGAGAGCGTCGCGGCTTAAATAAAGGTGTTTTTATATGAAAGATGCAAAAACAATCATAGCAGCCAAGGTCAATGAGCTGCTGTCTCAAAAAGGCATAGACGCCATGGACGTCGCCGCTATGCTCGAATCTCCCGCTGACCCGACTATGGGCGACCTCGCGCTCCCCTGCTTTAAGTTCAGCAAGGCACTGCGCACCGCTCCCCCCAAGATAGCGGCTGATTTTGCGGCGGCTTTTGATGGTGAAAAAGCGTTTAACAAGGTAGAGGCGGTAAACGGTTATCTCAATTTCTTTATTTCGCGTGCGTCATATTCATCCGCACTCGCCGATGCCGCAAAGCAAGCGAAATACGGCTCCTCGACAGAGGGCAACGGCAGGGTTATCTGCCTCGACTTTTCGTCGCCCAACATTGCAAAGCGGTTTCACCTCGGGCATCTCGGAACGACTGCCATAGGCAATAGCATACGCAATATATACGATTTTCTCGGCTACAAGACCGTAGCCATTAATTATATCGGAGACTGGGGCACACAGTTCGGCAAGCTTTCGGTAGCCTACAAAAAGTGGTCGTCCAAAGAGCGGGTCGAGCAAAACGGCGTAGCCGAGCTCGAGAGCATATACGTCCGTTTTGGCAAAGAGGCTGAGGCACACCCCGAGCTTAACGACGAGGCACGCGCCGCGTTTCACAAGCTGGAGGAGGGCGACCCCGAGCTGCTCGAAATCTGGAGATATTTCAAGGACATTTCGCTCAGAGAATATCAAAAGACCTACGACCTGATGGGCATAACCTTTGACTCGTACAACGGCGAAGCTTTTTACACCGACAAGATGCCTGCTATCGTGCAGGAGCTCAAGGATAAAAACATGATGGTCATTGACGACGGTGCGTCGATAGTTGACCTCTCGGCTTACAATATGCCGCCCTGCCTGATACTAAAGCGCGACGGCTCCACCCTGTATCCAACCCGTGACATCGCCGCCGCCAAGTGGCGCAAAAACGAATATAATTTTGAGAAATGCATCTACGTCACGAGCGCAGGACAGTGCCTGCACTTTGCACAATGGTTTAAGGTAGTCGAGCTGATGGGTTACGACTGGTACAAGGGCTTGGTTCACGTACCCTACGGTACCATGAGCATGAATGGCGAAAAGATTGCTTCGCGCACGGGCAACGTCGTCCACCTCGACGACCTGCTGACCGACGCCATCGCAAAATGCGAGAGCATAATCGCCGAAAAAAACACCAATATCAAAGACCGTCACTCGGTCGCAGTAGCCGTCGGCGTCGGCGCCGTGATATTCGGAGCACTTTCGTCGAGCCGTATCAAGGACACCGACTTTAACTGGGACGACGCGCTGTCATTCGAGGGCAATTCCGGTCCATACGTTCAGTACACCTACGCGCGATGCAGCAGCGTACTGCGCAAGTGTGACGAATCGGGCGACTACACGGGCTATCAAACCAACGACGCCGAAACCGAGCTTGTCAAAAAGGCGCTCGAATTTGACTCAGTCGTTCACCGTGCCGCCGACGAATACGAGCCGAGCGTCATCGCGCGCTACGCTCTTTCGCTCTGCGCTTTATATAACCAATTTTACCACGGCAACACCATTTTAGGCAGCGAGGGTCAAACCAAGTATTTCCGCCTCGCGCTCACCAAGTTTGTCAAACAAATTCTCGGCTCCTGCCTCGGACTGCTCGGCATGAGAGCCACCGAAGAAATATAGGAGGAATAATATCATGTCAGGACATTCCAAGTGGAAAAACATTATGCACAAAAAGGAAAAGACCGATGCACAGCGTGCAAAGATCTTTACCAAGGTAGGCAAGGAAATCGCTATCTGCGTCCGTGAGGGCGGCCCTAATCCCGAGAGCAACTCGCGTCTCCGCGACCTCATCACCAAGGCAAAGGGCCTCAACGTACCAAACGACAACATAGAGCGCATTATCAAAAAAGCCAGCGGAGCCGACGGCACTCAGTATGAGATGATTCAGTACGAGGGCTACGGCATCGGCGGCGTTGCAGTTATCGTCAAGGCAACCACCGACAACCGCAACCGCACCGCGAGCGAGGTTCGGCACTATTTTGACAAGTTCGGCGGCAATCTCGGCACCACGGGCTGCGTATCGTTTATGTTCGAGGACAAGGGTCTTATCGTCGTCAACGCAGAGGACTGTGACGACGACAAGTTTATGGAGGACGTGCTCGACTGCGGCGCAGACGACTTTACCAGAGACGAGGACTGCTATAGCGTAGTCACCGACGTTGACGGTTATGAAGCCGTCAAGGAAGGTCTCGAAGCCAAGGGCTACGAAATCATTTCCGCCGACCCCACCAAGCTTCCTTCCACGTACGTCGAGCTAAACGACGACGAGCAGGCAGAAAAAATGCAGAGACTGCTCGACGCCCTCGACGACAACGACGACGTTGTAGAAGTCTATCACAACTGGGACATGTGACAATCAGTCTGCGGACTGATTCAATGAATTGCACCTGCGGTGCGTGAATTTTGCATCTGTTCTGCAAACACCATACTCACAATAGCACTAATACCGACTGACGTTTTGACGCCGGTCGGTTTTTTACTTGACAAATAATGCCCAAAAGGGTAAAATATACCCAAATATAACGACAGGAGATTATTATTATGAAAATAGGTCTTTGCGTGCATTTTTCCGATGCGGCAACCATCGAGCAAAAGTTTATCGACCTTACAAACGCCGGCTTTGACAATTGCCAGCTACTGTGCTGGAACCATTCGCTCTTTACCGACGGCAACGCCGAGCTTATCAAATCGCTGATTGCCAAATACGGCATAACGATTTCGGCATTTTGGTGCGGCTGGAGCGGTCCCTCGGTTTGGGACTTTTACGACGGTCAGATTACCCTCGGCCTCGTTCCGCCCGAATACCGTCAGATGCGCGTCGAACAACTTTGCGCCGGCGGCGACTTTGCCAAAAAAATCGGCGTCACCGACCTCATCACCCACATGGGCTTTATCCCCGAGAACCCCAACGACCCCAACTTTAATTCATTCTGCGTAGCTGTACGCACTGTAGCCGCGCACCTCAAGGCAAACGGTCAGAACCTCTTGTTTGAGACAGGTCAAGAGACCCCCGTTACCATGCTGAGATGTTTTGAGAAGGTGGGCACCGACAACCTGTTTATCAACCTCGACACCGCCAACCTCATACTCTACGGCAGGGCAAACCCCGTTGACGCACTAGAAGTCTTTGGCAAATACGTCCGCAATCTGCACGCAAAGGACGGCTTTTATCCCACCAACGGCCACGACCTCGGACGTGAAGTCCGCCTCGGCGACGGCAAGGTTGATTTTAAGGCGCTGTTTGTCAAGCTCAAAGAGCTCGGCTACGACAGCTTTGTCACCATCGAGCGCGAAATCGAGGGCGACAAGCAGATGGAGGACATCAACTACGCACGCAACTATCTGCAGAAGATAATAAACGAGGTGTATTGATGAATTGATTTGCCGACGAAAATCAATTCATCAAATCATTCCATAAAGACGCAAAAAGCAGGCTGCAAAGCCTGCTTTATTATTTCTCTATTTTATGCGGCACCGAAATCAAACCTGCCAAATAGTCGAGCGAAACGTTATAATATTTTGCTATCTGTATCGCTATGTCAAATGGGATTTCGCGCTCTCCCCTCTCGTATCTCTGATAAGTCGTAGTATATAGTCCGAGTGCTTCGGCAACCTCTGCCTGCGTTTTGTCGTGGTCTTCGCGCAGGTCTTTTATCCTGATGTATTGCATTTTGTGTACCTCCTACAAAAAAATATACACAAAAACATCATTTGGTGTTGATAATAACACCGTTTGGTGTTATTATAAGTGCAGTAATGAATGACGTTCAAAATCATTTTTCATTATTTATTTTACGGAGGAGAACTAATTATGGAGTTTAACAATGTATTCACTATCAAAAAAACAGTTTCTAAGCAACAATTTCTCAAAAATGTAGTAACAAAGCTGTTTGAGTCCGGGGATGATTATAGCCCTAAAATCGAGAACATTATGTTCGGAGAAGTAAAAGAAACAGTCAAAGAAATTGCTGCAATGACCGCAGACGTTGATTTGACCTATACTTGCTCGATTGGTTATGGGTCTGATAATCCGAAAAATATATTAAGTTGGGCGCCGTATAACGGCAACGCTCATTCAAAGGACGTAGTTGCTTATTCTGTAAGTGATACTTCTACAAATAATGCTACAGAAAAAATTAACAGATTCATAGAATGTGACTTTCAATACAAATGTACGGGAATATGCAGCATAAATCTACCAATTGAAGGCTCTGCATCGTTGAATGATTCAACTCTGTTGAATCTTAAAGAAAGTTGCGGTTCTTTTACTTTCTCAAAAGTTAGAATTCCAGGAGATTGCCACACTGAAGCATCGTATAGTTTTACCACGTATGTCAAGCAAGTTGACTGCATTATATGCCCTTGTTATTACGTAGAATACACATGGAAAAAATCCAAGAAAAAATATCAAGCTGTAGGATATGCATTTGATGATTCTATTATTTTAGAAAAACCAGATTGGTTCGATACTAGTCATTTTGATTTATTAGGTTCTGCAGGTTATGTATCGGATAACTCAATTATTATATTAGAAAGGCCCCAAAGGCGCGACGCAGAAAATGGTGATTACAACGAAGCGTCTCCAATTGCAGATGAAATAAAAAAGAATAAAGATAAATATGCTGAAGCAGTCTGGGAAAAATACAATAAATTGGAGAAGCCGATAGATAAGGCAAGAATAATCTATAGGATTTTATTTACTACTGCATGCGTATCTGGAGGTTTATGGATAAACACTCTTGTATTCCCGATTCCATCTCTAATTAAAACGATATTGTTTGTTATTGCGCTACTGTCTTTAATTCCAATGATAGTTTTAAAAGTCATTTGCAATAAAAAGAGCGAGGATTTAGAAATCAAGCGAGGTATAGATTTAAAGGCAGCACAAGAAAAAGATAAAGAAGAGGAAGAAAAAGCTCACTCTGAGTATCTCAATCGCATACTTGCAAATCTCGGTATAAACGAATAAACATGTTACAATAGCCGCTTTATGCGGCTTTTGTTGTGAAAATAAACGTATAATCGGTCCAACAAAAGTGAAAAAGGAGCTTTGCGATGCAAAGCTTCTTTTTGCCATATTTCAATCATTAAATAGTTTTTTATTTCTCCACGACCTTAATCTTGCTCGCCGGCAGTCCGCTGTTTGTCATGGCGATTTCGAGGATTTGGGCGACCTGCTCGGCTATCAGCCCGTCTGACTTGACTATGACGGTACAGCCGCCGTCTGATATGACCGCAACGCACTCCTCAAAGCCTTTTGCCTTAACGAGGGTTTCGATGTCGTTTTCCGCCTCCATTGCTACGGCAATGCCGCTGATTTCGGCGAGTGCTTCCGCCGCGGCGTCCGGCATGGTTTCGGGGTCGTCGGCTATGCCGCGCAAGAGCTCTAACGCTTCATCGCGCGTCTTTTGGCGGTTGATGGTCGAAACGGCAAAATAGTCCTCGCCGTCCGCGATAGCGTCGAGCAGTGCGTCGGTGCTGACCTCGTTATCGACGAGCACGGTGTTGCCGAGCAGCTTGCTGCCGCTTTCATCGGCTACTGTTTTTGCGTTGCCGCCGTCGATAAGAGTCGCCACGACGAGCGAGGCCGCCGCGAGCACCACGCAGCAGACTATCAAAAACGTCTTTGTGCCAAAGAGCTTTTTGTAGTTGGTTTGTTTGATTTTTTGACCGATTGCTTTTAGTTTCATTATGATTGCCCCTTTCTATGTTTGCACGCTTATTCTGTTGCTGCCTATGTCGTACAGAGCGGTCAAAAGGCTGATAATCTTTAGCCTCTGCTCTGCGTCCGCACCCTTGCACACCACCGCCACGCCGGCAACGGCAGGCGGCTTTTGTTTTGTGATAACCGCACTGCCGTCTCCCGACGCAAAAATCTCGGTCTTTGTGTCACGGGTGGTCGTAGTGCCTGCGGTGTTTTCGGTAACGTATTTGTCGGATGCAAAAGTGTATTCGTAGCCGCTTTCGAGCGTGATTTGCACCGCCACGCCCTTTAAGCCGGTAAGGCTCCTTATAAGCTCGGTCGTCTGAGCTTCGACCATTTCGCGGTATTCGTCTGCGGTAGGCAGTGCCGAACCGTCACTTTGCGAGCCGCTCGGCCACAAGAGCAAAACCAGTGCCGCCGTGAGTCCGACGGCGATATAACCGATACCCTTGACGCCCTTGATTTTGTTTATCAGCTCACTCATACACCGCCGTCGCCTCTACTCCCGACAATGCGGCGGCAAACGCCGCCACCTCGTCACAATCAGCCATGCCCTGCGGCATCACTACTCTTACGCTGTTACTGTCATACAATATGCAGACAGAGATCGGTTTTATGCCAAACTTTTGATAAATGCTCTCTGTAATGTAGCTCTCCGCCATATCCTTTGCCGTGTCGGTCACGGTCTGTGCCGCCATGTCAGAGGCGCTTTGGGCAAATCCGGCGGCGTCCGATACGATGTCGTTTTGCCTAAGTCCTGCAAAGGGGCTGACAATCAGCACTGTCATAACGAGCGAAACGAGCAGCTTGAGCGACTTTTGGAGCTTTGAACTGCACAAAAGCAGTGCAAAGCCGCTGATAACCGACGCTATCGACAGCGTAAGGATATATTGCTTCAACCCGACACCTCCATCCTGATAAACATTGACAGCGTAATGACTATCACGAGCGCCATGCCCACCACGAGTGCAAACAGCACGCCGAATATGCCTGAAACGTCTGACAAAAACCGTTTTTGCCTTTCACAGCCGAGCAGTCCCGCAACGGTGCTCGCTATCGAAAGGCAGAGCCGATAGCACCACACCGTTATTATCGGCGGCAATAATAATATTGCTACTGCGGCGATACCTGCCGAGCCCACGGCGCTTTTGATAACCGAAATGCTGCCTGCCACGGTGCGTGAGGCTTCGCCGAGCATATTGCCGATGACGGGTATCGAAACGCCCGTCGTGAACCTCAGCGTTCTATACGCATAGCTGTCCGCCGCAGTCGCTATGGCGGTCTGGATATAGTTTGCAAAGCCGTATATGGTAAACACAAACGCCATAACCGTGGTTAGCGTGTTTTTGACAAAACGGTTAATAGGCGAAAGGTCGCACACTCCGGGCAGAGTGCCGGAAATAGCGAGCGCGAGCGAAGCCTGCAAAAACGGCATCAGCACTCCTCCGCCGATTATTTCGAGCATAGTGCCGAGCAAATACATTGACGAAGCGTTTACAGACGCCGCAAACGTCGCGCCCTGCAAAACGTAAAGTGTCGTACAGCCTGCCGTCACCGCCGTCAAAACCTGCGACAGAGTGTTAGCCGACTGCGCGATATAATCCATCAGCGAGACGCAATAAGGGTAAACCGACGCCGTTACGGCGAGCGCAGACAAAAGGTTAAATGCGGTTTGCAGGCTTTCTCCGTCAGCAAAAGCGTCGGCTATAGCACTCAGCACGAGCGACGCGACGACGAGCCCGAGCATTGGCAGGGCGCCCTTGATACCGTTTGACAGACCTATGCCTATGCCCTCAAACAGCTTGTCCGTGATATTGATGACTTGGGCGCCGTTTGCCTGCTCATCTGTGATAATACCCTCGTCCTCAAGTGCCGACAAATCTGGCATAGAGACCTCGGCACTCGCACAAATCGGCATCAAAAAAGCAAGCAGCAGAGCAGTAACTATCAGCCTCATGACAGCAGACCCTTTGTCAGTAAAAGTAGCTGCTTTACTATCGGGAACGACAGCAGCAGTACGTAAACCCTGCCTGCAAACTCCACCTTGGATGCGAGCGAGGCTTCGCCGCAGTCACGGCAAAAGTCGGCGCATATAGCACACCCTACCGTGCCTGCGAGGGCTTTAAGCACGATGCCGAACCAACCTTCGACACCGCAAAGCGCCGCCATTTGGTTTAGCTCTGCTATCAACGGCTCTACGTATTGCAGTGCAAAGCCTATC
>DCHM01000036.1:57223-69531 GCA_002314835.1 Clostridiales bacterium UBA1752 | reverse complement strand
CCGACTTCCATAACGACGTCAGAGAACATCTGGATAAAGCGTCTGTATGAGTCGTAAACAAATCTCTCAAACTGAGGATTGGGGTTAGCCTTAATCATAGCGGCTACGACGTCGTCGTTGAGGCCGAGGTTAAGGATGGTATCCATCATGCCAGGCATGGATGCTCTCGCACCGGAACGAACGGAAACGAGCAGGGGATGCTCGAGGTCGCCGAACTTTTTGCCGTTAATCTCCTCCATCTTGGCAACATTAGCCCAGATTTCGGCCATGATTTGATCATTGATCTTTCTGCCGTCATCGTAATACTGAGTGCAAGCCTCGGTAGAAATGGTAAAGCCTTGGGGTACAGGCAGACCGATATTGGTCATTTCGGCGAGGTTAGCGCCTTTGCCTCCCAAAAGCTCACGCATGCTTGCGTTACCCTCAGTAAAAAGGTAGCAATACTTATGTGACATTCTTTATAAGTCCTCCAAACTTACATATTAATTCCAATGTATTATAGCATAGATTTCAAAAAAGGCAATACCCCTACGTCTATTTTTTGCAAAAAAAATAAACTGCTTGACATTTTTGACAAATAGTTATAAAATCAAATGTTCGTATGGAGGTATATATTATGCTATTTAACTCAAACAACGGTGCCAAAATAGAATACATAATAGCTGGTCTCGGCAATCCTGGCTTGCAGTATGCCGCCACACGACACAATACGGGATTTCGCGCGATAGATTATATCGCCGCAAAGTGCAATACAAAAATAGACAAGCTAAAGCACAAGGCGCTCACGGGCAGATGCGTGATAGGCGACAAGGGAGTGCTGCTATTAAAGCCGCAGACTTTTATGAACTTGTCGGGCGAGGCTGTTGCCGACGCCGCAAAGTTCTACAAAATTCCCGTGCAAAACGTGATAATAATATTTGATGATTGCAGCTTGCCCGTTGGCTCGCATAGGCTGAGACTCAAAGGCAGTGCAGGCGGTCACAACGGCATAAAGAGTATTATCGAGAGCCTCGGTAGCGACGGGTTTCCGAGATACAAGGTCGGCATAGGCGAAAAACCGTATCCCGATATGGACCTCGCCGATTACGTCCTCGGTAATATCACTGATGACGATGAAAAAACAATGGCAGAGGGGTTTGCAGACCTCCTGCCTTCGCTCGAGCTACTGATGGGCGGACAGCCCGAAAGAGCTATGAGCAGGTATAATAAATGAACGCAATTTACGATTTCTTTAGGTGTGACGGCGAATACAAGGCCATTTTAAACGGCTTTGGCGAAGGTCACATACCCGCCGTGGTTACGGGTATGTGCGATGCCGCACGCCCTTATTTTGTCGGCTCACTCTTAGCTGACACGGGGCGCAGGTTTTTGCTTATTATGCCCGACGAGCGCGAGTGCGAAAAAATGCGTTCCATGCTCGAGTTTCAGGGTATTAACGCTCTCGTTTATCCTGCGCGCGACTATATTTTTGATAATATCGGCACCTATTCCAAGGAGTTTGAGCAACAGCGTATAGCCGTGCTGAGTGCCGTGCTTAACCTCGATTACGAAGTCATTATTTCCACACCCGACGCACTCGCTCAGCAGACATTGCCTGCCGAATTGCTCGAAACAAAAAGCTTTATATTGCAAAGGGGCGGCACTGCCAAGTTGCAGGACATAAAGCGTAAGCTTGTACAGTGCGGATACGTCGCCTGCGAGCTCGTCGAGGGCCCCGGACAGTTTGCCGTCAGAGGCGGCATACTCGATATCTTTACGCCTCAGCACGAGTACCCTTACCGCATAGACTTTTTCGGTGACGAAATCGACCAGATAGGTGAATTCGACACCGAAACACAGCGCCGCTCTGAGGGCTGTGCATCGCTTACTATTTTGCCCTGCCGAGAGGTTATAACCGACGAAATCGCGGTGGGCAGGATAGCTGACGAACTGCAAAAGCTGATAGAGTCTCCCAAGACTGCAGACAAGATAAAAGAAACACTTCGCCGCGAATGCGACGACATACTTTCGGGTATGCCGATTTCGTTTGCAGACAGATTTTTTACTCTCGTTTATGACCACGGCGAAAACCTGCTCGATTACCTCGGACCGAGGGTAAACTGTGTCATTTTTGACAGCAGCAAGGTTAAAGAGCGCAAGCGTGCATTTGACTGGACTTACAGTGAGAACGTTGAATCTCTCGTAACGAGCGGACTGTGCACTTACGCTACGCCGATAAGTGCGATTTTGGGTGACGAGTTTTATGCCTGCCTACCTCGAAACACCGTCGTGTGCGATATGTTTGTTTCTGCAGGCAAGCTATTGCCATACAAGGCGCAGTACAATATCGTAGCAGAGTCAAGAGGCGGCTTTGGTGGCAAACAGGAGCTGATGCTCGATGAAATAAAAGAGAACTTGTCAGACGACCGCAGTCTGCTCTTGATGTGTAGGTCAAAGCATTCGGCTGAGCTGATGTTTGATATGCTGTCAGAGCACGGCTTTACCGTTTCCATGCTCGCAGGTAACGCTCCTAAGGGATGCGTGACTGTCGGCTATTGTTCGGACGGCTTTAGCGTCACGGAGGGCTTTAGCCTGCCAAAATCTTTCTTTACTATGCTCGCCGACCAAGAGGCTATGCCGGTGCATACAAGGCGCCGCAGGACTTCGGGCGCAGGCAAGGTTCAAAAAGGTGAAAAAATCGCCTCCTACGCCGACCTTTCGATAGGCGATATAGTCGTTCACGTTAATCACGGCATAGGCAGGTATGAGGGCGTTAAAACCCTTATAACAGAAGGCGTAACCCGTGATTATATAAAGATAGTTTACGCCGATAACGGCGTGCTTTACGTCCCGTGCAATCAGCTTGATTTGGTCAGCAAATACGTTTGCGGCAGCGATAACGTCAAGCTATCAAAGATGGGCTCGTCCGATTGGCAAAAAGCAAAAGCAAAGGCAAAGCTCGCGGCACAGGATATAGCCAAGGAGCTGATAAAACTCTATGCCGAGAGGCAAGATAAGGTCGGATATTCCTTCCCACCCGACGACGAGATGCAGGACGAATTTGAGTCCGAATTTGAGTACGCCGAGACCGAAGGTCAGCACAGGGCGTCATTGGAAATCAAACAGGATATGGAATTGTCCCGTCCAATGGACAGACTTTTGTGCGGAGACGTCGGATTCGGCAAAACCGAGGTTTCGCTACGAGCGGCTTTTAAGTGCGTTTTTGCAGGCAAGCAATGTGCGATACTCGTCCCTACTACGATACTCGCGCTCCAGCATTATCAAACCCTTTTGTCGCGCTTCAGAGGCTATCCTGTCAATATTGCTATGCTGTCGAGATTCGTGCCAAAGAGCGAGCAGTCAAAGACGATAGCGGACCTCGCCAAAGGCAACGTTGACATCGTAGTCGGCACTCACAGACTGCTCCAAAGCGATATTAAGTTTGATGACCTCGGGCTTTTGATAGTTGACGAGGAGCAGAGATTCGGCGTCAAGCATAAAGAAACCATCAAGATGCTCGCGCAAAACACCGACGTTTTGACCTTGACCGCTACGCCTATACCGCGCACTCTCAATATGGCACTGTCGGGCATCAGAGATATGTCGGTGCTTGAGGAAGCTCCTACTGACCGTTTGCCGGTGCAGAGCTACGTTCTCGAGCATGACGAAGCCGTGATAGACGAAGCCATACGCCGTGAGCTCCGCAGGGGAGGCCAAGTCTTTTATCTCCATAATAATGTCGAAACCATATACAGCACCGCCGCAAAGATAGCGGGCAGATTTCCCGATAGCGTGGTTGCGGTAGGCCACGGCAAGATGGATAAAGAGGAACTGTCGGACGTTTGGTCGGGCATGGTAAAAGGTGAGATTGACATTTTGGTTTGCACGACTATAATAGAGACAGGCGTCAACGTACCTAATGCCAATACGCTCATTATCGAAAACGCCGACCGTATGGGCTTGTCTCAGCTCCATCAGATAAGGGGCAGGGTAGGGCGCTCGTCACGCAAGGCTTACGCATATTTTACATACAGACCCGAACAGATTTTGAGTGAAATAGCCACCAAGAGGCTCGAAGCAATCAGAGAGTTTACCGAATTTGGCTCGGGCTTTAAGATAGCCATGCGAGACCTCGAGCTCAGAGGTGCAGGCAACCTTTTGGGAGCCGAGCAGTCGGGACACATGGAGGCTATCGGTTACGATTTATACGTCAAGATACTTGAGGACGCCGTAAACGAGCTCAAAGGCAACCCCGTCAAGGAGCAAAACAACTGCACCGTTGATATACTCGTTGATAGCTATATCGGAGACGATTATATTGATTCGTCCAAGCTGAGGATGGACGTTTATCGCAAGATAGCCCATATCCGCAACCTTGCCGAATACGACGACCTGTACGACGAGCTGTTTGACCGCTTCGGCGACCCACCGCAGTCGGCACAAAACCTCATGAAGGTTTCACTCATACGCAATGCCGCGTCAAACTCGGGCTTTAAGCTCATAGAACAAAAGGATGGGCTCGTCATACTGCGTAACGACAAGCTTGATATTGCCGCTGCGTCAGCCGTTGCAGCCGCCGCGGGTCTGAGAGGGCGTATATTGTTAAACGCAGGCTCGGCACCTTATATAGCATATCGCGTACAAAAAGGCGGAGATATGCTGGCTGATTTGCAAACGATTTTAAATACTTACGGCGAAAATTTACAAAATTAATATTCATTTAAGCAATAATGTGATATAATCACATATATAAACTGCATTTTTATCGGAGGTATATAATGAACCTTACCAAAAAGCTTATCGCAGTAGTTCTTTGCATCAGCACCGTGCTGTGCTTTGCATCATGCTCAAAAGCCAACCTTACGCCCGTGTTTACGTATGAAGACACGCAGATAACGTCAGATTACTATTCTTTGATACTGTCTTATCAAAAAGGTTATTACTGTCAGATTTTTAATTACTATTACGGCGTTGACCTTACCGCAAACCCTGCACAGTGGGACACCGAGTATAGCGAAGGCGTTACTTTGGCCGACCAGATTACGGCAGACATCAACGATTACTGCCGCATGGTTTTGGTTTGCAATTACCTCGCAAAGCAATACGGCATTTCTCTGACTGACGAGGATACCTTAAACGAGATAGAGGACACCGTCAGCGATTATACCTTGGACTACGGCGGCGAAGATATGTTTGCAGTTGAGCTCGCAAAGATGGGTGCAGACGTCGCAACATTCCGCAAGTTCCTTAACGATTCGTACACCATTTCGCTCGTTGAAGATTATCTTTACGGAGAAAACGGCACTCAAAAGGTTCCTGCCGCAGACGTCGAAGCAGAGTTTTTAGCAAAGTATCACAAGGTTGACAGTATGTCATTTAGCTTTTACGTCGTCAACGAGGAGGATTCGTCTGACTACTCATTGTATCAGCATGATTATACCGACAACGAGATAGTCGCTTATTTCCTCCAAAATTACGCAAAGTGCAATTACCTCTATTACAAGCAGGGCACAGACGAATCAGACGAGGACTATCTCGCCCGTGTAAACGAGATATTTGCTTCATTGCAGGACGGCACCAAGACGTTTGCAGACGTTAAGGGCGACGCCGACGGTGCAAATGCCGACTGGGTTGCTTATATTGATACTCTCGGCACCGATATTTTCGATACCCTTAAATCCTCTCAAGAAGGCGCTTGGGCTCTGGTCAACGACGATAGTGGCTTGCACATCGTTTGCAAGCAAACTCTCCAGGAGAGCGATATGACCGATGATCTTAAGAGCACCGTGCTCAATTATATGAGCAAGCAGCATATCATTGATTATGCAAACGCTTACCTCGAAAAGGTCAAAAATGGCGAAGCCGTTTACGGCGAGGAGCTCGATACAGAGTTTTACAGCGTATTTGTTGACGATACTCTGTTTACCGACGACGATATGGACGAGGAAATCCTCAAGGCCTACAATGCATGCGAGGTCGGAGAGTATTTTATCGTAGATAACAGCGAGGGCATATTCGTTCTTTATAAGGACGAGGTTAAAGCCGCAGACGCCAAGACCGAGTACACCGACAGCTATTACGGCACAACATCTACTTATTACGCAGATATCGAGAGCGAGCTTATTTCCGATGCATTTTTGAGCTATATCAGCTCGTACTACGATTCCGTCAAGCAAAACGACACCGAACTCTCAAAGTACGATATCCGTACTGCAATTGAGTTTTACGACAACTGATTTTTATTTTACGGCTCGGCTGACAACCGAGCTTTTTTATTAGGTCACGACAAGCTGCATTTAGTTGTAATAATGTATAATAATGATATACTTGCCACTTGAGAGTGCCTTTGCAAGCTCGTTCTCGAGGTCAATCTGCGTGTCGATAGGGGAATAGGAGTGCATATTGATGTCGGATTCATTTTGGGTATTGACATCCGTAGTGTTTCCTGATATAATATTATCAGCAAGTTTAAGAGGCGACGTACCGCCACTTCTTGCTGCGGATGCATCATTGATGCCGTCCGCTATTTTTTTTGCTGTAATATCATATAGAATATGCTCGCCTGTAGTAGATTTGCCGCATAATAGGGGAATGCTCGGAGGCAACGTAAATGATGTCTCGTACGCTGCCGACGCACCTGAAGTAAACGTTCGACCTACCTCAGAATCACAGGATGACAAATAATGAAAAAGGCTACTGCTTTTAGCAGTAGCCTTTAGTTTTACTGTTCGCTTTTGATGCTCGGTATGCTGAATTCTCCGCTTTGCTCGGGGTCTGCCGAATTGATTGTTTCTACCGAATCAATACGTTTCATAAAAAGCGTTAAGACTCTTTGCAGAGGCTCTTTGATTTCGTCCTCGCGGTACATCAGCGGAGGCAAACCTATCTCGATATTGGCTCTGAGCTCTTCGGCTGTCGAGTCATCGAGCTCTAGTATCAGCTTTTCGGGTTCGACGAGATAAACGCCGAGCACGGGAGCTTTTTTTGTGCCGAATACCTTGGCGGAGTCAATCGACTTCCACGGGATAAAGAGGTTATTGCCTTCCTCGGTGATAAAGTCGTAATAACCGCTGCGGCAGATAATCATGGCGTCCTTTGGGTTTATGATGCGGAAGATTGTAAACACCGTCATAAATAGGAAATACGCAAGTGCCGCAATGCCTATAATCGTTACTATGAGTGCTATATTTGGCTCGAGGTTTTGCAGTTGCGGCAGCAGCTTTGGCCCCAGTGCGCACGCCGCCGAAACGAGTGACAGCAGGATGTAAACTATCAGTCTGATAGGAGCACCGCTATCCCTTTGCTTGATGTGGGTAAACTTTGTTTTCATAGTTTTTATCCCCTTATTCAATCTTCTGTCTGGACTATGGTCTTATTGTCATATACCTTTAGACCGCTGTCGTCTATATCGCTTTCGCCTCTTTGATAGTCTTTGTCAATCAAGTCGTCAAGCAACACGAGATTGCCGTCGTCGTCTTTTTCGTATATATACAACTTGTAAATCAAGCCTGCGTTTTGCTCGTCAACGCTGTAATCAAGCTCAGCACCTCTGTAAAACGCCTCGACCTTTTTATAATAGTAGTTTTGCTCAATATCTATATTTAGATTGCCAAAGCAAACGCGGGCAAAACAGTATTTTGAAGTGCTGCCTTCGTTAAATGCTGTAATCTCATATTCTGTGCCGTGCGTGTCCTTTAATACAAATACGAGCCTCGCCGGGTCTTTGTATTCGGTGTCTGCAAGATTCATTTTTACACCGATTTCCATTTCGCCGGATTCTGGGACGTAATAGATATTGCCGAGCTGCACTCTGCCTTTATAGCTCATAGAGCTGTTGTCGCCGGTTGGTATTATCTCATAATACGTCTTTTGCTCGAGGGAGTTTGTCGCGTCGCTGAAATACTTTGTAGAATACAGTGCGATGTCTCTCGACCTAAAGATGCTCCAAAACAAAACGATAAAAATCAACGCACTGATGGAGTATATCAAAATCTTTAATATTTTTTTGATTATCTTGCCAGCCTTTGAGGGCGGCATAACGGTAGATTCGTCTTCGTCGTCGTTAAAATAATTGCCTTTGTAGTCCATTTGTGTCCCTTTACTTATCAACATAATGTTGTGCCATAATGTGGAAAAAATCAGTTATCCACATTGACTTTGGCTCAAAACTGCCTAAAAAGTGGTAGTTATCCACATTTATCCACCGACTTTTCCACATTTTGGCGTAATAATTATGTAAATCAAATGCCTTTGTCGATGCATCTCATGCGTACTGCGACTGCCATGTGTGACTCGTTGATAATATCGCTTTTTTCAAAATCGGCTATCGTGCGAGCTATGCGTAAAACGCGGTCGTAGCCTCTCGCCGAGAGAGCAAAAGAATTAAACGCTATCTCGAGCAGACTGCGCGCTTCGGGTGTCACATTGCAGAATTTGCGGATGTGTTTTGCTTCCATTGCGCCGTTGCTGAGGAGCGGCTTGCCGAGGCTGGTAGTTTCGCCTTTAAATCTGTCGATAGCAAAGGCGCGCGCCTCCATGACGCGCTTACGCATTTCTGCCGTCGATGGTGTCGTTTGATTGCCCGAAAGGTCGTTGAAATCAACGGGGTCTATTTGAACCTGTATATCTATTCTGTCGAGTATCGGACCGCTGATGCGTTGCAGATAAGAGTACCTGGCGGCAGGTCCGCAGGTGCACGGACGCGTCGGATGACCGTAATAACCGCATTTGCAAGGGTTCATAGCACATACGAGCAAAAAGTCGGCAGGGTAGGTGACGGTGCCGTTTACGCGCGAAATAGTGACGGTACGGTTTTCGATCGGCTGCCTCAAAACCTCGCGTGCACGCTTGTCAAACTCGGGAAACTCGTCCAAAAACAGCACGCCGTTATTTGCTAGGCTGATTTCGCCTGGTTTGGGGTAACTGCCGCCGCCCGTTAGCGCAACCGACGATAGCGTATGATGCGGAGCTCTGAATGGTCTGTGAGTGAGCAGGGGCTTTAAGTCCTCGGTTACTCCGGCTATCGAAAAAATTTTAGAGCTTTCTATACTTTCCTCGAGCGTAAGGGGAGGTAGTATGCCCGGCAGTCTTGCGGCGAGCATTGATTTGCCAGAGCCCGGAGGACCTACGAGCATAATATTATGATTGCCTGCCGCGGCTATTTCGAGCGCTTCTTTAACCGCGTCCTGACCTTTAACGTCTGCAAAGTCGAGGGAAAAGTTGTTTACGCTGTCAAAAAACTCTTTGGCGTCAAATACTATGGGCGCGATTTTCGTTTTGCCGAAAAGGTGCATCAAAAGCTGATGAATGGTTTTGACGGGATATACCGTCAGACCGTCTGCGGCGGAAGCCTCGAGCGCGTTTTCTTCGGGCAGATATAATTCCTTAAACCCTGCGTCTCTCGCGGCTATCGCCATAGGTAATGCACCGCTTATAGGTCTCAGTTCTCCGGTTAGTGACAACTCGCCTGCAAAGCATTTGTTTGACAAATCCAAAGCGTAAAAGTCTGCTTTGTCAATCAAAGACAAGAGTATCGGCAGGTCAAACGAAGGACCTTCTTTGCGGATGTTGGCAGGAGCAAGGTTTACGGTAATAATGCCGCGCTTGATAGGCAGGCTGTTTTGCCTCGCTGCTGCGCGCACACGGCTCGCCGCCTCTTTGACGGCGGTGTCCGGCAGACCTATTATATTGAGCGATGGTTGGCTGGATGAAGCACAGGTCGCTTCGACCGTGATAATGTGACCTTCTACACCTATGATGCAAACAGTGTGTAAAACATTAACCATATCGTTGCTCCATTACATTTTTGATAAAGCTAAGACTTAGTAATTGATTTGAATATCTTTTTTGGCAGTAGGTGACAAGCTGCTTTTTTACATAGCCCCAAGCAAATACGTTGTGCTCTTCTAAAAATAAAAGCTACTCTGTCGTTTGATATTACTGCCCAAATTTTGGGGCAATATTTTTTGTCTATATACGAGCAATAAATATCGCGTACCTTTTTATTTCTATCGTATGTTTTAAGCCATGGCTTTGGTTGACTGGCAAAGTGAATAATACAAGCATTGTCTATGGCGGCTTTGGTTATATCCTTGCTTTGTAATTCGTTTACCATGTAATTGTATTTATATCTGTCTGTATATTGAATGTTTTTGTAAAACAATGCATTTAACACATCTTGATCGGGGTACCTCAATCTAGGCTTGTTTTCAACACAAAAGGTATATATTTTTTCAAAATCATAAATATCACGATATTTGGTTATATTTATTAACAAAACTCCGGAACAAATATATTTGTCTGCATTCGAGAATTCAAGACGCTTGATTTGAAATTCGCTATCAAAATCTTCACATCCGATAAAGCAAGTATCGTTAGCAAAACTCGTGTTATAAAACTCTGATAAGTCGCCTTTTACAATTATATCGGGGTCTAAATATAAAATCTTGTCTAAATAACTCGGCAAATATTCAACACAAAATAAACGATAATACATTTCTATGGTATAGTGAAGTCTTGTTTTTAATTCGATGAATTTATCGTTATTGACAAATATTGGCATGAATTTCTGATGCTTAGAATCGGAAAACGTCTTTAACCTGCTAAGTGTGTCATCGGAGACAGAATGATATAAATACCATACCGTGCAATCATTGTTGTGTAAAAACAATGAATTTAAACACGTTATGGCAGGCTCAAGATAATTATCGTCGAAAGCCATCAGTATATTGATTTGCATAATTATGCCTCCGGAAAAGATAAGAAAACAAAACAGAGTTATAGAAAAGAAAAAACTAATATAATACATTTAAATCATCATTATCATATCACACGCTTTGAAATAATGCAAGTTTTGATATGCAAAAATAAAAAATAAAATAAAAAAACAAAATATCTATTTACATATCACAAATTTCGTGATATTATTAGTGAGATAAATAATAGGAGGTTATATACATGGCTAAAAAAATTACCCGCAAAAAGATTTCCATGGACGGCAACAACGCCGCCGCTCACGTAGCGTATGCGTTTACCGAAGTTGCAGCTATTTATCCCATTACTCCTTCCAGCGTAATGGCTGAGCTGACCGACTCTTGGAGTGCTGCCGGACTCAAAAACATCTTTGGAGACAAAGTCAAAGTTATGGAAATGCAGTCTGAGGCAGGCGCAGCAGGCACCGTTCACGGTTCTCTCGGCGCAGGCGCTCTGACTACTACCTTTACCGCTTCACAGGGCTTGCTGCTGATGATTCCTAATATGTACAAGATCGCCGGCGAGCTGTTACCCTGCGTTATCCACGTTTCCGCAAGATGCGTTGCTTCACACGCTCTTAATATTTTCGGTGACCACAGCGACGTTATGGCATGCCGTCAGACCGGCTTTGCTATGATGGCTTGCTCCAACCCTCAGGAGGTCATGGACCTCGGTGCGGTTGTTCACCTCTCCGCTATCAAGGGCAGAGTACCTTTTGTAAACTTCTTTGACGGCTTCCGTACTTCTCATGAAATCAGCAAGATTGAAGCTTGGGATTACGAAACTCTCGAATCTATGGTTGACAAGGACGCTATCGCCGCATTCCGCAGCCGCGCCCTCAACCCCGAACATCCTGTTCTCCACGGCTCTGCCGAAAACGGTGATATCTTCTTCCAGCACAGAGAAGCTTGCAACGAGTATTACAACGCTCTCCCTGAAATCGTAGAAGATTATATGAAGCAGGTCAACGCCAAGATCGGCACTGACTACAAGCTCTTTAATTACTATGGCGCTCCCGACGCTGACCGTGTTATCGTCGCTATGGGCTCTATCTGTGACGTGGCTGAAGAAGTCATCGACTACCTCAATGCTCACGGCGAAAAAGTCGGCCTCGTTAAGGTTCGTCTTTACAGACCTTTCCGCGCAGACAAGCTCCTCAAGGCTATACCTGCAACCTGCAAAAAGATCGCAGTGCTTGACCGCACCAAGGAGCCCGGCTCTCTCGGCGAGCCTCTTTATCTCGACGTCGTTTCTGCTGTTGCCAACAGCGGCAGAGATATCAAGGTAGTAGGCGGCAGATACGGTCTCGGCTCTAAGGACACCACTCCTCAAAGCGTATTTGCAGTTTATAAAAACCTCAAAAAGCGCACTCCCAAGGCAGGCTTTACAATCGGCATCGTAGATGACGTTACCGGTTTGTCTCTGCCCGAAGAGACGGCTCCCGATACTTCTCCCGCAGGCACTATTTCCTGCAAGTTCTGGGGCCTCGGCGGTGACGGTACCGTTGGTGCAAACAAAAACAGCATCAAGATTATCGGCGACCATACCGACAAATACATCCAGGCTTACTTCCAGTA
>DCHM01000036.1:14873-57213 GCA_002314835.1 Clostridiales bacterium UBA1752 | reverse complement strand
GACTCCAAAAAGACCGGCGGTGTCACTATCTCTCACCTCCGCTTTGGTGACAAGCCCATCAAGTCTTCCTATTATATCAGCAAGGCAGACTTTGTTGCGTGCCACAACCCTTCATATATTAAGAGATATAAGATTGTTCAGGACGTTAAGCCCGGCGGCTCCTTCTTGCTCAACTGCCAGTGGACTCCCGACGAGTTAGAGGCACATCTGCCTAACGAAACAAAGCGTTATATCGCTCAGAACGGCATTAAGTTCTACACCGTTAACGCTATCGACAAGGCTCGCGAAATCGGTATGGGCAAGCGTACCAATACCATCCTCCAGTCTGCATTCTTTGCACTTGCTAACATTCTGCCCATCGACAAGGCTCTCGAGTACATGAAGTACATGGCTAAAAAGTCTTATCTCAAGAAGGGCGAGGACGTTGTTCAAATGAACTACAACGCCATCGACGCAGGCGTCAACAGCATCGTTGAAATCAAAGTTCCTGCAGCTTGGAAGGCTCTGCCCGATGATGCTGCTCCTACTCCTGCTACCGGCAAGAGAGCAGACGTTGTTAACTTTGTTAACGACATACTCCGTCCCGTCAGCGATATGGGCGGTGACAACCTGCCTGTTTCCGCGTTCAAGCAGTACGTTGACGGCACGTTCCCTCAGGGTTCTGCCGCATACGAAAAGCGCGGCGTAGCAGTTGACGTTCCCGTTTGGATTCCCGAAAACTGCATACAGTGCAACCAGTGCGCATTCGTTTGCCCTCACGCTACCATCAGACCTTTTGCTCTTGACGAAAAAGAAGCTGCCGCTGCACCCGCATCGCTCCGTTCTGCTCAAATGAAGGGCAAGGGTTGCGAAGGCTACAAGTTCACCATGGCTATCAGCCCTCTGGACTGCATGGGCTGCACGCTCTGCGTTTCTGCTTGCCCTGCTAAAGAAAAAGCTCTTAAGATGGTTTCTCAGGAATCTCAGGCAGACCAGCAGGCTGCATTTGATTACTGCGTAGCTACCGTTACTAAGAAAGAGACTCCTTTTGCAGAGTCCACTCTCAAGGGCAGCCAGTTTAATCAGCCGCTGCTCGAGTTCTCGGGCTCCTGCGCAGGCTGTGCCGAAACCTCTTACGCAAGACTTATCACTCAGCTCTTTGGCGAGCGCATGATTATATCCAATGCTACCGGTTGCTCCTCTATTTGGGGTGGTTCCGCTCCTGCAACTCCTTATACCGTAAACCGTGACTCCGGCCGCGGTCCCGCATGGGCTAACTCGCTGTTTGAGGATAACGCAGAGCACGGTCTCGGCATTTATCTCGGCCAAAAGGCTATACGCGACCGCCTTATCGCAAAGGTTAAGGCTCTGCTCGACGGCGAGCTTACCGACGCTCAAAAGGCAGTTATTAACGAATATCTCGATACCGCTGAGGACAGCAAGGCAAACTCCAAGCCTGCAGATGCTCTCGTAGCAATGCTCGCAAACAGCAATCTCGCAGGCAAGGATGAAATCCTCGCTGACAAGCAGTATCTCTCCAAAAAGTCCATTTGGATCTTCGGCGGCGACGGTTGGGCTTACGATATAGGCTTCGGCGGTCTCGACCACGTTATCGCCAGCGGTGAAAACGTTAACATCATGGTATTTGATACCGAGGTTTACTCCAACACCGGCGGACAGGCATCCAAAGCAAGCCAGATCGGCCAGGTTGCTCAGTTTGCAGCAGCAGGCAAGGCTATCGGCAAAAAGGACCTCGCAGCCATCGCTATGTCTTACGGCTATGTTTATGTTGCTCAGATTTCCATGGGCGCCGACATGAACCAGACCCTCAAGGCATTGCTCGAGGCAGAGGCTTATCCCGGACCTTCACTCATCATAGGCTACGCTCCTTGCGAAATGCACGGCATCAAGGGCGGCATGGCTAACTGCCAGATAGAGATGAAAAAGGCAGTTGCCGCAGGCTATTGGCAGACCTTCCGCTATGACCCTCGCAAGAAGGCAACAGGCGAAAATCCGTTTGTGCTCGATAGCAAGCAGCCCACCGAGAGCTACGGCGACTTTATCAAGGGTGAAACCAGATATTCGAGACTTGCTCAGTCCTTCCCCGAGAGAGCTGCTAAGCTCTTTGAGGATGCTGAAGCTAACGCAAAGGCAAAGTACGAGCGCCTCGTAAATCTCGCTAATAAATAATATTAGCATTGCTGCGGTGCGCGCCTTATAGACACGCACCGCATTTTTTATAGGAGGAAAATATGGCTACAAATGGCAAAAAACACGGATACAATCAGAACGGCTACAAGCAGATGTATGTGGCAACCGCCGTCTGCCTTGTTGTGATGATTGCCGTCATAGTCATACTAGCGCTCGCTTATAACGCGGTCAACCCCAACGATACGTCGGTGGATGCAGACCTTTCGCGCGGCGAAAACTCGCTGCCGCCCGTCATTTCCGACGTCAGTATTTATACCGTTTCGGAGGAGCCTGCTAACGAGGACTACATAAATTACGTCGAACTCTCGGTGCAAAATACCGATATCCGTTCAGGCTCTTTGGTGCTCGTCACTGCGACGGGGAAAGAACCGACCGAAACACTCCTCGACTTAAAGCAAATATACGCCAAAATGTCCGATTCATACGGACTTTCGACGGCTGCGCTTTATCTCAACAATACGGCGATTGATGCGCTCAATAAGTTTGTCGAGGCCTTTGAAAACGACGTAGGCTACAACAAAGACAAAGTTCTTATCAACGACGCGTACACCGATTTTGCCACCCTTACGGCAAAGGAAAGACTTACGTCTTATCCCGACCTTGCGAGTGGATACTCTGTCAGAATGGGTATCACAAACGCAGGTACCTATAAGATGGGGGAGGGCAAGTACCTTTGGCTCGAGGAAAACGCGTACAGATACGGCTTTATTCTCAGATATCCGAGCGACAAGGAAGCCCAGACCGGCGTTGCTGCATCGTCCACTTGCTACAGGTACGTAGGCACTGCACATTCCGTTTATATCAAAAACAACAATATGACGCTCGACGAGTATATAGTTGCGGTCAAAAAGCACGACTATAAAAACCCGATACGCATTACCTACGGCGACGTGATTTACAAAGTATATTACACTCCTGCTCTCGAAAACGCTTCCACCACGCTCGTCTATGTGCCGTCTAATTACCCTTATGAAATCTCCGGCAATAACGTTGACGGCTTTATTGTCACCGTAACCGAGCAAGACCGGCAATAATTGGCAAAAACAGGCGCAGAACAGATGTTTTGTACGCCTGCACAATATGTCAAATTTTGTACGATGAAATTGTGCAAAACAACAGCACATTTTGCTCGTATTTTGTAACATAATATCACGTTGGTTACACACTCATCCTGCTGAATGTTGAGTGTGTAATTTTTTGCTTTGCATATCATTTACAAAGTTGCATTTTACAAATGGATGTTTTGTGCCCAAAACCGCGTATATGCCCAAAATCGCGCACTTTAGTTCGATGTGCCTTCTTAATTGTTACCGTATAATTTGCTATGCAAATTTATATATCAAAATATGTAAAACTTTACATAATGTTTTTGCGCTTTCTGATAATGTCCTATATATGTTTTGATATAAATTAAACAAACCAAAATATGCTTTATTAGTACTATTGACAAAAGGTTCAATTGATGATACACTCAATTTCGTAAATATATAAAAAGCTATAGTTATGCCCATGACTATTGACTTTTTATCGCACAATCCATATTACGGAGGAACTACGGATGAACCAAATGAGGCACAACTTGATTCGGTGCTTATCTGTTCTAATCGTATGCGCAATGCTGTTTACCGGCTTTGGCGGTGCGATGGGCATTTTGAGCGCCGACGCATTGGTCGAGTCTGTCGGCGGATCTGATTCGCTGGTTCGTACATCGCTCAAGGAGATTAAGTCTATACTTACCTCCACGATGTATAACGACTACGACGATCTTTATGCAAAGATCAAAGATGCGGACCAACCATTAGTCATTGATATCGCAGGATACGATGGCGAACTGACTACTGCTACGGTGCAGTCCACCGCCATCGACGGTGAGGGATGCATAGCGGTAGCTGACGACGGTGCTCTGACTTTTAAAGTCACGATTCCCGAGTCTGCTCGTTACTGCTTGCAGATCGAGTATTATACAGGTGATATTACCGTGTATGATACCGACGGCAACGAAGTTTCGGTAGGCAAGTCTGCTAATGCAGAAAGAATGATTTTGATTGACGACAAAATCCCGTTTAAGGAAGCTCGCTCTATCAAATTCAGCAAGGTCTGGGCAGACAGGCTTTCGCAGCTGGACGAAAACAAAAAAGCTATTAAGGATGCCGACGGTTACAAGGTTACTTATTCGTCTGAGTCGGATGAATATATCGCGTATATCAACGACCCTGCTAACAATAACGCCGATTCCGACCGCCCGTATCAAAAAGATAACACCGGCAACGAACTCAAGCCCGACAAAGAGCTTGTAGGAGAGTGGGTCTCAGTCAAGATACAGGACTCCACCGGTTATTACAATAATCCGCTCCGCTTTTATTTTGAAGAGGGCGAACATACTCTGACCTTCTCGGCTATCAGCGAGCCTCTCGCTATAAAGTCGATTTCTCTCATTCCTTACGAAAAGCTGCCTACCTACAGCGAGTACCTTGCCGCACACGCAAACGACGCTGATTACACAGGCGAGAGAATCACGGTTCAGGCAGAGTTTTACTCCACTTCGTCTGACCGTACCATTTATCAGCTCAATGACCGTTCTTCGGCTATTACCGTACCGCAAGACCCTGCGCTCGTTATGCTCAACTGCGTAGGCGGTGACAAGTGGCAGTACAATGGTCAGTGGATTGAATGGAACATCGAGGTTCCTTCGGCTGGTATGTATTCGATAGTCCTGCGCGAAAAGCAGTCTTTCTACGCGGGTATGTACGTCTCGCGTAAGATAGTAATCAACGGCGAGCAACCATTTGAAGAAGCAAGCACGCTGAGATTTAATTACAACGACGCTTGGGAAACCAAGGCTCTCTCTGCCAGCGTTTACGATGCAGAAGGCAATATCGATTACAGCTCCGAAACACCGTTTAAGTTTTATCTTAACCAAGGTCTCAATACCATCAGACTTTACGTCGTTCTCGGCGACATGTCCGAGTTGCTTTCCGTCGTTGAAGAGTCACTCAACAATATCAACGAGTATTACCGTAAGATACTGATGATTACCGGCCCCGACGCCGATGAATATCGTGACTACGATTTTGATAAGCTGATTCCCGACGTACTCAAGGGCCTCGTAGTAGAAGCTAAAAACCTCTACAATGTATCCTCTCAGCTTACTTTAGTTACCGGCTCCAAAGGTGAGCACGCTCAGACTTTGGAGAGAATAGCTCTTATCGTCGAAAGAATGGGTACTTATCCGACGACTATCGCAGGCTCTATGTCAACCCTTAAAGACTACTGCGGTACCCTCGGTACTTGGCTGACTGATTCACAGAACCAGCCGTTGCTCATCGACTACATAGCATTGCAGTCTCCCGACGCAGAGCTTCCTCAGGCCGAAGCAAATTTCTGGCAAAAGTTCGTTAACGAATTCCAAAAGTTCTTTGCTTCCTTCTTCTCCGACTACAACTCTCTCGGCTCAGTTACCGATAATACTCTCACGTCCGAGGAACTCGAGGAAGTCAGCATCGTAGTATGGACAAACACCTCGCGTGAGCAGGCACAGATACTGCGTAACCTCGTCGATAACGACTTTACCGCAAAATACAACATTCCTATCGAAGTTAAGCTCGTTGTTTCGGGCACACTGCTTCCTGCCACCTTGGCAGGCACAGGTCCCGACGTATCTATGAACTCCGCACAGAGCGACCCCGTTAACTACGCTATACGTTCTGCCGTCAAGTCCCTTAATACGACCTCGGGCGACACTAATATAGGTTATAACTTCAACGACTTTTCAGCTTGGGCAGATCATCCCATCTATAGCCAGTTTATAGATGATATTGATACGTTTGACGAAGTCGCTGCCAGATTCTCCGAGTCCGCTATGGTTCCTATCACTTTGTATGGCGAAACCTACGCGCTCCCCGAGAATATGTCATTCTCGATGATGTTCTACCGTAAAGATATATTCGTCGAAATGGGTGTCAATGTTCCTAACACCTGGGATGACTTTATTTCCATTATTAATACTATACAGGCCAGCCAGCTCGACATCGGATTCCCGACCGGCACCTCCGGCTCTATGTTAATGATGTATCAGCAGGACGAAAACCTGTATGACATGGGCAACTACGATTACTATCTCGAGCTCTTTAGAGAGTTTTACACCGACGAAGAGCTGTATGAGATGGGCTGGATTTACAATGACAAAGACGGCAACGTAATCCCCAAGACCGACGGTATGACCATCAACCTTGACTCCGATGTTTCGCTCGGCGCATTCAAACAGGTCTGCAACTTCTTTACGATGTATGAGTTCCCTGTTTCTTACAGCTTTGCAAACCGTTTCCGTCAAGGCACGATGCCTCTCGCAGTAATCGACTATACAAACTACAATACACTGATCGTCTTTGCTCCCGAAATTCAGGGCTTGTGGGAGTTTACTCCGCTGCCCGGTACGGTAGCTGCGGACGGCAGCGTTGACAACTCTACTATCGGTGCAATCTCTACCATTATTATGATGCGTAGTGTAAACGATACCAACGCACTTGCCGCTTGGACGTTTATGCAGTGGTGGACGAGCGCAGACGTACAGAGCGCATACGGCAACGAAATGATTGCCTTGCTCGGTCCTTCTGCAAAGCAAAATACCGCTAATATCGAAGCTCTCTCTAAGATGAGCTGGACAAAGGATGAATACGACAACCTCAGAGCTCAGTTTAATGCAGTTAAGTGCACACCCGAGTTCCCCGGTTCGTACATCATCGGACGTTATACAAACTTTGCATTCCTCGACGTTTATAACAACAGCAAAGAGCCTACTGAAGAGCTGCTCTCTCAGATAGTTGATATAAACAACGAGTTAACCCGTAAGCGCAGCGAGTTTAACCTCCCGACCGCAGATGATATCGACGATCTCGAGAAACAACTCAAAGCAAAACAAAAAAATGACGGTTGAAAGGAGGGGGAAAGATAATGGCAAAAGAAAAAGCAATTATACGCTCTGACATTACAAGAGCGCAATGGACGTGGATTCAGATGAAAAAGCACAAAGTGGCATATCTGATGATATTACCTTTCTTTGTACTGTTCTTCCTGTTCACCGTCGTTCCCGTATTGCTGTCGGTATTACTCAGCTTTACGACGTTTAACCTCCTCGAGTGGCCTCAGTTCGTAGGCATGGACAACTATATCAGATTGCTGCTCGACGATGATATTTTTATCATCGCGGTTAAAAACACTCTGATTTTTGCAGCTATCACCGGCCCGGGCTCATACCTTTTGTCGATGATGTTTGCGTGGTTTATCAACGAGCTCAGACCCAAGGTCCGTGCGGTAGTTACTCTGCTGTTTTACGCACCTTCGATTTCAGGCTCCGTTTACCTCATTTGGACGATATTCTTTAGCTCTGACCAATACGGCTTTGTCAACGCATGGCTCATCAAGCTAAACCTTATCACCAAGCCTATCCTTTGGTTCTCTGATGAAAAGTACATCTTTGGACTGATAGTCGCAGTTGCTCTGTGGACTTCCCTTGGTACTTCCTTCCTTACTTTTATAGCAGGCTTCCAGGTAGTTAACCAAGAGCTTTACGAAGCAGGCGCCGTTGACGGCGTCAAGAACCGTTGGCAGGAGCTGTGGTATATCACCCTTCCTTCCATGAAGCCTCAGATGATGCTCGGCGCTATACTCGCTATTACCGGTTCCTTCGGTTTCGGCGGCGTTATCACGGCACTCGTCGGCTTCCCCAGCCCTAACTACTGTGCACACACCATAATGCACCATTTGGACGACTATGGCGGATCACGTTTTGAAATGGGCTACGCTTCGGCAATCGCGGCCATCCTGTTCTTTATGATGATCGGCTGCAATATGTTGGTTACAAAACTTTTGAGAAAGGTAGGTACTTGATAAATGAATATCAAAGCAAAACTTACCGAGCTCAAAGAAAAGAGAGAAAAACGCCAGGTAGAGAACGGCACGTTTTACAAACGCTCGCTTAACCGTTCTACCGGTGGCGATATCGGTATTTACATACTGCTCGCCGTCGTAGGCTTTGTAATGGTACTGCCTATGGTTTACGCTATTTGCCAGTCCCTAAAGCCTCTGGACGAATTGTTCTTCTTCCCTCCTCGCTTTATTCCTATCAATCCTACGGGCAAAAACTACAGCGACCTTTTCAGATTGATGGGCGACTCGTGGGTACCTTTTTCGAGATACATATTTAATACTGTGTTTATCTCGGTCGTAGGTACTGCAGGCAACGTTTTACTTTCGTCTTACGCTGCTTACGCTATCGCCAAGATTCCGTTCCCTGGACGCAAATTCCTGTTTTCCGTTATCGTTTACTCCTTGATGTTTAACTCCACCGTTACCGGTATCACCAACTTCCTTATCATGACATGGTTTGGTTGGGTTGACACCTACTTCGCAGTAATCATCCCTGCATTCTGTACGACCTTCGGTCTGTATATGATGAAGCAGTTTATGGAGACCAACGTTAATGACTCGGTGCTCGAGTCCGCTCGTATCGAGGGCGCCAGCGAAAACAAGATATTCTGGAAGATAGCGATGCCGATGGTTAAGCCGGCATGGGTTACACTGATTATATTTGCATTTAAGGATCTGTGGAACTCCGGCGCAAACCTTTACATCTATTCCGAACAGCTCAAGTCGTTTAACTACGCTATCAGCCAGCTCGTCACCTCGGGTGTCGCACGTTCCGGCGTCAGCGCAGCTTCGACCGTCGTAATGATGATAGTTCCTATCACGGTATTCGTCATTACTCAGAGCAACGTCATCCAGACAATGTCCACTTCGGGCATGAAAGACTAATAGGGGAGGGCTGAATATGAAAACAAAGATTTTGCGTACAGTCCTCGTATGTGCAGTTCTCACACTGCTCGTAGGCTCGATAGCCGCCAGCGCGATCGTGCCCTACGCTACCTATACTTACGACTATACAGGCGAACCGATGCAGAGCCCGCACGCTTACGTGCCTCTCACGGTTATCGACTCCAACACGATCAAGGCGTCTTACCTTGACGGTGCCAGTGACAACGCGAGAGCGGCATACGCTTACGCCGATATCACTGCACTCAATAGCCCCAAAGACCTGTTTGTTGACGATTTAAACCGCGTTTATATCGCCGATACGGGCAACAATCGCATAGTCGTACTTGACTCTGAGTACAACTTTTGCTTTTACATTTCTACCTTTATAAATGACCAGGGCGTTCCCGACTCGCTGTCCGGTCCCGAAGGTGTCTATGTTACAACAAGCGAGATTTACGTAGCTGATACTCAAAAATCTCGTGTCGTTATCTTTGATAAGCTCGGCAACTTTGTTGACATCGTACCCGAACCCAGCAGCGACGTTATCCCCGATGGCAGCATTTATAAGCCTGCAGCTCTCGCAGTAGATAAATCCGGCAGAATATATGTCGTTTCATCTACTACTCACTACGGCGTTATCTCGCTGAACCGTGACGGCTCTTTTAACGGCTTTATCGGACCTCAGGCGGTTAGCGGCAGTGTGTGGACGAGATTGCTCCGTATGTTCCAAACTGCAGAGCAGATTGCAGCCAGCACCAAGCTCGTTCCTACCGAATACAATAACGTTACTATCGACTCCGACGGTTTCCTTTACGTTACCACGGCTACTATAGCCGACGCTAACGTAATCAGCGCCATCATGAGCAGGTCAAAAGCAGGTACTTATGCTCCTGTTAAAAAGCTCAACCCTCAGGGCAGCGACGTTATGGTTCGTAACGGATTTTGGCCGCCTTCCGGCGAAATCAATATGAATAACACCGTTGCAAAGACCGCTGATATCACAGGACCTTCAAAGCTCGTTGACGTAGCTCTCGGTCCCGACGGCACTTGGAGTGTCATTGATACCAAGCGTAGCAAGGTTTACACTTACGACAGCAACGGCAACCTGCTTTACGCATTCGGCGACCTCGGCGACCAGATAGGCAACATCCAGTCTCTCGCCGCTATCGCTTACCAGGGCACCAACATTCTCTTGCTCGACAAGACGAGCCAGAGCATCACTGTTTACAAGCGTACTGCTTATGGCGATCTGATTGCTTCTGCTATCAGAAAGAATATCGACAAAGAGTATGACGAAGCAGTTGACTATTACATCAGCATACTCCAGCACAATAACAACTATGACACCGCTTACGTCGGCATAGGTCAGTCTCTCTACAGAGACGGCGAATACTATGAAGCTATGCAGTACTTTAAGTACGCGTACGACTCCGAGGACTACTCCGATGCATATCAGCTCTACCGTAAAGAGTGGATAGAGGATAACCTCTGGGTACTGCCTCTCGTAGTCATCGGCGGCATATTCCTGCTCTCCAAGTTCTTTGGCTGGGTTAAAAAAGTCAATAAGCGCGGTCAAAAGTTTAAGGATAAACGTAAGTTCTATGAGGAGGTCCTGTTTGGCTTCCATGTTATCCTGCATCCGTTTGACGGCTTTTGGGACTTAAAGCACGAGAAGCGCGGCTCCGTCAGGGGCGCATCCTTCTGGCTGTTGCTCACTATTATCGTGTTTGTTTATCAGTCGGTAGGTCAAGGCTACCTCTTTAACCCCTACAACAGTACCGTTTCCTTCCTATTTACTATTGTATCGGTTGCATTGCCTTTGTTCCTGTGGGTAACGGCTAACTGGTGCCTTACCACGTTGTTTGAAGGCGAAGGTACATTTAAGGATGTATATATCGCATCCTGCTATTCCCTCGTTCCTATCGTAATGCTCATCCTGCCCACTACTATCATCTCCAACTTTGTCATTCAGGATGAAATGGCAATCCTCGGTATGATAGATAGCTTGGCATTCTCTTGGATGGCACTACTTATCTTCTTTGGCACGATGGTAATTCACGACTACGGCTTGGGCAAAAACGTCCTCACTACCGTAGGTACTATCATCGGCGTAGGCTTTATTATATTTGTAGTAGTTCTCTTTGGTTCACTTGTTAAGAAGGTATTTACTTTCTTCTATAACATTTACATCGAGATTAAACTCAGAGTTCAGTAAAAAGGAGTGTAGATTATGAAAAAATTACTTATATCTTTATTTGCACTTCTTTTGTGCGTCTCTATGATATTGCCGGTACTCAATATTACCGTTTCTGCAGCAGACGACAAAGACGAAGAAGAGAATGTATGGGACACTCTGCTCCCTGCATATCTCTCAACGGCTTATAAGTCTATCGAAGAGCGTATCCTCGGCGATACCGTTATTGCTGAGATGGAACTCATGCTCATCAAGGACGGTTACGCGCTCTACTGCGACCGTCTCACCGGCGAGGTTGTTGTCCTCACGCTCGAAGACCCTGTTGAAAACAGCAAGGGCAACTTTGTCAAAAACGACGACGGCACTTACACCGAGGTCGATGCAGGCAAGGGACAGTATTCCTACGCTCTTATCGAAAATTCCACCGTTTATAAATACAAAGGATACTGGTCCACAAACCCCTATAACATAGGCGCCAGCCAGTCCAGTACCGGACTTTCCACCAGTGATTCCATCAAAAAGAAGCTGTATTCGCAGGTCATTATCGAATATACCGAAAACGATACCGATATGACATTTAACTCCTTTGTTGATGCGGCACTCAACGATCAGATTTCCGTCAAGGCTATCCGTAGCGGCGTACGTGTTGAATACACCATCGGCCGTGAGACAGTTGCCTACCTTGTGCCTCGTCTCATCAGAGCCGAAAAGCTCGAGAACCTGAGAGATCAGATTAACGAAAAGTCCGACATCTCCAAGGACGCGCGTACCTTCTATTCCTTCTACATTCTCAAGGACCCCAACCAAGAGGGCATATCTCAAAAGTCCATTGAGGAAATGAAAGTTAAATATCCTATTTGTACCAAGTTCCCCGTATATGTCTGCGAGCCTAAAATCACGGCACAAGAGCTGCTGAGAGTAGAGAAGCTCGTCAAGAAATATACCGATTACACCTTTGAACAGATGGATATAGACCACGCCGAGACAGATTATACGGCAAACGACAAGACCCCCGCACTCTTTAAGATTGCTCTCGAGTACACGCTCGACGAGTACGGTGTCGAGGTCAGAGTCAACGCCGGCAATATCCGTTTTGACTCGTCTAACTACAAGCTCTCCAACGTCGTCCTCCTGCCTTACGCCGGAGCCGGCAACACTAATAACAGCGGCTATATCTTCTCGCCCGACGGCTCGGGTACCATAATCTCGTTTGACAAGATTATAGGCACCGCGTTTAAGACTCAGAGCCAGATGTACGGCGTTGACTTTGCTTACCACACCATTACGGGTGCAAATAAGCAGGTAGTTCGCCTCCCGTGCTTTGGTGTCGTCGAGATAGTCGAAGACGCTATCAAGACCAAAGATTACGTCCAGCTCACTGACGAAGACGGCAATCCTCTCTATGACGAAGACGGCAATCCCGTTATGTCCTCCGATTTACAGACAGTATATCAGGACCTCAAGATCGGCTATCTCGCAGTCATCACCGAGGGTGATACGCTCGCCAACGTAACCGTAGAAAACGGCGGCTCGGTCCACATGTTTGCTTCGGCTTACACTTCGTTTAACCCGAGACCTAAGGACACCTACGAGCTCGAGGGCAGCTTGTCTGCCGCCTCCGACGCTATGTGGACTGTCGAGTCAAAGCGTAAGTACACAAAGAACTTTAAGATCCGTTACTTTATACTTACCGACGACATCAGCTACTCCGGCATGGCTAATATGTACCGCGATTATCTGATAGGTGAGGGCGTGCTTACTGAGTATGAAGAAGACGAAGTAGCAGAGGACATTCCTCTCTATATCGAGACGCTCGGTGCTCTCGAGGTCACTAAGAAATTCCTCGGTCTGCCGATACAGACAAAGATTTCGCTCACTTCTTTTGAAGATACCGTTGCGATGCTAACCAAGCTGAAGGATGAAGCAGGCATCACAAACGTACGCATTAGAATGTCGGGTTGGTGCAACGACGCATTGCCTTGGGCTAACGTTCCCAACGGCGTCAAGGTCGAGAAGGTTCTCGGTGGTGACAGCGGTCTCAAGCAGCTCATCGAATATTGCAAGCAAAACGGCTCGCAGATTTATCCCGAGTTTGAGTTTAGCTTTGCAAGCATAGACGAACTCTTTGACGGCTTTAACTCCAAGGACGATCTTGCCAAGACAATTGACGACCAGGACGCTACGAGGAGAAAGTACGAACCTACCAAGCAGGGCTTTGCCAATAAGGGACAGGGCGTTATCTCTCCCAGAGTAATGTCGAGACTCTACAATAATACTTGGAAAGATTATCAAAAGTACAACGTAGGCGGCATTTCGGTTGGCTCGCTCGGCGATTCACTGAGCTCCGACTTTAACGAGGACGATCCTCTCAACAGAGAGGACAGCAAGGTTCTCGTTACCAAACTGCTTGCTCAGATCAAAGAGGACAACGGCAAAGTCATGGTTGACGGCGGTAACTATTACTCGCTCGCCTATGTCACCGATATCCTCAATATGCCTCTCGATGACTCGAGACTAAAGTACAGCTCGGCATCCGTTCCCTTCATGGGCTCGGTGCTCCACGGTTCTATCAGCTACGCAGGCGAAGCAATCAACCTCGCAGGCGACTACCGTTACACTTTGCTCAAGACTATTGAGAATGGCGCTGCTCCTTACTTTGTAATCGCTATCAACAACACCAGTGAACTGAAAGAGTATAATGAAACCGACCTCGGTGATTATTACTCTATTAGATACAGCATCTGGCTGAGTGATATGGTTTCGACGTACAAAGAGCTCAACGTGGCTCTCAAGGACGTTCAGACCGCAAAGATAGTAGCACACAGCTTCCTTGACAAAAACAACGAGGTCTGCGTAGTTACTTACTCCAATGGCTATAAATTCTATATCAACTACACGCTTAATGACTTTACTACCACAGTCAACGGCACTGCGATTACAATCCCTGCCGAAGATTTTGTAAAAGTAGATTCCACCGGCGCGATAGTTGGCTGAGAAAGGGGGATAAGTGAATAATGGATAACAATATTGCCGTTAAACCTAAAAAGGCAAAAAAGTCAAAGTCCTTGCAAGCGCAAAAATCCTTAGCAGGTTGGCTGTTTATACTGCCGTTCCTCGCAGGTTTCTTCCTTATCTACCTTCCCATGATAATCGAGTCGATTAGATTCTCGTTCAACGAGATAGAAATCCAGCCCGGCGGTGGTTTTATATTAAACCCCGTTGGCTGGGGCAACTATAGCTACGCGCTGTTTGAGGATACGGGATTTCTTTCCACCCTCGGCTCGAGCGTATTGCAGCTGATATTCAACGTGCCCGCTATAGTAATCTTTTCACTGTTTATGGCAGTGCTCCTCAACCAAAAGATGAGAGGCAGAGCGATATTTAGAGCTATCTTCTTTATCCCCGTTATCGTTTCTACCGGTATCATCGAGTCCATCGACCTGCAAAACACTCTTGCATCCGAGATGGAGCAGATGGCTTCCGGTGCGAGTGATACGGGTATGAAGCAGGGCAATAACGTCAACGACCTTATCAGTGCCCTCGATGTCGAGAGATTCTTTGCCGGCATGAAGGTCGGCTCAGAGCTCGTTACTTACGTAACGACCCTCGTAAACGAAGTTTACAGTATCGTCAATAAGTCGGGCGTTCAGATGCTGGTATTCCTCGCAGGTTTGCAGTCTATTTCACCTGCCATCTACGAGTCCTGCCAGATTGACGGTGCGACCGCTTGGGAAACCTTCTGGAAGATAACCTTCCCGATGATCAGCCCGATGATACTCGTTAACGCGATTTACTCGATTATTGACTCCTTTACTTCTGAGTCCAATACGATGATGAAGTATATCCAAACAGAATACAGCAAGCCAAAAGGCGACGTTAGGTCAACTGCGATGGCGTGGATGTATTTTGTTGTCATCATCTTAATACTCGCAGTGGTAGCAGGCATTATGTCCGCGTATGTCTTCTATCAGCGCAAGGATACTTGAGAAAGGGGGATATTATAATGGATTCTACAAAGCCACTTAACAAAAAAGAAAAGAAAGCTCTCTTAGAGCAAGCAAAACGTGAAGAGGCTCTCCGCAGAATGAGATCTGACGAAAAGATTTCCTTCTGGCAAAAGATGAAGTATAAGTATCTCACAAAGTACTTTCTCGGCAAGGCAGTATGGTGGTTATTCCGCTTTGTACTGCTCGTCGGTATCTCTTACGTCATCATTTTCCCTTACATCTCAAAAATCGCAGGCTCTATCATGAGTGCCGAGGATTTTGTCGATGTTTCGGTCCACTTGATATCAAAGTATCCCACACTCGATACTTACAAAGCGATTATCAATGACAACAACTACTGGCAGGCACTGCTCAACACCACGTTGCTTTCGTTGCTCTGCGGTGTAACACAAATGCTGTGCTGTGCGGTTGTCGGCTACGGCTTTTCCAAGTTCAAGTTTAAGTTTAAAAACTTGCTGTTCCTCCTCGTCATCTTTACGATGATAGTTCCCCACGAGACTATACAGCTTTCGCTGTTTATGAAGTTCAGATACTTTGACATCTGGGGCATTTACGGATTTATAGCAAAGAATATCTTTAACGCGAGCGAAGCAACTCCTGCCATAGCCAACCTGCTCAACACCTATTGGCCGATGGTAGTGCTCTCTATCGGTTGTATCGGACTCAAAAACGGTCTGTATATCTACATCATGCGTCAGTATTTTAACGGCGTCCCCGACGAACTCGAGGAAGCAGCTTACGTTGACGGTGCAGGCGTACTCAAGACCTTTGTTCGCATCATACTCCCGATGTCGGTACCTATGCTCGTAACCATATTTATGTTCTCCTTCTCTTGGCAGTGGTCGGATACATTCTACACGGGCTTGTTCTTTACAAACTCCAACAAGATATGCCTCCTGCCCAATATCGTCAAGGTGCCTACGTCTCTCGATACGGACTATGCCGGCAAGACGGCGTACGAAGCAGCTATCCGCAACACCTGCGGCTTGCTGATCCTCGCTCCTCTGGTTATAGTTTACCTCTTTGCTCAGCGTACGCTGATCGAAGGTGTCGAACGTTCCGGCATAACAGGCTAACAAACATAAACCGCCCGTCTCGGGCGGTTTTATTTTTTGCGGCTCTTAAAAAGCATTGCCCAGACGATAGCGAGCACAAGTGCAGCGCTGATGCCTGCCGCTGTGGCAGACAAACCGCCGTAGAGCACTCCCCACAATCCGTCTTTGATAACTGCTTCGCGAGCGCCCTTGGCAAGTGCCGAACCAAACCCCGTCAGCGATATTGTCGCACCTGCACCTGAAAGGTCGATAAAGCTTTGATAAACTCCTACGGCTTCGAGCAGTACGCCCACTACGACGTAGCCGACGAGTATCCTTGCACCCGTGACCTTAGTTTTATCAATGAGTATCTGTGCGATTACACACAGTGCACCGCCGCAAACAAAAGCAAGTAAATACTGCATTTTACGTCCTTTCGAGCACGACAACGTGTGCAATCCCGGGTATCGTATTGCCTTGCAAAACCGAGTTTTGATTAAGCAGCGCACCCGTACCGACAAACATGACGCGCGTCATACTGCCCCAAAGCATTTGCTTTACAAACCTTGCGGCACCGACTACCGCGAGACAGCCGCAGCCCGAGCCTCCCGAGTGAACGTCCTGTGCTTTGAGGTCGTATATCATCATGCCGCAGTCATACATGTTTTCGCGTAGGTTCAGTCCTCTGCGCATGAGCATTTCGACCGCTATGGCATTGCCTTGCTGTCCTAAGTCACCAGTTACGATAGCGTCAAAATCATCTGAATTGTATTCGCTTTGCGCAAAGTAGCTCCTTATCGAATCAACTGCGGCGGTGGCCATCGCGGCTCCCATGTTGTTTTGGTCAGTTATTCCGTTGTCGATTATAGTACCAATCAAGCCTTCTTTTATGCGTATATCCGACTTCTTGTTTGTCAAAAGATATGCTCCGCATCCAGTCACAGTGTTTTGAGACGTAGGCGTGCGCTGTGCACCGTATTCGAGCGGAAACCTGTATTGCCTTTCCGCCGTGCAAAAATGCGATGATGCAAAAGCGAGAGCGTTGCTAACGCTCTTGCCGCTAATCAGACACGACGATATAAGCAGTGCTTCTGCAATAGTAGAGCAAGCGCCGTATAAGCCAAGATATGGCATATCAAACATTTTAGCCGCATAGGATGTAGCAACGCATTGGTTGACGAGGTCGCCTCCAAGCGCCACGTCAATATCTGAGGCGATGAGGCCACTTTTTGCAAGTAATGTGTTTATACATAATCTGCACATCTCGGTTTCGCCTTTTTCAAAGCTATTTTTGCCGAAATATTCGTCTTCGCTGAATATATCAAAACTGCCGCCGATAGGTCCGTCGCTTTCGAGCTTGCCGACTACGGTCGCAGTCTGCGCGAGGTAAACGTCGTTAAAGGTAATTATCTTTTTCATAGCGTCACCAGATAATAGATTATGCCATAAAGCATTGAGGCGAGCGTGCCGTAAACTATCACGGGTCCTGCGATTACAAATACCTTGGCACCGACGCCGAGCACAAAGCCTTCGGATTTTGCGTCTATTGCAGGGGAAGTAATGGCGTTAGCAAATCCCGTTATTGGTACGAGCGTACCTGCTCCTGCGTGCTTTGCCAGTTTGTCAAATAGACCGAGACCTGTAAACAGTCCCGAAATGAAAATCAGTGTTACCGAAGCGAGGGGATAACAAATCGTTTTTGACACTCCCAAAGACGCGTAAAGCTGCATCAGTAATTGCCCTAACGCGCATATTGCGCCGCCTGTCAAAAAGGCAAAAAAGCAGTTTTTGAGTATAGGGGAGCGGCTTGCTTTTGATTGTACGTAGTTTTTATAGTCTTTTCTTTTCATGGCAACGTTATTATTGGCAAAAAATAAAAAAACATACAAGGTATTGACAATAATCCGCTAATGGGTATAATAGATTTGTAATAAACATAAAGGGTAACTGATGAAAAAACAATATACCAAAGACAAGTTTATGCAATATGGCTCGCTCTTTAAGCTAATCGAGGATAGAGCATCTGTATTTGACGATAAACCGCTCTATCAGTATTTTGCAAAAGACAAGTCTATCATTACAATGACATATCGCGAGTTTTTTGACGAGGTCAAACAGCTCGCAACATATCTGATTTTAAAGGGCTACAAGGGTAAGCATTTGGCTTTAGTATCCGAGTCAAGGCCCGAGTGGGTCGTTGTTTACTGCGCGTCAGTTTGCGCAGGCGCGGTTATCGTGCCTATAGATCGTGATTTAGCACCTGAGAGAATGGCTGAGTTTGTCGTGCTTTCCGACTGCAAAACCATTTTTACTTCGAGCACTTACGCCTCAAAGCTAAAAGAGCAAGTTACTGCAATGCCCGCGTTGCGTGATATTGTCAGCTTTGATAAATACGATACTGAGGACGACGGCCTCGTCTCATACTATCATTTGCTCGAGCAAGGGGCGGCTACTATATTGAGAGGCAATACGACGGTTAGCTCGTTTGAGCCCGACCTCAAGGCGCTCGCCGCCATTATCTTTACGAGCGGCACTACCGGTACGAGCAAAGGCGTTATGATTACGCAAGGCAATATTTTGGCGAGCCTGATAGGCGGTGCCAGCATGACGCCTTACGATTCAAACGACGTATTCTTTTCTGTCTTGCCGCCGCATCACACCTACGAGACGTCTTTTGGCATCTTAGGTCCTATGCTGTGCGGTGCGACCGTAGTCTTTAATAACAGTCTCAAATATTTTGCCAAAAACATTCAGCTCGTCAAACCGACGGGCATGATTTTGGTGCCTTTGTTTCTCGACACTATGTATCGCAAGATACAGAGCGAGATAAAGCAGGAGGGCAGGCAAAAGATATTTACGTTTGGTATTAACGCGAGCAAAGCCATGCGTCACGTCGGCGTTGACGCCAGAGAAATTTTATTCAGCAAAATAAGAGCCGGACTCGGCGGCAGACTAAAGTACATCGTCTGCGGCGGCGCAGCTCTCGACCCTACGCTTATCAAGCGGTTTGACGAACTCGGCATCACTGTGGCACAGGGCTACGGCATCACCGAATGTGCTCCGCTTATTTCGGTTAATCCGCCAGACCGTATGAAGGTCGGCTCGGTAGGCGTGCCTATGAAGGGGTGCACAGCTAAGGTTTTAGTCGAAGACGGCGAAACCGAGCGAGAGGCAGACGGCGAAGAAATCGGCGAAATCTGCGTTGTAGGTCCTCAGGTTATGCTCGGGTACTACAAAAACAGCGAAGCAACCGCCGCAGTATTTACCGACGACGGGTTCTTTCGTACCGGCGACTACGGATATATCGACAAGGACGGATATATCTATATCACCGGTCGCAAAAAAAATATTATCATACTCTCCAATGGCAAAAACATATATCCCGAGGAGCTTGAGGAGTATCTCTACAAGAGCCAATATATCAGAGAGTGCGTAGTTTGCACGCGTACCGTAAACGGCGAGGAAACCTTGACCGCGATAATTTATCCTGATTACGACCTGCTCAAAGACCTTGACCAATCTCAGATAGCCGACAGACTAAAGTCTGAGGTGGCCAAGATAAATCGACAGCATCCTGCATATAAGCAGATACACAATATCGAGATAAGGCATACCGAGTTTGATAAAACAACATCCAAAAAAATAATAAGAAAGAATATATAAAGAGGTTTTATTATGTTTGAAAAAGTTAAAGATTTGCTCGTTGAACAGATGAGTCTTGACCCCGATGCAATCACGATGGAAGCTGAGCTCGTTAACGACCTCGGACTTAATTCGCTCGAAATGGCAGATATGGTAGTCATTTGCGAGGATAAATTTGACATCACTTTTGATGAGCAGGATTTGCCGGGTCTGATGACTATCGGTGACATCGTCAATTACATAGAAAACAAAATAGGTGAATAAAAAAAGCGCTCGGAGGATAAAACCTTCGAGCGTTTATTCTATTTATACTTCTCTGCGGCCTTCAAACGCTCTGAGGAGCGTATTGCCGTCGGCGTATTCGAGCGTAGCACCGACAGGTAAACCGTACGCGATGCGCGTAACCTTTATGTCCATCGGTTTTAACAGCTTTGAAATATACATAGCGGTTATATCGCCTTCGCCGCTCGGGTTGGTAGCGACAATGACTTCCTTTACGCCGTCAAGACGCGCGACTAACTGCTTGATATTGAGTTTTTCGGGACCTATGCCGTCCATAGGAGAGATAACTCCGCCGAGTATATGATACAAACCTTTGTACTCGTGCAAAGCCTCTATCGTGTCAGCAGACCTAAAGTCCTCGACTACGCAGATTACGCTGTGGTCGCGTGAGTCATCGGCACAGATAGGACATAAATCAGTCTCTGAGATTGTTTGACAGCATTTGCAAACGCCTACCGACTGTTTTGCCTTGATGAGCGTGTCGGCAAAAGCTTCGACCTGCTCTTTTTTCATGCCCAAAATATGATAAGCGAGCCTTACTGCGCTTTTGCGTCCGACACCGGGCAGGGCGGCAAACTGGTCAACCAATCGTTGTAACGTCGGAGTCATATTACATTAAGCCCGGCATACCGCTGAGGCTGCCTGTGATTTTTGACATTTCGCTTTCACGTATAGTCTCTACCTTTTTGATAGCCTCGTTGACGGCGGCTACAAGGATGTCCTGCAGTGTTTCGGCATCATCGGGGTCTATTAGCTCGGGTGCGATGGTTATAGATTTGATTTCTTTAGTACCTGCGATAACGACGGTGACAACTCCTCCGCCTGCGGTAATAGTGTATTCGAGAGCGTCAAGCTCGGCGTTTTTAGCCTCCATTTGCTCCTGCATCTTTTGAGCCTGTCTCATCATGCCCTGCATGTTAGCTGGACCGCCTTGCATTTCCTTGGGGAGTCTGACTTTCATTGTTTATTCCTCCATAAACGTGATAGTAGGGTCGTTTTCGTTTGATACGACCTTTTTTATACTGAATTCGATATTTACGTTACCTGCTATTGCGATGATAGAACCGCGCAGTGTCTGCCAATACGGCTCGGCTTTTAGCTTACCGACGGCGAAATTATCGCCTTCTATGGTGATAGTGTTGGCGCTTTGGTACATACGGCATTTAGAAACAACAGCCGACATGGCAGGCTCGCCTTGCAGCATATCGCGCAGTGCCGCATAACCTGCAAAAGGCTTGCGCTGCTCAGGCTCTGCAATAGGTGATTGTGGCACTGCCTCTGTAGGCTCGGTGACTTCGGGAGCGGGGGCAGTAACCGTCACGCCACTCGAAATGAGCGCAAGGCGCCTTTCTATTTCAGACAGCCTTGCCGAAACGGCTTTTACGCTGACCGCCATTGTCGGGTCGCACATTTTGATGACAGCCATATCGAGCAGTGTCTTTTTGCTGATGTTGTATTTGGAGAAAGATGCGAGCGTGTCTTCGAGCACCGATGCGTAATACAGCAAGGTCTCCGACGTGAGTGTCGAGAGCAACGGAGCAATGCGTTCAAACGCATCTGTGCTGAAAAAGAACCTTTCACGCAGGTATTTATCTTTTTTATCCGAGCTCTTTGCGATTATTGAGTCACGCACAAAGCTTATCATATCTTCGAGGAATACCGACGGGTCGCCCGAGCCTTCGTGGATTCTCGCGATGACTGACAGTGCTTTGGCTACGTCTCTTGAACGTATGGCACTAAACAGCTCTACCAAAGCGTCGTTATCCGAGATTCCGAGCTGTTCTCTTACGTCGCTTATAGTGACTTCACCGCTGTTTTTCCACGCGGCGCAAGCGTCTAAAAGTGACAGCGCGTCGCGTACAGCTCCGTCTGCGAGCTTGGCGATTAAACCGAGCGCCTCGTCTGTGATGCTGATGTTTTCCTGATTGGCTACAAACCGGCATCTCGCCGCCAAAGCGTCGGGCTCTATGCGCTTAAAATCAAAACGCATACAACGCGAAATAATCGTGGCAGGCAGCTCGTTTAGCTCGGTAGTCGCGAGGATAAACAAAACGTATTCCGGCGGCTCTTCGAGTGTCTTTAGCAGTGCGTTAAATGCACTGTCCGTGAGCATGTGTACCTCGTCAATGATGTAAACGCGCTTTTTGAGCAGAGTAGGGGGATAAACTACCTCGTCTATCAGCTCTCTTACGTCGTCAACGCGGTTGTTGGAGGCGGCGTCTATCTCGAGAACGTCGGTGGCACTGCCGTCGTCTATACTGCGGCAGGCAAAGCATTCGCCACACGGATTGCCGTCGATGGGATGCTCACAGTTGACCGCTTTGGCTAGTATCTTTGCCGAAGTGGTTTTGCCTGTGCCTCTGGTGCCTGCAAAAAGATAGGCGTGTGAAACTTTGCCCTCGGCTGCTTGCCTTTTTAAGAGCGAAGATATACTGTCCTGTCCTATCATTTCGTCAAACGTTTTAGGGCGCCATTTGCGATAGAGTGCTTGATACACAGCTTTTGCCTCCTATAAAAAATAGCAGAGGTACGGGATATGACCATACAGCTTAACGTCGAGATGTAACCACATCCGTAAATGTGTTTTCGTCCTCAAGACAGGTGACCTTGCATCACATCCGGATTTCCGCTTAATGCTGCTCGGTTCCCCGCCTGACATGATTCACGGCTCCAAATTGCGCAAGACCCGTCTCTCAACAGCTTACGACACACGCGGCGACACGGTCACAACCCTCAAAAAAGCATTGGCCCCTGCTATAGCGGATTGCAGGTAAAGGGCACCGCTATCTCCCCGGTTAGTATGGCCATATTCCATATCTCTGTACCCTATACTATAACACAAACGGCGCTATATTTCAATACCCAAATACAAGGTTTTTCTATTGACATGAGTGCGTTTTTTTACTATAATAGATAATAACGATTAAAAGGAGTATTGCTATGCTTGACAAAAAAGAAACGCCACTCGGACTGGCATTGTTTTTATACTTTATAGCGTTTGTGCTGATTGCGGTCATTGCTTACAATATGTACTTTTCGCTCGTCTTTATCAACTACGGCCTTACCGGCGTGGTAGTAAAGCCTGAGGCAGGCAAGAGCGTCTTTGATATGATGCTCTACGGCTACGAGTCGTGGTTTATTCCTTTCTTTGGCAACACAAAGGCGGTCTATGTTTTGTCCGTTGCACTGCCGATATTGGCTATCGACTTGGCGGCGGCTTCGATATGCCTTAACGAACATTTTAACTTAAAACAGCTAAAGGAGGAGACAGACGAATGAAAGGCGGAGAATACAGTATCGCTCTTACGGAGCTTATTAAGGATTTTGATTTTGAAGAGATTTATGTACCTCAAAACGTATCTCAAATCAAGGTAACGAGATCTGACGTCAGCCGACCGGGTTTGCCGTTGGCAGGTTTTTTTGACGACTTTGAGAATGAACGCATACAGCTTTTGGGCAATATGGAGCATTCTTATCTTATCAGCCTGTCACCCGAACAGAGAGCCAAGTCGCTTGATACCTTCTTTTCTCACAACGTAGTATGCGTTATCGTCACCACGGGACTTGAAATAAGCAATGAGCTGCTCGAGGCGGCTAAAAAGTATGATACACCGCTATACCGCACTACGATAGGCACCAGCGACATTGCTGCGGCGCTGATTTCGGCACTTAACGTTTCTTTGGCAGAGCGCATCACTACGCACGGAGTGCTCGTAGAGGTTTACGGCGAAGGCGTTTTGATACTCGGTGACAGCGGCATAGGCAAGAGCGAAACGGCGATAGAGCTCGTCAAGCGCGGCCACAGACTTATAGCCGACGATGCGGTAGAGATAAAAAAGGTTTCAAATCGCACACTTGTAGGCACTGCTCCTGCGATGATCAGATATTTTATTGAATTGCGCGGTATAGGCGTCGTTGACGTCAGACGCATATTCGGTATGGGCTCGGTCAAGGATACCGAAAAAATTGACCTTGTTATCAATTTTGAAAACTGGGAGCAGGGCAAAGCCTACGAAAGGCTCGGTAACGACGACCTCACTACCGAAATCCTCGGCATCAAGGTGCCTTCTATTACCATTCCCGTTAAACCTGGACGCAACCTCGCCGTTATTATCGAAATAGCGGCTATGAATAACCGTCAAAAAAAGATGGGCTACAATACAGCGGCAGAGCTCGACAAGCGTATGTCGGAGCTTTGCGGTATGAAATAAAGGAGTATTATTATGTATTATCTCGGTATAGACTTGGGCGGTATGTCCATTAAAGCAGGCGTTTGCGACGAAAACGGTAAAATACTCGTTAAGGGTAGCGTGCCTACAGTGCAGACACCCGACGGCGACGGCGTAGTGCGCGATATGGCTGCGCTCTGTCTCGACGTTATTTCCAAGGCAGGCTTGACTGTTGATGACATTGCTTATGCCGGCGTGTCTTCTCCCGGCTCTGCTGATACCGAAGCCGGCGTTATCGTTTATGCCTGCACGGTTTCTCTCAAGTTCCTCAATTATCCATTGGCGGCTAAGCTGCAGGCTCTGACAGGACTTAAAAAGGTTATCATCGAAAACGACGCCAATGCGGCGGCTAAGGGTGAAGCAACCGTAGGTGCCGCAAAGGGCTATAAAGACTCTATCTTTATTACTCTCGGTACAGGCGTCGGCGGCGGTATAATCATAGACAACAAGGTTTACAAGGGCTTTAACTGCGCAGGCGGCGAGCTCGGCCATATCGTTATAGTTCACGGCGGCAAGCAGTGTGCCTGTGGTAGGAAGGGTTGCTGGGAACAATACGCTTCCGCAACCGCTCTTATGGCTATGGCAAAGCAGGCTATGGACGCGGACAAATCGTCCAAGCTGTGGGAGCTTTGCCCCAAATCCGATGAAGTCAAAGGCAGTGACGTCTTTAAGGCGGCAGGTATGGGCGACAAGAGTGCTCAAAAGGTCATCGACGAGTACGTTTCTTACCTCGCTTGCGGCATAGTTGACATAATTAATATTTTTCAACCCGAGGTTCTGTCTATCGGCGGCGGCGTTTCCAATGCAGGCGACGCATTGCTAAAGCCCGTCATAGATATTGTAAAGCGCGAGCAATATTCGCGCAACAGTGACAAGCAGACACTAATCAAGATAGCCGCACTCGGCAACGACGCAGGCATCATCGGCAGTGCAATGCTCGGTCTCTAATCATTATATCAAAGGAATTTTCTTTAGTTTATGTATTCTATCAGTAAATGCGACGTATATCCGTCAATAGCCTTGAGGGGAGTGGTTATTTTCCCGGGCAATACCACGAGCTTTGAGATAGGACGCAAAGCCTCTGTCGAAGCAGCAAAGATAGCTCTTGCTACCGAAGATAACGAGATATTTCTCGTACCTCAGCTTGAGATAGACGATGAAACACCGTCTGGTGACTGCCTTGCCAAAATCGGCGTTATAGCCAAGGTAATACAGCAAGTCAAGGTTGCAGGCGGCGGTTATCAGCTACTCGTTGAAGGTATTTCGAGAGTCGAAAGAGTCAAGGATATGTACTCCGAGGGCATACTCTCGTGTTTTGTTCACTACGTCGAGAGCGACACTATGGACGAGGAAACCAATAACAAACAGCTCGCGGAATTGCTTGCAGTCTTTAACAGATACGTTAACATAATTCAAAAGCCCTCGCCCGAGGTATTAAGGGACGTTGCACATTTTACAGACGCCATCAAGCTCTGCGATTATCTCGCGTCAAACTTTTTGGTTACGTTTGAGGACAGAGTAGAGATACTGTGTGAAACCGACCCTGTCGAAAGATGCAGACTACTCGGCGACGTTTTGTTACGCGACGTGCAAATCAGTGAGCTTAATAACGATATCAATAATCGCGTAAGACAAGCTATGCAGAGCAAGCAAAAGGAAGCTTTTTTGCGTGAGCAGATAGCGGCTATCAGACAGGAGCTTGGCGAAGCCTCAGACGAACAGGCAGGAGACGAGTATTGCCAAAAGATTGATGGCGCTCCTCTGCCCGAAGACGTGGCGGCTAAATTGCTTGAAGAAAATGCCAAGCTCGCCAAAATGCCTTTCGGCACGGCGGAGGCTGTCGTTATACGCAATTATATTGAGACTTGCTTGGAGCTGCCTTGGAATAATTATAGCGAGGACGTCATAGACCTCCCCAAAGCCTCTGAGATTTTAAATAAAGACCATGACGGGCTCGATAAGGTCAAAGACCGCATCCTCGAGTATTTGGCTGTCAAAAAGCTAAAGCCCGACCTCAGAGGTCAGATTTTGTTGCTCGTAGGCCCTCCGGGTGTAGGCAAAACTTCTGTTGCCCACAGTATTGCTACTGCCACGGGCAAAGCTTTTGCGCGCATTTCTTTGGGCGGCATACACGATGAAGCCGAGATCAGAGGCCATCGCCGCACATATATCGGTGCCATGCCCGGCAGGATTATCGGCGCACTCAAGCAGGCAAAAACTTCAAACCCCGTTATACTGCTCGACGAGCTTGATAAGCTAGCAAACGATATGCACGGCGACCCGACGAGTGCACTGCTCGAGGTCCTTGACCCTGAGCAAAACGTCGCTTTCAGAGACAACTTTATCGAGATACCCGTAGATTTGTCAGAGTGCTTGTTTATAGCTACTGCCAATACTACGTCCACCATACCGGCGGCTCTGCTCGACCGTATGGAGGTAATCGAAATGAATAGCTATACCGATACCGAAAAGCTCATGATAGCAAAGCATCATTTGATTCCAAAACAAATAGAGCGCAACGGTCTCAAACCGTCTCAGATTAAGTTCACCGATGACGCCATTATCGAAATTATGCACGGCTACACACGCGAAAGCGGTGTCCGTACCTTTGAACGCCAGATAGCTTCTATCTGTCGCAAAGCCGCACGCACGATAGCCGACGGTGAAGCAAAAAGGGTGAGTGTCAGCCCAAAGGCTGTGCATACTATGCTCGGCGCGGTAAAGTTTTTGCCCGATAACATTTATGATAAAAACGAAGTCGGCGTAGTCAACGGTCTTGCGTGGACGTCGGTCGGCGGCGAAATGCTGAGAGTGGAGGCACTTTCGATGCAGGGTAACGGCCAGCTTGAGCTGACTGGCTCGCTCGGCGACGTTATGAAAGAGAGCGCAAAAGCGGCTATCAGCTATATACGCAAACACTATATAGAGCTCGGCGTTGACGGCGAGTTTCATAAAAAGTTTGACCTGCATATCCACGTTCCCGAGGGTGCAGTGCCAAAGGACGGCCCGAGCGCAGGCGTTACTATAACCACCGCCATAGTCAGTGAGCTTACGGGCAAGCCCGTACGCCGTGATATAGCCATGACAGGCGAAATAACTCTGACGGGTCGCGTTTTACCTATCGGAGGGCTCAGAGAAAAGACGATGGCGGCATACAAAGCAGGAGTCAAGACAGTGCTTATCCCGTTTGACAACACTCCTGATCTTGATGATGTTGACGTTACGGTAAGGGCTGAGATTGAGTTTGTGCCTGTCAAGCGTATTGACGAGGTACTAAAGCTTGCGTTAGTCGGAGAATGATATGAATATGACCTACGGAGGGCTCAACCTCCACAATACCGAACTTAATATCACCGCAGGAGCGCCGTCGCAGGTTATTAAGCACGGATTGCCACAGGTGGCTTTTTCGGGACGCTCGAATGTGGGCAAAAGCTCACTCGTAAATTCGCTTTTGGGTAGAAAAAAGCTTGCCCGAGTTTCATCCGAACCGGGCAAGACTATCACTATCAATTATTATAATGTAGATAAAAAGCTGTTTTTGGTTGACCTGCCTGGTTATGGCTTTGCTCGTCGCCCAAAGGAAGACGCACGACGCTGGCAGCTGCTGACACAGTCGTACTTTGAGCAAAACGAAAGCATAAAGCTAGTTCTGCAGCTCGTTGACTGCAAGGTCGGATTTACCGCAGACGACAAGGCAATGCTCGAGTATCTCAATTATTACGACGTGCCTTATCTCGTAGTCGCCACCAAGTGTGATAAGCTAAATAAGACCGAGCTTAGCGCTCAGGCTCAAAAGATAACCACGTTTGAAGGCTTAAAGCCCAATACCGGCATAATACTCTATTCGTCCGAAAAAGGCCTCGGCAGGGACGACCTGTGGGGTATGATATTGCAATCACTCAAATAGTTCGAGGAAATACGGCTTTGATGCGGTTAGCTCCAAGCCTGACAAATATTTGAGAGAACCTTTATAACCTTTCAAGCTGAATTTAAGGCAATATGAGCATAATGCTTGATGCTTATATCCTTTTTTGCGGTCGAGCGCATTAACGGCGTATTTGCCGTCGCCGAGCAGGGGATGGCCGACCGACGCCATGTGAGCGCGTATTTGATGCGTGCGCCCCGTTATCAGTCTGACCTCGAGCAGAGCCAAATCCTCTTTGCGGTTTACCGATATAACCTTATATTCCGTAATGGCAGTCTTGTCATCGGCAGACTGCTTTGTGTTTTTGACCGTCACGGTGTTTGTTTCACTGTCTTTGTTAATAAACCCCGTTATGCGTCCTTCGGGCTTGCTCGGCACGCCGTGAACGGCTGCAAGATAGTATTTTTCTACCAAACGGTCGCGGACTATGGCATTCATCTCTTTGAGAGCTTCGGCGTTTTTTGCGGCGATTACGAGGCCACAGGTGTTGCGGTCTATGCGATTGCATAGGGCAGGGGCAAAGGAATTTTCGTTCTCGGGCTTATATTCGCCTTTGGCATACAGATATGACAGTATGCGGTTGATCAGAGTGTCGGTGTCTTCGTTTTCGTCCGAGTGAACTATCAGTCCTGCGGTTTTATCGCAGACAATGATGTTTTCATCTTCGTAAACGACATTGATATCCGGCTTTGCCGACATAAAGGCAGGTGCGTCCTCCTTGACAAAAAACTCGTCGCTGATATAAAACGACAGCACGTCGCCCTCGCATACGACGGTATTATCCTTGATACGCTTGCCGTTGATGCGGATGTGCTTTGTGCGTATGTATTTATATATCAGGCTCTGAGGCATCGTTCTAAACATTTTGCCCATCAGCTTGTCGAGCCTTTGACCTGCATCGTTTTTGCCTATGATAACTTCTTTCATATAAATCACCCCACGCAATATTACCACATTATTTATGATATGTAAATAGGAAAGGCAAGTTATGAAAAAAACATTTGCACTATTGCTGACAGTCGTATTACTGATATGCACGCTATCGTCATGCAAGATTTCCCTTATAGACGGAGAGTCAAAAGCCGAGAGCACCGTTTCAGACGAAGAGTCGGCTCAGACTGTCGTAGATGACGGCGAAGCCGTAATGACTTATAAGGATTATTCTATTACCGAAGGTATGTATAAGTTTGTAGCCGCAAAGCAAAAGGGCGTGTACGCGTACGTCTATAACAAGGCGCTCGGCATAGACTTTGACGCAAATCCCGATTACTGGGATTATATCTATTCAGACGACATTACTTTTGCAGAGTATGTGCAGAATGAATCTATCAATGTCTGCAAGTCGATGCTCGTGTATGAGTATTTATGTGACACAAATAATATAGCACACGTCACGGATGAGAGCTCAGAGGAATATATAGACGGCCTGGCCACAAATTACGATAGCCGCTCCGATTTTGAGACTGCCCTCGCTACCGTCGGTTGCACGGTTGACACGGTAAAAAAGTATTATGATATTTACACTCGCGTCGCAGAGCTAAAGGATATGCTGACGGGACAAGACGGCGCTTTATACGTTGCCGACGACGATGCCGCAGCATGGTTTGACGAGTACGTTCGGTCAAACTACGTCAAGGTGGACGCTACGTACTTTAGCTTTTACGAGTCTGATTATCAGACAAAGTATATCAGCGACGCTTATACCGACGACGATGCGGCGCAGTATTTTTTGGATAATTATATAAAGTACCGCTATATCAAATACGACGTTACGAGCAAGGTGCTCGCCAAAAATTGCCTCGCCGAGCTCAAAAACGGCAGTACGACTATAGCAGACAAGCTCGGAGAGTCAACCGACAACGTAAGCGAAGCCATCATTACGTCGAGCGACGACGATTATAACGCTATCTCAGCTATCGCGGTAGGTAGCTTTGATATGATAGAAAAAGACGACTGCATTTTGGTCGTTGCGCGCGTAAAAGCTTCGGCATCCGACATTACTGCGGCATTAAGGTCAGAGTGCAAGTGGCAGCTAACCTGCGCAGATATTACCAACGATGCAAACGATGCGTATGCCAAGCTCGTTGACGGAACTTACGACAGCTTTGACGATTTGCCGGGTGTCGATTATTACCTGTTGCACGGCGGAGAGGTTTTGGTTCAGGCTGATACGCTGAGCGAAGATTTTTATAAGCTCGTCAAATACGATACCGAGACAGATAATTACGGCATATATACGATGTATGAGGACGGAGCCGCTACCGGCATATACGTTTACAAAAAGCTTGCCGTATCTTCAGACGATTGCGAGGATGTAAAAGCTGATAAAATCAGTGATTATAAGGACGGCAAGTTTGACGAATACATCGACGGCTTTATAGACGCCGTAAGCACGGACAATGCCAAGATAACCTTAATCAGTATTAAAGAGCTAAAATCTTTGCTATTCTGGTAAAAACAAAAGCCGAGGTCAGCCTCGGCTTTTATGTTATTGATTGTCGAGCAGTATCTCAAATTCGTGCTGTGACATAGGCTTGTAAAAGTAAAAGCCTTGGATATAGTCGCATCCGTTTTTGGTAAGGAAATCGACTTGTGACTCGGTTTCGACACCTTCGGCGACTACCTGCGCGCCGAGATTGTGAGATAACTCAATGAGTGAGCATATAACGCCTCTGACCTTGTCATTATCGTCGATTTTGGAGGCAAATTTCATATCAAGCTTGATGATGTCAAACTGATAATCGGTTATCATACCGAGTGACGAATATCCGCTGCCAAAGTCGTCGACGAGTATCTTGGCGCCCAAGTTTCTGAAGTTAGTAAGCTCTTGTATGACGTTTTCGGGCAGTGACTCGTATGCCGACTCTGTGACCTCAAATCTGTATGCACTCTCGTTAATGCGCGACTGCTTTACCATAAACTGCAGATTCTTCATCAGATTGCTGTCATATAGATCAACTCGCGAGAGGTTTACCGATATAGGTACGATGCTTTTGCCCGACTCGGCTCTCGACTCCAAAAAACGGTTGACTTTGCTTGCTATAATTGCGTCGAGGTCGCTTATCAGCTCCTTTTGTTCAAGGACGGGGATAAATACGCCCGGCGAAATCATACCCTTTGACGGGTCTATCCACCTCGCGAGGGCTTCGGCTGATACGACCTTGTGTGTTTTGCAATCGACTATCGGCTGATAAAACGGTTCAAATACCTCGCACGCGATAGCGTCTTCGACTGCGGCGAGCACGTCGGTTTCGCGCGCAAACTGTGCCTCTAACTTTTCGTCATAAAAAGCGTAGTGGACGCCGCGGAGTGTGCGCGTGTGTTTGAGCGCCGACCTTGCTCTATCGCACATCGAATCAATGCTCAAATCGGGGTCTGATATAGTGTATATGCCGCATTCGAGCTGCAAAACGAGTGCTTTGTTTTTGCCGTTGTACTTAAACTTTAATAGCTCAGGCAGAGCCGCTTCGTTTAGGCGGCTGTGCTCTACTAAGCATACAAAGTGGTCTGCGTGGTGCCTGCTCGTCAGCTTTGGTTGCAGCATTGTCGAGTTTGACAGTCTGTCGGTTAGCTGAGTGAGCACCTTGTTGCCGCTGTCTATACCATAAACGGCGTTAACTGCCTTAAAGCTCTTTACGTTAAAATAGAGTATATCGTATTGAGACAAATACGAATGTTTTACTATGCTCTTTGCCATACGGATAAAGCCCTGATGGCTGAGCGCGCCGGTGAGCGGATCTATGTCGCTCGTCTCTCTGACGTACACTGACTGCATTACGACAACGCATATCGAGATAGTTATTATCGAAACGATATAAGTAACTACTGCAGAGCCGAGCAAGCCTGCGGCATCCTGTTCACCGAAAATATATGGAAATACAACGGTCGAAATTATTATAACCGCAGTATCAAATACAGTGAGGATAACTGCACAGGTTATACGCATCTTGCCGCTTGTCAAGAGCATGGTAGATACAAAACCCAGTACCATATACGGGTACATTACGGGTCCGTATGCAAAGGTTAAAAACGGAAACTCCAGTAAGACGAGCAAGCACATCATAATCGTTCCGAATACCATATAATGCTTACTCGAAATGCCAAAAAAGAGGTTTAATATCACGAGCAGTGCGCATATAGCGCAAAATGCAGTAGGGATATTCATACCGTACAATGCAAAATTGGCAATAAAACCGATAGTGTTGGCTATAGAAGCCGATATGGCTAGAGCTGTCAGGATGCGCAATTTAATATCGACGGACGTATCGTAAATACTGTGTATATTTATGATACTTTCATGCTTGTCAGATAAACCGTTGTTATTGTCCACGAGCATACTCCTTAATTTCTTTGTAACAAATTATAACACAATGCTCTAATTTTGTCAATATGCTTTCATATTGTTATACACTCTTTACAAAAATGACTTGTTGTGTTACAATGTAACAAAATCGGAGGATAATTATGCAAAAATATATTATGTCTTTTGACGCCGGCACTACGAGTAGCCGTTGCATACTGTTTGATCGGCAGGGACAGATACTCAGTGTCGCACAAAAAGAGTTTACACAGTTTTTCCCGCATCCCGGGTACGTCGAGCACGACGCTACCGAAATATGGGATACCCAAATTGCAGTCGCCAAAGAGGCGATGGCTAAAATAGGTGCAGAGCCGTCCGATATACAGGCTATCGGCATAACCAATCAGCGTGAGACGACGGTGGTTTGGGATAAAAGGACGGGCAAGCCTGTTTATCACGCTATCGTTTGGCAATGCAGGCGCACCTCTGAGCAATGCGACAAACTGCGTGCTGAAGGCTTTGACAAAGTAATACACGCAAAGACAGGTCTTGTTTTGGATGCTTATTTTTCGGCTACAAAGCTGTCTTGGATACTCGATAACGTGCAAGGTGCCCGTGATGCTGCCAAAAACGGAGACCTGCTATTCGGCACGATAGAAACGTGGCTGATATGGAACTTGACGCAAGGTAAAGTACATATCACCGATTACTCAAACGCGTCCCGTACCATGATGTTTAATATCAGTACGATGGCTTGGGATGACGAAATACTGTCGAGGCTCGACATACCTCGCGCTATGTTGCCGACGCCTATGCCTTCAAGCTGTATATACGGATATACCGATATTTTCGGCGCACCGATACCTATTTCGGGTGCCGCAGGCGACCAACAGTGCGCGCTTTTTGGGCAATGCTGCTTTGATAAAGGTCAAGCCAAAAACACCTACGGCACAGGTTGCTTTTTGCTTATGAATATTGGCGACAAGCCTATATTCACTAAAAACGGTCTAGTAACTACCGTCGCATGGGGCATAGACGGTAAGGTTCAGTATGCACTCGAGGGCTCGGTATTTGTCGCAGGTGCGGCTATCAAATGGCTCAGAGACGAGCTGCAAATCATACAAAAACCGTCCGACTGTGACGTACTTGCACGAGAAGTTGACGATACGGCAGGATGCTATGTCGTCCCTGCCTTTACTGGGCTCGGTGCGCCGTATTGGGACCAGTATGCACGCGGCTGTATAGTCGGGTTAACGAGAGGCGTAAATAAAAAGCATATCGTCAGAGCAACGCTTGAGTCGATAGCATATCAGGTCGATGATATATTAAAGCTCATAGAGAGCGACTCGGGCATCAGCCTTACGTCGCTCAAGGTTGATGGAGGTGCGAGTGCGAGCAACCTGCTCATGCAGATGCAGGCTGATTTTTCGGGTGCTGACGTTTGCAGACCTTCGTGCCTCGAAACAACCGCACTCGGTGCGGCATATTTGGCAGGTCTTGCGGTAGGGTATTGGAGTAATTTGGACGAATTAAAGCATAATATGTCTGTCGAAAAGACTTTTTGCCCTGCGATATCGAGAGAAGACGCAAAAGCAAAAACCGATATGTGGCACAAAGCCGTCAAATGTTCTTTCGGATGGGCAAAATAAAACAAAGGCAACGAAGTTTATCGTTGCCTTTTACTTTATCTTAGAGTAATCATATCAATAAATCCTGCCATAGAGCTCGACGAGCAAATTTGCTCTCTGCCTTTGGCAAACTCGCATTTGTGATACCCGTGAACGTGACCGCAGATTATGGAGCGGATGGGGGAGTCATCGGGTTTTATCAGACTTATCAATTCCTTTGCGCTGTCGTCACAGTCATCCTCGAATATCAAAAAGTAGTTGCCGAATTTTTGCATTGACTCTTTATTGTAATCGAGCGACAGGGGTATGTGCATCATCAGCACTATTGGTTTGCCCTCTTGCATCAGTGCCTTTAATTGCTCTAATTGCTTTTGAGGCACCTTTTTTGTGCTGTTGTCGATAGAGGTTATGATAAAGTCTTCGCCTCTGTAAACGCCTATGTCGTCATTGCCGCCGTTTAGCTGCATTAGGTCGGGATTTGAGGCAGAAGGACCTTCGTGATTGCCGTTTGCAAACAGATAATTGCCACCGTACTGCGATAGCTTTTTGACTGCGTGGCGTATGCCTGCAGGATGTACGTAGTCGAGTATGTCGCCCGACATCAGCAGGCATTCGGGAGACATCTTGGCGGCATAGTCGATAATCTTATCAAAAGCTTCTGACGTAGGGATTTCGTGTTCGGGGTTCCAAGGCTCGTTAAAGTGATGTGCAAAGTCTCTGCGGACAGGCTCCCATATTTTTTCCTGTGCTTGTGCTTTTGCGGCCTCTTCCTCGGTCGAAAGCTCGTCTATACAACATATATGTGTATCGCTGATATGCATCAGCTTGTGCTCTTTGCGCAGTCCGAGGTTTATAATGTTGTCGGTTATCTGATAAAAGCCTTGCATAAACTACCTCCTATCGGCAAATACGTTTACTCTGTGCGGAGTAACCTCTGCAAAACCGTCTGTAATGGCTACGCTTAGAGTTTTGTCACCTTGCGTATAAACAACATCGCTCTCAACGAGTGCCACCAGCATAGGCGCACAGCCCTCGTGAATGCCAACGTAGCCGTCGGGTGCCAAAAGCCTTACCGTGTCGGCGTCGTACTCTATGTTGCCGCAAATCGGAGAAATAATCTTCAGCTTCATGATTCTTTGCTCTTTTTGATAACGTCGTCGAGTCCGCCACACATGAGGAAGTGCTGCTCACTTATGCCGTCACATTCGCCGCCGACGATGGCTTCAAACGAATTAAGCGTTTCTTCGAGCTTGACAAATCGACCTTCGAGACCCGTAAAGCTCTCAGCTACGTAAAACGGCTGACTCATAAATCTCTGTATCTTGCGCGCACGACTGACGAGCAGACGGTCTTCGGGGGACAATTCATCCATACCGAGTATGGCTATAATGTCTTGCAATTCGTTATATCTTTGCAGTATGCGCTGAACTTCGCCTGCTAAGTTGTAATGCCTGTCGCCTATTACGTCGGGTGCCATCATTCTCGACGACGATTCGAGCGGTGCGACGGCAGGATATATACCGAGCTCTACGACTGAACGTGACAAAACCGTCGTGGCGTCAAGGTGTGAGAACGTCGTAGCGGTAGCAGGGTCCGTCAGGTCGTCGGCAGGGACGTAAACTGCCTGTATTGAGGTAATAGAACCGTTGCGCGTGCTGACTATGCGCTCCTGCAATCTGCCCATTTCGGATGCGAGCGTAGGCTGATAACCTACTGCAGAAGGCATACGCCCGAGCAATGCCGATACCTCTGAGCCGGCTTGCGTAAATCTGAAAATATTGTCAATAAATAAGAGTACGTCTCTGTGTTTTTCTTCTCTGAAATACTCTGCGAGGGTCAAGCCTGCGAGCGGCACTCTCAGTCTGGCTCCGGACTGCTCGTTCATCTGACCAAAGACGAGCGCAGTCTTTGAAATAACCCCCGAGTCGTTCATTTCATTCCACAGGTCGTTGCCTTCTCTTGACCTTTCACCGACGCCTGCAAAGACGCTGTAACCGTTGTGCTCGTGGGCAATATTGCGTATCAGCTCCATAATCAGCACTGTTTTGCCTACGCCTGCGCCGCCAAAGAGACCGATTTTTGCACCCTTGGCATAGGGTGTCATAAGGTCGATAACCTTGATGCCCGTTTCGAGTATTTCGGTAGCAGGTACTATCTCGGTAAAGCTTGGTGCTTTGTGATGTATCGGATATTTAAGGTCTGCAACTATCTCGCCTTTGCGGTCGATGGGCTCACCTGCGACGTTAATCATACGCCCGAGAGTCGCTTCACCTACGGGCACGCTGATAGGCGCACCTGTGTCAACTGCGGTCATTCCGCGAGACATACCTTCGGTAGGGTGCATTGAAATGCACCTGACCTCGCCGTTGCCGAGATGCTGCAGCGTCTCGAGCAGGTATCTTTTTTCGCCGTCGAGCACTTCGACTGCGTCAAAAATGTCGGGCAGTTCCGCTTTGTTTTCGAATATTATGTCAACTACAGGTCCCGTAATACGCATTACGATACCTTTGCTACCTATTGACATGTCTAATCTCCTAATCTTTCGTCACCTGCACGGGACGAGGTTTCTATAACGTCGGTTGTGATAATGCTCTGTCTCAGTCTGCCGAGCTCGAGCTGCAGGTCTGCATACAAGGTTTGGGCGTTTTCGCTCGCGGAACGCATAGCCATCATCGTAGCAGCTTGTGCTGACAAAGCCGCCTCGAGCATATAAGGATATATTTCCGCCGTTAGGCATACGTCTGTTACGCTGGCGGAGACAGAAGCCTTGTCGGGTATAAAAGTGACGTCGGGATTTGGCACTGCGTCCTCACCTGCAGGGAGTATCTTGACCATAGCGGGAGTTTGTTTCATCATGTTTTCAAACTTGCTATAGACAAAATACACGTTATCTACGTTATTGACGTAAAACTCGGCGAGTATTTCGCTGTAGAGCTTTTCGGCTTCGGTATATTCTGGCACGTCCGAAACTTCTATCGCAGAGTCAAAGCTGATACACTTTTCGCCAAAATGCTGTTTTGCCCAGTTGCCGCAAACAAAGACCTTGCTACCGACAGGAATACTGTCTTTGCAAAATTTAACTATTTCGTTATTAAATTCTCCGCAGAGCGTACGGTTTGCAGTAAAAACGACGTACAAATCAATGCCTGCGGTTCCGTTGTTTACCATAGAAATGCCGCTTTGCTTGGCAACTTGGCGGCAGTAGCCAACGTACCTCTTGTATCTGCGCAATTTATCCGAAGTCCTGCTGAATTTGGCAGTCGAAACGGCTCGCATAGCCGACGTAAACTGCTTGATACTGCCTACGCTTTTAATTTTGTTGCGTAATGAACGGACGGAAGGCATATTACATAGCCTCCGCAAAAGCCGTGATGGCAAAAGACAACTGAGCAAGCTGCTCTTTATCGAGCTTTTTGCCGGTGCACAGCAAATCATACGTTTCTTTTTGCGAAGATTTAAAGTAAGCAATCAAGTCCTTTTGCCATGCTTCTATTTCCGCAATATCCACTTTGTCTGCAAAACCGTTGGAAACGGCGTAAATAACGAGTGCTTCTTCGGCGTCGGACATAGGGGAGTAACGCGGCTGCTTTAGCACCGCCATCATGCGAGCGCCTTTGTCAAGCACCGCACGCGAAGCTTCGTCAAGGTCTGCACCGAACTGTGCAAAGCTTTGCAGCTCTCTGTATTGTGCCAGCGAAGTCCTAAGACCTGCTGAAACCTGCTTGAGCAGCTTGGTTTGAGCGGAGCCGCCGACACGCGAAACAGACAGTCCGACGTTGATAGCCGGTCTTTGACCTTCGTTAAAGAGCTCTGTATCGAGGAAAATCTGTCCGTCGGTAATAGATATTGTATTTGTAGGAATATACGCCGAAATGTCGCCTGCCTGCGTCTCTATCATCGGCAGTGCGGTCATAGAACCGCCGCCGAGCTCGTCACTCAGCCTTGCCGACCTTTCGAGCAAGCGTGCGTGCAGATAAAAGACGTCGCCGGGGTATGCTTCTCTGCCTGAAGGCCTTTGCAGCAATAGCGAAAGCTCTCTGTAAGCGACTGCGTGCTTTGACAAATCGTCGTAAATGATGAGTACGTCTTTGCCATTATACATATAATACTCGCCCATCGAAGTGGCGGCAAACGGAGCTATATATTGCATTGATGCAGACGAAAAAGCGTCGGCACTCACGATAACCGTATAGTCCATTGCACCTGCTTTTTTGAGCTTTGAGTACAGATCTGCTATATAGATATCTTTTTGTCCTATGGCAACGTAAATGCAGATTACGTTTTGACCTTTTTGGTTAATTATGGCATCAATGGCTATAGCGCTCTTGCCTGTCTGTCTGTCACCGATAATCAATTCACGTTGGCCTTTGCCGATAGGTACGAGCGCGTCTATCGCCTTTATACCCGTATGGAGCGAAGTCTTGACCGACTGTCTGTCGGTGATGGCAGGGGCGGGGTTTTCTATCGGTCTAAAGCTATCAGCCCAAATCTTGCCCATGCCGTCGAGCGGATTGCCAAGCGCGTCAACTACTCTGCCGAGCAAATACTCACCGACGGGTACGCAGGCGGTGCGCCCGAGACGGCGTACACGGTTGCCGCTCTCGATTTTTTCAAACTTGCCAAAAACGATACAACCGATTTTGTCAGCTTGTATATCGAGAATCATACCTTTTTCGCCGCAGTCAAACTCGACTACTTCACCGTACATAATGTCGGCAAGTCCGTCAAGCCAGCATATACCGTCCGAAACCTTAATTGCTCTGCCGAGCTGGTAAACATTGATGTTTTTGGATATACTCTTTGCTTTTTCGGCGAGCTGTGTGATTATGTCGTCTTGCGTAGTTTCGGCTGTAATCGTCTTTTGCAACATCTCCTGCTTGTACTGATACAGTAGCTCGGCTATTGAGCCGTCGTAAATCGTATCACCGATGCGCAGAGTAAGACCGCCTATAAGCTTGGGGTCTGTTTTTACCCAAAACGACTTTTTGCCGCCTACTTCCTTTAGCAAAGATTCGGTAGCCCAGTCAACGCAATCTACTATCATTTGGTCGAGCGGAAAAGCCGAGGTAAGCGTGACGTACAAGACGTTGTGCTTTACGAGATAAGAGAGGTCACCGGGTGTGAGCTTGATAATCGAAAGTATCGCTTCCGCAATATCGTGCTCATTCTTGCGATATTCGGACAAATACGGCTCTGTCACCATTGTTTCTGCAACCTTATCGCAAACGGATTTTATGGCGGCGGATCTTTGTTTTTCGTGCGCATCGATGCGCAGACCGTTTAGCATATTTTGCAGCTCTGTGTCCTGCTTTTGGTCTTCGAGTGCATACTTTGTATCGGTATCCGCGACGACGGCAGGGGTTGTTTCAATATGTACTTCGTTACACGGCTCGCTCGGCAAAACGGGATTTTCCGCTTCGCTCAGGTCTTTGTTAATCTTTGCGCGTCTGTCCTTTAGTGATTTGATAAAGCCTTTGGCAAATATAACCGCAATGATAGCGATAAGTATGGCAAAGTTAATGAGTGAATATACTATCTCCACGTTAAGCCTCCTTATCCGTCAGAGCGTCAGCCAGAGCTTTTGCGGCAGCGTCGAGCTCGGATTTGCGGCATGGCAAAAAATCCTCGCTGTCTTTAGCGAGTTTTGCACGCTCTTGCGTAACCGATTCTGCAGTTTCGAGAGCGCGCTTTTCTAATTCTGCCTTGCGCTTTTCGGACGCGATTGCTTCGTTTTGCTTGGCTTCTGCTATTTGCTTTGCTTTGGCTTGCTCTAATTCTGCGGCACGCTGTGCTTCCCGTTCTTTTTGCTCCGCTACGAGCTTTGCCTTTGCGCCTGCCGCTGCATCGACCTTGGCTTTGCGCTTGTCCATCACTTTAAATAGCGGCTTGATAAGCAAGAAGTTAAGCACGAGATAGAGCAAAACAAAATCTATCAGCGTCCAAATAAATACAGATATGTCAAATGACATTTTGCATCCTCAAACTAAAATTTAGATTTTGCTTACGAGCATAAAAGCTATGAGCAGACCGTAAATGGTGAGAGCCTCGATAAGGGCGAGTGCTATCATCAGGGTACTGCGGATGTTTTTAGCGGCGTCTGGCTGGCGAGCGATGCTCTCCATGGCAGCTTTTGCTGCTTTGCCCTGCGAAATAGCAGGGAAGATGGTGCTGATTGCTATGCAAAAGCAAGCGGCGAGTGCGATAATTGCTGAATCTGTCATGATATATAAACTCCTTAATGTTATTCGATTTCTTCGGTGGACTCATCGAGATATATCGCGGTGAGCATAGTAAATACGATGGCTTGTATAGCGCAAAACAGGCAACTGAGCGCCATCATCAGTATCGGAGGCCCTACTGGCGCGATGTTGTAAAGCTGTTCCGTTACGGATTCTTCGCCAAAGATGTTGCCGTAGAGTCTGAGTGCTAACGAAGCCGGCTTAATAAACTCGTCGAGTATCATCAGCGGAAAAACTATGGCAACAGGCTTAAAAAACCTAAGTGCATATTTGCCTCTGTGTTGCTTTATGCCGTAATACTGTATTGCCACAAAACTGCAAACACCAAAGCCGAGCGTTACCGATAGTGAAGACGTCGGTGCCTTAAAGCCCGTTATGGTGCCGGAGCCGGGCAAAAGTCCCGAGTAATTGCAGGTGATGATGAATATAAAAAGCGTGGCAAGAAAACTGAAATATTTGCGTGCTTTTACTTCGCCCAATATATCGCCCAAAAAGCCTAGCAGGTAATCTATCAGATATTCACCTGCGTTTTGCAGCTTACCGGGCTTTTCTTTTAGATTGTGCGTTACGAGCAGCGAAAGCAGTGCTACTAATACTATTATGCCCCATTGAGTAGTGACTTCGGCTGTGACGTTTAAGCCAAAGATGTTAAACAGAGCAGGGGATGCTTCGCCCATTATTTATCTTCCTCCTCGTTTGCCGGCCTTAATGTTTTTTGAAACTCGAGCAAATCGCGTGTGAACTTTGCGGACGGCAGAGTGATGCCCAAAGCGGCACCGATGAGCGCATAGCTTTGGTTGATACCGAGTAACGGTGCAATAAAATATACCGCCACCAAAAGCGCGACGTTTATTGCCTGTCTGAAAATAAAAGACACGTAAAACTTGTCGGTGTTTTTTGCCAAATACCGCTTTGAAATGCAATAATTGAGATAACAAATAGCAAAACCAATGCCGCAGGCGACTGCGGCAGCTAAATAATCTATCATTTTTTCACCAAAGGTTAAAATAGCAGGTTTTCTACGGCGTTTATCGAAGCAGTAAGTTGCTTTTTGTAATGTTCGATTGCAGCCGTATCATCGGGTGTGCGGCGTATGACGCGGCGTAGGATGCGAGTGTAGCCGACAGCCTTTGCTTTGTTTTCATAGTCCTGTATCTTTGCTTTGTCGGTAGTATCAAAGTAAAGCTCTACGGTTTTGAGCCAGAGGGCTTTAGCTACGTCATCTGAGATGCCGAGGAATGGCGTTGCTCCGCCTTCTCTGAGTTCGCCAAAACCTACGTATGCATTAAAAATAGATCCAAACTCAAATACGGGGTTGCCGTGGCAGAGGGTATCCATGTCGATGAGCAATACTTCACCGTTTTGTATCATAACGTTTTTTACGTGATAGTCGCCGTGGCACATCATGTTTGATTCGGGCACTTCTTCTATCATCTTAACGAGCTTGGTGTGCACCGTGTCGTCTATCATGCCTTTGAGGTCGTTTGCCCATCCAAGCGCGGTGGCTTTAATACTGGGCATATCCTCAGGCTTGACTTCTGTCGAGTGTATCTTTTTGAGCAAATCGACGTTGAGGTTAGCTATCTCGTCAAAACGCTCGGGCTCTGCCGCCAATATTTTTGCAAAAGACTTTGCGTTCAAAAGCTCAAAAACCGAGCCGTAGCTGTTGCCAACCTTTACTACGTCGTAAGGAATGGCGGTAGGTATGCCGAGGACAAAAGCTTTGCGCGCGAGCTCTCTTTCACGCTGGATATCGGGAAGGCTGTCTGCATTGAGATAAACCTTGATTACGGTGTCGGGGTCAAGACGGTAAACCATACCGTTTGCGCCTTGACCGATGACCTCACATCCGTCAACCGA
>DCHM01000036.1:1648-14659 GCA_002314835.1 Clostridiales bacterium UBA1752 | reverse complement strand
ATCTCCATTACCTTTTTTTCTGCTTCTGCGGCATTACCCGAGTCAATGTGACCGCTGAAAAATATAGTTAAAACGCCGTCTGAAATCTTGTGGGTGATGATTTCCATAGTATCTCCTCAATATTTATTAAATAGTCTGTCTTTTATTTCGACGTATTCTTTGTAAGCCATCGTGTCCTGTAGCTCCTGCAAAGCATCGGCTACGGAGTCGTAATACCATTTTTGCACCTTGGGGTCATGCTGGTGGAACATCTGCCACATATCTTCGCCGCGCTCAGCGTATAGGCGATTAAAAGACCTGATGTTGGATAGCTTGTCAGCCATCCATACTATTTTTGCATCTCTGTCAGTGCTGTTTTTTATCCATTCGAGCGACTCCTGCTTGCGTATCATCCACGTTTGCTCTGCGGCCAAATGTTGACGCTTATTTTCTGTTTCGCTAGCCACGAGGTCTCTTATACGCTGGCCGAATTCGCGCTCGATATCATCGATAGTAACGTCGGTGTCTTCTACCGTGTCGTGCAGCAGTCCGGCGGATATTACCTCGTAGTCGTCGGTCATGGTTGAGATTATGGATGCAACCTCAAAGAGGTGCATTACTGCAGGCGTCTTGCCGTTTTTACGTGTCTGTCCTCTGTGGGCGTTGAGCGCAAAGAGGGCGGCTTTTTCATAAACGGGAATATTAATATCCATCAAAAGCTCCAAAATAAATAATAGCCTATCTTATATGCGATATTATAATATATAAACATTTAAAAGTCAAATATAAATCTTGACGAAATTAATATTTTTGTTATAATAATATTTGGAGGTCTTATGATATGAAACACAAATCATCGTTTAATCACAGACCCAAACGCCGAGATTCGGTATTATACCCCATAACCTTATCCGTTCCGGGCGATGCGGTAAAGCTTATCAAATCGCAGATATGCGCTTATAACGCCATGTATGCGCAAGGATATAAGTTTGTGCCCGAGTTTGTAGTCGGCGACGCAGACATCACGCTGTGCAGGCAGGATGAGCTGTGTGATTTTTACGGGCGTGAGACATTTAGTCTCGCATGGGATAATGGCTATTTTTTGTATTATGACAAGCGATATATTGGCAAAAGCAGTCTTACGTCGCTCGAAAGTATCGTAAACGACTGCAAAAACAACAAAATGACATTTTCGTTTGCCCTGCAATCGTCACCGTGGTATGCGTCGTCGTTTATGCTCGCCACGGGATGCAAAAGCGAGTGGCAGTTTGACGGCAAACAGTATCTTTTAAAGTCTGATAACTGTGACGGCAAAAACGGATTTATCGCGGCAAAGGCTATACACGACTTTATGCTATCGGGTGTTTACAAAAACAGCAGTTCTGCAGACGATTTTGCTCTCGATAATCCCTCTGCCGCAGTCGTTGCAGGCCCGTGGGAGTATAAAAAGGCAAAAAAGCTACTCGGGGACAACCTCGGAGTTTGCGAGCTGCCTTGCTTTAAGTACAAAAACAAAAGCTATCACTTGGGTTCTGTTTCGGGCGGCAGATATTATGCTTTGAGAGATTTTGACATAAAAGAAAAAAGCGACGCAGTACATAGCTTATTGGCGTTTCTTACTTCAGCACCGTGTCAAAAGCAAAATTACCGCATATTGGGCTATCTGCCTGTAGATAAGAAAATAGATATATGTCAGTGCCCAATGGCTATAGCGTTTTTTGCGCAGGACAAATATGCCGTGCCGCAGATGCCGATACATCCTTATTGGTGGCGAATAGCGGGCGCCTTGACAAACAACGTTTACTTGTGCAAATCGGACGATGAAATCAAACGGATGCTGACCGTTTACAGCACTGCAATCAAAGGCTTATTATTAAATTATTAATTTATCAAGGAGTTTTATTATGGGACTTATTAAAGCAGCCGTCGGCGCAATAGGCGGCACCTTGGCAGACCAATGGAAAGAGTTTTTTTACTGTGAATCTTTAAGCAAGGACGTCCTTATGGTAAAAGGACAAAAGAGGACTACCTCTCGCTCTTCCAATACCAAGGGCAACGATAATATTATCACAAATGGCTCGGGAATTGCCGTAGCAGACGGACAATGCATGATTATCGTAGAGCAGGGCAAGGTAGTAGATATATGTGCAGACCCTGGTGAATATACCTATGACAAATCTACCGAGCCCTCTATATTTGCAGGCAGCCTCGGCAAGAGCATTGTTGATACCTTTAAGGTCATGGGCAAGAGGTTTACTTACGGCGGCGACACAGGCAAAGACCAAAGGGTTTATTATTTTAACATTAAAGAAATAATTGACAATAAGTTCGGTACGGCTACGCCTATACTCTTTAGAGTAGTTGACAACAAAATCGGTCTTGACCTCGACTGCAAGCTCCGTTGCTCAGGCGTATATTCGTTTAAGATAGCCGACCCGATAGTTTTTTATACCGAAATATGCGGAAACGTATCGAGCGAATTCAGACGTGAGGAGCTGGACGGACAGCTTAAGAGCGAGTTTATTTCGGCTCTTCAACCCGCGCTAGCCAAGCTCTCCGAGCTCGAAATCAGACCAAATCAGATAATGAATCATACTACCGAGCTTGAAGATGCTCTCAACGTAGCTCTTACAAACAAGTGGGGCAAGCTGAGAGGTCTGAAGGTCGTATCCGTATCCTTGAGCTCTGTTTCTCTGCCCGACGATCAAGAGCAGGAAATACTCAAAGCACAGCGCAGAGGTATGCTACGCGATGCAGGTATGGCCGGCGCCGCTATCGTTGACGCACAGACCGAATCTATGGTTGGAGCTGCCAACAACCCCAACGGCGCGGTTAACGGATTTGTCGGCTTGGGTATGGGTAATAACATGGCAGGCATGGCAAACGCTCAGAGCTATTACGCCATGGCGGCTGAAAACAAAGCCAAGGAAGCGCCTAAGGATGGATGGAAATGCACTTGCGGTCATATTAACACAGGCAAGTTCTGCTCAGAATGCGGCAAAGCAAAGCCAGAGAGTGATACGTGGCAGTGCTCTTGCGGCAAAGTAAACACAGGCAAATTCTGCTCTGAGTGCGGTGCAAAAAAGCCCATCTCTGTTTGCCCGAACTGCGGTTACAAGCCCCAAGGTGCTGCACCTAAGTTTTGCCCCGAGTGCGGCAAGCCGTTTAATGCTTGATTATGGCAACGGTTCTTGAATACAAGTGCCCTAATTGCGGTGGCAAGATAGAGTTTGACCCAGATGCACAAAAACTGATATGTCCGTACTGTGACACTCAGTTTGACGTTGAGGTTGTAAAAGAGTATAACGATTCCTCAGGTGATAATGACGATATACACTGGGATGCGGCAGAGGGTACTGCTTGGACTCCCGAGGATGACGGATTGAAACATTATATCTGTCAATCCTGCGGCGGCGAAGTAATAGGGGACGACAATATGGCTGCAACTCATTGCCCGTATTGCGACAATCCCGTTATTATCACCGATAAGGTCTCCGGCACGTTAAAGCCCGATTTGGTTATACCCTTTAAGCAAAACAAAGAGCAGGCAAAAAAAGCGCTATATAAGTTTTGCAAAGGCAAAAAGCTATTGCCAAAGCTTTTTTACAAGCAAAATCACCTTGATGAGATAAAAGGTATATACGTTCCCTATTGGCTCTTTAGCTGCGACGCTCACGCCAAAATGAGCTTTGACGGTACTCGCACACGGCATTGGTCTGACAGCAGATACGTTTATACCGAGACGTCGCATTTCCTCGTTAACAGAGAGGGCGACCTGTCGTTTGCAAAGGTTCCTGTTGACGGTTCAAAAAAGATGCAAGACGAATTAATGGATTCACTCGAACCTTTTAATTATAACGAGGCTGTCGACTTTAAGACGGCTTATCTCAGCGGTTTTTTTGCCGACAAGTTTGACGTAGAGTCGGGCGAATGCACAGACAAGGCTACTGCGCGTGCAAAGCGCACGATAGAAGCTACCGTACGCAATACGGTCACAGGTTATTCGTCCGTTATCAATACGGGCAGTAAAACTACTTTCAGCATCAAAAACGTGCAATACGCGCTATTCCCCGTTTGGATACTAAACACAACGTATAAGGACAAAAAATACACCTTTGCCATTAACGGTCAGACGGGCAAAATGGCAGGTGAACTGCCGGTTTCAAAGTCTATGTTTTTTAAATGGATTGCGATATACGGCGGCATAGCTGCGGCTATCACGATGACTGTCCTTACGGTCTTATATTATCTGGGATAGAGGGAGTAATATGAAAAAGATTTTTGTCGCAATTACGCTCGTTATCCTGTTGTCATTGACTGCCGTATCGTGTTTTGCAACCGAAAAAGCATACGTTAACGATTATGCCTGCCTTTTGACCGAGCAAGAGAATACAAAGCTTGACGAGTATTTGTCACGCAATTCAGAGCAGACAAATATGGATATCGTGTTTGTTACGGTCAGCGGCGATTACTCTCAATACGTCAGCACTTCTCCTGCGTCAATCGCGGAGTTTGCAGACGACTATTACGATTACAACGGATATAAAGACGACGGTTTGGTTTTTGTAATAGACATAAAAAATAGAGAATACTACGTTTCTACGTCGGGATATGCAATATACGTTTACGGTGATAAAACTCTAAACAAACTTTTTGACCTCATAGACGGATATATGTATAGCGGCGATTATTACGGTGCTGCTGTATGCGTTGCAGACTTTACATATTCAGAGTACAAAAAGGCTCAGGGAGAGCCCGGCGGTTCGGGAGTTGCAAAGGAGTTCCCCGTACAGTATATTTATATTTCGCTCGTTGTAGGTTTTATCGTTGGCCTAATAATTGTTTTGGTTAAAAAATCAAAGATGAAGCTTAATCCGCCGACTGACGCATTTAAGTACGTTGACGGCAAGCTTACGCTCACTCGTGCTAACGAGCTTTTTATGTATGCAAACGTTACAAAAGTGCGCAGAGAGTCGTCAAACAACAGCGGTGCACGTGGAGGAAGCAGTCATATCAGCTCGTCAGGTCATAGCCACGGTGGCGGTGGCAGACATTTTTAAAAAATACTGTAACTTTTATCTATATTATACGACTTGTATAGCAGAGAGGGAAAATACATGACTGACAAAGAGATTGTAGATTTGTATTGGCAACGCAGTCAACAGGCTATATCCGAGACGCAAACCAAGTATGAGTCTTACCTATCAAAAATTGCATACAACGTTTTGTCCGACTACGATGATTCTGCAGAGGCTGTGAACGATACTTATCTTGCGGCATGGAATAGCATGCCGGATAACAGACCCGATTCGCTCTCCGCTTATCTCGGCAAAATTGCGAGGCGTATAGCGATAGACGCCTTTCGCAAAACAAACGCCCAAAAGCGTGTCAAGTCAGAGTACAGTTTGTCGTACGATGAAATGGATGATATATGCCCCGACAGCAAGTCAGTCGAGGATGAAGTCATTACCGGTGAATTGGATAGGCTGATAGACGAGTTTTTGCGCGGCGAGAGGTATGAAGCAAGAGTCGCTTTTCTCGGTAGGTATTACCGTTTTGACTCTATCGAAACAATCGCAGATTATACGGGTATGTCAGTCGGCTCGGTCAAAACTATGCTCAGTCGTGTAAGAGCAAAGCTTAAAAATTATCTTGAAAGTGCAGGTTACAGTTTATGAAAAAAGAAGCTATAATTGATTCTATCGGCAGAGTACAGGACGATCTCATACTCGAGCTCGACCAAGCGCGCCAAACGGTTGGTAAAAAGTCGGTGCTCAAACGCTATTGGCGCTCTTTTGCCACGATAGCCGCAACAGCCGCCGCAGCCGCCACCATAGTCGGTGCCGGTCCTCAGATATTGAGCGATTCGTATGCAACAGACCCCAACGTCGGCTCTGCTTTTGGCGGCAACAGTATATTTGCGATTATCGGCGGATGCATTATACTGATAGGATGTATCGTCGCATTCGTATTTTACAAAAAGGACAAATAAAGACAAAAAGCAAGCCTTTTAAGGCTTGCTTTTTACATATCATTTTTGCGGTGGGATGACGGTAAAACCGTTTATGTCAAATACGTATTCCTTAGAACGTAATAGCGTAACAAAATCATAGTTATCCTTTGGCATGCGCTTAAAGCACATAAGACCGCTGGCTTCGTGCGTCAAATGATGATAGTCTGTGCCGCAGGTGGTTATCAATCCGCTTTGCTGCGCTATCTTTGCGGCAAAAGCGACGCGGCTGTTGTGATGTGGGTGCATATTAAAAGCTTCGATACCGTCAACGAGCGTAAGATCGATGGGGGTGATATTGCTGCGGCAGGGGTGCGCCTGTATCAGTATGGAACGTGGCGAATGGAACTGCTGTCTGAAATTGCAAAGTCCTCCACCCAAAAGACCAAGCACCTGCTTTGCGTCGTCACGGTCTATGCCGTACAAGAGATAATCGTTTGTATTTTCGGTAAAGCGTATTTCGAGGCCCCACAAGACTGCAACGCCGAGCTTGTCGCCTGCTTGCTTTGCGAGCTCGTAGTCGTTAAAATAAAAGTCGAGCGCCTTGTCGTCCGATGTAAATCTGTCTTTAAGGTCGGGTGTAAAGTGGTTTGTGATTAGAACTGCGTCAACGCCTTTTTCTTTGTAGTTTTTGACTAAATCGGCAGGGTATATCTCCGAGCAACCCGAAACAGGGTTTGTGTGGCAGTGTGCTTCGACTCTGTATTTGTACTCTTCAAACATTTCTATCACCTTAAACTTAGATATTAAAAAATGAGAACACAACGGAATAGCTGTGTTCTCTAATCGGAGTGAAAGGATTTGAACCTTCGGCCTCTTGGTCCCGAACCAAGCGCTCTACCAAACTGAGCCACACCCCGTAAGCGTACCTTAGTATAATATCACAGACGCTTTGCAATGTCAAGTTTTATTTTAGTCTTTTGTCTTATAATATAGCATACAATGGCAAAAGCCTTCAAACTCGGGGTCTGCTATCTGATCTCTGAATTCTTTGCACATACACTTGTAGTCAGGCGTCTTTTCTCTGCGGCAGGGGCAGTAGCCGCCTGTTTTTTTGAGCCCTTCTTTTACGATTTTAACTATCTCTGCGTCGGGATTTAGCTTTATCATGTCGTACCTCATTATTGACTTTTCGTTCTGTATGTGTTATAGTGTTTTCACAAACTTTTTTGGGGGGATTTAAGTGCAGTTTGCTGATTTTATAGTGATATTTATGCTCGGAGTATCTTTGTCGATGGATGCCCTCGCCGTATCGGTGTGTAAGGGACTGGCGATGCAAAAGGCCGATGCAAAGAGCGCGACGATAGTCGGTACGTGGTTTGGCGGCTTTCAGGCTCTAATGCCTTTTTTAGGATACGTGCTTATCGACCTTTTATACAATCTGCTCGCAGGGACTTCGGCAAATAGCATAGTTGAAAGCATTGACCATTGGATAGCTTTTGTTTTGCTCTCGATAATAGGTATTAATATGATAAGGGAGTCAAAAGATACTGAATGTGACGTCAAGAGTGCATCTCTCGGATTTGGCACAATGTTTGCCATGGCGGTGGCAACCAGTATAGACGCATTGGCAGTCGGCGTATCGCTGAGGCTCGACTCAAAGACATATACCTATATGTTTGTCGCTATCGCCTGCATCGGTGTGATAACCTTTGCTTTGTCATTTATCGGTGTAAAGATGGGTAGCTTTTTGGGCTCAAAGTTCAGACAAAAGGCTCAGATTGCAGGCGGTATTGTGTTGATACTGATAGGTGTAAAAATGGTTATCGAAGGATTGCTGTTTTAATCAATTAATCAAAATCGGCAGAATCAATCTGCCGGTTTATTTTTATGCTTTAGAGTGAATCAATATACCTGCAAGCGGCAAGTGCGGCGGTAGCTCCGTCTGCCGTAGCAGTCGTTATTTGCCTTATACCTTTGGTACGGCAGTCACCTGCGACAAATATGCCTTTGTCTTTGGTAACACAGGTTTCGTCTGCAACGATATATCCATAGTTGTTTACGTCAACGTTTGACTTAAAAGGCTCGTTCTCGGGCTTTTGACCTATAGCTACAAATACTCCGTCAACAGTCAGAGTGGTTATCTCGCCGGTAATGGTATTTTTGATTTCAAGCGCAGTCAAGGCCTCGGTGCCTATCAGCTTGTTTGCTATGTTGTCAACGATGATTGTGACGTTATCGCGGGACTTTAGCTTTTTTTGCAGGACTTCTTCACCCGTAAGAAAAGAGAGGTTTTGAACAATTATAACCTTTTTGCATCTTTCCGACAGCAATACCGCATCCTGCAAAGCAGAGTTGCCACCGCCGATAACGGCGACTGTCTGTCCTGCATAAAACGCACCGTCGCATACTGCACAGTACGAAATGCCGTTGCCTACGAGCTCTTGCTCGTTGTCGAGCCCGAGAGTGCGGTGCTTTGAGCCGGTGGAAAGGATTACTGCCTTGCAGTCATAATCGGCTCTTTCGCCTTTTACTGTAAAACCTTTATCGGTTTTTTGTATGCCGGTTACCTCGTCAAGCTCAACGTCAGCACCGAGATTGGTAGCTTGGTCGAGCATTTTGTCGGCGAGCTCCGTGCCACTGATTTCGCAGAAGGCAGGATAATTTTCAACTTTGGGAGACTGTGTAATCTGTCCTCCGAAGTTTTCTTTTTCTAAAAGCAAAACCGACTTTCCGGCTCTGCGAGCGTATATTGAGGCGGTAAGACCTGCAGGTCCTGCACCTATAATAACAATATCGTACATAATCAGCTGTTTTCGTCAATGTATTTGCGAATGTTGGAGACGTTGACAATCTTTTGCATAGCTCCGTTTTCGATAACTACGAGAGTGGGAGCTTGGCGGATGCCGAATTCTTCTGCCTTTGCAGCGTCTTCGTCAGCTATAACGACGTCGTATGCAATGCCTGCACCGTCGAGGAACTTTTTGGCAAGCTTGCAGTTAGGACAGGTGCGAGTTGCAAAGAGTATCAGCTTTTTACCTTCGACATCGACTGCGGTTTTGCTATCGCATTTGCATACGTTATCCATACGGCCGTCAACGTTTTTGTTGAGAGCGGTATCAACGTTGTATTCCACTCTTTGTTCAAACTCTTCGCGCTTGCCGACGTTCCAGTTTTGAACGGGGCGGTAATAGCCTGTGATACGGCTGTAAACCTCGGTTCTTTCGCCGCATTCGGGGCATTCGTAGATTTCGCCTGCGATATAGCCGTGGTTCTTGCATACCGAGTAAGTAGGAGACATGGTGTAATAAGGCAGTCTGTAATTTTCGGCAATCTTGCGGACGAGCTTTGCGGCAGAGCGCCAGTCGGGTAGTTTTTCACCGAGGAAGGCGTGGAATACCGTGCCGGAGGTATATAGCGTCTGCAGGTCGTCCTGTATATCAAGAGCTGCAAAAATATCGTCAGTATAGCCTACGGGGAGATGAGAACTATTAGTATAATAAGGAGTAGCGTCGGCACCTTCGCTGGCTGTAACAATGTCGGGATAATGCTTTTTGTCGTGCTTTGCGAGACGATACGAGGTTGATTCGGCAGGAGTTGCTTCGAGGTTAAAGAGGGCACCGTACTTGACCTGATAATCAGACAGGCGCTCTCTCATGTGGTTGAGAACGTCTTTTGTAAACTCCTGAGCGTCCTTGTGAGTAAGGTCGTCCTTGAGCCAGCAAGCATTGAGGCAAGCCTCGTTCATGCCGACAAGACCAATAGTTGAAAAGTGATTGTCAAACGTGCCGAGGTATCTCTTTGTGTATGGATACAGACCCTCTTCGAGCAACTTGGTGATAACCTTGCGCTTTGTATCGAGCGAGCGAGCCGCAATGTCCATGAGGTGATCGAGGCGCTTGTAAAACTCTTCGGGAGTTTTAGAGAGGTAAGCAATACGGGGCATATTGATAGTGACGACGCCAATAGAGCCGGTGCTCTCACCGCTGCCAAAGAAGCCGCCTGACTTTTTGCGAAGCTCTCTGAGGTCGAGGCGCAGTCTGCAGCACATAGACCTAACGTCGGTGGGCTCCATATCACTGTTGATGTAGTTGGAGAAATAAGGTGTGCCGTACTTTGCGGTCATCTCAAAGAGGAGCTTGTTATTTTCGGTATCAGACCAGTCAAAGTCACGCGTAATAGAGTACGTAGGGATAGGATACTGGAATCCGCGTCCGTTGGCATCGCCCTCTATCATCGTTTCGATAAAGGCACGGTTAACCATATCCATTTCGGCTTTGCAGTCCTTATATTTAAATGGCATTTCTTTGCCGCCGATGATGCAGTTGAGCTCTGCAAGGTCGTTGGGAACGGTCCAGTCAAGTGTGATGTTGGAGAAAGGCGCCTGAGTGCCCCATCTGGACGGAGTATTTACACCGTAGATAAAGCTCTCAATGCACTTTTTAACTGCGTCGTAAGAGAGATTGTCGTTTTTTACAAAAGGAGCGAGGTAAGTATCAAAGGAAGAGAAAGCCTGAGCGCCTGCCCATTCATTCTGCATAATGCCTAGGAAGTTAACCATCTGGTTGCAGAGAGTAGCGAGGTGCTTTGCAGGTGCGGAGGTAATCTTGCCGGTGACGCCGCCGAGACCCTCTTTAATGAGCTGCTTGAGCGACCAGCCTGCGCAGTAACCTGTCAGCATGCTGAGGTCGTGGAGGTGAATGTCGGCATTGCGGTGAGCGTTTGCGACTTCGTCATCGTATATCTCGGAGAGCCAATAGTTAGCCGTGATTGCACCTGAGTTTGAGAGTATAAGACCTCCGACGGAATAAGTGACGGTAGAATTTTCTTTTACGCGCCAGTCATTCATCTTGAGATACTGATCAACCGTGGACTTGTAGTCAAGATATGTTGACTGCATGTTACGCATCTTTTCGCGCTGACGGCGATAAAGAATGTAAGCCTTTGCAACGTCTGCATATCCGGCTTGGACGAGGACGTTTTCTACGCTGTCCTGAATATCCTCGACGGCAATAAAGCCCTCTTTAATTTTGTTCTCAAAATCTGCCGTTACTTTGAGAGCGAGAAAGTCGATAACCGAGGGGTTATACTGCTTTTCGAGTGCCTCAAATGCGAGCGTAATAGCTCCGGAAATCTTGGTGATGTCAAACTCTGCGACAGAGCCGTTTCTCTTTTTTACCTGATACATTGTTTTGCTCCTTATTTCATGTCTCCGCGTATTTCTGCCTGCGGAATATATTTTTTTGCATTGTTAAGTGACAGCAGCATATCGTCTTTGCTCATGGCGTGCATGCCTTTGCCAATAAGGTCGCCCGAATCGGTAAATACCTGCAAGTAATAGTGCTTTGCGCCTTGTAGCCACTGTGCTATGTCTGCGAAAACGCTCGGGTCGTGAAACTCGTTGACGACCGTGGTGCGGAACTCGTAATCTATGCTGCTGTTTTTTAGTATTTCGATGCTCTGCTCCACTTTTGCTAGCATTCCAGTAACTCCGATAGTAACGTCGTATAGCTCTCTCGAGTTTTTGATGTCCATAGCTACGTAGTTGAGCAAGCCGTCGTCTATCAAGCGCTTTAATCTGTCGGGAAAGCTGCCGTTGGTATCGAGTTTTACGAGGAAACCGAGAGATTTGACCTCTTTGATAAAATCGTACAGCTCGTTATACATCAGCGGCTCACCGCCTGTGATGGCTACACCGTCAAGTACGCCTATGCGTTTTTTGAGGAAGGCAATGACCTCGGCACTGTCTATCTGCTCTGCATCTTCAGTATGCGTAACGAGCGATGCGTTGTGGCAAAAAGGGCAACGGTAGTTGCAACCTTTGGTAAACAGCGTGCAAGCCGTTTTTGTGGGGAAATCGAGCAACGTGAGTTTGCGTAGCCCTCCGAATATCATAACCGTACCTCTATATATTGTGCTATCGTGATTAATAATAAACTATATATTGTTGTTTGTCAAGGGTAAAAAATAGACAAAATAAAAATATTTTTGCTGCGTTTTGAGCCTTAAATCGTTGCTCTATGTGTGCAAAATGCTATCTTGACACAATAGTAATACGGTGGTATAGTCATAGTATAAAAATGTAAAAAGAGGTTATATGATAGTAGTTGGTATAGATTTTGGCGATGCGCGCACGGGATTTGCCTCGTGCGACCCGGATGAAATATTGGCATCACCTCAGGGTATGATAAAGATTACGGGCATGGACGATGCGGTGGCAAAGTCGGCTATCAAGCTCAAAGAGCTCGGAGCACAATATATAGTGGTAGGATGTCCTGTCAATATGGACGGCACAAAAGGGCACAGAGCGGACAGATGCACGAGATATGCAGAAATGCTAAGTGCTGCCACAGGCTTGCCTTTTGAGATGATGGACGAAAGGCTCACAACTGTAGAAGCATATACTTATATGAATATTTCGGACACCAAAAGCCGCAAACGCAGGGGACTAATAGATACTCTGTCAGCCCAGATAATATTGCAATCATGGCTTGATATGAAAAAGAATAAAAAATAGAGGAGCCTTAGCTCCTCTTTTGTATTGCCTTTTTGATGTTATCACAGTCCTTGGAGTTGATGTTGCCGTTGCCGTCGGTGTCGGCTGCGTTTTTTTGAGTATTGCTCGGGGAGTACTTGCCGTCTGATATACGTTTTGCCATTACGTAGTCGAGCATGCCGACGCGTCCGTCGCCGTCTATATCTCCAGATATGTGCTCGACATCGTCAACGGCTATCTTGCAAACCATCTCAAACGTCCTATTCCACGGGTAAACGTAATCTGAGCAAACCACATTAGAACATTTTACAGTCGTATATGGGTTTAAACTCGTGACGACAGGCGATGAGTTTATCTTGTTTTGCATATAGATAAACCCGTTTTTGGCTGTTGACTTTGCGTCTTCTATTCTAAAACCGCAGTTTTTATAACTGATGTCTTTGATATATGCAAATGTCATTGTTTTGATAAAACCGATGTGGCTGTCCTGAGTCACGTACTTTGCATTGTTTAAATACAAATACCTCGCAATAGCCATTGAAAAGCCGAGGCCCAAAGAGTTTGCCGCAGTGTTCCAGCTTGAATA
>DCHM01000036.1:0-1563 GCA_002314835.1 Clostridiales bacterium UBA1752 | reverse complement strand
CGCAACCTTGACTGATATATTGTTTTGCTTTAGCAATAATGCTGTTTGCGGTAGCGGTCGAATTGTTGCACTTTGTATATATCAAAACCTTTAGTGCTTTATTATCATTTGTAACGTTGCATTTGAGTGATTGCAGCTTGCTGTTCATCGCGTTTTTGAGAGTATCGTAATCATAAGAGTCGGCGATTTGATTTTCGCCTCCTCCGTAATACTCTACCGTGACGTCTGCGCCGCCGTAGTAACTCGACAAAACCCTCGCTATGCCCATCATACCGAATTCATCTGTAGCGGCGGCTATATTGCCGTTTGTACCGATAAGGCGCTTTATATAAGCAATCTCGTTTGTCTGTATAGAGGTGTTTGGTGACGAATCGTCAACACCGATAAAACAGTAATCGAGGTTTGACGCGCAGTTTTTGAGTAGATAATCTATGAGCTTTAGCTTACGAGAGCGCGACGCAATATAATTATCAATCGCCGTTGATGACAAAGTGGTAGAAATCAAAGCGCCGTTTGTGCCGTATTTATAACCCTTAATAATATTATCAATAGTAAGATTGTCACCGCTTAATATTTTGCGCGCTTTTGAACCGTATGTTCTAAGGGCGTTGTACTCGTTAATACCGTAGCCGTCAAAGCCAGACGTGCTCGCCAGTCTCATAACGGTATCAAAAAGGACTATGGGGTATTTTTGAGATAACTGCGCTATATAATCGCATACGGATTTCTCAAACGTGAGGTCGGTGTTTTTGTACCACCGCGAACCAACGAGACCGCCTGACAGCATTTGGTCGAGCGAAATAATATAGTAATCACATTTACCTTCGGTTGATTTAAGCCATTCGAGTAGCTTGGGACGGTTGCCGAGCTTGCTGCCGTCTGAGTTTGGCGGCATATTGTCAAGCGCTGTGCGGAATAGCTCTTCTTCAGGTGTAAGTAGCTCGATATTTACCGATTCTGCGAGCCATTGCACGCGCTGATAATTAACGGGACGGTTGTCAAGTGGGATATATCCCACGGTCAGTTTGCTTGTCTTGGCACAAGATTCAATAGTCATATCCGGCACTACCATAACGCAAATTATTATCGTCAATAAAAGGCATATCGGCTTTTTCATATTTTTGTCAGCGGATTTTTTGCCGCAATTTCGTTAAAGTTGTTTTTTATATCTGTTGCATTTAGCTCTCGCGAGCGTGTGATAAGCTTTACCTGTTGTGCCGTGGAAACCTCATACATAAACGGGCCTGTATATCCGATATTGATAAGCTCGTCGTATAACCTGTACCATTCTATTTTACCTTCGCCGGGGAGCCAATGCTTTTCGTCGATAAAGTCATAATCCGAAATATGCAGGGTCTGCAGTTTGTCTTTGACTTTGTGCAAAAAATCAAACGTGCCTTCATTCAGCAGATGGTTGACGTCAAAGCAAACTTTGAGATTGGAGTCTGCACTGATCAGATCGAGTATTTCGTCACTGCAGTTGCCGAGGCAGGTGCGTGGCAGATCCTCTACGCAGAGAGTGCATCCGAGCCTTGTAGCGATTTGGCATAAAGCGGATAACGA
>DCHM01000024.1:98397-132153 GCA_002314835.1 Clostridiales bacterium UBA1752 | reverse complement strand
ATCATATCAGTGCGAAAAAGTCAATTGCCTTTTGTGTTTTGCCGCTTATAGCAGTAGTTTTTCAAATCGTCAACCCGGCGCAAGAAAAACAACAGCAATTTTCCCAAAAGCCGCTTACAAATCAAGTCTTTTGCGATATAATGCGCTTGATTTTTGGCAGTGCCGCCGGTTTTGGCTTTTTTAATGCTTGTGATTGCCACTTTTTTGCCACAAAAAAGAGAGAACTTATCACTAAGCTCTCTCATAATGACTATGCTGTTTTGGTGCTAAAAAGTGCTGTTTTTCTATGTATTGCAAGCACTTTGCTTATTTGCCGAAATATCTCTTGAGTATTTACGTCGGCTACCGCAGTCGGTCGGCGCCTCTTGTTATGCTGTCGCTATCGAGCGAATAGTTTGAAAACCTGATATATGCCGCGTCGGTTATGCCACCCGATACTTGGGTGCCACCTATCGCGTACCAATCTATACCGGATGCGCTTTGAGTTCGTTTTCGTCGGACACAGAATGCAAAATCGTTTATGTTTGCATATCCGTTGCCACCTGTGTCAGTGTCTCCTGTCAAAACCTCGACGGCGGTGTTTGCATTGTCGGTAAAGGCGATACAAAGCGAAGGGTAATAGTAGTTTTGATAATCGTAAACGCCGTCTATAGTAGTATCGCCATCGCGCGTGGTGAGGATTTTGGTAGCGGCAGTGCTGTCATAGCCGTTGTCGTAAACAAAGTCTATCGTGCCCATACGGTAGTTGTTGACACCGTCTTTGCCGCTGCTCGCGGTGGAATCGGCAGAGAAATATACTATGCGGCAATCCTGAGTGGAGCCGAGCAGATATACGCCGACGTCGCTTGCTTTGAACTGATATGCCACGAGTACCTCGTCACCATTGAGATAAGCGCGGTACGTGTTGCCATTCATGGTGATGTTGATATACTTTTTGACATATTCTCCGTATGCGGAATTGCCGTTGCCCGAAATGTTGGAGTAATATCCCGTAAAGTCCTCTTTCTCCTTAAACGGGGTAGAGCGAGGAAGCTCAAACGAGGCATAGCAGTTGTCTGGAGAGAATTGGAATGAGCCTGACGTGGTTTCCGTTATCTTCCACATACAGAAATTATAGTCCTTGGAATAATCCAAGCCGTCGCCACTAATCGCCGTGGGGTTTTGATATGCACCGGCAATTTGCATGCCATAATAAAATTCGGTTACGGGGACAGCCACAATAACACGCACATAGTGTTCGCCGGATGTAGTAACCTTGAACGCTACGCAGCCCGTGGGTATAAACGTTTCCTCACCGGTGGTGCCGATAGGTGCCTTAACGTACTCGTCCTGACCCAGTATGGTACCGGTGTTACCATTCCACAGATTAACCATGTTTATCTGCGAAATGCCGTCGCCTAATGAAAACACCTTATACATATCGCTGTATGTGATTGCGTTGCCACTCTTGTTATTCCATTTTAACGTTTGCAGCGAAGCAAGGCTTACGATGTGATAGGTCGTGTCGGTGGAATAACTGTAGTTTGTATTAACCGTGCTTGCTTTGTAAGCCGTTGTGGTGCTGTCGTCGCTGTAATAGACGTTATCAGGCCACAAAACGTACTTGTCTGCCTCGTAGGTTGCGACCGTGGTGCCTGCAAGAGGCACGACTCTTTCGCCTGCGGTGGCGTCATGAGTACCTTCAACCGTAAAAAGATACAGCCTTGTAGTGGAGTTTTGATCGCTTGCGGTAGTAAAATATCCGCCGCTCGTGCTATACGACAGGTAACGCGTTTCGCCGTTTACCGTATATTGCAGATAAGCCGTACCGTCGCCGTTAAGGATAACCGAGCAGTCCTTGCTGTTGGTAAGTGAACGGCAGGGAACAAAAGTGGTGCCGAAATCATCCCTGTTGTCTTCGGTATTGGCTACTCTTGCATCGGTAGCGCAGATGATACTGAATTTTGACGAGCCGACGCTGTAAGCTCTGCGGAGTATTCTGAGGTAATAAGGCTGAGCTGAGCTTGCGGCATTTCCATCGTGCCAGAACTGATAATTAAACGTTTGATCGGTTTGGATGTGTATCAGCTGAATGCTAAGGTGGTTGTCACGCACGTAAAGGTTATAATTTTTTGTCGTAGTACCGTTGGACAGCGAAATAGTAACGCCCGGGATTTGCATAGGAGCAGAATGGACTGTTTCATTGCCCTGTTGATCGTAATGCTTGTAGTTCGTAGCTTGGCCGGGGTAAACGTATGAAACAAAGTAGCCGTCGGTCTGGATGTTGGCAAGACGGATGCAGTAATAATTGCCGCTCTTATATACCTGATGCGCAACGCCGTCAACGGTGACGGTTCTTATGCTGTGCGTAACGTCGCCAACGTTGACGTTAGTGCCCGACACTTTGGTAAACGTCCTGCTTGCAGAGCCGAGTGAGGTCTTGCTTGACGAATTGACGAGCGAATATACAACGCCCGTGCCGGTCAGGGTCTGAACAATAATGCCGTCGATTTTTTCCTTAACCAAGCGTATGCCCAGCTTGTTGTCCGAGCTACGCCAGATTGTATAGGTTTTATTATTGACGGATATCGTTTCACCCGTATTGGAGAATGTGGCGGAATTGCTCATCGTGCTAAGTTGTGCATTGGTTGAACCGTTAACTACCGAGCATACGCAGCCGTTAGCCGTTAGGGTTTGCAATAAAATGCCGTCTATGGTTTGGTTTGCGGCGCGGACTCCGAGTCTGCCGTCTGTTCCACGGTAAATTCTATAGGTTATACCGTCTGCCGATACGGTTTGACCGATATTCCATTCGGTGTACTCACCGTTCCAGTTCAGGACGCTGCCGTCCGGAGCGACGACTGAATATGACAGACCCGTGCCGGTCAGACTTTCGAGCAGTATGCCGTCTAATTTAAAGTTGTATATGCAAAATCCGAGGTGAGTACCATCACGGTATAGCTGACGTGCAGTACCGTTTACTTTATATGTTCTGCCAGAGGCTTCGCTCACTGTACCCGCGCTTGTAAAAGAAGATCCGTTGTAAAAAGAATACTGTAAACCATTACCCGTTAACGTTCGGACGAATGTACCGTCAAGTACGTACCGCACGATCAATATACAGTTAGTATAGCTTGTGCCGTTAAACGTGCACGAATACAAATCGTGGTCTGTGCCAAAAATGGTTTTATCATTCCACTTTGCCGTAGTCGATACTTTGGCAGAGCCTTGGCGAGCGACGCTTGTGCAAATGTGAGAGCTCGTTACACCGTTTAATGTGTAATTATCACCGCTGCCGAGGATATTCTGATAAATGATATTAAACGATTGCGTGTAATTGGCTGTAAACTGAAGGGTGCTGCCACTGCTTATAACCTTTGTTCCGCTGCCATCATAAACATAATCGTTGCCGTAGTTTCGAGACCACGCCGTGTAATAATCACGATCATACTCATATAGAACAGGCAGGGTTACGTTATTATAGGTGCAATATGTTATGCCATTTTGACTTGTTCTCGCACCTAACAAAGAATTAACTCTGTCATCTGCTTCTGTTGCAAACAATGATGTGTAATTGTTTTTCAATACAGAACTAATTGAATTGCCACTGACTTTATAAAACTCATAGTATATTCTCACGGAAGTACGACGCGTATTGAAATAATAAAACTCCGTAAACGTATATTGTCTTGTATCTGTATATGCCGATGCACTGGATGACAGGCTATTAAGCGTCGATGTATATGAAGAGCCTATTGCCGCGGATTCATTGGAATTATAGTAATAGGTTCCCGTGATAATATCGCTTAGTGCCGCAGTCTTTGACGAATCGGTCAAGGTCATATACGGAGCCGACGAAGAAATGGATACTCCGTTGACCCAAAAATATCTGCCGTTTATCGTGCTGATTGCGCTTTTCACGTTAGCATTGTTTGGGATTTCGGTATTATCTTTACCGTTTGAGGTGCCGCGCGCGAGGTATTTATTGTTTCTCGTATTGATAGCGCTTTGGATGTCGGAAGCGCTGACGATATTGTCATTTAAATCGTAATAGGTGCTATTGTTATTATCTACCGCGGTTTTTGCGTTATTGATATTGACGGTAGCAGAACCGACGAGCGTAAAGAAAGTAAAGCTCGAGCCGTACGAGCTGTCACTCATAATCTCCGAAACGCTGGTGATGGCATAATATTGTGAGGTCGAATCCGCTTTTGCATTTGCCTCGAGAACCGCAACGGCTGATTCGGGGATGGCGGTAGTACCGTCGTCCTCGTAGTATCCCTGAGATGGGTTCTGTGCTTGGAAACTGACCTTGACCTGATAATGGTTTCTGAGTTCGTCAAGCGTCATAACCGAGCTCGACGCAGTGCCGAGGTTTAATATCTGTATATCTCCCCATTCGTCATTTAACGTTTCGAGCGTGGTGGTTGCATTCTCGGGGACAAAGCTCAGGGTACCGTTCTTCAGCGACGTGCTGATCATTGACGTCAAGGTGCTGTCGGCGAGCGAGAGGGTGGTTTTGGGCGTGGTTACGGCGTTGTCGCCGCCGCCGGAGGTATAAGTGCTGTTGCCTTCGAGAGTAACGATATTGTACGAATCGCCGTCCTTATATGCTATAAAAATCTGCTTGCCAGATTGCAACTCATCGACTGATTTAATTGGCTTGATGAATGCAACAACCGAGTTTGGCAGTCCCGATAGGTCCTGCGTCCACTGGCTGTCGCTGTCCAAACCTACGGTGATGGTGTCTGCTTTGTCATCCTGCCAGGTTGACTCGATAGTGTCGGTCGCGTCCGAAAGAGCAAAGGTAAATACGCCGTCGTAGAAATAAAAACGGTTTGTAATCTGCGTGCCCGTGACGATACGGCTACGCTCGTACTGAGTGCATAGGTAGGTAAACGACTCGATGTTGCCGTCGGAGTCTTTTTCCGCCTTTGCAGCGTATTTCAACGAAACGCCGGTTTTTTCTATCTGAGACTGAGTAGCATAAGCTACGTTGCCGCTATGGTCGTAATAAAGGTACTCTTGGCTCTTGTTGGTGGTGCTTACGTCGTGAATGATAAAGTTTTGCCACGTTTCCGAGTACGTCGCCGTACCGCCGAAAAAGTTAGAATACGTCGTAGTTGTAATGATGGACTGATAGTCGCTTGCTATTGAAACGGTGGTTCTGCCATCCGAAAGCGTCAGACTCGTATTGGTGCCGTCGTAATAAAAGTTTACCAATAATCCATACTTTAGCACCGTGCCCTTGCCATCGTCAGACAAGACTTTGACGATTTTGCCGTTGTCCTTGTACGCCTCGTAAACCTCTGCGGCAGTGACGTAGCCACGGCCCGTGCCGGATTCTAATCCGCCACCTGTGCCTTCGCCACCGTTGCTTATTTGTATATCATCGTTGTTGATGCCGCCGATAGTGACCGTACCGTCGGACTGTGCAGAGTTCATTTCGTAACAAAAGCCCAAAATGCCGCTGACCGACTTAAAGTTGCCCGTAAGAGACGGGTTTACGTATTGAACGTCAATGGCGGGAACGTCGTCACTGCTGTAATATACGCTGATGTATTCGACCGTGCCTAACTCTACGTGGCCTGCAAGGATGCCGATGTGGTGGTTTTCGTGAGGGATTTGTACGTCTGCGACGTCAACAGCATCACCGTTGGAGTCATACTTTCTGTAAGCAAAAAGGTGCGTCGCGAGAGCGTCTGCGATTTTGTCGAGTATAGACGGCGCGGCGACTTTAACCGTTACGTCATACAAAAGCAAATCACGAACTGTAGAAACCGTGCCGGTAAAGGTGTTTTCGCTCGAAATGGCGCCGTCCTTGACGTAGCCGATATGGCCGAAAAGTCCGACGTCGATAACGTCCTCTTCGGTCTGAACCGTGGCGTTGTAAATGACCGACTGTGTGCTCGATTTGCCTGCGATGGTGATGGTACTGTCCTTAAACGCACCGCCGACGTATCCAACAAACGGGTATTTTTCGTTGCCGATAGGTTCGCTGACAGTATCGGTGCAGTCGATAGATACCGCAGAGCCGTCAGGGTTGCAGACGAGAAAGTAAGGTATGTCCGCTTCGGTAACGCCTGCTATACGCTGCTCGAGATATCCGCAGTTTTGCAAAACATAAAGGTTGAGTAAATGTGCTTTTTTGGAAATAATATACGGGTTATTGGCAGAGCCCCATTCCGCGCTTGATTTGTAAACGTAATAGCTGACGCCGTCAACGGTAACGATGTCGCTGCTGGCGGTGTGCTCGGTATCAGTGCATACTATGCCGAGATTGGTGCCGTCTGCGACCTTGGTAGTGTTGGTACTGTTGATTTCGTCAAAAAAGGTGTTGAGCTCCATGCCCATTTGAAAGGTATGCTTGCTACCGTCATCGGTATAAACATAGACCCTCGTTGCAAAATAGGCATACGTTATCAGAGCAGCCGTAAAAACGATAACCGTTGCCACGGATGCCAAAATTAAAGTTTTGAACCACTTGTTGCTCGATTTGAGATTGGTTGATTTTAACATTTTTTCACCTTTAAATAGTATAGCTAATACGAAAGATAGCGCGAGAACTAAATAGAAAATACGAGTTAAAGTACAATACGTTTTGAAAAAAGTGTATTATTGTGCTTACTAAAAGTATCTCAATTTCATTCTTAGTTGTCAAGCCTATTTTTAACATTTATTCATTTTAATTTATCATAGTAGTTAATAAAAGTCAAGCGTTGTTTGCAATTTATCTTTCAAAATGATCAACAAGTGATAATGCTGCTTTATTTTTGCTGATTTTTGCAAATTGTTCACTCTATAAGCGCTTACAAATCAAGTCTTTTGCGATATAATGCGCTTGATTTTTGGCAGTGCCGCCACTTTTGACTTTTCCAAAGCTTGTGATTGCCACTTTTTTGACACAAAAAAGAGAGAACTTATTGCTAAGCTCTCTCGTAATGACTATGCTGTTTTGGTGCTAAAAAGTGCTGTTTTTATATATATATATATATATATTGCAAGCACTATGCTTATTTGCCGAAATATCTCTTGAGTATGCCTGCAAATGCCTTGCCGTGTCTTGCTTCGTCACGAGCCATTTCGTGCACGGTGTCGTGGATGGCGTCGAGACCGGCGGCCTTTGCCATCTTGGCAAGCTCGGTTTTGCCTGCGGTAGCGCCGTTTTCGGCTGCGACACGCATTTTGAGGTTTTCTTCGGTAGAGTCGGTGAGGACTTCGCCGAGGAGCTCTGCAAACTTGGCGGCGTGCTCTGCTTCCTCAAAAGCGGCGGTCTTCCAATACTCGGCGATTTCGGGATAGCCCTCGCGAGCGGCTACGCGGGACATGGCGAGGTACATACCTACTTCGCAGCACTCACCGTTAAAGTTGGCGCGGAGACCTTCTTTGATTTCTGCGGGAACGTCCTTTGCGACGCCGACTACGTGCTCGGCTGCCCAGCTAAGCTCGTCTTCAACGACTTCTACAAACTTTTCGCCGGGGGCTTTGCAAAGGGGGCATTTGTCGGGTCTGACGGGAGATTCTACTATCTCTCCGCATACGGTGCATCTCCATTTTTTCATGAGTAAATCCTCCAAAAATAATATTTTTTAACAAGCGAACTTGTTTTTTACAAAATGATGGGCAGGTTCCTGAGGTCGCCGTCCGTGACGGTATCGTTGATGGCGTAAGCGATAGGCTCGAGGTAGTCCTGCGGCTGTGCGCAGAGACCCTGAGACACGGCGGCGGACAAAAGAGCAGCGCAAACAGCCTCTATATCCTCCGCGGCGTTTGCAGGTGCGGAGGCGATGCGCTCGAGCCTTGCGCACAGATCTGCGTCAAGCGTGCGGAGCGCACGGAAAAGCCATTTATAGTACGGTGCGTACCGTCTGCTCAGCAAAAACGCCGCCTGCGACGCGCTCTTGACAAATTCGAGCGCCGCGACTGCGGCAGCGGCAGTCTCGCCGTGCCTGATACAGCGCGAATAATTGTACTGTCCTGCCTGTGCCATGCCGAAAAAGCAGGAGGCGATTTTTTTGCGTCTGACGTCCTCCGGCATAGCCTTTAGTCCCTCTCGGATGCGCGTAAATTCGCCGAGCGGGTCGTCAAACACCTCTCCGTTAGTTGCTTCGGCGAGGTAAAAGTCGGGCAAAGCAAGCCACGCGCGGTTTGTAGCAGGCAGGTCGCCCGTACCGGTGTAAAACGAATAAAACTCCTTTATCGTCTTTACTCCCCTGCAGTCGGCGCCGAACATGCTCTTTTGTCTGCATTTGACGCCCATAAACTCCTGCGGCAGGCGCGAATACGCCCTAAAAAGCTTAAACCCAAACTCCCTGTCGTCCTCGTCGGTGAGCCAGATGCAAAACCCTGCCTCGTAGTCGTGGTCGAGCGAAACGTCGTCGTCAAAGCCGAAGCATTCGGAACCGTGACCTACCAAGCCGGTAGCTATGCGGCCCTTGTACTCGGCAAACTCGGTCTCTATCATCGGCTTGCCGTACTCGTCGTAAAACGCACGGGATAATTCCATGCCCTTCATGCTCTGTCACCGCCGTATATTTCGCGCGAGATTTCTTCGCAAACCTCAGCCTCCGCCGTGCGCTTGAAATATCTGAAGGACGGCGCGCACTTTGAGAGAATAAACGCGTAATTTGCGTCGTGAGGCTGTCTTTCGCTGTTTATATATTCCCAAGCCTTGTCGATAAGCGCCTCGGTCTCGGCGTAAGCCGTGTGGTCGCGGTCAAAGGTAAGGTGTGCGAGGTTGATATAGCTGACTGCGATTTCGCCGTCGTGCGCACCCTCGGCTATTAGTATGTCGATAGCCGAAAGATAGCACTTTTCGGCTTCGTCATAGCGTTTGAGGTCGCAGAGGCTCGACGCCTTGTTGTTGAGCAGTGCGGCGTACTCGTATTTTGCCATCATGCCCTCGGCGTCGTATATTTTTTGCGCCCTGTCGTATATCGGCATGGCTTTGTCGGCACTGCCGAATGCCTTGTAGGTCGTGGCGGCGTTTATGAGTATCGTAGCGCCCGAAACGTGGTTTGACAGCGACAGCGAGTCTATCAGCGACAGTGCACCGTCTATGGCGTGCATGGCGAGGTCTTTGTCGTCCACGCGGCGCGAATAGCCGATTTGTTCATTCAGCACCGACAGCAATCCGCGGTCGTCGCCGAGAGATATAGCTTCAGCTTCCCAGACCTTGAGCGTTTCGCCTGCGCCTGCGAGGTCGCCCGACGCGTAGTGACGGTCGAGCCTTGCGATAAACCGCTGAACGTTGATATGCCCCGTAGGCTCTTTTTGACAGCTCGAGCACTGAAATGTGTGATTGTGACTGTGTTCCATCACTTTATCGGCTCAAAATCAGCCACGCCGTGCTTGCAGAGCGGGCAGACAAAATCGTCGGGCAGAGATTCGCCCTCGTAGATATAGCCGCAAACCTTGCAAACCCAGCCCTTTTTGCCTGCGGTCTGAGGCTTTGGCTTGACGTTCTTTTGATAATAGGTGTAGGTCATGGTTTCCTTGTCGTTCATGACGCGGGCTTCGGTGACGGAACAGATAAACATACCGTGCGAGCCGAGGTCAACGTAGTCCTCGACCTTGAGCGAAAACGCCGCGTTGATATACTGAGACAGTATCACGAGCCCGTTGTCAGAGCGTACCGTTTCGCAACCGTCAAACTTATTGACGTTCCTGCCCGACTGAAAGCCAAATCTCTCAAAGACGCCAAAGGGTGCCTCGACAGACAGGCAGTTGACGTTGAGCACTCCGGTCTGCTTTATGACGTGGTGGCTGTAGTTTGCCTTGTTTATATTGACCGCAATGCGGTTTGGATTGTCGCTGACCTGAGTGACCGTGTTGACGATAAGACCGTTATCCTGCTTGCCGTCGTTGCTCGTGACGACATACAAACCGTAACCTATGCGGAAAAGCGCGGTGAGGTCGTTTTTATTGGCACTGTCGGACGAGCGTGCGACGTATTCGCGGCAAAGCTCGTCTGCCATAGCCTGCACGGCGTCGCGGCTTTCGCTGTTAAGTGCCGCGTTTACGGTGACGTTATTTTGCAGATAAGTGAGGTTTTTGCTGTTTTCGAGCATTTTTTTGATAACCTTAGCCGCCATAGGCGCCCAAGAACCGTTTTCGATAATGCCGACGGTGCGGTTTTGATAACCGCGCTCGGTCAGATGCTCGACGAACTGTCTCATAAACGGAAATACGTCGGCGTTATAGGTCGTGGTAGCCAAAACGAGTTTGCTGTATCTGAATGCTTCGGCAACCGCCTGCGCCATATCACAGCGGGCGAGGTCGTAGGTGACGACCTTGGGCGCACCTGCCGACTTTAGCTTGTCCTCGAGCAGTTGGACGGCTTTTTTGGTATTGCCGTAAACCGAAGTGTAGGCTATCACGATGCCCTCGGCCTCGGGGGTATAAGACGACCAAAGGCTGTAAAGTCCGAGATAATATCCGAGGTCCTCCTTGAGCACGGGGCCGTGCAGAGGGCAAATTGTGGCGATATCAAGAGAAGCGGCTTTTTTGAGCAAAGCCTGAACCTGCGCGCCGTATTTGCCGACGATGCCGATATAATAGCGCCTTGCCTCGTCAGCCCAGTCCTCGTCTGCGTCTGTGGCACCGAATTTGCCGAAACCGTCAGCCGAAAAAAGCACTTTTTCGGTCGATTCGTAGGTTACCATTACCTCGGGCCAGTGCACCATGGGCGCAAAGACGAAGGTGAGAGTGTGCTTGCCGAGCGAAAGCGTGTCGCCGTCGTTTACCACTACCGCGTGATTGATTTTATCCATGCCGAAATACTTGTCTATCATGGCAAAGGTCTTGGTGTTGCCGACGACGGTCGTTTCGGGGTAAATCTTTAGAAAGTTTGCTATATTTGCCGAATGGTCGGGCTCCATGTGCTGAACTATCAGATAGTCGGGATTGCGCCCTAAAAGCTCGTGGCCGAGGTTGTCGAGCCACTCGTGAGTAAAGTTTTGGTCAACCGTGTCGATGACCGCGATTTTTTCGTCGCGTATCATGTACGAGTTGTACGACATGCCGTTTGGCACTTTATATTGCCCTTCAAAAAGGTCGATTTTGCGGTCGTTTACGCCTATATAGCGGATTTCTTCGGAAATATACATACGAGCCTCCACTTTTTGATAATTGATATTGATAACATTATAACACACGACAACGCTTTTTTCAAGCCGTTAAATCAAACATTTTAGATTGACTTTGCAAAAAATATGTAGTAAAATAATAGTGTATATTTTAATTCGGAGGCGTCCAAAAAATGAAGATTTCCGACATCGCTGCAAACAAAAAAATAAATATATCCTGCGAGCTGTTTCCACCCAAGGAGGGCGCTGTGCTCGAAAAAGCCGAGGCCATCGTCTCTGAGACTGCCAAGCTTTCGCCTGCGTTTATCAGCGTAACCTGCGGAGCGGCAGGCGGCAACCGCGACAAGACCGCCGCCATAGCAGGCATAGCCAAGCAAAGCGGTGTCGAGGCACTCGCTCACATGACCTGCGTCGAGGCTACCAAAGAGAGCGTCACCGCCGACCTCGAGAGGCTAAAGGCAAACGGAGTGCAAAACGTTCTCGCGCTCCGCGGCGACCTCGTAGGCGACGCCAAGCTGATAGATTTCAACCACGCGTCCGACCTCGCCGAGTTTATCAGGGGCAAGGGCTTTTGTATCGGAGGCGCCTGCTATCCCGAGGGACATCCCGAATCGGGCAGCATCAAAAAAGACGTCGATAACCTAAAATACAAGATTGACGCAGGCGTGGAGTTCCTTATCACACAACTATTTTTCGACAACACCCTGCTATACACCTACCTCAGCCGCATGCGTGACGCAGGCATCAATCTGCCCGTCATGGCAGGCATTATGCCCGTTACCTCAGCGGCTCAGGTCAAGCGCCTCGTCAGCATTTCGGGCAGCAACCTGCCGGCAAAGCTTTTGTCGATAGTTGACAGATTCGGCGGCGACCCTGCCTCGATGAAGCAGGCAGGCATTGCCTACGCTTCGTCTCAGATTATCGACCTTATCGCAAACGGCGTCACCAACATACACGTTTATACCATGAATAAGCCCGAAATCGCCGAAGCCATAATAGCCAATTTCAGCGAGATACGCAAAGGAGACAGCCAATGACAGTCACGTCAAAGTCAAACGTCCTGGAGATAGGCTCCATGCCCGTTATCATCGGCGAGCGTATCAATCCGACGGGTAAAAAAGCCCTTGCCGAAGCATATCGCACGGGCAATTTTGATTATATCAAAAACGAAGCAATCGCACAGCAAAACGCAGGTGCACACCTTCTCGACGTCAACGCAGGCGTCGCAGGACTGGACGAAGCGGACCTGCTCGCCAAGGCAGTTAAAGCAGTGCAAGAGGTCTGTGACCTGCCGCTCGTCATTGATTCGTCAAACGTTGACGCCATCAAGGCAGCAATAGCCGTTTACGACGGCAAACCGATTATCAACAGCGTAAACGCCTCAGAGAGCTCTCTCGGCACGGTGCTCGACGTCGCCGCAGACGCAGGCGCGTCGCTTATCTGCCTCGCAATGGACGAGAGCGGCATACCTGCCACGGCAGACGGTCGTTATGCGCTCGCAAGCAAGATAGCAGACCGCGCCGCTCAAAAAGGTATCTCTACAGACAGGCTGCTCTTTGACGCGCTGACTACCGCAGCCTGCATGGGCGACGGCGGACCTCAGATTACGCTCGATACCATCAAAAAAATCAAATCCGAGCTCGGTGCAAAGACCGTTCTCGGCGTTTCTAATATTTCATTCGGGCTCCCCTGCCGTGACGAAATGAATTCGGCATTTCTCGCCATGGCGCTCTATGCAGGGCTCGACGCCGCCATCATCAATCCGCTGTCGGACAAAATGATGTCGTCCTACGCCTCGTACCTTGCACTTTCGGGGCTCGACGAATTTTGTCTCGGATACGTAGAACGCTATAACAAATGAAACGTAAATGGCTTTTTCAGGCGTTATACTACGTCTTGGTTCCGTGCGTTTTTGCGGCGTTTTTAATGCTCGCAAACCTACTGCTCGGCGATTCGGCAAATCTCGGTACTGTAATAGCTTACGTCTATTTCGTCTTGTTTTTACTCACTCCGATTGTCGCCGCGGTGCTGATGAGGTTCAGTCTGCTTAAATGGGTGCTTGACCCTTTCGCCGCACTCGAGATACCGCTACTTTTGTATATCGGTATGATATGCAAATGCATGACACGGGACGGTGTAGGTATTTTATCCGCGTTTAATCTCACAAACGCAAAGCTTGCCGACGACGGAGGCGAGGGATTTGTGTTTTTTGCAGTGCTTTTTGTCTTCAGTCTGCTATGCACGCTGTCTTTCAAACGCACGAGAGAATGCAGCGTTTCATACAGGATATTAAAAAAGCTCGGAGCTAAGTAAAACACTCTTTAAATCATAAAAATAAAGCAACAGACTGACCTAAATCAATCTGTTGCTTTTTTTGATAAACGATTACTTAATCTTGGGGAGAGACGCTGCTGCGACGGACTGACCTACGCGACGGCTGGATTCGTCGGGAATGTGGAGCTGCATGGTCTTTGCGAGCTCGGGGAACTCGGTATCGAGAACCTCCTGAGCGCGGTTCAAGAGGATTACGCCGCCTTCGCCGCTGGTAACGCGTCCCATGATGAGTGCGTGCTTGATTTCATAAAACTCTGCATAGTATGCAAGAGCATAGCCAAAGTAAGTGCCGATGGTTTCGTAGATAGCGGCAGCTCTGGGGTCGCCGTCCTTCATGAGACCCTGGATAACCTTGAGCTTTTCGGCAGGAGAGAGCTTTTCGTCAAGCTCGATGCCTGCGGCAGGAGCGAGCTTGATAGCGCCGTCCTGGCTGAAGTACTTGACACCGCAGCCGTAGTCGCCCGACCATTCGTCAACCATAGCGTCCTTGCAATAGTCAACGGGAACGAATGCGAGCTCGTTGAGCCAGCCGGTGATGTTGCCCTGAGGGTCAACGTAGCCGCCTGCCTCGGAGGTGCCCATCGCGATGCCAAGCACGCTGTTATCGTCGTAGTCCATAGCGCCTGCGAGAGCGGTAACGTCGCCGTCGTTGGCAACCTCGATGGGAATGTCGTAGCCGAGGTCCTTAGAGAGCTTCTTTGCTACGTCGAGGTACATATTCTTTACGTATTTGTCAAAGTCGCCGTCGCTGACCTTGAGGAAGAGCGAAGCAACCATGATGCGGTTGTCGATATAAACGCCTGCGGAGGAAACGCCGATGGCATCTACTCTGGGCATGTGGTCGGCGGCGGTCTTCATAGCCTGATAAATGCCGTCAAAGTGATACTGAGGGTCGCTCTGGAGCTTGGGGAACCAAACGACCTCCTCGCTGTAAACTGCCTCGCCGTTTACGACAGCGCTGACCTTGCGGTCGGAGCCGCCTGCGTCAAAGCCGATGCGGCAACCGTCGAGGTGACGGCCGATGGCTTCTGCCGCGCCGCAGTCAACGGGAGCGTGTGCGAGGTCAACGACCTCGACCTCAAATTTGGTCTCGTAAACTCTCTCCATAAAGTGGAGGTCAAAGTCACGGTAGCCCTTGTCGGTATATGCTTCTGCGATGCGCTTGCCTACGACGGGAGCGCCTGCGATGATGACCTTAAAGCCGCCTGCAACCCACAAAAGGGTCTTGACGATACGCTCTACAAAGTCAAAGTTCTCTTGGTCTCTGCCGGTACCTTCGGGGAAGATACGGGTCTTGTAGGTGGTGGTTTGTCCCTTGCTGCGAACAACGCCGATAACGATATCAATGCCGTCGCCAGCGGTCTTTGCCTTCATGTCTCTGATAACGAGAGCCATGGGGATAAACTGAGGGTCGAGTTTTGCGGCTAATTTAAGCTTCATATTTGGTGTTACCTCCGATTATTGTTTTTTGTACGTTAAACTCACCGTCTGTGATGATAATGTCTGCGTCCTTGCCGACCTCGATAGAGCCCTTTTGCTTGTCTATGCCGAGCACGGTAGCAGGGTTAAGAGAAGCACAGTTGACGCACTCCCAGAGAGGGATATTTGAGTTTGTCTTTACGTTCCAAACGCCCTTGTTGAGGTGCAGAACGCTACCTGCGACGGTGCCGTCCTCGAGTCTGCAAACGATGTCGCGGTAGATAATCTTGCTGCCGCCGAGGGTGTATTCGCCGTAGGGCAGACCGCCTGCGGGGAGGCAGTCGGTGATAAAGCAGAGCTTGCGTCCCTTGAGCTTCCAAAGTATATCATAAAATACGGGGTTTACGTGGAAGGTATCGACGATAAGCTCACAGCTTACGTCGGTATTGAGTGCCGCGGTGACTACGCCGGGCGCACGGTGTGCGAGCGGAGTCATGGCGTTAAAGAGGTGGGTGGCGTGACGGATGCCGACTGCGGTGGACTTGACCGCGGTGTCGTAATCTGCGGAGGTGTGTCCCATAGACATTACGACGTCGGTGTCGCGGCGGATTTCTTTGATTGCTTCAAAATCGGCATCTTCCTCGGGAGCGAGCGAAATGATGCGGATGATGTCTGCATACTCTTTTACAAACTTAGCGTCGGGCTTGAGGATATATTTGGGGTCCTGTGCGCCCTTCTTTTTTTCACTGATAAACGGACCTTCGGCGTGGCAACCGTAAATCTGGCAGCCGTCCCAAGTCTTGCTCTCCTCTTTAAGAGCGCGGCAAACCTCGAGCGCCTTGCGGATAACCTTGATGTCAACGGTCATCGTGGTGGGCAGATAGCCGGTAACGCCGTTGGCGAGCAATCCCTTGGAAATAACTCTGATGCTCTCCTCCTCGCCGTCGCAGACGTCCTTGCCGAGATAGCCGTGGATGTGCAGGTCGATGAGGCCCGGGGCAACGTAGCCGCCCTTTGCGTCGATAATTTCGGCACCTGCAGGTACCTTGTCGGCATCGACGATGCCTTCGATAACGTCGGAATACAGCAACGCCATATTCTCTACGACGCGGTCTTTGAGAATAATCTTGCCGTTAATGATAGCTTTCATAATCGTAATACCTCGCATTATTAGTATTTGATGCTATTATACTATATTTCCTAAAATAAATCAACCGTTTTGGCAATAAAAAAACGAGCTTTTTGCAACTGACGTAAAAAGCCCGTAATTTGCTACGCTTTGTGCGCTTCGCAGAAGTTAACGACGTCGCCGACCGTGCGCATATCCGCGGCATCGTCGTCCGAAATGTAAACTCCGGTTTCTTTTTCGATAGCTATCATAAGCTCAACGACGTCGAGCGAATCGGCACCGAGGTCGTCAAATATAGCGGCGTCCATCGTGATGCGGTCTGCGTCTATCCTCAGCTGCTTTGCAAGCAGTGCACTGATTTTTTCAAACATATTGCATTGTCTCCTGTCTTTTGATTCATCACATTGTAAACCATTTGCCGCTAAATTGCAAGTGCTTTTTTAATGTCGCTCAATATATAAATATTTCATTGACAACAATCGTACTTGTATGCTAAAATAACCGCGGAGGAAGAAACAATGGATAACAACACCCGTCCCTCAAACCTGCAACGCAAAATTTCGGAGGATCAGATACTGACCTACCGCAAGATATATCTCATCGTCCTGTCTATCATCTGCTGCCTCGAAATCTATATGTTTATACGTGCAATCGGCAGATTTGATTTTACCGACTGGAAGCGGGTATCATATTTTTGCTCGTACCTGCTTTTGCTCGTTTCGTCGGCGTTTACGCTGACCCTGCTCGTCATAAACACGATTAGAGGCAAGCTGATGGGCGTGCTCGTCGTAATGCTCGATATTTACAGCGTGATAGTAGTGCTGTGGGGAACACTGATATCGTTTTTGGACGTTTCAAACGGTCACACGATGATAGTTTATCTCACGGTTATCGTATGTATCGCGGTTTTGACCAACCTGCGCCCTATCGTTTATTCGTCCTGCGTTATACCCACATCGGCGGCACTGTGCGTATCGGCGTATCTGCTTGATTCCGAACTCGTGGCAACCACGGGCTACATCATCAATTTTGCGGTATTCGTATTTTTTGCGCTGCTGCTCGAACTTATCAAATACAAGCTGACAAATCGAAATTACATAACCACCGACAAGCTGATAAAGCTGTCCTTCCACGACCAGCTGACCGGCGTATATAACAGGCACTCGCTCAAAGAGCGCCTTGCCGCGATGAATGACACCGATATGTTTTATTTCGGCATAGTTGACGTCGATAACTTTAAGAGCGTCAACGACACCTACGGTCACGACGTCGGCGACGAATGTCTAAAGCGGATATCCGTTGCACTGTGTAACAATTTCGGCACCGAGGTCTTTAGATACGGCGGCGACGAATTTGTAGTAATTTCGTCAAAGCGCGAGGACGAAATCGTAAGGCTGGTAAACGAGATTAACGATATGCTCGCCTCGGAATACGAGGGCAAGGGCATACACATCAGTGCAGGCTTTTACTGTCCCACCTCGTCAAACGAGCAATACAAGGATTATTTCGGCAAGGCGGACGCCGCGCTCTATCAGGCAAAGGAAACGGGCAAGAGCAAGGCGGTTATTTACAAATAAGGCACAGGTTTATAAAGGCACGCAAAAAACATTTGCGTGCTTTTTGTTTTGCCTCCCGATTTGAGTTGACATAGAGACAATAATATGTTAATATATACTGATTAAATATATAGAGGGGCGTATTATGGTCATACTCGGCATAGACCCCGGCGTGGCTACGGTCGGTTTTGGCGTCGTTGACAAGCGCGGCAACGAATTTAAGGCAATCGAATACGGCGTTATCACTACGCCTGCTCACACCCTGCTCGAGGACCGCCTTTGCTCGATTTTTGACGATATGACCGAGATTATCGGCAGGCACAGACCCGACTGCGTTTCGATAGAAGAGCTGTTTTTCAACCGCAACATCACCACGGCTATCGACGTCGCGCAGGCAAGGGGCGTGCTGTTGCTCGCCTGCCGCAAAGCAGGGCTCGACGTTTACGAATACACTCCCTTGCAGGTCAAGTCTGCGATAGTCGGCTACGGCAGAGCCGAAAAGCAGCAGGTGCAGTATATGACGCGACTTTTATTAAAGCTCGACGAAATACCAAAGCCCGACGACGCCGCCGACGCTCTCGCACTGGCGGTCTGTCACGGCAGAACTACTAACGGTTACGGAGGATAAAAATGTTTTACTATATCAAGGGCATACTGGCGTATCTCGACGCAGAGCGTGCGGTTATCGAAGCCGGCGGCGTAGGCTACAGCCTGTGCATTTCGGCATCCACCGCGCAAAAGCTCTCTGCCAAGCTCGGCGAAACCGTCACGGTTTATACCGCCATGGGATTAAAGGACGAGTTGCCCGAGCTGTACGGTTTTTATACCGAAGACGAGCTAAAGCTGTTTAAGAGCCTCATAACCGTTTCGGGTATAGGTCCCAAGGGCGCCATTTCGATACTCGGCAGTATGACGGGCGAACAGCTGATAGCCGCCATTTCGGCAGGCGACCACAAGCTGATAGCGCGCGCACCCGGCATCGGTGCCAAGACCGCGCAAAAGATAGTGCTCGAGCTCGGCGACCGCATCCGCAAAAACTTTGGTGCTCCGTCGCTCCCGTACGACGCACCTGCCACGGGCGGCGATATGTCGGCGGTAGTCGATACGCTCATAGTTTACGGCTTTAAGCGCGAGCAAATCGAAAAAGCCCTGTGCCAAGTTGACCGCACACTGCCTCTCGAGGAGCTTTTGGGCGAGACGCTCAAGGTCCTCGGCAAAATGTAAAGGAGGTCACAAATGCCTATCAACTCCAAGTTTGTCGGCGGAGGCGAAGCCGCAGAATACGATTTTGAGAGCCGCATAACCGGCACGAGCTTTACGCCCGAGGATGCCGACAGCGAATTTTCGCTCAGACCTCACAATTTTGACGAATACATCGGACAGGAAAAAGTCAAGAAGAACCTCGCCGTCTTTATACAAGCCGCCAAGGAGAGGCAGGAAAGCCTCGACCACATACTCTTTCACGGCCCTCCGGGACTGGGCAAAACCACGCTAAGCTGCATTATAGCGAGCGAGCTCGGCGTCAATCTGCGCATTACCTCGGGCCCCGCACTCGAAAAAAAAGGCGACCTTGCCGCCATGCTGACTAATCTCGAAAAAGGCGACATACTCTTTATCGACGAGATACACCGTCTATCAAAGCAGGTCGAGGAAGTGCTTTACTCCGCCATGGAGGACTACAAGCTCGATATGATAGTCGGCAACGGTCCTGCCGCGCGCTCGATACGCATACAGCTAAAGCCGTTTACGCTCATAGGTGCGACCACCAAGGCAGGCATGCTGTCTTCACCTCTGCGCGACAGGTTCGGCATGATTTTCAGACTCGAATTATATACTCCCGAGGAGCTTGCGCTCATCGTGTCAAACAGTGCCTCGCGCCTCGGTATAGGCATAAACGGTGAAGCGGCGTACGAAATCGCCATGCGTTCACGCGGAACGCCGCGTATCGCCAACAGGTTTTTAAAGCGCGTGCGCGACTTTGCGACCGTCAAGGGCAGAGGTGCCATCGACCGAGAAACCGCGAGATACGCGCTCGACAGCCTCGAGGTTGACGAGCTCGGGCTTGATTCGGTTGACCGCCGTATGCTCGAAACCATCATCACAAAGTTTGCAGGCGGCCCCGTAGGGCTCGAAACTCTCGCCGCCGTCACCGGAGAGGAAGCAGACACGCTCGAGGACGTTTACGAGCCTTATCTCCTGCAGCTCGGGTTTATCAACCGCACTCCGCGCGGCAGAGTGGCTATGCCTGCGGCATACGACCACCTCGGTCTGCCTTATTTAGGACAATAAAGGATAGTGAAAATATGTTTACCGCATCAAATTGGCAGCAATACCGCCTCATCGACGCAGAGGGCGGCGAAAGGCTCGAGGATTGGAACGGCAAGATACTCATACGCCCCGACCCTCAGATAATATGGCATTCCGACCGCAAGGACCCGCTGTGGAAAAAAGCCGACGGCATTTATCGCCGATCGAGCGAGGGCGGCGGTCAGTGGATTAAAAAATCATTCCCCGACGAGTGGGATATAGACTACGGCGACCTCAGATTCACCGTCTGCCCCATGGGCTTTAAGCACACGGGACTTTTCCCCGAGCAGGCGGCAAACTGGGACTGGTTTACCAAGCTGATACGCGAGGCAAACCGTCCTATCAAGCTCTTAAACCTCTTTGCCTACACGGGCGGTGCCACGATAGCCGCCGCAAAGGCAGGTGCGTCGGTCTGCCACGTCGATGCCGCCAAGGGTATGGTGCAACGTGCACGCACCAACGCCGCACTCTCAAAGGTGCCCGAGGACAGGGTGAGATGGATAGTTGACGACTGTTTTAAGTTTACCGAGCGCGAAATCCGCCGCGGCTCAAAGTACGACGCCGTGATACTCGACCCCCCTTCCTTCGGCAGAGGTCCGCACGGCGAAAAATGGATAATGGAGGAGAGCCTCGACAAGCTGGTAGCCCAGCTCGTGGGACTGCTGTCCGACAATCCGCTTTTCGTCCTGCTCAATTCCTACACAACGGGACTTTCGGCGGCGACTAACGGCTGCATACTGCACAATAACCTTACGCATATATTCGGAGGCAAGGTCACGAGCGACGAGCTCGGACTGCCTATCATTGACAGAGGCTTTTGTCTGCCCTGCGGTTCGTCGGGCAGATGGACGGCACAATAAAGGACTAATATGTTTATTTCTACCCAAGACCTGCACTTCGGCTACAAGCCGACCGCACCCGAAATATTGCACGGTGTAACCCTCGACATCCCCGAGGGCGGCATCACCGCAATCATAGGCCACAACGGCAGCGGCAAGTCAACGCTTGCCAAGCTTTTGTGCGGCATTTTGCAGCCTACCTCGGGCAGTGTCACGGTAGGAGGATACGATACCAAGGACCAGAGCTGCATACAGGACATCCGCAAGCTGTGCGGCATGGTGTTTCAAAGCCCAGACAACCAGATAGTCGCTTCGGTCGTCGAGGAGGACGTCGCTTTTGCACCCGAAAACCTCGGCATAGCACCCGACGAAATCCGCCGCCGCGTTGACAGTGCGCTCGAAACGGTCAATATGACCGAATACAAGCTGCACGCCGCGAGCAAGCTTTCGGGCGGTCAAAAACAGCGCGTAGCCATAGCAGGCATACTCGCCATGTGCCCAAAGTGCATAGTGTTTGACGAAGCAACCGCCATGCTCGACCCGATAGGCAGGCGCGACATCAACGCCGCCATGCGCAAAATCTGCAGGGAGCAGGGCATAACGGTTATAACCATAACTCACTATATGGACGAGGCGGCAGACGCCGACCGAGTAATAGTGCTCGACCACGGCACGGTGGCGCTCGACGGCTCTCCGAGAGAAGTATTCAGCAACGTCGAAAAGTTGCAAAGCTACAACCTCGCCGTTCCTCAGGTAACCGAGCTTATGTATCAGCTCGGCAAGCAGGGTTTAGACGCACCGAGCGGCATACTGCACGCCATGGAGGCGGCAGATTACCTCGAATCGAGGCTTAAAAGATGAGCTATTTAGCATTTAATAACGTCAGCGTCGTTTACGGCGAAGGCACGCCGTTTCGCAAGGTGGCGCTCAACAACATAAACGTCGAGTTTAACAAAGGCGAAATCATCGGCATCATAGGTCACACGGGCAGCGGCAAGTCAACCCTTGCCATGCTCTGCAACGGCCTGCTGAAGCCGACCTCCGGCACCGTCACGTTAGACGGCACCGACATCAACGCCGACCCCAAAAAGCTCTACAAGCTCCGCGGCAGAGTGGGCTTGGTTTTTCAGTACCCCGAATATCAGCTTTTTGAGTCAACTGTTCACGACGATATAGCCTACGGGCCAAAGAATATGGGCTTTACCGGCGACGAGCTCGAGCAAAAGATAAAGTCGGCATCGGAGTTTTGCGGCATTTCGGACGAAATAATGTCGTCCTCGCCGTTTGAGCTGTCGGGCGGACAAAAGCGCAGAGTAGCGATAGCCGGCATTATGGCTATGCAACCCGAGGTTTTAGTGCTCGACGAGCCTGCGGCAGGTCTCGACCCCGAGGGACGCAGTCAGATTTTGGGCGGACTGGTGGATTACCGCGACCGCACGGGCTCGACACTGTTGCTCATTTCGCACAGCATGGAGGATATTGCAAAATACTGCGACCGCATACTCGTCATCAAGGGCGGCGAGATATATATGTACGGCACGGTCGAGGAGATATTTGCAAACGCAGAGCGTATCTTTGACGCTTCGCTCGACCTGCCTCAGATCACAAAGCTGTTTATCGAGCTGCGCAAGAGAGGCGTGTGCAAAAATATAGACGTTTATACCGTGAAATATGCGAAAAACGAGGTTTTGCGGTTGTTAGATAAAAAAAGCGAGGAAATATGATAAGAGACATCACGCTGGGGCAGTATTATCCCGGCAATTCCATATTGCATAAGCGTGACCCGCGCATAAAGCTTATCTGCCTTATCGCTTTTTTCGTCTCGCTGTTTATAGCGTCAAAGCCGTTAACTCTCGCCGTTACCGCACTCGCTACGGCAACCCTGTGCATAATGTCGCGCGTCAATGCCAAGATACTCTTAAAGGCTCTAAAGCCGCTCGTGTTTATACTGATTTTCACCGCGATAATCAACGTCTTCTTTTTGACGACGGGCAACGTGATTTTTGAGTTTTATTTTATCAAAATCTACGATATGGGCGTAATCAACGCCATAACGGTTTTTTGCCGTCTCATTTCGCTCGTGGCAGGCACCAGCGTTATACTGTCTTACACGACGAGCCCGTTTGACCTGTCGGACGCGCTCGAAAGGCTCTTGTCCCCTCTCAAAAAGTTAGGCGTCAAGGTGCACGACTTTGCCATGATGATAACCATAGCACTGCGCTTTATCCCCACGCTCGCCGAGGAGACCGACAAGATTATCTCGGCTCAAAAAGCGCGCGGTGCCGACTTTGAGAGCGGCTCGCTCTTGCACCGTATGAAGGCGCTCGTGCCAATCATCGTGCCTCTCTTCGTCTCGGCGTTTCGCCGTGCCGACGAGCTCGCCGAAGCTATGGAGTGCCGTTGCTACAACGGCGGCGAAGGGCATACCAAGCTCCACACTCCGCACATCAAGCCGAGCGATATAGTCTTTTTGATAGTATTTTTTGCTGTTTGCGCAGGCATCATAATCTTGGAGGGGGTGGCCTCGCCGTGGCAAATTACGCTATAAAGATACGCTTTTTAGGCACAAACTACTCGGGCTGGCAGGTGCAAAAAAACGCCCCGTCCATACAAAAAGCCGTACAAAACGCGGTTTTTGAGACCTTTGGCGTCATGCTCGACGTCACCGGGTGCAGTCGCACCGATTCGGGCGTCCACGCAAACGAATACGTCTTTCATATAAAAGGCGCCCCTGCGATAAGCCCAAAGCGCATACCGATAGCCCTAAACGCCCATCTGCCCGAGGATATCGGAGCGTTTGACGCGTACGAGGTACCGGACGATTTCCACGCCAGATACTCATGCAAGGGCAAAGAATACGTTTATAAAATATGGAATAGCCCCATCCGCAATCCTTTGGTAGAGCAAACGAGCTATTTTTATCACCGCATAATCGACGTAAGCAGGGCGCAGTCGCTCGCACAAAGCTTTGTGGGCAAGCAGGATTTCAAGTCGTATATGTGCATAAAATCGGATATCGCAGACACGGTGAGAGAGGTCAAGTATTTTAACGTCACTAAGGACGGCGATATGCTGAGCTTTACCGTTGCGGCGGACGGGTTTCTCTATAATATGGTGCGCATTATGTCGGGCACGCTTTTGGCTGCCGAATCGGGCAGGATAAAGAGCATAGACGACGTTACCGCCGCGCTCGACCGCTCTGCCGCCGGCATAACTTTGCCTGCAAAGGGACTATGGCTCAATAAGGTGTTTTACTGATGAAGATGTTTGAGATTTTCGGCTCAAAAAACAAGACGCACGCGCCGGCTCTCACTCCGGCGGAATATTATGAAAAGCTCGGTGGCAGAGCACGCTTTGCCGCCATAGTTTGTGCGCTTATTTTTGCGGTCGTGGTTATGTTCAGTGCCTCGGCTTACAGCCAGGAGCTGACTATGGATAACCTCAGATATATGCTCAAATTCATCGACCAAAAAGCCACGGCAGTCGAGCCGGATGATACCATAGAGTTTGACTATGACGAAAACAACATCGCGGTTATGATAAGCGGCGCCGTCGCTATCTGTAACCCCTTGCAGATAGCGATATACGACATCGACGGCGAGGAGCTGCAAAAAGACTCCTTCCGCACCGAAAATCCCCTGCTCGCCTCCAATGACAAGTATATCTACCTCTGCAACTCGGGCGGCAACGAGCTGAGAGTTTACACCGCTTACCGCACCTACTATACCGAGACGTTTGCATATCCTTTGACTGCACTCGCGGCATCCGAAAACGGCGGCTTTGCGATAGCGACGTCGGTCAAGGGCTACCGCTCTGCGGTTATGGTTTACAACTCGTATTTCAAGACGGTTTACACCTGCAAATACGGTGACAAGTACGTCAGCGGCATAGACGTTTCGGACAGCGGCAATCAGCTGTCAACCGTACTGCAATATTCGGACGGCGGCGACCTGATAGCCGAGCTGATGGTTTACGATATTTCGCAGGAGGGCGCAATCGCCGACTACAAATACAGCGACGAGCTGCCTCTGAAGGTGCATTATTTCAGCAACGGCTGTATCGCACTGCTGACCGACAAATACCTGCGCACCTACGACAGCAAGGGCAAGCTGATAAGCGAAACCGACGTTTCGAGCGGCGTGACCGGCTGTTGTCTCGGCGACACCGCGATAGCGCTTTACTCTCGCACGGTCAAGCTCGGCGGCGGCTGTGTCGCCACGGTTTACGGCACAAACGGCGAGCTTTTGATGAGTGAAAACCTCGGCGCCGAGCCTGCCGACGCGCTCATACTCGGCGGCAAAATGTATATATTGCAATACGGCGACCTGCTGATATACGACTTTGCAGGTCAGTCTGAGTTTGAATCAATCGAAGTCGATACGGCTTATCACAGCATCATTACCGACGAATCAATGCTCTTGCTCGTCGGCGGAGATACGGCGGTCGTATTCAGAACATTAAAATAGGAGATATTTATGAACGTTATACTCGACGTAATCGTAGTCATTATCGCGGTGCTCTCTATCGTTATCGCCGCAAAAAAAGGCTTTTTTAGGACACTGCTCAGCGGCACTGCGTTTTTGCTGTCGTTGGTGCTCACGATAGCACTCGTTTCTCCGGTTCGTACTGCGCTAATAAAGACCTCCATATACGAGGGAGCCAAGCAGAGCATAACCGAGTGGATAAACGATACCGCCATGCGCGCAGTCCAAAACGCCGAGGAGGGCGCGTCGGATACGCTGACACAGGCTACCGCAGGCAACGAGGACTTTGCCTCGATACTCTCGTCGCTCGGCATCGACCTTGAAGCTATCAAGGAGCAAATAACCCAAAACTCGTCCGAGGGCGTAGAGGCCTCGGTCAAGGCGTTTGCGGAGGACATAGGCTCAAAGGTTGCCATGGCACTCGTTTCGTTTATCGCCGCACTGCTTTTGTTCGTCGTGCTGTACGTCATCATACAGCTAATATCCAAGTTTATCGAGAGCGTCATCAAAAAGTTCCCCGTGCTCAAGGTCGCGGACGGAGTGCTCGGCAGTGTGCTCGGCGCGATATTCGGACTGGTGAGGATATTCGCTTTCGTTTCGCTCATGCACCTCGCCATGCCTTATCTGCAAGCGTCGTCCAATGAGTTTATCGCCGCGGTTTCGCCGCAAAACACCCTGCTTTTTAATATCTTTTATAATATAAATCTGTTTGCATTTCTGTTTTAGGACTTAGACCATGAAGTTTAAAAGACAAATACCCAATATACTATCTGCCCTTAGGCTGATAACGATACCCTTTGTGGCGTGGACGTTTTTGTGCGGCAACCGCATGATCGCGTTTATACTGTTTGCGGCGGCAAACGCAACCGACGTTTTGGACGGCATCATCGCCCGCAAATTCGGCTATATCACCGAGGTCGGCAAGATACTCGACCCGCTCGCCGACAAGCTGCTGCAAATAACTACCGCCGTATGTCTCGCTATCAGCAACGGAGTTTATATCATCCTCGCGGCACTGCTGATATGCAAGGAGCTGACTATGCTGATAGGCGGCCTTATAGTGCTGAGGAAACAAAAAGTTCACGTCGTTTCGGCGTGGTACGGCAAGCTCGCCACCGTGTGCTATTTTGCCATCGTGTGCGTGTTTATCCTACTGCCGGACATAGCGCCGTTTGACCTAATACTCACACTATTACTGTGCGCTATCGTACTGACCGCGCTTTTGATGTACTACTTTAAGATGTTTAAGGGTCAATACGGCATCAACGTTTTTAATACCAAGGAGGCAAATCAATGAATCTCAAAAAATGCTGCCGCTGCAACAAGCGTCCGGCAGTTATCTATATGACCAAGACCGAAAACGGCAATACCACCAGCGAAGGCTACTGCCTGCAATGTGCGCGCGAGCTCGGTTTTAAGCAGGTTGACGACATACTCGACAAAATGGGCATCTCCCCCGAGGAGTTTGACGCCATGAGCGAGACGGTCGGCGACATGATACCCGGCGACGACGAGGACAGCACGGGCAGAGCACCCTCGCTCGACCTCAACGCCATATTCGACGGCGGCGAAAAGCCCGCCGGCGCTCCTGCGCCAAACCGCGCAAATCAGTCCGCCGAGGCTCCTGCCGACGGCAAAAAAGACGCCAAGGACCGCAAATTCCTCACACAGTTTTGCATAGACCTCACGGGGCGCGCACGCGAAGGCAAGCTCGACCGCGTGGTAGGCAGAGACAAGGAGCTCGAGAGAGTTATACAGATACTCTGCCGCAGGCAAAAGAATAACCCCTGCCTCATCGGCGAGCCCGGCGTAGGCAAGACCGCCATAGCCGAAGCTCTGGCGCAAAAAATCGCCGCAAGCGACGTGCCCTACAAGCTACACGACAAAGAGGTATTTCTCGTCGATATGACCGCCATCGTCGCAGGCACGCAATTCAGAGGTCAGTTTGAGAGCCGCATGAAGGGTCTGATTGACGAGACCAAAAAGAACGGCAACATCATACTCGTAATAGACGAAATCCACTCTATCGTAGGTGCAGGCAACGCCGAGGGCGGTATGAACGCCGCTAACATCCTAAAGCCTGCGCTTTCGAGAGGCGAAATACAGCTTATCGGTGCTACCACCCTTAGCGAATACCGCCAGTACATCGAGCACGACGCCGCGCTCGAGCGTAGATTCCAGCCCGTCGTAGTCAACGAGCCGTCCATCGAAGACAGCGTACAGATTTTGATGGGTATTAAGAAATACTACGAGCGGCACCACGGCATAACCATACCCGACAGGCTCGTAAGGCGCATCGTCTCGTTATCCGAAAGATATATCACCGACAGATTTTTGCCTGACAAGGCGATAGACCTGATGGACGAAGCCTGCGCTTATATGTCCATGACCTCGCCCGTCGTCAACGAGATAGAAGCCCTCGCAGTCGAAATCAAGGACCTCACCTCTCGCAAGTCCGCGCTCGAGGCAAAGGAACCGCACGAGGAGAACGACTACGCCGAGATTGCCAAGCTCACGACCGAGCTTTTGAGCAAAAACGAAAGGTTTGACGTGCTCAAAGCCGAACGTGACAGGCTCGAGCTGACCGACGCAGACTTGGCTCGCGTTATCGAAACGTGGACCGGCATACCTGCCACCGATATCAGCCAAAACGACTTTCAAAAGATACTCGGGCTCGAGTCCGCACTCAAGGACCGCATAGTCGGTCAGGACGAAGCCATCGGTGAGATTGCCAAGGCTATACGCCGCTCGAGAGCAGGCATTTCTTATAAAAAGAAGCCCGTTTCGTTTATCTTTGCAGGCACCACGGGCGTCGGCAAGACCGAGCTCGTCAAGGTGCTGTCGAGATACCTGTTTGATTCGCCCGAATCAATGATAAGGCTCGATATGAGCGAATTTATGGAGAAGCATTCGGTCTCCAAGATTATCGGCTCGCCCCCGGGCTACGTCGGATATGACGACGCAGGTCAACTGACCGAAAAAATCCGCCGCAAGCCGTATTCGGTCATACTCTTTGACGAGATAGAAAAAGCCCACCCCGACGTTATGAACATCCTTTTGCAGATACTCGACGACGGCAGGATAACCGATTCGCACGGCAAAGAGGTCAATTTTGAAAACACTGTCATCATAATGACGACCAACGCAGGCTCGTCCGACACCTCGTCGAGCGCAGGCTTTACGCAGTCCGCCAAGGCGAGCGACAAGGACAGAGTGACGAGAGCGCTCGAAGCCTTTTTGCGCCCCGAGTTTATCAACCGTATCGACAAGATAGTGGTATTTAACAGACTTTCGACCGACAACATCCGCGCTATCTGCGCCATCATGCTCGGCGACCTCAAATCGGTGCTCGCCGAAAAGAGCATAGAGTTTGTCTGGGACGAAGCGACGATAGACTATCTCGCAAGCAAGGGTTACTCGGAGAAATACGGTGCGCGCAATCTGCGCCGCCTGATACAGACCGACATCGAGGATGCACTCGCATCTATCATTATTACAAACTACAACACGCCCATTACCCACGCCGCAGTTACCGCAGAGGACGGACAAATCAAGATTACTTGTATGTGAGGTAGCTTAAATTGCCTAAAAGAGAGCAGGATACTCAAAAAAAGAATACTTACGGTTTTGATATGCCTGAGCTCTTTTGCCCTTACGAGCTCGAGCCTTTTGAGGTAGTAGAGGAGCTTGATTCGCACCAAAAATTCGGTCTCACCACGGCACAGCTCAAAAAAAGGCGCCGCAAATACGGTCAAAACCTCCTGCGCGACGAGCTGCGCATTACGCTCGGCGACGGTCTCAAAGAGCAGATAAAAAACCCTCTGACGCTGTTTTTGTTTTTTTCACCGTTTTTGCTGTATGCGTTTGACCCCGACGCGATTTACTTTGTGCTGTCGGGCTTAACCGCGATAATGGCGATAGCCAACGGCTTTATCGAGTGGCAGGCGTCCAAGTCGATGGGTATGCCGCGTAAATACAGCAGCATCAAGGCGCTCGTCACCCGAGACGGCAAGACCTCGTACTGCGACAGCCGCACGCTCGTGCCGGGCGACGTCATCGACATAGAGGAAAACATGGTTATCCCTGCCGACTGCCGCCTCATAGACAGCGATATGCTGTCGGTGCTCGAAACTCACGTTTACGGCAAGGACGTCGCAGTGGCAAAGGATAGCACGGTTATAGAAACGCGAGACGAAAGCATCGTGCACGAAAATATGGTTTACGCCGGCTCGATAGTCACGAGCGGCAGAGGCAGAGCGATAGTTTGCTTTACCGGCAAGGACACGTTGGTTCGCAAGCTCCAAAACCGCAAGGAAAACATACTGCCGAGACTGCTCAGATACGTCCGCTCCACAACCTCGGCACTGTCTTTGTGCGCTATCGTCACAGTGCTTTTGCTGATTGCGCTCGGCGTATTCACGGGCGCACAGCTGCAGAGCACCTTTATACTTTCCATCGCGATAGGCTGTTCGTTTATCACCGACACGACCGTTTCGCTCTGCGACGCGGCGTTTGGCAAAGGGCTCAAAGCGTTGGCACGCGACCGAGCCGTTATCAAAAATTACAACTGCATTTCCACGCTCTGCGACGTCAATACCGTTATGTGCGACAAAGAAACGATATTTCCCTCCACGGGTATGAGCGTTGACGAGCTGTTTATCGACAACACCTTTTACAGCGCAGGCTCCGCATACAAGGGACGTACCCTTGATTTGCTAAAATACGCGCTGCTGTGCTCTAATATCACGATAAACGAAAACGACCACCGCAAGTCGGGGCGTGCATCCTTCAGCGGCACCCTTTGGGACGAAGCAATCGCCTATGCGATAGACAGCCGCGAAATAGACATTGCCGCGCTGACGGAGCTTTATTTCCGCATGGACTGTGATTTTGGAGGTCTGTCTCAGATTTCGAGGGTTATGTACCTCCACAACGGCAAGAGCCTCGCCATTATCAAGGGACCACCCGAGGACGTGCTTTCGCTCTGCTCGGGATATACCTACAAGGGTCAGGCGTTTAAGCTCAGTGAGCTGACGCGCAAAAAGATTTTGCAGGCAGTCAAGGAAAAGAGCAAAGGCTCTGCATATATGCTCGGCATAGCAACCTGCGAAAGCAAGGCGCAAAACCTGCAGGACCCTGCCTCCACGAGACGTATGCTCTTTATGGGCTTTATCACCTTCAACTCGTTTATGGCGGTGGATACCGCGAGCGCGATATACAGGCTCGGCAGTGCAGGCATCGAAACCGTGGTAAACTCGGACGGCGCGTATTACAGCGAAATAAGCCGCGCCACCGACGCAGGCATCATAAAGAGCGAAGACGAGGTTTGCACCGACGAAATAATGCACGGTGACGACATAGGTCTGTTTATCGCAAATTGCCCCGATTATAAGCTATTTCTCGGGCTTACGAGCGAGGAATGGTATCAGATACTCACCTATCGCAAGCAGGACGGCAGGCACATAGCCACCTGCGCGCGCAGTACCGAGGAGCTCGGACTGATGAAAGACAGCGACGTGACGTTCGTCAGCGAGGACGCGCCCGACGTACTGAGACAGTCTGCCGACGTGCTGACGCTGGGCGGCGGATTTAAGATAATGTCCGACTGTCTGCACGGCGCGAGGTCGATGTTTATGCGCATACATTCGCTCACCGAATATTCGATAGTCGCGGCAACGATGCTCGCTTTACTTTATATTGCACAGCTGATTTTGGGGCTCGAAGCACTGAGACTGCAGGACGCGATGATAGTCGGATTGCTGCTCAACTTTGTATTTATGTGCGGCATGGCGCTATCGCCTTCGTCGCGCGGAGACCTACTCGAAAAACTGCCCAAATATGCGCAAAAGCCGTCGGTCAAGGACTACGGTATGCCGATTTTTTACGCCTTGGGCGGCGCTATCGCCGCAGGAGCGGTGTGGTATCTCACGACAAGCAGTACGGCGCTCGTTATCGCACTGACGGTGCTGACCTACGTTTACTCTGCTATCGGCATAAGCCGCAGAGGGCTGTTTGCCAAAAAATCCTTTGGCGGCACGAGCTATTATATAGCAGGTCTTATCGCCGCCGCGTTAATCGCCGCGGTAATACTACTGCCGTTTTTCGGCTTCCTCGCTTACGAGAGCATCACCTTGGTACAGCTCGGTATCGCATTGCTTTTACCGATTTTGTATATAATAATCACACAGGCACTGAGACTAACTATCAGTAAAATCAAAAAATAAGGAGAATCATCATGGCAAAAATCACCAAAGACACCCTCGTGGGTCAAGCACTCGAGCAAAATCCCGACCTCGCAAAATACTTTTTTGAAATCGGCATGCACTGCCTCGGCTGTCCTGCTTCGCGCGGAGAAACCATCGCACAGGCGTGTGCAGTTCACGGCGCAGACTGCGAAGCTCTGCTCAAAAAATTAAACGGTGAAGGCTGATAGCCTTTACATATAAAAAATCAAGGAGATTTGATATGAAAAAGTTTTTTACTGACCTCAAGGCATTCCTCACTCGCGGCAACATACTCGACATGGCAGTCGGCGTTATCGTCGGCGGCGCATTCGGCAAGATCGTTTCGTCTCTCGTAGCCGACATCATCACGCCGTTTATCAGCCTGCTCACCGGCGGCAAGTCGTTCAGCGAGCTGTTTACCATCCTCAATCCCGACAAGTTTACAGCTACCGACGCCATCACCGACATCAGCCAAATTATGACCCGTGCAGACGCGCAGGCGTGCGGTCTCGCCACCCTCAACTGGGGCAACTTTATCCAGACAGTTATCGACTTTCTCATCATCGGCGTTTCCATCTTTGTAATGCTCAAGGTATTTATGAAGGCTAAGGAAACCGTCGAACACAAAAAGATCGAGGCGGAAAAAGCCGCTGCCGCAGCTAAGGCCGCCGAGGAAGCCGCAAAGCCCGTAGAGCCCACCACCGAAGAAAAAATACTTGCTGCTCTCGAAGCTATCAACGCAAAAATCAAATAATCATGCCCAAATACATAATAGGCATAGACGGAGGCGGCACAAAAACCGCCTTTGTCTTATCTGACGAAAAAATGAACGAGCTGGCTATCGCCAAGCTCAGCAGGTCCAACCCTGCAGACGTCGGCATAGACGGCACCGCCGCCGTGCTGGTACAGGGCATAAAGCAGGTTTGCGCAGACGCAGGCATAGCTCTATCCGACCTGAGTGCGGTATTTGCCGGCATAGCGGGCATTATATCAAACGACGGATATATAACGTCCGTTTCAAAGGCGCTGGCGGAATTTTTGCCCGATTGCAGAACCTTGATAGGCTCTGACGGCTACAATCCGCTATACGCCGCGTATCCAGACAGCGACGGAGTAGGCATAATCTGCGGCACGGGTTCGTCCTGCTTTATCAAAAAAGGCGACAAAATATATCAGATAGGCGGTTACGGTCCGTTTGACAAGATAGGCAACGGCTATGAAATCGGCGAATCCGCCATCAACCACGCACTGCGTGCGCTCGACGGCAGAGACGAGACCTCTCCGCTCGTTGACGCGGTACTGCGTATGCACGGCGAAGGACTAAAGGAGCACCTCGGCGACTTTTTGGCAAAGGGCAAGGCTTCGATAGCCGCTTACGCCATACCCGTGTTTGAGACCTACGACGCAGACCGTTTTTCGAGAGAGATTATACAGAGCAATATGCGCTACGTCGCAGAGCTGGCAAACGCCGCAGGGCAATATTTCGACGGCGAATACGACGTCACGTTTACGGGCAGCATAGGCATAAACGACATAGCGTTTGGGCTATTACAGGAGTATTGCTCAAAACGCTGTCACATCCACAGACTCGAAACAAAGCCGGTTTACGGTGCGCTCGCGAGAGCAAAAATGCTGTTGACATAAGACAAAAATGGGTGTATAATTTAATATTATTAAAATTGTAACACTTTTGGAGGCAATATATGGAATACGATGAACTCCGCACTCTGAGACATTCAGCGTCTCACGTGCTCGCACAGGCTATCAAGCGCCTTTATCCACAGACAAAGCTTGCTATCGGTCCTGCCATTGACACGGGCTTTTACTACGACCTCGACAGCGACGTAGTATTCACTCCCGAAATCCTCGAGCAAATCGAGACTGAAATGGCTAAAATAGTTAAAGAAAACCTCAAAATCGAGCGCTTTACCCTGCCCCGTGCACAAGCTCTCGAGCTGATGAAGGACGAGCCTTACAAGGTAGAGCTCATCAACGACCTCCCCGAGGACGCCGAAATCAGCTTTTACCGTCAGGGCGAATTTACCGACCTCTGCGCCGGCCCTCACGTAAGCTATACCAAAAAGGTCAAGGCGTTTAAGCTCCTGTCCATCGCAGGCGCATACTGGCGCGGCGACGAAAAAAACAAGATGCTGCAGCGTATCTACGGCACGGCTTTTGAGTCCAAGGAAGAGCTCGCCGCATACCTCGAACAGCTCGAAGAGGCTAAAAAGCGCGACCACCGCAAGCTCGGCAAAGAGCTCGGTCTCTTTGCGCTCCGTGACGAAGCTCCCGGCATGCCTTTCTTCCTCCCCAAGGGTATGGTACTCCGCAACACTCTGATTGACTACTGGCACGAGGTTCACGACAAGTGGGATTACCTCGAGATTTCCACTCCTCA
>DCHM01000024.1:68132-98301 GCA_002314835.1 Clostridiales bacterium UBA1752 | reverse complement strand
CTCATCGACGGCGAAGATTTTGCCATCAAGCCGATGAACTGCCCCGGCAGCATACTGGTTTATCAGCTCGAGCCGCACTCCTACAAGGAGCTGCCGCTCCGCTACGGCGAGCTCGGCAGAGTACACCGCCACGAGCTCAGCGGCGCTTTACACGGACTATTCCGCGTGCGTTGCTTTACTCAGGACGATGCACACATCCTGCTCGCTCCCGAACAAATCAAGGACGAGGTTATCCGCATAACCAAGCTGTTTGACGAGGTTTACACCCTTTTCGGACTGCCCTACAAGATAGAGCTCTCCACCATGCCCGACGACCACATCGGTTCGGTCGAGGACTGGGATATAGCTACCAACGCACTCGCAGACGCTATCACCTCGATAGGCAAGACCTACACCGTCAACCCCGGCGACGGCGCATTCTATGGACCAAAGCTCGACTTCCACATCCAGGACAGCCTCGGCAGAACTTGGCAGTGCGGCACGATACAGCTCGACTACCAGTTGCCCGGCAGATTTGGCTGTGAATACACCGGCTCTGACGGCGAAAAGCACACGCCCGTTATGATTCACCGCGTCGTATTCGGCTCGGTCGAAAGATTTATCGGCGTCATCATCGAGCACTTTGCAGGCAAATTCCCGACTTGGCTCTCTCCGGTACAGGTCAAGCTCCTCCCGATAACCGACCGCAACAACGAGTACACCGACAACGTTTATGCCGCACTCAAAGCAGTCGGCGTCAGAGTCGAGAGCGACAAGAGACAGGAAAAGACCGGCTTTAAGGTACGCGAAGCTCAGATGGCAAAGATACCCTATATGCTCGTCATAGGTGATAAAGAGCAGGCAGAAGGCACCGTTTCGGTTCGCCGCCGCGACAGCAACGCGATGGAAAGGATGAAGCTCGAAGATTTTATCGCTATGATAACGAAAGAAATCTCCACTCGCGCTAAATAAGGTTAATATAAAAACAAACGTCCGTAGGATTTAACGTCCTACGGATTTTTTAGTGCCGTCGTGCATGACGGCACGGTGATGTTTCACGCACGCAGTGCACATCACGTTCCACTAGCGGAGCACGTCGTTTCCGGCACCAAATCCAAAAAATAACGGGCGCCCGTTATGGGCGCCCGAGTTTATGAAACTAACTTAGTTCCACCATTCGGCGGGAGCAGCCAGCTCTGTGTCGCCGGCTCTTTCTACCATACCGGAGGTCGCGATGACGTCTTCGGTAGTAAATACGATAATCTCAAGTTCCGGAGCAATATACTTTTTCATATTCATATCCTCCTTATTTTACACCTGCAACATCGTTGTAGTTACGAACCATAGGCTCACCGTAAGCTACTTCGCCATCCTCAAACAGTACGTAAGGAACGGCTACGATATTGTCGCTTTCGTGACCGGTCAGACCGGTTACTGCTACGGTAAAGTTAAACGATGCATAGTCTTCAAATGCCTGACCTTCGACGTAAGAAGCAGCGTCGATACCGTTTGCGCTGACCTTGATGGTCTTTGCGTTAGCGGTTACGTTGGCAACGGTGACGTCCTTGCCGCCGAGAGCCTTCTCGGAAACGAGGTACATACCCATGTCAGCTACTGTCTTGCCGGCGATTCTGGTGTAGTTGGCACCGAATCTCAGAGCAACCTTTTCAGCATTGAACTGAGCACCGAGAGACTTGATGGGGTCGCCGCCGTTGAGCTTAAACTCTACGGGTTTGATTTCCTCATACTTGATGTTCTGTTTTGCGCTGTTGATAAGGGTGGTCTTTTCTACCGAGATGGTAGCGTCGGTGCTTACGAGGCCGCGGAGTCTAAAGTAAAGCGTTGCAACGTTGCCCGCGTACTGAGTGCTGTCTTCGGCGGTCTTTACGGTGATGATAATCTTGCCTGCGGCGTAGAATTCATCATTGACGGTAGCAGCGATGGTCTCGAGCTCTGCGCCGGAGCCGCTGAAGCCGGGGCACGAAGTGCCGATGTACTCAAAGATTGTGGGGTCGAACGAAACGACTGTCTCAAACTTGCTGTACTTATTTTCATAAGTGTTGAGGTTGACTTCGATACCGAACTTATCGGCCTCGGAGTTTGTAAAGGTCATTTCGTTGGTTTCGGTTGCGCCGTCTTTGTCAAAGCTTACGAGCTCTACTTCGGCAGTAGCAGGTTTAACTGCATACAGGTGCTTGATGAGAGCGGGGTTGGCGTTGGTGTCGTAGCCAAAGACGCCGGCCTTTACAATGCCGTTGGGGTCCATGATACGGTAGCCGAGGAGGCTGTAGCCGTGTGCATTGGAGCTGAACTTGTATGCTGCGTTATTGGAGTTAATAATGAGCAGGAAGCCGCCCTCGGGGCACTTTGTGCTGAGGATGACGTCGTTGTTTTGATACTGAGCGGTAACGATGTAAGCGCCGTCAATATTTTCTACAACGTACATCTGGCACCACTTGCTTGCGGATGCGTTGATGTCCTTGGGAGTCTTGCCTGCGGTAGAAACGATTTCTGCCTGGTAGGTTCCCCAGTTGTAAGCGTTGTTGTGAGAAACAAAGATGTCGAGAGCTGCTTCATCCTTAGCGTTGTCGTAGTAAACATCGCCGCAAACGTCGCAGGTGTGAACGTGTACAAAGCCGTCGGTCTTGTCGTCGTAGGTATGCTTGCCGGTAGGATCGGTCTCGCTGCCTTTAACGATGACTGCCTCTTTGCAAAGCTTGCATATCTGGTAGTCGTAACCGCCGTCAACACAGGTCGGAGCCTTGGTTTCAACCTTTACGCCTTCAACGTCGTGACCGCCGGTCTTAACGATGTCGGTGTGTTCGGTTTCGTCGCCGCAAGCACATACGTGCTCGGTGTAGCCGTCATGCAGGCAGTCGCCGTCGATGACTTTTGCTACGTAATCGTGGCAGTGCATGATGCCGAAGTAAGCGTCGGTCAGAGTAGCTGCCTGACCTGCGCATGCGTCGAGGTCAACGTTAAACAGGCAAACCTGGTCGCCTACGTAGATGCCGCTAAAGCCCTTAGCGTTGGTAGCGAGAGCGTAGCCGCCTTCGGGGATGGCAACGTCATTCTTGTTGCCTGCAGGTCTGCCGAGAGTATTGTAGATGCCTGCAACCTTGCCATTGGCGTCAACGGTGATAAGGCCGTAGTAGTTATAGTCGGTATCGTCACCCTTGGTAACGCCGCGAACTGCTGCTGCGATGTCGCCGATGGTGGACTTGCCGCTGAAGGGAACAAAGATGGTAACGTCGCCGGCTGCAAAGCCGACAGATGTCAAAAGCTGAGTGGTAGCAACCTTAAATGCATTAGAGAGAGCCTCGGTGGAAACGACGCCCTTAACGGTGTCGGTAGCCTTGAGGTTAGCGAGGTCGATGTCGGTGTAAACCTTGTCGCCCTTCTCGAGGTCTGCTATAAATCCTGCAAGCTCGGTAGCAGCACCTGTGCCGCTGTGGTGAGCTGCGAGAACAAAGCCGAATCTCGGGATAGCGTAGTCGCCAAAGTCAGAGGTCGATTTGTCGTTAGTGCCGATAGAAACGTCGGTAACGACGTAAGCGCCTGCAGCTGCATCCCATTCGCAGGTAGCAAAGCTCCACCATTCGTGGTTCTTGCATGCAGTGTTGACTTCGTCGATAGTGGAACCCATGTTCCAGGTGATGAGGTTTGCGCTATCGGTAGCGTAAGCATAGCCGTTGGTGATAGCGGTGGTGGGAATCTCGGTATAAGCGTTGACTGCGATTTCGGATACGAATACCCACTTGCCGGAGTCGGTAACGCGGATATAACGAGCTGCTACGAGGTTATCAAACTCGATGGTCTCGGTCAAAACTGCGTCTGCAGTGCTGGTCCATCTTGCATCTGTGAAATCGGTGCAATCGTAAATCTGTGTCCACGTAGCACCGTCGAAGGAAGCCTCGACTTTGATTTCAGTCGGCTTGGTAATGCCGGACTTGTTTGCGGGCCATGTGTAGATAACGACTGAGCCTATGTTGGTATAAACTTTGCCTAAATCAAACGTTGCGTTGCCGCCGACTCTAAAGCCGCGCCATTTGTTGGTGTAGCCGGTAGGACCGGTAACGCCATCGGCGATGTTGCCGGTATAGGTGCCGGTAGCGTCAACCTTGTCGAGAGTAACCTTGGTGGTCTCTTTTGTTGCAAGGTTCTCGGAGGTGGCGTATGCAGGAACTGCTACGGGGCTGATATTGCTGTTATAAACAGAATATGCGCCTGCGTACCAATCTGCGGTAGGAGCGGAAGGATTTTGGTTGCTGTGCAGGCAGTAGTTAGAGGTAATCTTGTTGGAAACGGAAACGATAAACTGCTCTTCAAAGCCTGCGGAAATAAGTGTAGCGGGGATAACGAGGTCTATCTTTGCACCGGTCTCGGTCTCTTCTGCCTTGACGGTGTAAGGATATTCGGTGAGGTCGTACGCATACTTGAGGTCATTGACGTGACCGGTGGTGCTGGAGTTATTAAAGAGTCTGGTTCTCCAGCCGGAGGGAGTATAAGCGACGTCGATAAAGCCGTCGTCGGATTTCTTTGCGGATGCAGTATTCTTGTACCACAGTCTCAGGTTGGTGCCGTTGCCATTGCCGTTAGAAGCATCGGTGCCTGTGAGTGTGCCGTAGTAATTAACGGTGACATAGTATTTGCCGTCGGAATACTTGATAGCATAAGAATATTTAAACTGCTCTGCGGCAGGAACCGTCTTGCTCTCCTGATATACAGTCTCGGCAGCGGTGCCGTCAACCGTAATCATTTCGGCGCTGTAAACGGTATAGTAGCCGTCGAGCCAAGCAGATGCGGGAGCACTGGCGTTTTGGTTGCTGTGCAGGCAGTAGTTGCTGACTGCTTTGTTAGAAACCGAAACGATAGCCTGCAGCTGATAAGGATTGCCGATAACAGCAGCAGGGATAACGAGGAGTATCTCGCAGCCGGTCGATGTAACCTTGCCGCTTGCGGTGTAAGCCGCAGCATCGGTGTAAGAGTTGACCGTGGAGCCGGTATTGCCGGCGGCATTGGTGTTTTTCTTGCACTGAGTCTTAAAAGCGGAGCCGTCGTAAGATACGTCGATAAAGTAGTTATACGAGACGTAGCCGGTGGCGGGGTCTCTCAGCCAAAGTCTGAGGTTGGTGCCGCTGCCGTTGCCGAACGAAGCAGCAGTGCCCGACATCGTGCCGGTGTACTTTAAGCCAACGTAATAGTTGCCGTCTTTATACGCAATAGCGTAATCGTACTTAAACTGCTCAGCTGAAGGAACAGTCGCGTTTACTTGATAAACAGTGCCTGCAGCGGTACCGTCAACAGTTACCCACTCGGTAGCCCAGTCAAACAGGTTTGCTTCTGCAGCACTTGCGTTAAAGGTGAAGATGGTTGCTATGCACGAAATAACCATCATCGCAGATAGGATAAGCGCTAATGTTTTTTTCATTTTGGTTTCCTTTCTGATTTTTTGATTATACTCAGATCCTGCCGTGCCAGCTCGGTCGTCACTACGGCTCGTGGCGTTAGGCTGTGCGGAGAACCAACAAGTACGGCAAAACGAGCATGCAAGGGCATTGCTGCCTTGTTACACGCTTTTTTGTACCTTTAGTATAATATTACACCCTTAATTTGTCAATGATTTTTTGCACAAATAAACATAGCAGCCCTACTTTTGCAAGGCTGCTATTGTGCAATGTGCACATACTTTTTATCGGTTTTTATCGGCACGTCAAAACAATATATGGGGCAAAATCGACCTATACGACACACAATATAGACAAATATTGTCAAAAAATTAACATTTACTTAATATTTGAGATATGCGGCGTCCGCAGAAGTGATTATATTTTCAGCGTTATATACAACGAGTATTGCATTAGCGCCGTATTGTGTGGCAATTTCCACAACATTCGACCTCGCAGAAACATCTGTCAGCACGACGTCAAAATAGCTCGCAAGGTAGGGCGCGAGCGACAGACCAAAGCTATCCTTAACCATCAGGAGCTTAGGGCGGTCGGCACCCGACGTTACCGTAACCACGGTGTCGTCGCCGCCGAGATAGGCGGAATATTCGTCCGCAGAGCCTATTTTGGTGCGGTCAATAAGACCGTCGAGCACCCTGCCGTCTGCACGGGCGACGGTAAAGGTCGCGCCCTTTGCCGTAGGCACCTTGATGGTGTCGGCAAGCACCGTGCCAAAGCCGCCTTTGGCAGCCGTGGTGCCTCTGAATGCCGTGCTTATTGTCTCGTAGTCAAAGCCGTCCTGCGGCAGTATCTCGGATTCGAGCCCGTAAGCCTTCATTATTTCGCAGTACGCGAGGTACGCACCCTCAGCCGTCCAGTGGTGGTCGGTGCGGTAGTACACGTATTCGCCTTTATCAAAAGCTACATTTAATATATTATATACGTCGGCAAACTTAGTTTTTGACAGTCTCGCGCATATATCAGCCATCAAAGCTTCGCTCGCGTCACTCGGATAGCTAAACGCGCTCGCCGCCACGTCCACCGTTCTCGGAGGTATGCAGACGCAAAAATCAAAGCCGTTTTGCTCTGCCGCGTCGCCGAGAGCTATCAGATTGTCGCAGTTTGCTTTTAAGAGCCTTTCGTAATACCTATCGCTCTCTACGGTGTCGTAGCTTTTGCCGTCGTAAGCCTTAAAATCCCTTACGGCAAGCTGATTTTGAGAGTATAGCACGCCGTCGTTCTGCCCCTTTAGCATGGCGATTTCGCAGCAGGATTTGATAGTCACAAACGCGTCTCTCATCGGGAAATGGTCTGCGTAATACACGTTGATTTGACTGCCGTAGGTACCGTCCAAAACCGAGTCGGCGGTGACGGCAGGCAGTGTGGCGAGAGTGCGGTTTTCGCTCTCGGAGACGGCTTTTTTTGGCAAAAAGACAAACAAAACCGCAAACGCGAGCAAAAATACGCCGCAGAGTACGAGCGTGAGCTTTTGGCAGATTTTACTTTGCATCGTCACACCTCAAAAGTTAAAGTACAAAAACGGAGAATAGGTCGAGTCAACCATATACGCCGTACACAAAACGAGCGCGATAACGCACAAAATCGGAGCAAGCACCGGCGCTTTTGCACGCGCCTTGGCAAATATCTTTTTGGGCAGCGGAGTACAGCCGACGACGCAGACGGCGAGCAGGGGCAGGTATCTGAGCGTATCGTATATCGCGCTCGCGGTCGGCGAAATAAAGCGAAACATCGAGCCGATGATGTCGATACATCCCTGCAGTGTGCCTCCGTCAAACAGCGCCCAGCCAAAAACAACGGCTAACATCGTATAGCAGACGCAGAGTGCCTTTGGCAGCTTGGCTATCAGCCTGCCGAGGAAGGCTTTTTCGATAATAATAAGTGCGCCGAAATAAACGCCCCACAGGATAAAGTTCCACGACGCGCCGTGCCAGATACCGGTCAGCAGCCAGACGATGGCGAGGTTGCGGTACTTTTTTGGCATGCCGCGGTGACTGCCGCCGAGCGGTATATAAACGTACTCCTTAAACCACGTTGACAGCGAAATATGCCACCTGCGCCAAAACTCCGAGACCGATTTTGACAGGTAGGGGTAATCAAAGTTTTCGATAAATTCAAAGCCGAATATCCGTCCGAGACCGATAGCCATATCCGAGTAGCCCGAAAAGTCAAAATATATCTCGAGCGTAAAGGCGAGCACTCTCATCCACGCGGTCAGAGCGTCGCCCGTCACGGCGTTTGCCGCTCCGAAAGAGGCTACCATGGCGGCACAGCCGTCGGCGAGCAGGACTTTTTTTGCGAGCCCTACGCAAAACCTTTCGGCTCCCGACGCCGCCTTTGCTATGCTCTCGTGTCTTTCGGTCAGCATATCGTCCACGTCGCGATATCTGACTATCGGACCTGCTATAAGCTGAGGAAAGAGCGTGACGTAGGCGCCAAAGGCGACAAAGTTTTTCTGCGCGTCGGTTTCGCCCCTGTAAACGTCAACCGAATACGACATTATCTGGAATGTGTAAAAGCTGATGCCGACGGGCATTTTGGGCATCGTGACGCTCGGCACCGATGGTATGAGCGCGCGCAGGTTGTCGAGCACAAAGCCCGAGTACTTAAAAAACAAAAGCACCGCAAGGCAAGCAAAAAGCGAGGCACACAGCCAGCCTTTTGCCTTTTTGACGGCACTTTGTCTGTATTTTTGTATGTAAAAGCCGCAGAAATAAGCGGTGCATATTTCAAATAGCATCACCGCTATATATTTTGGTTCATCCCAGCCGTAAAACACCAAGCTGACGGCAAATAGCACTAAGTTGCGCACCCTGCGCGGCACTGCAAAATAGATAATCAGCGTTATAGGCAGGTACGCAAATAAAAATATAAGCGATGAAAAAACCATCAGTTGTCCTCGAGCTGTTTTAGTTCGGCGTCGTTTTCATCGTGCGACTTTACGGTGCCGACGACCTTGAGGTCGTTTTTGGTATAGGTCTTGATTTCGTTTTGGGTACCGTTCATCCTGACCTTGATATTACCAGTGAGGAAGTTGCTCTCGACAATGACGCCGCGGCCTGCAGGCGTCTCTACTATGTTGTCAACCTTGGGGAAGTTTGCGTATTCCATCTCGTAAACCTCGCTCTCGTATCTGAGGCAGCACATCAGTCTGCCGCAGGTGCCGCTGATTTTGGAGGACGAGAGCGACAGGTTTTGCTCTTTTGCCATCTTGATCGAAACCTGCGTGAAATCCTGCAAAAACGTCTTGCAGCAAAACGGTCTGCCGCATACGCCGAGACCGCCGTAGAGACGGGCTTCGTCTCTGACGCCTATCTGTCTCAGCTCGATACGTGTGCGGAAAACGGATGCCAAATCCTTGACCAGCTCTCTGAAATCCACTCTGCCGTCGGCGGAAAAGTAGAATATCAGCTTGGCGTTGTCAAAGGTGTATTCGACGTCAACGAGGCGCATTTCGAGCTTGTTGGCGGCGACTTTTTCGTTAAATACGGGGATGGCGTTTTGCTCGAGCTTGCGGTTGTTTTCGTCACGCTTAAAGTCGTCGGGCGTCGCCTTGCGCATAACCGATTTGAGCGGCATAACCAGTCGGCTGTCGGGCACGAGCTTGTTGGGCGTTACCACGTTTGCAAACTCGACGCCTCTGACGGTCTCGACGATAGCGGCGTCACCCCTCGCAAAGCTAATGCCTGACGGTGAAAAATAATATATCTTGCCTGCCCTGCGGAATTGCACGCCGACGATTTCGGTGCAGGGAACGGGCTCCTTGACCGTTTCCTCTGCGGTGGCGTTATCGAGCACGGGCATATCGTACTCATCCTCAACGCAGCGGCAGACTTCATTTTCGGATGCTGCTGCGGCAGGTTGCTGCGCCTTGACCTCGGCACCTTGATTATTTTGCTTAAAGCCCTTGTGCGGCTTATAATATCTGTGATTGTTGTTTCTCATTGCTTCAGCCCCCATAATCTAACTGCCAACGCCGTAAACAGCGATGACAAATTTGCATTACCTTCTGCGGCGGCTCTCGCCGACAGCACTGCGTCGGCCATACCGCCTATCACGCGCCTGCCTGCAAACGACGCAAGCTCGGCGTGCTGTCCTCTTTCGCAGAGGATGTCCGCAAGGCTTTGGTACAATTCGAGTAAATAAACCATCGCCTTGTCGCGAGTGAGTTTTTCGGTCATAAAGGTCAAAAACTCAAACCTTTTGCCGCCGTCAAACAGCATATCGAGAGTCTGCTTTGCCCTCTCTTTTGCCCAAACCGCGGTCTTGTCGAGCGATTCTCTCGGCTCGTCGGTTATCGAAATCAGTCTGCATCTCGACCTAACGGTAGGCAAAAGCGCCTCTTTTTTTGTCGTGAATAACAGCAGTCTGATGTATGCGGGAGGCTCTTCGAGTAGCTTGAGCAGTGCGTTTTGAGCGTCCCAGCGCATTTTTTCGCAGTTGCGGAATATAAATATGCGATAACCGTCCTCGCTCGGCGGTATGCGCGACAGCGAGATAACCTCGCGCACTGCCTCCATATTGGCAGGCTTGCCCTCGGCGCCGCAAACCGTGATGTCGGGGTGTGAGCCGTTTATCAGCTTTTGACAGTCGGCGCAGACTCCGCAGGGCTTAATGTTGCCCTTGCAAACGAGTACCCGCGTGCAATAATCCGCAAACTCGTCGGCGGCGTCACTGCTGACCGCCTCGACTATGCAGGAATGAAACACCGTTTCATCCACGGTATGAGCCAAAAAACGCTTTTTTTCCTGCTCACAGAGCATTTTGCACACCTCGCTTTATATTATCATAACACATTCGGTGAATAATTGCAAAGCTTTTTTGATTAAAAGGAGCTTATTTTTGACTATTTATATTAAATAAAGTAAAAACCGTAAAAAAACAGGTGACAAACCGCATTTTTTGTGTTATAATGAAACGTAAAAATACACTCTGTTGGTAAGGTACCGATATGCAAAAGACAGAAACACCCTGCGATAACCTCGTCGTAGGCCGCAACGCAGTCACCGAGCTGCTCAAAAGCGACCGATCGGTAGATAAAATACTCGTTCAAAGCGGACTGCACGAGGGTCCTATCAATATCATATTAGGTCTTGCCGCCGACAAGGGCGTGCCTATCGTTTACTGTGACAGGCACAAGCTCGACGGACTGGCGGACGGTTTGCCTCACCAGGGCGTAGCCGCTTACGCCGCCGAAACCGATTACTGCTCGGTCGAGGATATACTGTCCTACGCGGCGTCCAAAGGGCAAAAGCCTTTTGTGGTTATCTGCGACTCGGTGGAGGACCCTCACAACCTCGGCGCTATCATCCGTACCGCCGAATGTGCAGGCGTCCACGGCGTCATCATACCCAAGCGCAGAGGCGTTTCGGTCACGAGCACGGTTGCCAAGGCGTCCGCCGGCGCACTATTTCACGTCAAGGTCGCCAAGGTCTCAAACCTCGCCTCCGCCGTCGAAACTCTAAAGCAAAACGGCGTGTGGGTATGGGCGCTCGAGGCTGACGGCGAATGTTATTACAACTCCGATTTTGATTGCGGATGTGCTCTGATACTCGGCGGCGAAGGCGCCGGTGTTTCCGAGCTGTTGCGCAAAAAAGCCGATTTTACCGTTTCGATACCGATGTTCGGCAAGATAAATTCACTCAACGTATCTGCCGCAGGCGCCATCATGATGTTTGAGGCAGCAAAACAAAAAAACAAAAAGGGCTGAAATTATGTCGATTGAAGAGGGCAAAAGCAAAAAGAATATAACCGACATACTAAAGGCGGCTACCGCCGAGAACGATGCCGTGCGTAACGAGGGCGACGACAAGCGCCGCACCTACGAGCACACGCTTTTTTCGCTCGCCTCCGGCACTGCCGAAACCGAAGCCGTACAGCCAAAGGCAGAGCCCTCTGCACCCAAAACCCGTCTCGGCGCCGAGACCGACAAGATAGTCAGCGCCTACTCAAACCGCAAGCCCGTCGCCGAGCTGTCGAGCACCGCAGAGCTAAAAGAATTGCTCGGCACCACCTCGGACAAGACGCTCTTGCCCGAGCAACCGCAGGGCGTAGGCTCCGGCAAGGCGAGCAAGCTCGGCTCGATGCTCGAGGATGCCAAGATGCGCACCGCCGAAATCGGCGCAAAAACACAAACCATACCCCGTATCAAAGATATATCAGCCGCAAACAGCGGTAGCCGTTTTACCGACCCGATAGGTCACGTTCATCCGCGCGCACCCATACAGGAGTCGATGTTTGACCTCGACGGCGACGCGCCTGCCACGGCGGAAACCGTCGAAATCGAGACCGTCAAGTTTGACAAGGATTACGCCGAGCTTTCGTCCAAGATAGCGAGCGGCGAAATCGACTTTGGCGCTGCGGAGCCTGAGGACGACGCTCAGACCGTCATGGCTGCCGAAACCGCCGACCTCGTGGCTATCAATCCTCAAAAATCACATTTTACCACCGCTCCCGTCGATATGGCTGTCACCGAGCAGCCCGAGCAGGACAAAAGCGACAACTCCGAGCAGGACAAAAGCGACAACCGCGGCGCCGCCTTTGAAATGATGAAGGACAAGACCGAGGGCGACGACGAGCAGGATTTTGACGCCGCGCTCGGCAAGATGGGCAGCGACCGCAAGCAAAAGACCAAAAAGCAGTCAAAGCGCAAGCCCAAAGAGTACGAATACGCTACGCGCGACCAAAACAACGACGTTTACGCCATGCTCCGCAAGGCACTGCGCGTTTCCCGCCTCAAGGCCTTGGCATGCGCACTGTTTTTGGCAGGCATTATATTCCTCGAAGCCGCCACCTTCGGCAGCACCGAGCGAGCCGCATTTCTGCACCAAGGCAGATACGGCAATCTTTATATACTGATAGATTTACAGTTACTTTTCTTTTCGGCGCTCGTGATGCTCAAAAACATCAAAAACGGCTTTACCGCCATACTCGCGTGGAAGCCGAGCACCGACAGCCTCCTTTTCGTTTCGCTGATTGCGACTACGGCGTACTCGATAGTCATGCTGATAGTTGACCCGACCTCCGAAACGTTAAAGCTGTATTCGCTGCCTGCCGCCACGGCGTGCTTTTGCAAAGCCGTATCGGACTATATGTGCTGTAAAAAGGATGTGCACTGCTTTAAGATAATAGCCAAAAAGCACAAAAAGTTCGCCGCTCTCGAGCAGGACAGCACCTCGCCCGAGGCTATCGAATTTTCGCATTATCTATCCCCCAGCTCGTCGGTTTACACCGTCAAGCGCACCGATTTTGTCAGCGGTATGTTCCACCGCATCAATACCCGCACAAAGAGTGAGCAGGTGCTCGGATTCGTCATCCCCGTCATACTCATTATGGCGCTCGTCCTGTTCGGCGCGCTCGCAGTCATGGGCAAGCCTCTGCTCGACGCTTACGCCGCGGCTACACTGCTCGTGCTGATTTCCACGCCGCTCACCGCGTTTTTTATGGTTACTCTGCCGATAGTGCGCATCAACCGCATCGGCAAGCATACGTCAAGTGCCTTCGTAGGCAACTCGGTCGCCGAGGAATACGCCGATGCAGGCGTGCTCTCCTTCGCCGACACAGAGGTTTATCCGTCCAAAAACATCAGAGTCGTCAGCGTCAAGGCGTACGGCAATTTCAGGCTCGACAACATCATACCGAGCCTTGCTTCGGCATTTGAGCTGTTAGGCGGCCCCCTCGCCCCCGTGCTAAAGGATATGGTTGACGGCAATTACCCCACTCCGCGCTATTCGAGGCTGGTGGAGTCTGCCGCCGACGGCGTTTGCGTAGCCCTCAACGGCAATAATATGTATATCGGCAAGCACAGCTATATGCGCCGCAACGGCATAGACGCGCCGCTCGACACGGGTGACACGAGTTATGAAAAAAAGAACGGCACGGTTATGTTTGTAGCCGTTAACGATACGATAGCCGCAAAGGTTTACCTCGTTTACGTTATCAACGAGCGCTTTGACCCCCTGCTGAGAGATATGTTCCGCGCAGGCCTCTGCCTCGGCGTCAAGACCCTCGACCCCAATATCACGCAGGATATGCTAAAGCGCGACATAGCCTTTAAAAAATGCCCGATAACCATTATCAAGTCCACCCGCTTCGGCGAGTCGAGCGAGGAAGTCTCGACCATTGATTCCGGCATAGTCACCAACGGCACCCTGCACACCTTCCTGTCGATGTTTGCGCTCTGTGACAAGGCGCGCCACGTCATCAGGAGCAATATCGTCATCACGATGGCAAGCATATTTATGTCGTTTGCCGCCGTGTGCTTTTTTGCACTAACCGCGTCGGTCTTTGATCTGACGTCGATTTACGCCCTGCTTTTCCAGCTCGTATGGCTCGTGCCGGTGGCTATTTTGACCTTTTTCTTGTAAAATAGACGAAAAAAGACGTTTTTTTTGATATTAAATGTAAATAATGTTCAAATACCTCTTGATAATTTTAGACAAATAACTTATAATGGACTATGCAAATAATTACGGAGGATACTTGAACATGGCTAAACTTACTTCTGAACAAATCAAAAACATCGCACTTGTCGGACACGGCGGAGACGGTAAAACCTCTCTTGCCGAAGCAATGCTGTTTTTAGCTAAGGCTACGGACCGTCTCGGCAAGACTGCCGAGGGAAACACAGTCTGTGACTTTGATACCGAAGAAAAATCAAGACACATCTCTATTTCCACCGCGCTTGCAAATTATCAATGGAATGACAAAAAGGTCAATATCATCGACGCCCCGGGCGGCTTTGATTTTGCCGGCGAAGCTCTCGAGGCTATCAGCGTCGGCGGTACCGCTCTTATAGTCGTCAGCGGCAAGAGCGGCTGCAAGGTCGGCACCGAGATTTCGTGGGACAACGCCGCAGGCATCCCCAAGGCGTTTTTTATCAATAAAATGGATGACGAAAACGCCGACTTTGGCAAGGCTTTAGAGAGCCTGCGCACTGCATTCGGCAACAGCGTATGTCCGGTATTCGTACCCTTCGGCAACGGTCCCGAAGCTGTATATTACAACCTTCTTACCGAAAAAGCGTACAAGTACGACAAGGCAGGCAACGCCACCGAGGTCGAGCTGTATGACAAGCATAAGGACAGAGTTACGGAGCTGTTATCCGAGCTCGACCAGGCTCTCGCCGAGACGAGCGAAGAACTGATGAATAAAGTCCTCTTTGAGGAGCAGCCCTTAACCAAGCAGGAACGTCACGACGCTCTCAACGTAGGCCTTATCTCGGGCGCTATCGCTCCCGTACTCGCAGGCTCTGCGCTCACACTCGCAGGCGTCAAGGAACTGATGGATACCATCACTGCTTCCTTCTGCTCTCCTATCGACCGCAAGATTCGCCAGATCGAGGTTGACGGTGGCATCAAGGATATTGAAGCCACGACCGACGGTCCCGCTAACATATTCGTATTTAAGACGCTCATCGACCAGTTCGGCAAGCGTACTTATTTCCAAGTCCGTTCCGGCTTGCTCAAAAAGGACGCCGTCCTCACCAACCTCACTAACGGACAGCAGGAGAAATTCAGCCGTCTCATCACCTGCGTCGGTGCCAAGGACAGCGACGTTGACGAAATGCCCTACGGCGATATCGGCGTCACGGTCAAGCTCGTTGCTACAAATACCAACGACACTCTGACCGCAAGCCCCGACTTTAAGACACCCTACAAGCGCATTAAGTTCCCAATTCCCTACTTCTGCCAGGCAATCACGCCCAAGGCAAGAGGCGACGAAGATAAAATCAGCTCGGGTATTGCAAAATTGCTCGAAGAGGATTATACTGTTAAGTACGAAAACAACAGCGAGACAAAGCAGATGTGCCTGTACGGTCTGTCTGACGCTCACCTCGCGGTTATCGTCAGCAAGCTCCGCGCACGCTTTGGCGTAGCGGTTGACCTTACTGCTGCCAAGATTCCTTACCGCGAAACCATCAAAAAGAAGGTTCAGGTCGAGGGCAAGCACAAAAAGCAAACCGGCGGTCACGGTCAGTACGGCCACGTCAAGATGACCTTCTCTCACGGCGAAAACGAAGCTCTCGAGTTCACCGAGTCGGTTGTCGGCGGCACCGTTCCCAAAAACTTCTTCCCCGCAGTTGAAAAAGGTCTGCAGGAATCCATCCAGAGAGGCATACTCGCAGGCTATCCCGTTATATATCTCAAAGCCGACCTTTACGACGGCTCTTATCACGAGGTTGACTCGTCCGAAATGTCCTTTAAGCTCGCGGCTCACCTCGCGTTTAAAGAAGGCATGAAGCAGGGCGGAGCAGTATTGCTCGAGCCTATCGGCGAGCTCAAGGTCACTGTCCCCGACGACTTTATGGGCGACATCATCGGCGACCTCAACAAGCACCGCGGCAGAATAATGGGTACCTCCCAGTCCGACCGCAAGGGTTATACCGTTGTCGAAGCCGAGTGCCCCTTTGCAGAAATGACGATGTACGCTATACAGCTACGCGCCATGACTCAGGGCAGAGGCGTTTACTCATTTAACTTTGTACGTTACGAGGAGGCTCCCTCCGACGTAGCCGCCAAGGTTATTGCAGAAGCTAAAAAGGATATGGTCGAAGACGACTGATCCTCTTTTATATCCCATCTACAAAAGCGAGGTATCATCAATGAAATTCTCCACCAAAGGCAGACTCTTAACTGCCGTCATGCTTGCACTGCTCACAGTGTGCACCTTTGTGCTCGCATCCTGCGACATGGGCAGTAGCGGCAGTGGCTTCCTCGAATCAATCCCCGACCTCAACGCATCAGACGTAGAGAGCGTCGCAGACGAATCGAGCGAAGAGCCCACCCCCGAAGGCTATACCCAAAAGCCTACCGTTGACAACATAGTCAACACCGCACCCAGCACCGTAGTTATCGCAGGCAACTGCGAAGACGGCGCCGTAGTCAGCGTCAAGGGCGGCAAAGAGACTGTTTCCGTAGTAAGCACCAACGGTTATTATATAACCACCATCGAGATCAGCGGCACTTCCACCGTACTGCTCGAGATTACCGCCAAGGTCGAGGGCAAAGAGGAATCTCTGCCTCTGTCCGCAGTCGCTTCTTACTCTGCAGTAGCAGAATCGAGAGTTGACGGCATGAGCGTCACGGTCGGCAAAGAGTCACACCTTTACTTTGACAAGATGGTTGACGACTATATCGGCGCCAACCTGCTCACTCAGACACAGCTCCGTGAGTTTAAGACCTTTGTCAACGGCAAGGTTACCGCCTGCTCCAACAGAGCAAACGGCGAAGCCTTTGACCTCATCTACGTGCTGATTCCCGACTCCACTTCTATTTATGATGAATACCTCGACGACTCTATAGTTCGCACTACTCACCAGACGAGATACGAGCAGATAAGCGAAGCAATCGGTCAGACCAACGCACTCGTTATAGATATGTACGACACCTTTATGGCAGCCAAGGACGGCGAATATCCCATCTACCGCACCTCCGACAGCCATCTCACCGAGTACGGCGCATATCTCGTAACAAAGGCTATCTGTGACGTATTTGCAGAGCAGTATCCTGCCGCAGCCGCACATCCTCTCACCGATTACACCATCGGCACCAAGACCGTTTGCGGCGGCGACCTCGTTTCCTTCCTCGGCATCAACAAGAGCGTTGTCAGCGAGGACGTTCCCACCCTCACTCCCACCTATTCGCTCGACATCGGCGACGGCGAGAGCAAGGGCTTTGAGACCACTCTGCTCAGCTCTGTCAAGGTTTATACCTCCGGCTCAGATTACAGCATAGACACCTCAAAGGCTGCAGGCACCTCGCTCGCAAGACTGTATTTCCGCACCGGTGACACCGAGCTGCCTACTGCGCTCGTTTACCGCGACGAATATTCCGCCAACGTACTGCCCTTCCTCGCAGAAAGACTGCAAAACTCTATGTTCGGTCTTTCGGGTGACTACACCATCAACCTCACCGACGCAGGCCGTCACAACAGAGAAGGCAAAAACATCGTTGACTACGTTATCGTTATAGCAAGCGAATCCAACATCGAGGACATCCTCGGATAAATCAATATCATGAAAAACAAAACATCTACCCTATTGACCATCGTGTTTACGCTCGCGGTCATAGCGGCGCTCGTGTTTTGTCTCGTGATGAATGGCAACGTACCCACCGATACCAATAATAGCACTGCGACCTCGGATAACTCCGAGGTCGTATCTGTCGATTCATCAAAAGACGATAGCGACACCTCTATGCCCGACACACCTTCTACCCCTACTATCTCGGACGACCCCGTTTCGGAGGCTTCGGACGAGCCGCAGGATAAGGTAGTCCACTTTGTCGGCATCCCCGACAGCATTATACACGCATCGGTTTATTACGACGCGATAGACGTCGCCGCGCGCAAAAAAGGCGTCGCCTCGGTCTATAAGCCGCTCGCGGAGCAGGACTACGATTTCAGCGAGATTTACAAAAACTTTTACGACACCTTTAAGTCCGCAGACCTGTCGTATATCAACCTCGAAACCTTGGTTTGCGGCGATAGCTACGGCATTTCGAGCTACCCGTCGTTTAATTCGCCCGAGCAGTACGGCGAATACATCTGCGAAATGGGCATCGACATCATCAACGTGGCGCACAACCACATGCTCGACTGTCAAAACGCCGCAGGTCTCAAGAGCTGCAACGACTTTTTCACCTCGCGCGGCAAGACCGTAATAGGCTATTACGAGGACACGGCGGCGACCGAAAACATCACTGTCGTCGAAAAAAACGGCATCAAGATTGCACTGCTCGCCTACACCTACAGCTGCAACGGACACAAGGTTGACGCTTCAAAATATACGACCTACATCCCGCTCTTTGACGAAGCCCTCATCCGCAAGCAGGTCGCTCTCGCAAAACAGCAGGCTGACATCGTGCTCGTTTCGGCTCACTGGGGCAACGAAAACAGCTACAAAATCGACAGCCAGCAAAATAAGTACGGCGATTTGTTCGTCGAGCTCGGAGTTGACATCGTGCTCGGTATGCACCCTCACTGCATACAGGAAATGTGCTGGAAAGAGGGCAAGGACGGCAGCCGCACGCTCATGATTTATTCGCTCGGCAATTTCGTCTCGGGCATGCAGGACGACACCAACCTGCTCGGCGGCTACGTTTCGCTCGATATAGTCAAGGACGCCATTACCGGTAAATGCAGTCTCCAAAACGTCATTTTTACGCCCGTCGTCACGTTTTATACCGAGCCGGGCGGCAAGCTCAATAGCTCTGACTCCGGCCAGCGCGACTACTGCGTTTACGAACTGTGCGACTTTACGCAGGAGCTTTGCGACGCCCACGAAATCAACAATATGAAGACCGACTATAAGCTCGTCGGCGGCAAATGGAGCATACAGTGCCTCTATCAAACCGTGCAAAAATATATCGCCTCTGAGTTTTTGGAAGAAAAATACAGAGGATGAAATATATCCCCTTGGATTTATTACAATCCACGTTTCGTATTCGTAACCCCTTAGCCCCGTCTCGGGGCTTTTTTATTGCGGTTTAACCGTTTTTTGTCATTCTTTCTTTCCTGAGGGATAGATAGATTGATCTAACTAATCAGTATTTCTAATTTTTATTCTATATATTTAGGTTCCTGATTTGGGAACTCTGTTATCCTCATATCGGATATTCGATACTCCCACAAAAAGGATAACCGTCTCCCTATTTGAGGATAATCATTGATTTTATTCAGGTTTTGGCACAAAAAATACCGGCTGAGCAGGAGGACGAACTCCTTATCAGTCGGTTTTTTGTCTGTTATGAGAGAATGGATGAATCGTCGCTATCGCAACGTGAATTGAAATAAAACCCCAATGGAGATTTGTTTCATTACATATCTCTTGATGCGACGACGTTAGCGTCGGTGCCGGCGACGCCTGCTATGAGGACCTCGCCCATTTTGACGGGGGAATGTGCGACGTACTTATTCATTTCGTTTACTACGTCAAACATCTTTGACTTTGGCACCTGCTTATCGGTGCGGACAGCGAGGCGGTTGTGTACTCCGCCGACGATAGATACCGTGCCGGTGACGGTACGCATCGGGTTGGTTAGCTCGTTTTTGCCGTAGGTCGCACCCGTGGGACAAAAGTTGCCCTTGACCTCGAGCGTGGCCTCGTCAACCTCGAGATGGCAGCCCCTCGGGCAGCCTATACAAACCATTTGTTTCATTCCGTTACCTCCGTTACGCTGACGGTGAGCGTGCCTTCCGCCTTTGCGAGCAGTGCCGACGGCAATACTACGTTTTGCATTTCGCCGGGAGCTAAGAACTTGCGCTTAAACGACGCAATCTTTGTTTCGCCCGAAACAACCTCGATAATCGCACTTGCATACTTGCGGCGAACTCTAAAAAAGACGGTGAGGTTTTTATCTATATTTTGCTTGCAGAACTTTTGCGGCACGGTGTAAGAAACGCCGTCGCCGTTTTTGATAGCTATGGCAGTCGCGCGCTCCTTGGCAGGACAACCGCCCAAAATATACTTTGCCGCGTTTGCGCCGGCTCTCGCGCTCTCTGCCGAAACAAAGTCAACGAGGTCGTGAACGTGCAGTACGTTGCCGCAGGCAAAAATGCCGTCAAACTCGGTCTGCATATCCTCGTAAACTATCGCTCCGTTTGTCCTCGGGTCGAGCGGCACGCCTGCACCGCGTGACAATTCGTTCTCGGGTACCAAGCCGACCGAAAGCAACAGTGTGTCACATTCATAAGTCTTTTCGGTGCCTGCTATCGGCTTCATCCTTTCGTCAACGGCGGAAATGGTGACGCTCTCTATGCGTCCGTCGCCCTTGATGTCGGTGATTGTATGGCTGAGATACAGAGGGATGTCAAAGTCGTTGAGGCACTGCGCGATATTGCGCGAAAGTCCCGAAGAATGGGGCATAATTTCGGCAACTGCCAGCACCTTGGCGCCCGAAAGCGTCATACGGCGAGCCATTATCAGACCGATGTCGCCGCTGCCGAGTATGACGACGCGGCGGCCGACCATATAGCCCTCCATATTCATATATCTCTGAGCACATCCGGCGGTAAATACGCCGCTGCCTCTGTCGCCTATGAGCTTGATGGGACCTCTGCCTCTTTCGCGGCAACCCATAGCAAGTATGACCGCCTCGGCCTTGTACTCCATATAGCCGTCCTGCTTGCTGACGGCGGTGATAACCTTGTCGGCAGTCAGACCGATAACCATACTGCCCGTGAGCACCTTGATGTCCTTGCCTGCTAATTGATTGATGTATCTTTCGGCATATTCGGGGCCCGTAAGCTCCTCGCCGAAGGTGGTGAGCCCAAAACCGTTGTGGATGCACTGCTCGAGGATGCCGCCGAGCTCTTTGTCGCGCTCAAATATCACTATGTCGCGCAGTCCGGCGTCGTATGCCGAGATAGCGGCGGCGAGACCTGCAGGGCCGCCGCCAATGATAGCCAGTCCGCAGTTTGTCATACGTTGCCTCCCATCTTGCCGCACACGATGTACGAGCCTTTTCTTTCCTGTATTATATCCTCGTAAGGGATGCCGAGCTCACGGCTGATGATTTCGTGAACTCTCGGCGAACAAAATCCGCCCTGGCACCTGCCCATGCCCGTGCCTGCGCGGCGCTTGATGCCGTCGATTGAAACGGGAGGGATAGGCGAATGGCACGCCGCGACGACCTCTGCCTCGGTGATGGTGTTGCAACGGCAAATGATGTTGCCGTATCTCGCGTCCTGCTTTATCAGCTCTATGCGCTCCTGCTTTGTCGCTCTGGCGAAGGAAACTCGGCGCGGAACCTTTTTTATTGCTTTTTTATCGGTAAGCTCGAGGCCCTGCTCTTTGAGTATGTCTATGACGTAAAGCGCGGTAGCGGGAGCGGCGGAAAGTCCGGGCGACTTGATGCCTGCTACGTTGATAAACCTTGCGTTCTGCGCCGAGGGCTCGATGATAAAGTCACTGCGGTCGGAGTTTGCTCTCAGACCTGCAAAGCAACGCACGTTGTCGCGGTAGTTTATCTTGTCGGTCGTCTTTGCGGCGGCGGCGGCGACGTAGTCGAGACCTGCGTTATCGGTCGAAAGGTCGCCGAACTCGCTGTTTATCTCGGCGTTTGGACCTACTATCAGATTGCCGCCTGCGGTGGGCGAAACGAGCACGCCCTTGCCGAGCTCGGACGGGCACTGGAACATAACTTCCTTCATCAGATTGCCCTGGCTCTTGTCGAGCAGGAAATACTGACCCTTTGACGGGTGTATCTCAAACTCTCTCTTGCCGAGCATGCCGCATATTTCGGCGGCGTATATACCTGCGCAGTTGATGATATAGCGAGCCTCTACGTCTCTGTCGCCTGCTTTGATTACAAAGCCGTCCTTAGTCTGCTTGATAGCCAAAACCGGCGCACCGAGTATAAAATCGATGCCGTTGACGGCGGCGTTTTCGCACAGAGAGAGGCAGTAAGACCACGGCGAAACGATGCCTGCGGTGGGCGCGTAAAGTCCCGACGTTACCTTGTCGGAGACGTTGGGTTCACGGGCTAAGATTTGCTCTTTGGTGTGTATTTCAAGCCCCGGGACGCCGTTGGCAACGCCACGGTTGTAGAGCTTTTTGACCGTTGCGTCCTCTTTTTCGCTAAAAGCGAGAACGTAAGAGCCAACCCTAATAAACGGGAAGCCAAGCTCATCTGCAAGCTCGCCGCAGAGACGGTTGCCCTCTACGTTAAGACGCGCGAGCAGCGTGCCCTCCTCGGGGTCGTAGCCTGCGTGAATAATGGCGCTGTTTGCCTTAGTAGTGCCCATCGAAACGTCGGGCTCCTTGTCTATGACGCAAACGTCAAGCTCGTATTTTGAGAGATAATAAGCTATGGCGGCGCCGCTGATGCCCGCGCCTATTATAGCTACATCATACATTTTGTGCACCTCTGTATCGTATTTTTTACAAATAATTATTTTATCAAACTTTCACTCAAAAAGCAACATCTAAATGAGATTTTGCATATATTATTGTGAAAGGAGTTGATTTTTTGGCTCAAAAAGGCACCTTAACCGTAGTCCTCATCGGAGCGGATACGCAAAAGCCGATGCAAGGCGTCGTCGTCATACGCACCTGCGGCGGCACGAGCGAGGGCAAGACTACCGACGCGCAAGGCAAGGCGGTTTTTGCTATCGAAGCACCCGACAAAATAGCCTCTCAGACGCCTCGGTCGTCGCAAAAGCCCTACTGCTCGGTGGACCTAAAGATAGTGGCAAACGGGTATCTCACGCTGACTATCGTCGGCGAGCAGGTTTTTGCAGACACAAGCACCCTGCAAAGGCTCGAAATGATACCATACGACGGCAGTAAGTTTGAAAAAGTCATTATCACGCCACCACACAAGCTGTATGCCTCGCAGTCGTCTGCAAAAGCACCGACAGGCGCGGTCAGCGCATTCAGCGAGCTAAAGCAGCCTCGCCCCACCGTGCCCGAGACTATCACCGTCCACCTCGGGGCGCCCGGCAGAGAAGCCGAGGACGTGACTGTGCCGTTTATCTATTACGTCAAAAACGTCGCTTCGAGCGAAATCTATCCCACCTGGCCGACAGAAAGCCTCAAAGCAAATATATTATGTATCGTTTCGCTCGCGCTTAACCGCATTTATACCGAATGGTACCGTTCCCAGGGCTACGAGTACGACATCACGTCCTCGACCGCATACGACCAGTCTTACGTGCCGGATAGGTCGGTGTTTGATAATATCTCCGAGCTGACAGACGAGCTTTTTACTCAGTATCTCTCGCGCGAGGGCAGTATCGAGCCTCTGTTTGCCGAATATTGCGATGGAGCGACGGTGGTTTGCGACGGGTTGTCGCAGTGGGGCACCGTGCCGCTCGCACGGCGCGGCTACGACGCCATCGAGATAGTACGCTATTATTACGGGCGCGACGTGGTTATCAATAGCGCAAACGTCGCACAGCCTGAGCCGTCGTTTACGGGCGAGCTCAAAAAAGGTGACGACAATAGTAACGTCGCACTGCTGCAGTACCGCTTAAACCGCGTGGCTATCAACTTCCCCTCGATACCGTTTGTCCGCTATCAAAACGGAGAGTACGGCGAGGACACAGAGCTATCTGTCAGCGCGTTTCAGCGGATATTCGGTCTGCCCGAAACGGGCGTGGCCGACCGCAAAACGTGGTATCGGCTTTTATACGTTTACAACGCGGTCAAAAAGCTCGCCGAGCTCGGCAGCGAAGGCGAAAAAGAGCAGGGCGACGGCTTTGGCGGTCGCACGCTCCAGCTCGGAGACAAGGGCAGCGAGGTGCTGAGGATGCAGTACTATCTGCGCGGCATTTCGGACGCTCTGGGCGAAAACGCCGTTCCGCGCGCCACGGTCACGGGCGTCTTTGATGAAAACACCGCCGCGGCAGTCAAAGCGTTTCAGTCGTATTACGGTCTCACCGTCACGGGCAACGTCCCCAAGGAAACGTGGGACGCGATAGTAGAGACTCACTACGCCTTGGGCGGCGAAGGCGGCGACGACAAGATAAAAAAATATCCCGGGTCGCCCGTCAGACGGGGCAACTCGGGAGAAAACGTCTTGTATATTCAGCGTGCGCTTAATGCGATACGCAATAACGTACCGTCTATAAGGCGGCTGGACGAGGACGGTGTTTTCGGCAGTGAAACGTTAGGCGCGGTCAAAGAGTTTCAGACCTTTTACGGCCTCAACGCCGACGGCGTGGTAGGGCCTTTGACGTGGGAAGCAATCAATCTTGAGTATCAGCGGAGCGATTAGCTATCGCTTTGGCAACTGCGTCCTGCATTATCTTGAGGAACACGGCGTTTGGCTCAAACTCGATGCTTGCTAGCCTGCCGTTAAACTCACAGACGTAAAACCACGACTGTGCGCCTATATTCTGATTGCAGTTGTATCTGATGTTGACCTTGCTTTTGTACTTTGATTTGTAGGTCTGCTTGTCACATACCTCCACCGCAGTGTCGAGGTCAAGACAGCATATATCCTGCCTGCGGTTTGCCCAGCATTTGGCGGCGCCGAATTCGGTCTCGGTCAGAGTGTATTCCATTTCGGTCAGCACGTAGCGGTAAACCGCAAATATGGCCGCCGTCAAGAGCACCAAACCTGCCGTCTGTATCATACCGCCGTACTGCGGCACGAGCACCGACGAGATAAAGCATGCAGAGCACACGATTATCGAGATGGCTACGGTCAAAAACGCACTTTTTTTGTTTCTTTCGGGTTTACACTTAAACATAAACAATCACCTTTAGGAGGACAATATGACTTTTGATGAAAAAACGAGGCAACGCCTCTTGCAAATGAGCGACGCCGAGCTGTCGGGGCTGATAACCGAGATAGCAGGCGCGGCAGGTGCCGACGCTATAAAGACCGCGATGATAAAGAGCAATCTGTCACATCTGCGTACGGCTTTGCAAAATATGAGCACCTCAGACGCCGAAAAGCTCTTGCAGTCGGTGGACAAAAATAAGGCGGCGGAAATCTCGCGCCTTATCAAAGGAGTATGACGTTGGACGGCGACCTCGCCGCTAAAGTCGGTGCCCTCTTGTCTGACCCGACCTCTGCGGCCAAAATAGCCGAAATCGCGAGCGGTTTGACCGGCGCAAAGCCGCAAAGCCCTGCCCCTGCCGTCAAGGCAGACCCTCGCATGGCACTGCTTTTGTCCTTAAAAGCCGTGCTTAAGCAAGACAAACAGCGCAAAATAGACAATCTCATGGGAGCGTTGTCGGTTTTGCAGGTCATAGACGGCACGCGAAGGAGGGACGGCGATGTATAGCAGAGATTACGGCGGCATACAGTCCGACGGCGTACTGCATCAGGCGATGGAGGATTACCGCGACGAAATATACGGCAATCCGCCTGCAAAAAAGCCGCTTATTGATATTTCGTTTATCAAAAACCTGCAGACCGACGACCTGCTTATCATAGCTATCGGTTTGCTTTTACTGCTCGACTCGGATATGTCGAGCGATATGATATTGCTGCTCGTGGCGGCAATGCTTATCAATATTTAGTGAGCAAAAAGTCGATATAATCGGTCGCGCTCTTGCGTCCCGTAGGAGTGAGGCGCCTGTATTTTTCGACAAAGCCCTCTTTGAGCATCCCGTCGCCGTCGCTGAGCCTGCCGCAATTATTGACGAGACCTGCAGCGTACATAAGGTCGGCAAAATCAATGTCGTTAAACGCGTGGTCGGCTATCTTGCGTATAAGTTTGGGACGCGGCGGATTGACCTGCACCATCATAACGAGCTTGCGCATCTGCACGTAGCTGATGTCGCACTCGATGGCAAACTGTCTGAGACTGCGGTCTCCCTTTGCCTGTTCGACGAGCAGAGCAAAAATCTTTTTGTTCCAGCTTCTGTTTTCCATTTCTTTCATGCACCTATTCCTTCCTTAACAATATTTATGGCATTTTCGCTGTCTGAGCACAGCATAACGTATCCTACGTAGCATCCGCTCGCTTTAACCCACGCACTGTTGATGCCCGTGGCATCGACAGACTGATAGTTGCGCGCGTTTTCGGCAAGTCTCTCTATACGTGACGAAATAAACTCTGCCATCTTGGCGGCGGTTTGCTCGTCCTTGCAGACAAAGACGCCTATTTCCTGCGGTTTGAGCGGCGTTTCGTCCACCGAAACGTAATAGTCGGTAAAGTCGGCGGTCGTCGGATGTTCAAAGAGGTCGCCGTACAGTCCGCTGAGAATATCGTCGTCAAAGGTCTCGCCGTTATAGTCGTAAACGTCGGCAAACTCTATGCCGGAGCCTTGGATTACAGCCATTATCTCGGCAGGAGTCTGCGTCTGCTTTGCGCCCGTGCAGGACGACAAAAGGAGCAGAGCCGACAAAAGTATGACAAAAAGCTTTTTCATATCTTATTCTCCTTGGCGGTCAAAGCGGCGCCTACGACGGTGGCGTAAGCCGCCTGCTGAGGAATGATAAACTTGACGCCGAACATTTTTTCGAGGATGTCAAACCGCTCTCTCGCCTGCGGTATGACCGAGATATTGCCCGTCAGCACGATGTTTGTGATGCCCTTGAGCCTTGCGCTGAATACCGCGATGACGCCTACGGTCTCAAATATCATATTGAGCAGACCGAGCGCGATGTCGCTGTTGGTGGCAAATTCCGACAGGTTGCCAAAGTTGGAGGCGGTAGCGGTAGCTTCGAGCGTTTTGATGTCCGACCTCGAGATGTCTTTTATCAAAAGGTCAACGTTGGCGAGGTCGCCGCCGTTGGCAAGCTCGGATATCGACTCTGCGTCCGACATATTAATCATGCGCTTTGCCAGTCCGATGAGCGTGCCGCCGCCTATGCCGGTGCCGCCGAGGTGCTCGCACCTCTCGCCTTTTTTGGCATAAACGACTGCGGTGCCCGTGCCCATACTGACGACGATGGCTTCGTCAAGTCCCGACATATACAGTCCGCCCCTGCCGGTAGCGTCAAACTCCTCTACCCTTTCGGTAGGCAGTCCGTATATCGACTGGTCAATGTAGCTGCTGCCTGCGCCGGTGATGTATATCTTTTTGATTTCGTTTAAAGGTATGTTGTTGACGGCTGTAAACCTGCCGAATGCGCCGTAGAGCGACGCGAGGGGGTCGTTTGCCGCAACCAAAAACGGCTCAAAAAGCTTGTCGCCCTCAAAGCCAACTATCTTTGTCGTGCTGCCGCCGACGTCTATACCGATAATTATTGACATTTGCAATCTCCGATTATAATTTATAAGATACAGAAATACTATAATACGTTCAAGGGGTTTTGTCAAGTACCATTCACTTTGTGCTCACCAAAACGGGCGTAAAATCGACCGCATCCGCCGCGATAAGCCTCATTTGGGCACAGCCTGCCGCACTGCGCAGTCCGCCCGTGCCCGAGGAATGTATGTGTCCGTAATAAACTCTGCCTATACGGTAGCGGTTTATGACCTCGATTATCGGGGCACATTCCACGCTCCCGTACGCAGGAGGATAATGCAAAAATACGGCAATTTCCTTATCCGACGAGCCTTTTAGTGCCAATCCTGCCTTGACAGACAGCTCAAGGCGGCCTGCTTCGCGCTCGCTGAACCGCGCGTTATCTGCCGCCGAAGCCTTGTCGTCGGGCAGATAGCCCTTAGCTCCGCAAACTATCACGTTGCCAACGCAAAAAGCGTTGTTGTGTAAAAAATCGACGTTTGTTATCCCGAGCTCCTTAACGTAGCGGCGCATATTGGACATAGTGCCCCACCAAAAGTCGTGGTTGCCCTTGCAGACTATTTTTTTGCCCGGGAGGCTCGACAAAAAAGCAAAATCGTCCTTGCAACCTTCGCTGCCGCTGCCCCAGCTGAGGTCGCCTGCGATAACAACGGTGTCGCTATCGCTTATCCCTCCAAAGCCTTTTTTGAGCTTTTCTATATGGTTTTGCCATTTTGCGCCGAAAATATCCATGGGCTTTTGACCGCTCTGCGAGAGATGCAGGTCAGCTATACAATATAACGCCACGGCAAAACCTCCTTTCGGTATAAAAAACTTCCTTTCGGGAAACAATAGAATATCCACATTGAAAGGAAGTGTTTTTTTGGATAATTTTCAGGAAAAGTGCAGGTGCAATAAGGGCGTAAACTGCGCCGTATGCAACTGCTATTACCACGACGGCAACTGCAGCTGCACCGCGTCAAAAATAAGCATAGGTCCCTCGACGGCGGATAGCTGTCGCGAGACGGTCTGCGCCACATTTAAAAAGCGTGACGAAGACTCAGTCGGCTAATATTATTTCCGGCATTTCAGCAGGCGTAATGACGTCCTTAAATCTTACCTTGCGGCTTTCGAGGTCGGCGATACGGGACGGAATCTCGGTCTTGGTGAGCTCTGACAGCTTGCGCTGAGCGACAAAGCCGTTTGCTTCGGTCTCGCCGAGCGCCTTGAGCACAGAGCTTGCAAACTTGTAGGGCGAAGCCGTCGATGCTACGAGCATGGCGGTTTTGTCCTTGTTTTTGTACTCCTTGGCACAGCCGAGCGCGACTGCGGTGTGGGTATCGCAGAGATAGCCGTACTCGTTAAATACGCTCGCTATCGTCTTTTCGCAGTCTGCTTCGTCAGCCGACATACCGCAAAAATCCTTGCGTATGACGTTCATTATCTCGGGCTCGACCTCAAATCTGCCCTCGGTCTTGAGCTTTTGCATATAAAGCGCCGTCTTTTGCGCGCCTGCAACCATAAAGAGCAATCTCTCGAGGTTGGACGAAATGAGTATATCCATTGACGGCGAGGTCGTGGCGTAAAACTCTCTGCGGCGGTCGTAAACTCCCGTCTCAAAAAAGTCTGTAAGCACGCGGTTTTTATTGGACGCGCATATCAGCTTGCCAAACGGCAAGCCCATTTTTTTGGCTATATAGCACGCCAAAATGTTGCCAAAGTTACCCGTAGGCACGGTTACGTTGACGGTGTCGCCCGGCTCGACGGCGCCCTCTCTGAGCAGGTCGCAGTAAGCCGAGACGTAATAAGCCACCTGAGGCACGAGCCTGCCCCAGTTAATCGAGTTTGCACTCGACAAAAAGTATCCTTTTTTATCAAGCTTTGACGCTATATCCTTGTCGGCAAAAATAGCCTTGACGCCGTTTTGGCAGTCGTCAAAATTGCCCTTGACGGCGGTGACGTTTACGTTTTTGCCCTCGGTTGTGGACATCTGACGCTTTTGCACCTCGGAAACGCCGTCAACGGGATAAAAGACGTGTATCTTTACTCTATCTACGTCGGCGTAGCCCTCGAGTGCCGCCTTGCCGGTGTCGCCCGACGTAGCTACCAAAATGAGCGCGTCGCGCTTTTCGCCCTCTTTGTCGAGCGCGAGCGAAAGCAGACGCGGCATTATCTGCAGCGCCATATCCTTAAACGCCGAGGTAGGACCGTGCCACAGCTCGAGCACGTAAGTACCGTCGTCGCCGAGCTTGGCAAGCGGTGCGGTTTCGTTAGGGAACTTTGGCTCTGCGTAAGCCGCCTTTGCCGCACTCAGCAGCTCGCCCTCAGTGTAGTCGGTCAAAAATTTGCCTATGATGTAAGCCGCCCTCTCGGGATAGCTTTTTGCGGCGAGCGTGGCAAGCTCTGCCGTGGTGACTGCAGGTATCGTTTCGGGGACAAAGAGTCCGCCGTCGTCTGCCAATCCCTGTTTGATTACGTGTGCCGCGGTGTAGCCGCACGCGCTGTCCGTTCTGGTGCTGCGATATTTCATAATTCCGCCTCAAATGCGTTTTTTATAATATTGATAATAGGTTTGTCGGCAGGATAAACCTCGGCTACGTCGTTGCGTATCTTAAATACGCGCCGCCTAATCATCCGCCTTAATAGCTTACTGTAAACGGGTATTTTGCCGCAAACTATATTTTGCGCGACAAAAGCACGCTCGGCACCGACAAGGTGCTCTATTTTTTTGGCATCCACCGACTCAAAAGGTCTGCCGAATGCGTCCGACGTTCTCGTCTTTACCTCGGCAAACACGAGCGTTCCGCGGCGGTAAAGCACAAGGTCGAGCTCGCCGCCGCCCACGATATAGTTATCGGCAATGACGGTATAGCCCTTTGAGATATAATATCTCGCGGCGAGTGCTTCACCCTCGTTGCCTATCTGCTTAGTTGTCCTTGCCATACAGCGTCTTTTTTAAAAAGCTCATGCGGTGTGCAGGACACGGTCCGTATTGCAGTACCGCCGCTTTGTGTTCCTTGGTCGGGTAGCCCTTGTGCCGTGCAAAGCCATACTCGGGGTATAACCTATCCATTTCGAGGCAATACCTGTCTCT
>DCHM01000024.1:47188-67973 GCA_002314835.1 Clostridiales bacterium UBA1752 | reverse complement strand
AGCGCGGCGTTTAGGATGTTGACGCTCTCTATTTCGTCAACGTCGGCGCTCTGTATGCTGTAAGCTATCGCCTTTTGCTTTATCTCGTCAAAGAGCTTGTCGCGCTTGGCTTCGGATAGCTTTTTGCTGTCGTTAAGCCCCTCGATGTCGCAATCCGTCGGCAGTATGACTGCCGCGGCAAAAACAGGTCCGGCGAGCGGCCCTCTGCCTGCCTCGTCGCATCCGCATATCAGCTTTACGTCATCGGTATAAAACTCACGCTGTTTGCTCCAGTCCATTTTTACCTCTCAAATGCGGTCGAGCGTAATCCTGCCTATCTTGCCGCCTCTGAATTCGTCGAGCAATACGGCGGCGGTGCGGTCCTCGTCAACCTCGGCACGGCTGCGTATAAAGCCGCGCTTTTTGCCTATGCGGCAAAACAAATCGTAGTCACTCTCATTGCCGTCAATGCTTTCGAGCTTGTATCTCGAAATAAGCATTTCCGGATAGCTCGTCCTCAGCAAACCGACGAGAGCCACGGCGAGCTCTAACTGGTCTAATATCTCGTCTCTTATCGAACCGAGGCAGGCGAGCTTTACGGCTACGGTATGGTCGTCAAACTTGTGCCACAAAAGCCCCGGGGTGTCCATCATCATAAAGCCTTTGTCGGTGGGAATCCACGAATTTTGCCTCGTGACGCCGGGTCTGTCCTCGGCTTTTGCCTTTTTTTGTCCCGAAAAAGTATTGATAAACGTAGATTTGCCGACGTTGGTTATGCCGGCAACCATTACCCTTATGTCCTTATTGATGCCCTTGTCCGCGTATTTTTGCAGCTTTTCGGCAACCAACTCTTTGAGTGCGGGTCCGACCTTGGCGACGCCTGCGCCGCTCTTGCAGTCGATGGCTAATACCTTTTGGGGAGATTGCTTTATATACTGCGCGGTGACGCTTTCGTCAGCCAGTGCCGATTTTGTGAGCACGAGCAGTCTCGGCTTTGATTTAAAAAGGCTATCAAAATCGGGGTTGCGGCTCGACAACGGCACTCTCGCGTCCGCAAGCTCGATGACCGCGTCTATCTGCGGCAACGTTTCGGCTATGAGACGCTTTGCCTTGGCCATGTGGCCGGGGTACCAAACAATACGGTCCATCAGCCTACTACTCCGGTGCGCGGCGTTACTCTGAATATAACCCTGCCCACTATCTCGTGACGGGTAAAAAATCCGTAATATCTGCTGTCCTGCGAATTATTGCGGTTGTCGCCCAAAACGAATATACATCCGTCCTCGACGGTAAACTCGCAGGTGTTGTCCGCAGTCGTAAACTGACTCGTAAACTGGCTGTTGTGCATGGTGACGCCCGACGGGTGCAGAGTGACGTAACTCTCATCGAGTTGGTTGCCGTCAACCCAGACCTCCCAGGTGTTAAAATCAATCTTTACAGTCTGACCGCCGGTGGCTATGACACGCTTTATGATCGGCTTTGCGCGAGAAGAGCGGTTGATAACCACGATGTCGCCGGTCTTGGGCTCGTAAAACAGATCACTGATGATGAGATTGTCGCTGTTGTGCAGGGTATCGTTCATCGACTCGCCGACTACCGTGACGTATCTGAATACGAATAAAAACAGCACTATCATCAGCGCCACCGCATAGCAAAAGGTCTCTGCGTATTCGCAGGCTGTAGCCGCGGCGCCGCGCTTTGGCTTTTGGGGCTTTGGAGCCACTACTGCCTCGTCCTGTACCGTTTCGATTTGATTTTCGTCCATAACGACCTCCTAAAGAACAAAAGTGTCTGATATTTCACAGACACTTTTTGTTTGATAGCGAAGAAATTAAATATCTTCTTTAACCTTGGCAGCCTTGCCGACTCTCTCGCGCAGGTAATAAAGCTTAGCCTTGCGAACCTTACCACGCCTTGTAACAACGACGTCCTGTACGTTGGGGCTGTGGAGGGGGAAAGTCTTTTCGGTGCCGACACCGAAGGTAACGCGGCGAACTGTAAAGGTCTCGGAGATGCCTCCGTTCTTTTTTGCAGTAACCGTGCCCTCGAAAACCTGGGTTCTTTCTCTGGTGCCCTCTACGATACGCTGCATAACCTTAACGTTATCGCCTACCTTAAAATCGGGAACCTGTTTCTTCACTTGCTCGTCTGTAAAAGCCTTAAGAATTGCGTTTGTATTCATAAGCTCCTCCTTATTTATTCGGGCGTTCATGCCGAGCCGTAGAGGACCGTCCGATATTTTGACGAGCAATTATATCATACAAAACGCGGTTTTGCAATAGTTTTTTGCAAAAAATATTATGTAAATATCAAAATTATTGAGGCAAAATGAGCTTGATAGCCATAGGAACGACCTCAACCTCGGGGTTTGTCATAGTGATTATCTCGCCGTCGATGTTGACCTCGACGGGTTCCGGAGCCTCGATACGCATCTTACTGCAGACCGTGTGAGTGGTGATGTCCTTCATTTTTTCGAGGTGTTCACCTGCGCGGAACTTGCCTACCATACCGACAAACTTAACTGCGGAGATGCTCGCTATGCGTATAAGGTCGAGCCTGCCGTCCTGTATGTTGCTGATGGGCGAAGCCTTGTAGCCGCCGCCGTAATACCTGCCGTTAGCAGCGATGACAAAGAGATAACCATTCTCGGGGTCAACGAGCGACCTGTCGTCAGCGATGACGTGATAAACGTGCTTGCGCTGTGAAACGAGGCACTTGACGAGCGAAAGGTCGTACGCCGCAGAGCCGTTAACGAGCGGCAGTCTCTTAAACTCGGTCATGCCCTTGCAAACCGCGGCGTCAAAGCCGGCGGAAACGATATTGATGCTCACTCTTTCGGTGCCGTTTGCAGTGTCTCTGACCTTGAGCAGGTCGATAACCTCGGTCTTGCCCGTTATCATATCGCCGAGCGAGCGGAATTTTTCGGGTGGGATTGCGTCGTAATATTTGATAAAATCGTTGCCCGAGCCGATAGGCACTACGCCGATGGCGCAATTTTGCTTGCCTGCCTGATACATACCGAGTATGACCTCAGACAGCGTGCCGTCGCCGCCGCAGGCGTAAACGCGCAGGAATTCGTCGTCTCCGAGAGCTTCGAGCCTCGTGCGTGCGATTTCGGTAGCGTCGCCGGGGCAAACCGTGACGCAGATTTCGTAATTTTCGTTTGACAAGTGGCGCCTGATAGCAGACGAAATAATCTCCGTACGGTCTTTTTTGCCTGCTACGGGGTTAATAATAAACAAGTGCTTTGTGGTCATGTCATTCTCCCTTGATATAAGCCTTTGCCGTCAACGGGTTGTAGTCGCCCGACGAGCAACAGCGTGCTACCGTAAGCTCGCATTTTGCGGCGTATTCGTATGTGGTGCCGGCTGTCTTGTATCCGTCTGCCGGCTTTGTGATGATGTTGATATTGCTCTTTTGCAGTGCGCGTCTGCCGTCGCCGTCCGCGGCGAGCAAAACCGTAAAGCCGGGGTCTGATGCCATCATTTCGGGCGATACGTCAAAGGCTATCGCCGTAACCGCACGTCTGAAATAGCTGACCGTGTGGCTCGCGCCTGCACATTTGCGGCACAAATCCTCGATGCCCGTGGCACTGACAAGGTTTTTTTGCAGCGTAGCCAGAGCGTCGGAGGTCACTGCGTAGTACCTCGGCAAGCGCCTTATGTCTGCGCGATAGAGCTTTTTGATAAGCTCAGAGAGCAAAAACGTGTCTGCCTTTATACCGTCGGTCATACTGCCGCCTCTAAAAGCTTTGGCACTCGCGCTCGGCAGCGAGGCAAAAAAATCTTCGCCCTGCTTGTCTCTTATCTCGCCCGCGCTCTCAAATTCGCTTTCTCGCCGTATCGGCAGGAGCTCCAGCCCGTATTCAGACGCGTAATAACAGTATTCGGTAGCCAAAATGTTGTTTGGCTTTGTCAAAAAATCTCGTGCTTTGTCACCCAAGGCTTGTGATGCGAGCGTGCCGAGCGCCTTTTGATAAGACTGTGCGCCCGACTTGATTATAGCCTTTAATCTGTCGTCAAAATCGCTTTTGTGCTTTAGCTCGGCTATCGCCTTGGCGGTTTTTAGGTCGTCCTCGATGCCAAAAGCGAGCACGTCTGCGCCCATTCCCTTGGCAATAGCGACGCCTGCCCTCGCAAAATCCCTTGCAGAGCCACTGCAATAAGGGAACGGCAATTCGGTCACGAGCGAGGCGCCACAATCGACTGCAGCCCTCGCACGGGTGTATTTGTCGGCTATAGCGAGGCCGCCGCGCTGAACCGCAAATCCCGACATAACACAGCACACCGCGTCAAAGCTTTGCTTTAATACCCCGAGCTGATACTCGTGTCCGCGGTGAAACGGATTATATTCGGTTATTACGGCGGCTAAGGACATAAAAACTCCTTGATTTTTCTACATAACGGTAGTATAATACATTACATAATAAAAGTCAAGGAGTAAACCATGTTTGTATTAGTAGTCAACGCCGGCAGTTCGTCGCTGAAGTATCAGCTTTTTGATATGGATAAGCAGGAGGTCCTTGCCAAGGGTCTCTGCGAGCGCATCAAGATTGACGGCCTTTTCACCCACACGCGCCTTAGCGACAAAGCAGGCGTAAAGCAGATTGCCATCCCAATGAACAACCACGCAGACGCTCTCAAGTGCGTCATTGATTATCTCACCGGCGCAGAGTACGGCGTTATCAAGGATATGTCCCAGATAAGCGCAGTCGGTCACCGCATCGTGTCCGGCGGTCCGTGGCTCATAGACAGCTGTCTGATAGACGGCCCCGACGGCAAGGTAATGCAGAGCCTCCGCAAGTGCATCAACTTTGCGCCCCTGCACACCGCAGGTCACATCCAGTGCATCGAGGGCTGCATGACTATCATGCCCGACGTTCCTCAGGTGCTCGTTATGGATACCTCGTTCCATCAGACCATGCCCAAAAAGGCATATACCTACCCCATTAAGATTGACGTGGCACAAAAGCACGCCATCCGCCGCTACGGCGCACACGGCACGAGCCACAAATACGTTTCGCAGATTGCTCTGCAGTATCTCGGCAAAAAGGACGCCAAAATCGTCACCTGCCACCTCGGCAACGGTTCGTCCATAACCGCAGTCAATGCAGGCAAGTGCGTAGATACCTCGATGGGTCTCACACCGCTCGAGGGCGTTATGATGGGCTCGCGTTGCGGCTCTATCGACCCTGCTATCGTCCCATTCCTTATGGAGTACGAGGGCATCAAGCCCGAAGCCATCAGCGATTGGATGAATAACGAATGCGGCTTTAAGGGCATGACAGGCAAGTCTGACCTCCGCGGCGTTCGCGAGCTCGCGGCAAACGGTGACGAAAACGCAAAGACCGCGCTTTCGATACTCGCTTATCAGGTCAAAAAGTATATCGGCAGCTATGCCGCCGCCATGAACGGCGTTGACTGCGTAGTATTTACCGCAGGCATCGGCGAAAACGACGGTGACCTCCGCAAGGAAATCCTCGACGATATGAGCTTTTTTGGTATCGAGATTGACGAAGCCAAAAACAACTCGGTCCGCGACCACAAGGACGACCCTGTTATCGACATCACAGGCAAAAACAGCCGCGTCAAGGTGCTCGTTATCCCCACAAACGAGGAGCTCGCTATCGCAACCGACACAATGAAGGTTGTCAGCGGCAAATAATTAACTCAAAAGAAATAAGGCTTTTGCGACATCGCAAAAGCCTTTTTTGTTATACGGTAAAATAATAATTGCCTTTTTCCAAAGGCGTTGCTTTGCCGCAAAGCAACAGCGTTGCTTGTCTATCTATGACGAGCGAAATGCGATTTTGCTGCCTCTCTATACTTACACCGCGGACGGCGGCCTTAACCCAGTCAATGCCGTCAATGATTTTAGGCGCTATAACGAGCCCGTCGTCGCCAAACTCGATGCCTGCGACATGGCGATACAGCCAGTCGTCTATTTCGCTGAACATGTGGTGATTGAGCGAGGAATTCATATTCCACGTCTCACAAAGCGTCGTCATTCCGCTGTTTATCCAGTAAGCGTAACTCGGATAAGTGGGATTAGTCGCCATTTTGTATGCGACGTCGGCATAGCCGTAGTCAGACAAAGCGTCAAAAATATATTTTGCACCCAAAACACCGCAGTTTATGTGATAGCCGTTTATAGCTACCAGCTCTGCGAGCTTGGACGAGGCGTATTTTGCTTCGTCTGCGTCCAGCAGTCCCTGATAAACGGCGCACGCCCAGTAAGTCTGGTAGTGCTCGTATGTTTTATTTTGCCAAAAAGCCGCTTTCCACGCCGCTTTTACTTTAAGAGCAAGCTCGTCCCAATGCGACGAATCTTTGCCGATAAGCCTTGCCATCCTTGACATTGCGACGGCGTCGGCAAAAAGGTACGCCGTATCGGTTATCGCTGTCGGGCAGACGTCTTTTGTATCAACCGGGCACCAGTCGCCGAGACCGAAATCGGCTATATATCCGTCAGCCATCGACTCAAAATAGCTCATATACAGCGCCATGTTTTGCCACAGCTCTTTGATAATATCCGTATTTTTGGTATGGGTGTATATCGTGTATGGAATGAGTATAAACGCCGAATCCCACGCAGGTCCCGAGCCCCAGTTGTAACCCCAGCCTGCGCAAGGAACTATCCCGGGCAGTTGTCCGCTCGGTCTCTGAACGTCGATAAAGTCTCTCAGCCACTTGCGGTATGCGTCGGTCGCGTCAAAATTGAGCAGTGTTTCGCCTATGCTGAAGAGTGCATCCCCCGTCCAGCCGTTTTGCTCACGGTGAGGGCAGTCTGTGGGTATGCCGACAAAGTTTGATTTTATCGCTCTGACAGACGCGTCGTGCAGCTTATTCAGCATACCGTCACTGCACTCAAAGCGTCCGACGGTATCAAACGCAGTGTGCACAAACTGCGCCTCGACCTCGAGCCCGTCGGGTGCGTTGTCGATTTTTACGTATCTGAATCCGAAATAGCAGAAGGTCGGAGCGTAGGTCTCACCCTTTTCACCACTGCAAATATACTTGCAGGCGGCGTGCAAAGGCAGGTTTTCGGTAATGGTAAAGGTGCGGCTCTCGTCTGTAAACTCGGTCTCGTTTTTAAAAGCTTCGCCGTAAGTTATGCCGATTGTCTGCCCCTTGATGCCGTTTAGCTTGATTTTTACCCATCCGCTGATGTTGACGCCGAAATCATAAACGCCGTCTTTGACGCTCACCGGCTTTAGTGTTTCGGTTATTCTGATAGGTGTAGTTTCTTCGTCGGACAAAACGCCGCCCGGAGCGTGTGCGAGCTTGACTTTTGCCCATTTTGTATCGTCAAAGCACGGGCTGTCGTAGCCCTTTTGTATCAGATTGGCGTCAAATATTTCTCCCTGTCGCATCTGATTATAAAGGCAGGGGCCGAGCGCAGTGCGCCAGTCCTTGCTGCTGCAAACGACCGTATTACTGCCGTCGGCAAACGTTATGCACAGCTCTGCTATCGCCTTTGGCTTGTCTCTCCACGGCGCCATGCAATCATTCCACGTGCGCATGTTGCTGTTGTAAAACCCGTTGCCAGCGTGGATGCCGATGGCGTTTTTGCCCTGTTTTAACAGCTTTGTAACGTCAAAAGTCCGATATATCACCCTTTTGTCGTATGCGGTAAACGGTGTCGTGAGGACGTCGTCTGTAACTGCAGTGCCGTTAATATTGCAAACGCCGAGGCCGAGAACGCATAGCTTAATAACGGCTTTTGCAGGGACGTTATTCAGCGTAAACTCATGCCTAAAATACACGCTCCTGTCGCCGTACTTAAAGGTGTCAGGCAACATATCGGGTATCTCGGGTGTAGTAATCCATACGGCAGAGAGCATAGTTTCCTCCCCTATTTTGCGTTATTTGCAGTAAAAATCAACCGTTTATCAGCCGAGCAACATTCTGTCGTTCATCAGACCGTTGCCGCAGACCTGCTTAAATCTGTCTAGCAAGCCCTGCACGGTCATATTGTCTCTTTCCTCGCCGCTTATGTCGAGGATTATGCTGCCGCCGTTCATCATCAGAGTGCGGTTGCCGTAATCAAGCGCCATCTGCATATCGTGGGTTATCATAAGGCAGGTGAGCTTTTGCTCACTAACCGTTTGCTTGATGAGCGACAGCACCTTGGCGGCGGTGCTCGGGTCGAGCGCGGCGGTACATTCGTCCAATAGCAACAGCTTTGGCGGATTTACCGTAGCCATCATCAGCGTGAGCGCCTGTCTCTGTCCGCCCGAAAGCGAGCCGACGAGCTGGTCCATACGGTCCTCGAGCCCCATTTCGAGGCGTGCGACGCACTCTCTGACCTTCTTTTTGTCAGACTTGTTGGCTATCGACATCCAGCCGCCGTGACCTGCCGCCATGAGCAGGTTTTGCTCTATCGTCATATTGGGCGCGGTGCCGAATTTGGGGTCCTGAAACAGTCTGCCGATGCTGCGTGCCCGCTTGTGGTCGGGCATCAGCGTAATATCGGTACCGTCGAGGATTATCGAGCCGGTGTCGGTGATAAACGAGCCTGCGATGGCGTTAAATAGCGTCGATTTGCCTGCGCCGTTGGTGCCGATTAACGTGATAAACTCACCGTCTGCGACCTCGAGGTTGATGTTTCGGAGCGCCTTTTTTTCACTGACCGTGCCGATATTAAAGGTTTTGTTTACGTTACTCAGTGTCAGCATTTGTGTTTCTTAGCCTCCATATATCTCTTGATAAACGGCAGGCGGCTCTTGATGTATGGCGCACTGATGGCGATAACTACTATGACCGCCGAAACGGCTCTCAGCATAAACGCAGGGATGTCAAATCTCAGTGCGATAGTAAATACGAGCCTGAATGCAAACGAACCGACGAGCATGCCGAGCAGTCTGAGCGGCATCCTGCGCTTGCTCATAAATGCGCCGCCCATCAGCAGCGAAGCGAGCGCAACCGTCACCATACCCGTGCCGATGTCGATATTGGCGGACTTTTGCATTTGTGCGAGCAGACAGCCCGAAAGCGCCGTTATACTGCCCGAAACGGTCAGCCCGATAATCGTGGTAAAATGAGGGTTAATCGAGGACGAGCTAACCATTATCGGGTTATCGCCCGTTGCGCGTATAGCGTAGCCGAGGCGCGTTTTGAGGAAAACACCAAGCAAAACTGCGACTGCGGCGGCAAAAACCAGTCCGACAAAGAGCTTGTTTTGCGCGCCGAGGCCGATAGGAGCAAGCAGCTCCTTAAAATCGGTAAATACCGTTGTTACCTTATTTAAGTTAATGAGCGAAGCGCCGCCCATTATGGCGATATTGACTGAATACAGCGCGGTATTTACGATAATGCCCGAGAGCAGGCTGTTGATGCCCATTTTAGTTTGCAAAAAAGCGGTGACAAAGCCCGAAACGGCGCCTGCCGCCATCGCGGCGACGAGTGAAAGGTAAGGATGTCCTGCTACCGCAACGACCGCTCCGACCGTCGCGCCGAGAGTAAAGCATCCGTCGGTCGAAAGGTCGCACACTCCGAGCATCGAATAGCTCAAAAACAGCGACAGCACGGTAAGTCCGCTTATCAAGCCCAGCTCTGCAGTCGAGCCGAGCAAATCAAGGATGGTTTGGATAGTCATTATTTAATCAATCAAAGCTGTCGGCGGTGGTGATTTCCTTTACGCTCTCAGCCACGGTCAAAAACTTTGCCTTTATGTCTTCAAAATTATATCCGATAGCTTCGCAGGTCTCGGTGTTGACGGTGGCTGTGCCACCGTGCAGAGTTTCGACCGGCATAGTGGATATGTCCTCGCCGTCGATAAGCACGCGGCAAATCATATCTCCCGTGACCGTGCCGAGTGCAACGTAATCGACACCGTAGCCACAGAATGCGCCGTTGAGCGCAAAAGCGTCCGCACCGCCAAAGTGAGGTATGCCTGCGTCGCGCAAGATTTCGTATATAGCGAGCTCGGATTTCATTACGGTGTTGTCTGTAGGCGTAAATACCGCGTCAACCCCGTCGGCTACCATGGCGTTTGTAGCGAGAGTGATTTCGTCAACCGTAGAGCCGGTGTGGCTTATGATCTGTACGCCCTTTGCCGCGAGATATTTTTGTGCCGCGTCGATCGAGGTCTTGGACGAATCCTGTCCGACGTCGTATAGCAGACCTATCTTAGTAGCGTCGGGAACTGCCTGAAATACAAGGTCGAGCAAACCATTGGCGTCGAGATAGTCGGACGAGCCGCTGAGGTTGGAGCCGGGAGCTTCGAGAGTTTCGACCAAGCCTGCCGCAACGGGGTCACTGACTGCCGCAAAGATAACGGGTATGCCGTTGTCCTCGGTTGCAGCCTGCATAGCTATGGCGACGGGCGTCGCAACGGCTACCATAAGGTCAACCTTTTCGGTGATAAAATTATTGATAATCTGGTTTAGGATGTTGGCGTCTGCGCCGCAGTTGTCGTACTTGACGACGATTTTGTCGCCTGCGACTGCCTTTAGCTCGGCTCTGATGCTGTCAACTATCTGATTGAGCGACGCATCATCGACGTAGTTGCAGATGCCGATAACGTAGGTGCCCTCCTGCTTTTGCTGTGTGCAGGACGCGAGCGCCATACAGACAAAAACGACTGTCAAAAGGATAGATACCAGTTTTTTCATAGTGATTACCTCTCTTTTTTGTATAAAAAAATCCCGTCCCAAAAGCATCTCTGCTGGGACAGGATATATCCTGCGTTGCCACCCGGCTTGACGTGGTTTGCACGTCCTCTCGCTGCGTACTATCATACGCCGGCTCCTATCACGGTGAGCCCTCCGTCTCGCATACTAAGGCAAATAGCCTTTTCCGCTCGCCCTCAAAAGTCCATTCGGACTACGCCACACCTGTCGCAATCACACCGCCTGCGGCTCTCTCATTGGCTGAATCGTAGCTTACTACTCTTTATCAACGGTTTATTTAAAAATTATGAGCAATTATAACACGGCAAATACGACTTGTCAACTGTTTTTTTTGAAAATTATCGGGTTCAGCCGATTATAGATTATCGCGCCGAGCGCCGTTGCCACCGCGCCCTTAAAAAGATTAAACGGCACCATGACTATCAGTATGACCTTTAATAGGTTATCGACGGGTGCGTAAAGTGCCTCAAACGCCCCGATTATCACCTCTATCGGCATACCGTAGGCGGCGGAATAAAACGGAAAAACGACAAAGTAATTGACGGGTACGCTTATCGCCGCCATGCACGCGGTGCCTATCACCGACGAAATAACGAGCGAGCCTTTTTTGCGCGGCAGGTACTTATAAGCAAGCCCTGCGGGCAGCACGAGCGAAACCGACATGGCGAGGTTTGACAGCTCGCCGATGCCTGCCGACTGAGTAACTACGACGTTGACGAGGTTTTTTATCAAAGAAACGATGCACCCCCACGCAGGACCGAGCGCAAACGCGGTCATAAGTGCAGGCACGTCGGAAAAGTCAAATTTTATAAATCCCGGCACCAAGCCGATAGGGAAATCGAGCATCATCAGCACCGACGCGAGCGCGGACATAACGCCGACGATGGCTATTTTGCGTGTTTTGTCATTCATTATACGCCTCAAATAACAAAAATCCCCACGAGCTATATGCTCGTGGGGAAAATTGACCTGTAATCTCTCTTCTCTCATCCGGACTACACCGTCGGTACGGGAATCACACCCGTTCATGCCTTTAGGGGCTCGCAGACTATACTGCCGGTAGGGAATCTCACCCACCCACGAAGATACTTAACTTTTATTAAGTTTAAAAATTACTTGATGATGTCGATAACGACGCCGGAGCCAACGGTTCTGCCGCCTTCACGAATAGCAAAGCGGAGGCCCTTTTCGATAGCGATAGGGGTGATGAGCTCAACGGTCATATCAACGTTATCACCGGGGCGGCACATTTCGACGCCTTCAGGAAGGGCGATGTTGCCGGTAACGTCGGTGGTTCTGAAGTAGAACTGGGGTCTGTAGCCGGGGAAGAAGGGCTTGTGACGGCCGCCTTCCTTCTCAGTCAGAACGTAAACCTGGCCAACGAAGTTGGTGTGAGGCTGAATTGTGCCGGGCTTTGCAAGAACCTGACCTCTTTCGATGTCGGTCTTGTCGATACCACGGAGCAGGCAGCCGATGTTGTCGCCGGCTTCTGCAAAGTCAAGGAGCTTACGGAACATTTCGATACCGGTGATGGTGGTCTTTTTGGGCTCTTCCATCAAACCAACGATCTCAACGATGTCGGACATCTTAACGATACCACGCTCTACTCTACCGGTAGCAACGGTGCCACGACCGGTGATAGAGAATACGTCCTCGACAGGCATAAGGAAGGGAAGGTCGTCGTTTCTGGGAGGAGTGGGGATGTAGCTGTCAACTGCGGCCATGAGTTCCTTGATAGGAGCGTAAACTGCAGCTGCAGGGTCCTTGTCGTCAGAAAGCAGAGCTTCTCTTGCGGAACCGCGGACGATGGGAATTTCATCTCCGGGGAAGCCGTACTCGTTGAGAAGTTCTCTAACGTCCATTTCAACGATCTCGATGAGCTCTTCGTCGTCAACGAGGTCGCACTTGTTGAGGAATACTACCATTGCGGGAACGCCAACCTGACGAGCGAGCAGGATGTGCTCACGGGTCTGCTGCATAGGACCGTCGGTAGCTGCAACAACGAGGATAGCACCGTCCATCTGAGCGGCGCCGGTGATCATGTTTTTAACATAGTCAGCGTGGCCCGGGCAGTCAACGTGTGCGTAGTGACGAGCATCGGTCTGATACTCAACGTGTCTGGTGTTGATTGTTATACCTCTTGCCTTTTCTTCGGGAGCGTTATCGATCTGGTCGTATGCCTGGAATTCGATAGTGCTGTCGGTGAGGGAGAGGTACTTGGTAATAGCTGCGGTAAGAGTGGTCTTGCCGTGGTCAACGTGGCCGATAGTGCCAATGTTAACGTGGGGCTTATTTCTCTCGAATTTTGCTTTTGCCATTGGTTCGTGTCCTCCAAATTAAGATAATTTTATTTTTTGTTTTGTTTATCCGCTTATACACGATTATAACAAATAAAGTAATAATGTCAAGCCTTTTTTGTAAAAATGCCCAAATCAGTCTTTATTTTTGGTAATCGTCTCGAGAATCGACTTAGGAACAATCGCATAATGGCTGGGCTCCATAGAATAAGCGCCTCTGCCCTGCGTCTTGCTGCGTAGGTCGGTAGCATAGCCGAACATAGTGGATAGCGGAATGTCGGCAAATACTGTCTGGATACCGTTGTCGGGGACGATTTCCTTAATCTGACCGCGACGGGTATTCATATCACCTATAACGTCGCCGAGGTAATCGTCGGGAACCGTAACGGTAACCTTCATGATAGGCTCGGTAAGGATAGGCTTTGCATTCTTCATAGCATTGCGGAACGCCATAGAGCCGCAGATCTTAAACGCCATCTCAGACGAGTCAACCTCGTGATAAGAGCCGTCGATAACCTGTACCTTGACGTCAACAACGTTATATCCTGCGAGTACGCCGGATTGCATAGCACCCTTGATGCCTTCGTCAACGGCAGGCATATATTCCTTAGGAATAACGCCGCCCTTGGTGCAGTCTTCAAAGGAGTAGCCTGCGCCTGCTTCGTTAGGAGCAATGTGCAGCTTGACGTGTGCAAACTGACCGCGGCCACCGTTCTGACGGCTGTAGCGGCAATCCTCTTCGGCTTCGCCGGTGATAGTCTCACGGTATGCAACCTGAGGCTTACCTACGTTAGCTTCGACGTGGAATTCACGCATAAGTCTGTCAACGATGATTTCGAGGTGGAGCTCGCCCATGCCGGCGATAATGGTTTGACCGGTTTCTTCATCGGTATATGCTCTGAAGGTGGGGTCCTCCTCAGCAAGCTTTGCGAGTGCGAGGCCCATCTTGTCCTGACCTGCCTTGGTTTTGGGTTCGACTGCAACACGGATAACGGGTTCAGGGAACACCATGTTCTCAAGGATAACGGGGTTGGACTCGACGCAGAGAGTGTCACCTGTGGTGACGTTCTTGAGGCCGACAACGGCAGCGATATCACCTGCTCTGATTTCGTCGGTATCTTCGCGGTGGTTGGAGTGCATCAAAACGATACGTCCGATACGCTCGCGCTGACCCTTGGTAGCGTTGTAAACGGCTGTGCCCGTCTGCAGCGTGCCGGAATATACGCGGACAAAGCAGAGCTTGCCGACAAAGGGGTCGGTCATAATCTTGAATGCGAGTGCTGCAAAGGGCGCATTGTCGTCCGTGGGGCAAACCACGGTTTCATCGGTCTTGGCGTCGATGCCCTCAACGTGAGGAACATCAAGAGGCGAAGGCAGATACTCGATAATAGCGTCGAGCAGCTTTTGAACGCCCTTGTTGCGGTACGAGGTGCCGCAGACTACGGGGACGATCTTGTTGTCGATGGTGGCTTTACGAATGACGGCCTTGATTTCCTGCTCGGTAGGCTCCTCGCCCATGAGGAATTTTTCGAGCAGAGCGTCGTCATACTCCGAAACGGACTCAATCATCTTGGCACGGTATTCCTGTGCCTTGTCCTGCATATCTGCAGGGATGTCGGTAACGGAGATGTTGATGCCGATGTCGTCGTTGTAGATGTAAGCTTTCATTTCGATAAGGTCGATAAGGCCCTTGAAATCAGCTTCTGCACCGATAGGCAACTGGAGTGCTACGGGATTTGCCTTCAGACGGTCGTGAATCATACCAAGTACATGGTAGAAGTTCGCGCCTGTAACGTCCATCTTGTTGACGTAGCACATTCTGGGGACGCGATACTTATCCGCCTGATGCCATACAGTCTCGGACTGAGGCTCAACGCCGCCCTTAGCACAAAAGACGGTTACGGCACCGTCGAGGACTCTGAGAGAGCGCTCGACTTCTACGGTAAAGTCAACGTGACCCGGGGTGTCGATAATGTTAATACGATTCTCTTTCCAAATGCAGGTGGTAGCAGCGGAGGTAATGGTGATACCACGTTCCTTCTCCTGCTCCATCCAGTCCATTACCGCAGTACCCTCGTGGGTCTCACCGATTTTGTGAGAAACGCCTGTATAATACAGGATTCTTTCGGTAGTGGTAGTCTTACCTGCATCAATATGAGCCATTATACCGATATTTCTGGTATGCTCAAGCGAATAAGATCTAGGCATATATTTCTCCTTGAGATAATAGAGATTGCTTTGTTTTTGCTATTAAGATTAATAGCGGAGATGTGCAAAAGCTTTGTTTGCTTCTGCCATCTTGATGGTGTCTTCCTTCTTTTTGACTGCGCCGCCGGTAGCGTTGACTGCGTCAAGTATTTCGGCTGCGAGACGCTCGGACATTGTCTTGTCACTTCTGGTGCGAGCATAGGTGACGAGCCAACGGAGACCGAGGGTCTGACGTCTTTCGGGTCTGACATCCATAGGAACCTGATAGTTTGAACCGCCTCTGCGAACAGCCTTAACCTCTACGGCAGGCATAATGTTCTCGAGAGCTTTTTTAAACTGTTCAAGGGGGTCCTGGCCGGACTTTGCCTTTACGATGTCAAACGCATCGTAAACGATCTTCTGTGCAACACCCTTTTTGCCGTCATACATTACACCGTTGACGAGCTTGGTAACAAGGGCGGAATTGTAGAGAGGATCGGGAAGGACTTCTCTCTTGAATCCATGTTCTCTTCTGGGCACTTTGCTTCCCTCCTTCAATAGGATAGCGATTTAATCGCTTCAATGAGTTCATAGGTACTCGAAATAATTTCGTCGGTGCTGCAAAGAGAACCTATTTATGAGGAAATCTCTTTATTTCAGCATTAACGAGCTTGGCTTATGGCTTACTTTTTAGCCTTGGGCTTCTTTACACCGTACTTGGAACGTCCCTGGTTACGAACTGCGACGCCCTGAGTATCGAGGGTACCACGGATAATGTGGTAACGAACGCCCGGAAGGTCTCTGACTCTGCCGCCTCTGATAAGAACTACCGAGTGCTCCTGCAGGTTGTGGCCTATGCCGGGGATGTAAGCGGTAACTTCAATACCGTTGGTCAGTCTGACTCTGGCGATTTTACGCTGAGCGGAGTTAGGCTTTTTAGGGGTCTTGATAGCTACCTTTGTGCAGACGCCTCTCTTTTGAGGGCTCGAGATGTCGGTGGCGACATTCTTTATGGTGTTGGTGCCCTTTTGGAGAGCAGGAGCCTTGGACTTATAAGTCTTGTCCTGTCTGCCGTATTTTACAAGCTGATTAAATGTAGGCAAGAGATGTTTCCTCCTTTCTTAAAAATTCACAACATTTTAATTATAACGGATGTGGTTTGTTTTGTCAATAAGTAAAAATTACTTATTTTTACAAGGCAAACTCCGCTTTATTGTGTCAAATAGTAATGAAGCAGGCTGCTATGGCGGTTCTCGCCGCCATAGCGGTCGCTGCAAACAAACTTAGATTTCAGCCTCGGTTTCGTCGTCCGTGCCGTCAAAAACCTCGGGCTCGTTGTCGTCGCCTGTGTCAACCTGTACGTCACGGTAAACGCCCATACCGGTGCCGGCAGGGATGAGCTTGCCGATGATGACGTTTTCCTTAAGACCGATCAGCGGGTCGCGCTTGCCGCGGATGGCAGCCTCGGTAAGAACCTTGGTCGTCTCCTGGAAGGACGCTGCGGATAGGAAGGAGTCAGTGGTGAGCGACGCCTTGGTGATGCCGAGCAATACGGGGCTGAATTCAGCCTCCTGGCGCTTGACAACCTCGTCGGGATGAGCCGCATTCCACTCGTCTATCTCTTTGTTTGCCTCGAGATAGTCGATGATGTCAACCTGCGAGCCGACGAGCATGCCGGTATCGCCGGGATTTTCGATGCGAACCTTACGCGTCATCTGACGTGCGATAACCTCGATGTGCTTGTCGCTGATTTCAACGCCCTGCAGACGGTAAACGCGCTGTATTTCCTTAATAATATAAGCATATACCGCGTCAAGTCCGCTGATGCGGAGGATGTCTGCCGGAGACTCGGTGCCGTCGGTGAGCTTTTGGCACTTTGTGACGTGAGCGCCGTTTTCAAACGCAATCTTGGCTACGTAAGGGATAGAAGTCGAAACGACTGCACCCGTCTCGTCGTCGGTGACGATGATGGTGCGGGTCTTTTTGCTCTCTTCGACAGTGGCTACGCCGTCAAAGTCGGAGAGGACAGCCGTCTTTTTGGGTCTGCGTGCCTCAAAAATTTCTTCGACACGGGGCAGACCTTGGGTGATATCGCCGCCGGCGACACCGCCGCTGTGGAAGGTTCTCATGGTAAGCTGGGTACCGGGCTCGCCGATAGACTGAGCCGCGATGATACCGACAGACTCGCCGATGCTGACAGGCTTGCCTGATGCGAGGTCAGCGCCGTAGCAGTGAACGCACGCGCCGTGCTTTGCCTTGCAGTTGATAAGAGAACGGATATGAACCTTGTCAATGCCTGCCGCGAGGATGGCCTTGACCTGGTCTTCGTTAATCATGGTATTATCGGGAACGATAACCTCATTGGTGGTGGGATTAACCACGTCACCGATGACGTATCTGCCGAGGAGGCGGTCTTCAAACGGTTCGATGACCTCCTCGTTGCCGCCGGAAAGCTTATCTACTATCTTGCTTACCCAGAGGCCCTGATTGTCGTGGCAGTCGATTTCGCGGATGATAACGTCCTGCGAAACGTCAACCAGACGACGGGTCAGATAACCGGAGTCTGCGGTACGCAGAGCGGTATCTGCCAGACCTTTACGCGCGCCACGGGCTGCGGTAAAGTACTCGAGTATTGCCATGCCTTCGCGGAAGTTAGCCTTGATAGGCATTTCGATGGTTTTACCTGTTGCGGAAGCCATCAAGCCACGCATACCTGCGAGCTGACGGATCTGCTTGGACGAACCACGCGCGCCCGAGTCTGCCATCATGTGAATGGGGTTATATTTATTAAGGTTGCGATTCAGCGCTTTTTCTACCTGACCCGTGCAAGCGTCCCAGATAGCGATGACTCTCTGCGAGCGCTCCTCCTCGGAGAGCAAGCCCTTCTTAAAGAAGGCGGTAACCTTGTCAACCTTTTTGTCGGCTTCGGCAAGGATGTCGGCTTTTTCGGGAGGTATGGTCATATCGTAAACCGAGATGGTTATACCGCTGCGGGTAGAATACTTAAATCCGAGAGCCTTGATAGCGTCGAGCACCTCGCAGGTAACGATGTTACCGTGCTTTTTGATGCAGGCGTTGACGATGTTTTCGAGGCCGGACTTCTTTGTGACGTCGTGAATCTCGAGCTCAAACTCATTGCCGGGGATGCTGCGGTCGGTGATACCGAGGTCCTGAGGAATGGGCTTGTTAAAGATAAGGCGACCGATAGTGGTATCAATGATACCGCTGCGCATTTCGCCGTCGATTTCCTTGGTGACGCGGCACTTAATCTTGGCATGGAGGCCGAGGTCGCCGTTTTCGTAAGCGAGCATAGCTTCGTCAAAGCTCGAGAATGCCATGCCTTCGCCCTTTTCACCGGGGCAATCGAGCGTCAGCCAGTAAGAGCCGAGCACCATGTCCTGCGAAGGAATGGTAACTGCCTTGCCGTTGACGGGCTTTAAGAGGTTGTTGGCAGAAAGCATAAGGAATCTTGCCTCTGCCTGAGCCTCTGCCGAAAGAGGAATATGGACAGGCATCTGGTCGCCGTCAAAGTCGGCGTTAAACGGTGTGCATACGAGAGGATGGAGCTTGATAGCTCTGCCTTCGACGAGCACCGGCTCGAATGCCTGGATAGACAGTCTGTGCAGTGTGGGCGCACGGTTCAGGAGCACGGGATGCTCTTTGATAACGACGTCGAGCGCGTCCCAAACGTCGGGGCTGATGCGGTCGATGTGCTTTTTGGCGTCCTTGATGTTGCCTGCCTTGCCGGTCGAAATGAGGTTTTTCATTACGAAAGGCTTAAACAGCTCAAGAGCCATTTCCTTAGGCAGACCGCACTGATAAATCTTGAGTTCGGGACCGACGACTATAACCGAACGGCCGGAGTAGTCAACACGCTTGCCGAGCAGGTTTTGTCTGAAACGTCCCTGCTTGCCTCTGAGCATCTCGGACAGCGACTTGAGCGAACGGTTGTTGGGACCCGTGACGGGTCTGCCGCGCTTGCCGTTGTCGATAAGGGCGTCAACAGCCTCCTGCAGCATACGCTTTTCGTTGCGGATGATGATGTCGGGAGCTTCGAGCTCTATGAGTCTCTTGAGACGGTTGTTACGGTTGATAACCCTGCGGTAGAGGTCGTTGAGGTCGGAGGTTGCAAACCTGCCGCCGTCGAGCTGTACCATAGGACGGATATCGGGGGGAATAACCGGCAGTACCGAGAGAATCATCCACTCGGGCTTGTTGCCGGAAAGTCTAAAGGCTTCTACTACGTCGAGGCGCTTGATGGCCTTGATGCGGCGCTGGCCCGAGGTGGTGGCAATCTCGTTTTTGAGCTCTGCACTGAGCTTTTCGAGGTCGAGCTCTGCGAGCAGCTCGCGGATAGCCTCGGCACCCATGCCTGCGCGGAAGTCGTTGTCATACTTTTCGAGATATTCGCGGTATTCGGTCTCGTTTAAGGGCTGATACTTTGACAGTACGGGGACTGTGCCCGGGTCGATAACGATATACTGTGCAAAGTAGAGCACTTTTTCGAGGAATTTAGGCGAAAGGTTAAGCAGCAGACCCATCTTAGAGGGCAGGGTCTTAAAGTACCAGATGTGAGATACGGGAGCAGCGAGCTCTACGTGTCCCATACGCTCGCGGCGTACCTTGTTTGTGGTGACTTCGACACCGCACTTTTCGCAGATTTTGCCTGCGGAGTGCAGATTGCGCTTATATTTGCCGCAAGAGCATTCGTGGTCCTTGGTCGGTCCGAAGATACGCTCGCAAAACAGACCGTCGCGCTCGGGTTTGAGGGTGCGGTAGTTGATAGTCTCGGGCTTTTTGACTTCGCCGTAAGACCATGAACGCATCATTTCGGGAGACGCAAGACCTATCTTTATGCTGGAGAACTCTGTCATTGTATTATCCATTGATAGCTGCCTCCTTAATTATCAATATTGTCAGAGTCGCCTTCGTCATAGACAAACTCTGCTTCGCCAAGGTCGTACTCTGCTTCGAGGTCTTTAACGTCGTCGTCACTGCCGAGAGGATGCTCTGCGTCGTCGTAGAGCATACCGTCCTCTGCGTCGCCATCCATTACGGACGGGCCGAGCTCGGTTTCGGAGTAGCGGCGCTCGTCGATGGTGTCGTTTGAGTAATCCTTGAGCGAAATCTCACTGCCGTCCTCTGCGAGAACGGTGATATTGAGACCGAGGGACTGGAGCTCTTTGACGAGAACCTTAAAGGATGCGGGAACGCCCGGCTTAGGGATGTTGTTGCCCTTGACGATAGCGTCGTAAGCGCGTACACGGCCTACGATATCGTCGGACTTGACGGTCAAAATCTCCTGCAGGGTGTAGGCGGCGCCGTATGCGTACAGCGCCCAAACCTCCATCTCGCCGAAACGCTGGCCGCCGAACTGAGCTTTGCCGCCCAGAGGCTGCTGTGTAACGAGAGAGTAAGGACCGGTAGAACGGGCGTGAATCTTATCGTCAACGAGGTGGTGCAGCTTGAGGTAGTACATATAGCCGACGGTGATGCGGTTGTCAAAAGGCACGCCGGTACGTCCGTCGTACAGTACGGTCTTGCCGTCCTGTGCTACGCCTGCCATGTCAAGGCACTTTTGTATATCGCGTTCGTTAGCGCCGTCAAATACGGGGGTCATGATGTGCCAGCCGAGTTTCTTGGCTGCCATACCGAGGTGAACCTCGAGAACCTGACCGATATTCATACG
>DCHM01000024.1:20802-47169 GCA_002314835.1 Clostridiales bacterium UBA1752 | reverse complement strand
TACGGGAAGGAACGCCCAGAGGATTAAGAACTATATCAAGCGGTGTGCCGTCGGGCAGGAAAGGCATATCTTCGGTAGGCAATACTCTCGAAATAACGCCCTTGTTGCCATGGCGGCCTGCCATCTTGTCGCCTACGCTGATCTTGCGCTTTTGGGCGACGTAAACTCTGACTACCTTGATGACGCCGGGCTGGAGCGTGTCGCAGTTGTCGCGGTTAAACTCCTTGACGTCAACGATGATGCCGCTCTCGCCGTGAGGCAGCTTGAGCGAGGTATCGCGGACCTCGCGTGCTTTTTCGCCGAATATGGCTCTGAGCAGTCTTTCCTCGGCGGAAAGCTCGGTTTCGCCCTTAGGCGTAACCTTGCCTACGAGGATGTCGCCTGCGTGAACCTCGGCACCGATGCGTACTACGCCGTTGCTGTCGAGTTCTTTGAGCACGTCGTCGCCGACGCCGGGGATGTCACGGGTGATATCCTCTTTGCCGAGCTTGGTTTCGCGCGATTCGCAGCTATACTCCTCTATGTGGATAGAGGTGTAAATATCTTCTCTTACGAGTCTTTCGTTGATAAGGACTGCGTCCTCGTAGTTGTAGCCCTCCCAGTTCATAAAGCCGATGAGGACGTTTTTGCCCAGAGCGACTTCGCCGTGGTCGGTAGCGGCGCCGTCGGCGATGATGTCACCGACCTCGACGCGCTGGTCTTTTTTAACTATCGGGCGCTGATTGATGCAGGTGCCCTGGTTGGAGCGTGCAAACTTGATGAGCTTGTAAACGTCGGTCTTGCCTTCGTCGTTATAAACTATAACCTCGTCGCTTGCAACCGACTTGACGTAGCCTGCGTGCTTGCAGAGCACGAGAACGCCCGAGTCGTACGCGGCACGATACTCCATGCCGGTGGCAACGATAGGAGCCTCGTTAATCATAAGGGGCACAGCCTGCTTCTGCATGTTGGAGCCCATCAGTGCACGGGTGTTATCGTCGTTTTCAAGGAACGGAATCATTGCGGTAGCGCAGGATACAACCATGCGTGCCGAAACGTCCATCATATCAATTTGCTCGGGGTCAAACTCGAGGATTTCGTCACGGCGGCGTGCAACTATCTTGCGGTTTAGGAACCTGCCGTTTTCGTCCAGAGGCTCGTTGGCGGTAGCGATGATGTTGTCATCCTCCGCGTCCGCAGTGTAATAGTGAACCTCGTCGGTTACTACGCCGTTTTTAACGGTGCGGTAAGGAGTCTCAAGGAAGCCGAATTTATTGACTCTCGCATAAGTAGCGAGGTAAGAGATAAGGCCGATGTTAGGACCTTCGGGGGTCTCGATAGGGCAGAGTCTGCCGTAGTGAGTATAGTGAACGTCACGGACCTCAAAGGATGCACGGTCACGAGACAGACCGCCGGGACCGAGTGCCGAAACACGTCTCTTGTGAGTCAACTCGGACAAGGGGTTGGTCTGGTCCATAAACTGAGACAGAGGCGAAGAGCCAAAAAACTCTCTGATGGCGCTCGAGATAGGACGGATGTTGATGAGCGACTGAGGAGTAATCTTGTCCATATCCTGAGTGGTCATCTTTTCCTTAACTATCTTATCCATCTTGGAGAAGCCTATCTTGAGCTGGTTGAGCAGCAGCTCGCCGACGGCGCGGATACGACGGTTGGAGAGGTGGTCGATATCGTCTTCGTAGCCGATGTCGTGCTGCAGACCGAGCAGATAGTTGACGGATGCAAATACGTCGTCGATAACGATATGTCTGGGTACGAGGTCGTGGATGCGAGCCTGAACCATCTTTTTGAGAGCGTCCTTGTCCTCGGTGCCGACTGCGGCAATAATCTCCTTGAGGACTTCGAGAGCTACCATTTCGTCTAGACCGAGCTCTTCGTCGGGGATGCCGGTGTAGGCGCTCGCCCAAACCATCTTATTGGTAAATACCTTAACCTCTGCGTCGGTGCTCTCATCTACAAGATATACGCACCAGATGCCGAGCTTTTCGATCTTGTCTGCGTCGGTACGGGTGAGCTTGTATCCTGCGTCAAAGAGGAGCTCGCCGGTATTTTCGTCAACGACGGGACGCGCGAGGATATGACCCGTGATACGCTTTGGCAGAGCGAGCTTTTTGTTAAACTTAAATCTGCCTACGGGCGAAAGCTCATAGCGCTTGTGGTCAAAGAAAAGGTTATTGAGCAAAACCTGTGCGCTGTCAACGACTGCAGGGTCGCCGGGACGGAGCTTGCGGTAAATCTCCTTGAGAGCTTCGTCACCGGGATTGGTCGAAACGCCGAGGCTGCAGAGTCTCTCTGCTTCGGCTACGCAGGTGTCTTTTTCAAACGTAGCTTTGAGGGCAGCCTCGTCACCAAAGTAATCGAGGATGTCGTCGTTGCCTGCAAGACCGAAGGCACGGAGCAGCACGGTAATGGGCAGCTTGCGGTTGCGGTCTATGCGGACATAGAATATATCGGAAGAATCCGTCTCGTATTCGAGCCACGCGCCTCTGTAAGGGATGACGGTGCAGGCAAAGAGCTTTTTGCCCGATTTGTCGTCGGTGGACTCAAAATACACGCCGGGAGAACGAACTATCTGGCTGACGACGACACGCTCCGCACCGTTGATGATAAAGGTGCCGGCTTCGGTCATCATGGGGAAATCACTCATATAGATTTCCTGCTCGGTGACCTCGTTGTTGCAGACTTTGTTTGTCAGACGGGTAACTACCTTAAAGGGTGCGGCGTAGTTTACGTCACGCTCTTTGCACTCCTCGATAGTGTACTTTGGCGGGTCATTGAGGTTGTAATCGACAAACTCGACAACGAGATTGCCGGAGTGGTCGGTCATAGGCGAAATATCGGTAAGTACCTCGCCGATGCCGCGCTCTACAAAGTCGCGGAATGACTCTTTTTGGATATCGATAAGCCCCGGCATATCGAGTATCTGGCGGTTTTTGGAGAAGGTCTTTCTCACCATGCCGCCGCGGAGGGTAACATCTTTTACCATTTCACTCATTGTTTTTTGCTCCGTTCTTTTTGGTGTAGTTTATATTTTATAATTATTCACAAAAAGTTTACAAAAAGTTTACTTTTGTTTCTGGCGCATAGGGCACCGAAGCGCAGTTTATAACTGTAGCACATTATGTCAAGTTTGTCAACACTTTTTTTCAAAAAAGCCGCTGTTTTCTTTGCTTAGGCGGCAAAACACGAAATCCGTGATGATATTTTACACCGGATTAACAAAAAATTAACATTTGACACCCGTGCCGCAGGCGCTTATAATATCTGCATACAAAGCCACGGAGGTTATGAATGATTGCCTATCTGATACAGCCGATTTACAGTCTCGACACGGCTGACGCGGACCGATTTTTTGAATACAAGATAAAAATGCTGGACGAAATACCGCCGGATGCGGATATAGTAGTCCTGCCCGAATACAGCGACGTGCCCGTTTCGCCGCGCAACAACGCACAGCTGACCGAAATGCACGCAAAATACTTTGACAGGCTGATGCAAAAGTGTGCCGAGATAGCCAAAAGGTGTGGATGCATCGTCTTTGTTAACGCGCTCGACGGCTCGTGCGGCGAATGGCGCAACACGACCTACGCCATAGACGAAGGCGGCGAGGTGATAGGCAAATACTATAAGACGCACATTCCCCCTGCCGAAAAGAAAATCGACGTAGCGTATAGCTACACCGAGGACATAAAGGACTATTATACTTTAGATTACAAAGGCGTAAGGTACGCGTTTTTGACCTGCTACGACTTTTATTTTTACGAAGGATTCCCAAAACTCGCCGGGCTCTGCCCCGACGTGATAATCGGAGCGGCTCTGCAGCGCAGCGACACGCCGTATATCAGCGAGACGATTTGCCGATTTCTCGCCTACAACACCTCGGCGTACGTACTCCGTGCGTCGGTCAGCCTCGGCGAAGGCAGCAGAACCTGCGGCGGCAGTATGGCGGTAGATACCGAAGGCAAAACGCTCTCGGCGTTTGAAAATCAAGTCGGCGTATTAAGAGCCGAGTTTGACCCGCACAAAAAGTTTAAAAAGCCCGGCGGCTTTGGCAACCCAGATTGCAAGCACTGTGAATATATAGAGAAGGGCCGTCGCCCATGGCAATACCGCCAGTGCGGCAGCTCGGTGGTCGTTAGCGACGCCGAAGCGCCCTATCCCCGTCTGTGTGCAATAAACGGGCTGAGCAAAGAGTTTCCGCAAAACACCCTCGCCGCGTTAGGTGCCGCAGTAGGCGTCGGCGCAGAAGAAATCGCCTTTGACCTCAGCACAGACGATAACGGCAGACTGATAATCGACAGCAAAGGCACCGATTTTGAGCAAGTGCTCTGCAAATTCGCCTGCCGCACGGTAATGAATGTCAACATTACGGCTCTCGACGGGCAACAGATAGAAAAGGCAGTCACGCTTATCCGCCGTTACGACGGCGATAAGCACTGTTACCTGACGAGCACGAGCGCGGACGCTTTGACAAAGTGCCGTTCTTTGGTAACCGAAATCGCGGTTTGCTTACGCACGGACGACCCCGTAGCCGCCGCCGAAATCGGCGCACAAAAGGTGCTGTATAATCACGCGCCCGACGCTGAAGCACTGCAAAAAGCGCATAGTCTCGGCTTAATCTGCTGTGCTTTTGCAGACGACAAGCCCTCGGCAGACCGACTGACAGCACTCGGCGCCGACTGCATACTCACAAACGACTATTCCGCAGCGAAATAAGCAAATAAAAAAGAGCCTCGCGGCTCTTTTTTCAGTTTTGTGATGCGTAATATTCCTCGAGGCAGAGGTTGTTTTGATAGAGATAGGTTGCAAGCTCGCGACCTACGAATCTGAAATGCCACGGCTCCCATTCAACGCCGGTTATATCCTCTTTGTCGGCAGCATAGCGGAGTATAAAGCCGAATCGGTAGCTGTTGGCGGCGAGCCATTTGGCGGCTTCGGTCTTGCCGAAGGCCTGAGTGGCACTGCCTTGATTGTGCATATCACAGCACAGTCCCGTCTGATGCTCGGAGCAGCCCGGCTTCATCGAGTAGGTCAGCACGATAGCCTCGGCTTGCGCCTTGGTGAGCGACTTATCCCTTGACATTTCGTCGGCGACGTAGCCGTTAAAGAGCTGTGCCTGATATTTTGCGTCGCGGTATGCGCTCGTGATGGTAACGTCGGTTATGCCGTATTCTGCCGCCTCCGCCATCATTGCCCGCAAAGCCATTTCGGCGGTAAAAACAAGCTTTTGGTCCTTGCGTCCGTCCTTGCGCATATACTGACTGACGATGAGGTTGTCGGGCTCGTAATCCTCGCTCAGCGGATTTGACAGGTTGACGAGCACGCTGTAATCACCGTCGGGGTCGATGTATTGCAGATAATCGGTTACGTCTATCTTATATTCCACGCCGATATACTCTTCGTAATCCACCGAAACCTCCTGCGAAATCTCGGACTCCTCGGAAATCTCGGGCACGGACGGCGTGTCGGGCTGTGAATCCTCACTGCTTTCGGCAGGGACGGATAACTCGGTTTTTGACGACTCCTCGGAAACGTCGTTTTTGTCAGACGGCAGCGAAATAATCAGCAGTACCACGAGCAGTGCGACCGCCACTATCGCCAGCAAAACCGACAGATACAGCGAGTTATTATTCTTTTTCCTGCGTGCCATCGGTCATACTCCTTTTGCGGCGGCTAATATGTCCTTTGCCGCGCCTGCTATATCCTCTTTGCCAAAGCAGGACGAACCTGCCACCAGCACCTCGATGCCGTTTTGCACGCATTCAGCGGCGTTTGACGCACCGATACCGCCGTCGGCTTCGATAATAAAGTCATATCCCTTTGCTTCTCTGTAAGCGCAAAGCGCCTTTGCCTTTGGCATCATATCGGCCATAAACTTTTGACCGCCAAAGCCCGGTTCTACGGTCATAATCAGCACCATGTCGCAGAGCGGCAGATACTCATAGATGCTCTCTATAGGAGTGCCCGGCTTGACGGCGAGCCCCGACTTGCAGCCGCAGTCGCGTATGAGCTGCAGGGTTTCGGCTATATGCCGTGTTGCCTCGCAGTGGATGGTTATGTAGTCCGAGCCGGCGGAGGCAAACTGTTTTATATACCTCTCGGGCTCGGTTATCATAAGGTGAGTGTCAAAAACCATATCGGTACAGCCCCTCAACGACTTGATGACGGGGATGCCGAAGGAAATATTGGGCACAAAAATGCCGTCCATTACGTCGAGGTGCAAAAACTGCGCTCCGCCCTCCTTGGCCTTTGCTATATCTGCGCCTGCCGCGGCAAAGTTGGCTGCCAAAAGCGACGGTGCCAAAATAATATTGTGTGTCATACCGGCTCCTTTTTTGCAGGATATTACATATTATGATAATAAATGATGCCTTATCGCGGCGGCGCCGACGTCAAAATCAAAGGAATCGAGCTTTGCCGCCGTCCGCACTTGGCTGTATATATATTATAATACCATATCTTGTTGTAAAATCAAGTATTATTTGAGCCAAATACCAAATCTTCGGTCATCTCGGTGCAGTAAAAGACAAACATTTTTTCAGCTTCCTTATATTCGGGAGTGCCTGTTTCGTAGGTTTCGAGCTTTAAAAGCGCGGTTTCGGCACCCTCGACGAGCTTGTTGTGAACGCACATGCTTATCATTGGCCTCGCGGCGTCAAACTTAGCTCTGACGCTCTCGGCGCCGAGCGACAGTGTGTCTTGCAGCTCGCGACACGTCCTGCTCACCCCTATCGAGCAGGTGACGATAAAGCCGACGAGCAATATCAGCAGGATTACGGCGATAATCGTGTGTTTCATTTCGGCAGCACGCTCATCTTTCCCGTGCGCTCGAGCGTCACGTCGCTCACCTCGTTAAGGCTCGCGTAGCCCTCGCATCTGACGGTAGTCATTATATCGTCCTTGGAAACGCGCGCCTTGGCGCAGTTGGCTTCTATCAGTCTGCCACCCTGCACGAGTGGTATCGGGTCTCCCTGGACGAGCCTCCTAAAGCCTGCCGACTTGCGGCAGAGTGCAGAAACGACGACCTCACAGCAGGCTATCAAGAGTATCGGAGCGATGCCGTACAAAAGCGGCACGTCGGGGTCGGTCATCGGCAATACTGCGAGCTCGGACAGCAAAATCGCGCTCACAAATTCGGGCATGGTCAGCTCGCCTATCTGCCGCTTGCCCATCAGCCTCATCAGCGCGGTCAGCAAAACGTAAAAAACGAGCGTCCTTATACATACGGTTAGCATAAAATAACCTCCTTTTGCCTTATTTTGTTCGCAATTTCCGACGTTTATGCGCAAAAAGCAGTTGCAATTTGCAAAAAATGATGTATAATATATTATTCTATACTTTTAGAAGGAATAATACTATGAAAGACAAACAATTACTGCTCGGCAACGACGCCGTAGCGAGAGGCCTATACGAGGCTGGTGTAAAGGTTGTTTCGGCTTACCCCGGCACCCCCAGCACCGAAATTACCGAGGCCGCCTGCAAGTTCCCCGAGATTTACACCGAATGGGCTCCTAACGAAAAAGTCGCCTACGAGGTCGCCTTTGGCGCCACGATAGGCGGAGCGAGAGCCTTTTGCGCCATGAAGCACGTAGGTCTCAACGTCGCCGCCGACCCTCTATACACTTCGTCCTACATCGGAGTCAACGCCGGCATGGTCTGTGCCGTCGCAGACGACCCGGGTATGCATTCCTCTCAAAACGAGCAGGACAGCCGTCATCACGCCATCGCATCCAAGGTTCCCATGCTCGAGCCGTCCTCAGCGCAGGAGTGCAAGGACCTCGCGATATTTGCATACGACCTGAGCGAAAGGTTTGACACCCCCGTACTGCTCAGACTCTCGACGAGAGTATCGCACTGCCGCGGTTTGGTGACGCTTTGCGACAGAAACGATGTCGCTCTCAAGGATTACAAGCGCAATATACAAAAGAACGTAATGATGCCTGCCATGGCACGTGCCGCTCACGTCAAGGTCGAAGCCCGCACTGCCGCACTTATCGAGTTTGCCGACAAAGAGGCTTTTGAAATAGGCATCAACAAGCTCGATATGACAGGCTCTAAGTCGCTCGGCATCATCGCCGCAGGCTCTGCGTACGATTACGCGCGCGAAGCCGTCGGCGACAAGGCTTGCTATCTCAAGCTCGGCATGGTCAATCCCCTGCCCGTACAAGCCATCAAGGACTTTGCGTCAAAGGTTGACAGAGTAGTCGTTGTCGAAGAGCTCGACCCTATTATCGAGAACCACTGCAAGGTCATCGGCGTAAAGTGCGAGGGCAAGGAGCTGTTTGGTTATCTCGGCGAATTCAGCCAAAACCTCATCAAATCAAAGCTCGGCATTGCTTTGCCTGATTTTGACGCTCTCGAAATCAATATCCCTCCCCGTCCGCCCGCTCTCTGCGCCGGTTGCCCTCACAGAGGACTGTTTTACGCGCTCAAAAAGTACGGCCTCTACGTCAGCGGCGACATCGGATGCTATTCGCTCGGCGCACAAGCTCCGCTCGCCATGCTCGACGCGGTAGTCTGCATGGGTGCTTCGGTCAGTGGCCTCCACGGCTACAACCTCGCACGCGGCAAAGACAGCGCCAAAAAGTCGATAGCGGTTATCGGCGACTCGACCTTCGTGCATTCGGGCATCACGGGACTGATTGATATAGCCTACAACAAGGGCATTTCGACGGTAGTAGTGCTCGACAACTCGATAACAGGCATGACCGGGCACCAAAACAACCCCATGAACGGTCTAACCATCAAGGGCGACCCCACCGTCGCCATCAATCTCGAAGCTCTCGCGCACGCCATTGGCATTAACCGCGTCAGAGTGGTTGACCCGTTTGATATTGAGCAGGTCCGCAAAGTTGCGGAAGAGGAGCTGGCGACAGACGAGCCTTCGCTCATCATCAGCCGCCGTCCCTGCGCACTGCTCAAAAACGTAAAGCACAACGCGCCTTACACCGTTGACAACACCAAGTGCATCGGTTGCCGTGCCTGCCTGCAGGTCGGTTGCCCTGCCCTCTCGGTCGGCAAGGGCGCAGACGGCAAGCCCTTATCTCACATAGACAGCACCCTTTGCCTCGGCTGCGGCGTATGCGCTTCGGCCTGCAAATTCGGCGCTCTGAAAGAAGGTGACACCTGTGGCAAATAATATCAAGGACATCCTCATAGCAGGTGTCGGCGGACAAGGCACTCTGCTTGCCTCCAAGCTGCTCGGTGCCGCGTTTATCGCCGCAGGCGACGACGTCAAGGTCAGCGAAGTACACGGTATGTCACAGCGCGGTGGCTCGGTCGTCACTTACGTCCGCAGAGGACAAAACATATCCTCTCCCCTTATCGACAAGGGCGAAGCGGATATGATAATGGCTTTTGAATCACTCGAAGCCGGCAGATGGCTGCCTTATCTCAAAAAAGGCGGCGTCATTATAGCAAACACCGGTGTTATGATGCCTATGTCGGTCATTATGGGCAACGCCGAATATCCTTACAACGTCCTCGACCTCATTGAACAAAAGGGCGTAAACGTCATACGCGTGGATGCCGACCGTCTCGCTCTCGAGGCAGGCTCGCCAAAGTGTGTCAACGTCGTACTGCTCGGTGCCGCCGCAAGGTATCTCGGCTTTGACTCTGACGTTTGGCTCGACATCATAGCAAACACCGTTCCGCAAAAGACCGTCGGCATAAACCAAAAGGCGTTTATGCTCGGATACAAAACCGAGGAGTAATCATTTAATGGCAATATATTCACGGGCAGAGTCTCTGTCACACGACGAACTGCGTGCTCTGCAGGGCGAGCGCCTCAGGCAATGCGTTATGCGTGCCTACGGCGTGCCGTTTTACAAGCAAAAGTTCGATGAAGCGGGCATCGACCCTCTGTCTATCAAATCAATAGACGACATCACGCGTCTGCCTTTTACCGTCAAGCAGGATTTAAGGGACAATTATCCCTTTGGGCTGTTTGCGGTGCCTCAAAAGGACATCGCGAGGGTACACGCTTCGTCGGGTACCACGGGCAAGCAGACGGTAGTCGGTTATACAAAGCACGACATCGAGATATGGAGCGAATGTGTCGCTCGCGCACTCGCGGCGACAGGCGCTACGCCCGATGACCTCGTTCATATCGCTTACGGCTACGGACTCTTTACCGGCGGTCTCGGCGTGCACTACGGCGTAGAACACTTCGGAGCGACGGCATTGCCGGTTTCGACAGGCAACACCCAGAGGCAGATACAGCTTTTGCAAGATTTTAAGGCAGGAGTTATCTGCTCTACCCCTTCGTACGCCATTTGCCTCGGCGAAGCTCTCCAGCAGGCAGGCATCAGCCCCGACGAGCTTAACCTGCGCATAGGTATTTTCGGTGCAGAGCCCTGGACCGAGGAAATGCGTGGCCGCATAATGCAGTTGCTCGGCATCAAGGCGTACGACATATACGGACTTTCGGAGGTTTGCGGCCCAGGCGTGGCTTTTGAGTGCGAAAATATGCACGGCTTGCACGTAAACGAGGACTATTTCTATCCCGAAGTCCTCGACCCCGATACCTTGGAGCCGGTGCCCGACGGCACCTACGGCGAGCTCGTATTTACCTGCATAGGCAAAGAGGCTCTGCCGCTCATCAGATACCGCACCAAGGATATAGCCGCGCTCTGGCACGACGAATGCTCCTGCGGCAGACACACCGTCCGCATGAGCAAGCCGAGAGGACGCACCGACGATATGCTGATAATCAGAGGCGTCAACGTGTTTCCTTCTCAGGTCGAGCACGTGCTCTTGACGCTCGGGCTCGAACCCAATTACTTTATCATAGTTGACCGCGTACACGACCAGGACACCTTTGAGGTGCAAATCGAGGTCGGCACTAACTTCAGCGACTCGGTTGTAGAGCTCGAAGCCCTGCGCTCCCGTGTCGAAAACGCCCTGCAAAGCACTCTCGGTCTGCACGCCAAGGTCAGACTGATGGAGACCGGCAGGCTCCCGCGCTTTGAAGGCAAAGCAAAGCGTGTCGAGGACCGCCGCAAGCTCATAGATTAGGAGGACGATATGAAACAGTTATCCGTTTTTGTAGAAAATTCCTCCGGCAGGCTCGCCGAAATCACAAAGTCCATCTCGGACGCAGGTATTGACATCCTCGCCATGTCGCTCGCCGACACCACTAACTTCGGCATACTGCGCATGGTAGTTGACAAGCCCGAGGTTGCGCGCGATTCGCTCGCCGCCAAGGGTCTCACGGTCAAGCTGTCTGACGTAACTGCGGTTTACATCCCCGACAAGGTGGGTGCACTCACCGATTGCGTCAAGCTCCTCTCGGACCACGGCTTTTCGATAGATTATATCTACGCCGCCATTTCGCGCAAGGGCGAAGCAGTCATGATAATGCGCGTTCACACGCACGCCGATGCCGAAAAGCTGCTCGCACAAAGCGGTTATAAGGTAGAATAAATAAAAGGTTATACAAAAAGCACTTGCGGCCGCAAGTGCTTTTTTGTCTTATAATCACGGTTTAATGTCTGGCGTTATACGCTTCCTCAATACGGTCGGCTATATATTGGTGGCCGTAAGCGTTGGGGTGCGGGTCGAGCGAGTAAATCGCGTTTACTATATCAATCTTGACGTTGAGATATCCCACGGTGTTGCCATCCTCGTCGGTGGTAGTGCCGGAGCTGAGCGCACTGCAGTCAACCAAAACGATGTCTCCCGATGCTGCTAAAGACTGCAAAAAGGCGTTTAACTGATCGATGTAGTATTTTGCGGTGCTTCCGAGCGTGACTCCCATGCTCTGAACGCTGATAAATCCCTCGAGAGGATTGTGTATCGAGGTAACGTAAATCTCCGCGTCCGGATTATACGTTCTAATCGTTTCCAGAATACTCGGAAAGTTTTGCTTAAAGGTTTTAACGCCGTTTTGGAGAACTTCTTTTGCCTCGTCGGTTGTCAAAAGCTCTGACAGAGCTACGAGGTCTCCCAAAATCTCAAAAAGGTTGTAGTTTTTGTAGTCTTCAAAATGCTTGAGTAGCAGTTCGTTTTCGGTTCTTATATTAGCGTCGTCGATGCCGAGGTGAGTCTTAACCATCTCAAGAGCAGGCGTAAATATATCGTTGGCTCCGATGCTGAGAGTGACGATTTTGGCTCTGTTGGTGACAAAGTCAATGCAAGTCGCATTTGTATTTAACTGATTTAAAACGTCCTTGGTCTGATAGCCCTCGACTGCCATATTGGCGGTGCCGAGCTGTAGCTTTTGGGCCAAGAGATAAGAGAACGCCTGATTGGGTGCATTGAGAGAATCGGTTGGCTTGTCTGCGTTATAGCCCGGGAGAGCGGTGCCTGCGGCGATACTGTCGCCGAGGGACAGTATATTTGATTTGCCGTTGCGGATAATGACCGTGCCGACTAAATTGCCGTCAATATTGCAGGAGGACAGAACTGCCGTGCTGATTAGCAGGGATATGAGTAGTAAAAACGCGATAATTCTTTTTTTCATGATATACTCCTTGATTGTCTTTCTGATAATACAGTCGCAAAAAAGTCTTTAAGAGTTACAACTTTTAATAAAATCATCAAAAGCTTTTTTAAACGCCACGTTATCCTTAAAATACGACATGCCGTGCGCCGCGCCCTCGACCTCGGTCAAAGTGACCTTGTCGGGGTTTGCCTTTTTGATTTGTCTGCTCATTTCGCAGGGAACGAACCTGTCTGCGTCGCCATGGATAATCGAGATAGGCAGTTTTGTTTCCTTGACCGATTTCAGCGCTGTGGATTCGAGGAGGTTAAATCTGCCAAAGACGTACGCGCTCGCTACGAATGCAGGATACAGTGCCTTGCTGATTATGCCTACGCGCTCGCGTGCGACCTTTGCGATGATGCCGAAGGGTGTCGAATACGGGCAGTCTGCCCAGATGCCTTTGACGTTATCGGGCAAATCCATATTGCTCGCCATCAGCACGGTTGCCGCGCCCATAGAAATGCCTTCGAGATATATTTTTACGTCGCTTCCGAGCTTGCCGATGGCAAAATCAACCCATTTTATCAAGTCCTTGCGCTCGTTGATGCCGAAGGTAATGGTATGACCGTCCGACTGACCGTGCGAGCGCTCGTCGATAAGCAGTGCGTTTTCGCCGCGCTCGTGCACGAGCAACAGCGCCGCGCCGAGGTCGCGATAGCAGTCGCCCATATATCCGTGAAACTGTATGTGCAGAGGCGCGTCCGCATTTTGCAGATAAAGCCTGCCGTGCAGTTTTTTGCCGTCAAAAGCCGTAATCCATACGTTCTCGTAGGGCAGAGCAATGGCTTTATCGACGATGAGCTTCATATTGCCGTGATATTCCTCGTAGCCCTCGCCTTTGAGGAACATATAGCACAGGCTCTTGTCGTTGGCAAAATAAAAGACCGCAAAATACACCGCCACGCAGGCGATAACAAATATAATCATACCGTGCCTCCGTAAATGATTACATATTATAGCACTAACGGCTAAGGTTTGCAACCGTCGGGTGCAAAAAATGAATATTGCAAACGCAGGTTTTTTAATCTATAATAAAATAAGGAGGTAAATATTATGTTGTCTCAAAATCTTTTAAAAGCCCGTTGCGGAATGAATATTTCTCAGGAGGCGCTCGCCGCCAAGGTCGGCGTTTCGCGCCAGTCCATCCAAAAGTGGGAGAGCGGCGACGCACAGCCCACTCTGCAAAATCTGATTACGCTTAGCGAAATCTTCGGTATCGGCATCGACAAGCTGCTCGGCAGCAAAACAGATGTCGAAGAAATGCGTATGGGGCACGAGGTTCTGCCCTCGTACGAAAAGCAGTATTACTGGGATTCGTACTTTAAGGCGCTCGCGGTCGAATACAAGCAGACCTACGACGAGGGCAAAGACGTAGAACGCTATAAGGAGCTGTTTGACGCCGTTATCCGCCTGCCCGACAACAGATACAAGTCACAGATTGCCAATATTTTGTTTGACGTCGTTTCGTTTGCTCCGACGAGAGCGAGCTTTGAGTTTTACGAGCCGAGCAACATAGATGAGATAAACGCAGAGCTTGACGGATACACTCCAAAGCTCGTTTATCCGAGTGCCGAAACAATGCTCGACAAGCTAAAGGGTGCGTGGTACGGCCGTATCTGCGGTTGTCTGCTCGGCAAGCCCGTCGAATGTATGAGCACGAGCGAAATGAACCGCATACTCAAACGCACTAATAACTACCCGATAAGCAGATACATAGACAGAGAAGATTTGACGCCCGAAATGGCTACCGACATCCTGCACCCGATTCTCGAGCGCGCGTATCCCAAGGACCTCGGCTATATGCCGTCCGACGACGACACCAACTATATGGTTATCGGCTACAAGCTGCTGTCAAAATACGGCAGAGCCTTTACGCCCGAAAACGTATTGCAGACGTGGATAGACAATCAGCTGATAAATCAGTATTGCACCGCAGAGCGCGTGGCGTACCGCAACTTCTTAAACGGCTTTATGCCGCCCGAAACGGCTGAATACAAAAACCCCTACCGCGAGTGGATAGGCGCTCAGATAAGAGCCGATTATTACGGTTATATCAATCCGTGCGATATAAAGACCGCTGCGGATATGGGCTACCGCGACGCTTCGATTTCGCATATCAAAAACGGCATCTACGGCGAAATGTGGGTTGCCGCAATGCTCGCGGCGGCGTTTGGCACCGACGATATGCACACGGTTATCAAGGCAGGTCTGTCTCAGATACCCTGCCGCAGCCGCATTTACAAGGCGATAAAGGACGTCATGGACGGTTACGACAACGGAGTAAGCAGTGACAAGTGCTTTGCCGCCATAGCCGCCGAATGGAACGAAAGTGACCCCCATCACTGGACGCACGTTATTTCAAACGCCGAGATAGTCACCGCCTGCCTGCTATACGGCGAGGGCGATTACTCAAAGTCGATTTGCCTCGCCGTCGGTCAGGGCTTTGATACCGACTGCAACGGTGCGACCGTCGGCTCGGTCGTCGGTCTGCTCAAGGGCATAAACGGAGTGCCGAGCGTTTGGACTTCACGCGTTTGCGACACGCTCGAGAGCGGGCTAAAGGGATTTGAAAGAGTTTCGATAAACGATATGGCACAAAAAACGTTTGATATGATAGAAAGGAAATAACCATGAAACGTTATTACGCAGTATTACTCGTTTTGTCTCTTGTTTTAGCCTTGTGTGCGTGCAGCACAGGAACCGACGTTTCGGTAGAGGCGAGCGAAGCAGAGGAATCAAAAGAGCCCATCGTGCTTTCGCTGACCGAGGACGAGCTTTACGACAAGGTCAAAGGCGCGTGGGCAGGTCAGATGTACGGTGTTACCATGGGCTGGCCTACCGAGTTTCAGTATATCGCGTGCATTGCTCCTGCTTCCGCAGTGCCGGATATGGCGACTCTCGACATCAATCACGCTTTTATCGAGGACGACCTTTACGTAGAGCTGACCTACGTTGACGCCATGCTCAAAAACGGCTACGACTGCTCGCTGACTACACTGGCAAACGCCTTTGCCGCCTCCACCTACCCTCTCGACCACGCAAACAAACAGGGTCGTACCAATCTGCAAAACGGCATTTCGGCACCCGACAGCGGCAGCTACAAATACAATTATCACTGCGACGACATCGACTGGCAGATTAACGCAGATTTTGTAGGCACCATCTATGCGCTCGACGTTAATCAAGCGGCAAGCCGCGCCTTTGAAATCGGTCACATAACCAACTACGGCGACGGCGTATATGGCGGCGTTTACGTTGCGGCACTGCATTCGGCGGCTTATTACGCAGAGTCGGTTCGCCAGATTATAGACGACGCGCTCGCCGCTATCCCGGAAGGCACTCTCTTTAAGCAGGTGCAGCAGGACGTCCTCGCTCAGTACGACGCAGGCGCCTCGTTTGAAGATTGCTGGCAGGCAATTCAGGACAAATGGGGCGACACCGACAGGTGCCTCAGCTACGGCCCCAACACGGCAAACATCGACGCAAAGCTAAACTCCGCTTACGTTACCATGGGCTTGCTGTACGGTGACGGAGACCTACAGGCTTCGTCGGCTTACGCTCTGCGCTGCGGACAGGACAGCGACTGCAATCCCTCGACGGTTGCAGGCGTTCTCGGCACCTTTTACGGCTATGAAATGTTAAAGAACTACTTTGCAGGTCTCGACCTCACGGGCACCAAGTTTAACTGCACCGAAATGACCTTTGACGATGCGGTAAACGCCTGCGTCAAAATGGCAAAGGATTTCCTCGGTGAAACGCTTTCGATAACAAAAGCCGACGCCGTTACCGTCGAATACGAGCAATGGCCCGATATGCCCGCAGGCGAAATGTCAGTAAGCGTTTCGAACGGCGCAGTCAACATCGAGTTTAACGCCTACGACCCGTCGGGCATCGCGTCCTACAAGTGCGATATGGGCGACGGCGCCGTTTACGACGCACCCGTCACGGCATACAAATACGCTCAGGTCGGCACCTATACCGTCACGATGACAGTGACTAACAACACCGGTAATTCGAGCGTCTTTAAGTCTAACGTCACCGTCACCGAGAGCTATGACCGCCCCGAATATAAGGGCTACGGCAACCTTGCTGAGCTCGGCACCATCATCGCCACTGTCACAAAACCGATGGGCGTCGGCAGTCAGGACCTCGACGTAATACGCGACGGCAAATACGGCTATCAATATACCGGTCAGTACGACACCTTTGCTTACAGCGCGACCGACCACGAGGAATATATCGGCTACTGTTTTGGCGAAACCTTTACGTTTGATAAGATACTATTCACCGAAGGAATGAACTTTGACGACGGCGGCTGGTTTAAAAACGGCAGTCTGCGCGTGCAGGCGCTCGTCGGCGGTGCATGGAAGGACGTAAACGCCACCGTTTCGCCGTCATATCCGATTTCGGATTCAAAGAGTGATTTCGGCACCGACTTTGAGAGCTATTCGATGGTATTTGAGCCTATTACCGCCAGCGGCATCCGCATCATCGGCATGGCAGGCGGTAGGATGCACTTTATCAGCGTTGCAGAGCTCGAGGTTTACGGAAAGAAATAAATAAGGCGTAATAAAAGCTCGGCGCTTGCCGAGCTTTTTTGCTTGCATATATTACTGATTCTTTGTCACTACGTCGTGCGCGCCGCCCTCGACTATCGAGACGGCACTTACGAGCGTGAGCTTGGCTTTTTGCTGAAATTCGGGAATCGAGAGCGCACCGCAGTTGCACATGGTTGACCTTACCTTGGCGAGCGACTGGCGCACGTTGTCCGACAGCTTGCCGGCGTAGGGTACGTAGGAATCAACGCCCTCCTCAAACGACAGCTTGGTACTGCCGCCGAGGTCGTATCTCTGCCAGTTGCGGGCTCTGGACGAGCCTTCGCCCCAGTATTCCTTCATCAGAGCGCCGCCGACGTGAACCTTGGCACCGGGAGCCTCCTCAAATCTCGCAAAATATCTGCCGAGCATGATAAAGTCGGCACCCATGGCGAGCGCGAGCGCGATGTGGTGGTCGTAAACTATGCCGCCGTCGGAGCACACGGGAATATACACGCCCGTTTCGGCAAAATATCTGTCTCTCTCGGCACAAACGTCTATCAGAGCGCTTGCCTGCCCTCTGCCTATGCCTTTTGTTTCTCTGGTTATGCAGATAGAACCGCCGCCGATGCCAACCTTGATAAAGTCTGCACCGCAGTCGGCGAGGAATCTAAAGCCCTCGGCATCTACTACGTTGCCTGCACCGACCTTAACTGTGTCGCCGTATTCAGAGCGAATCCACTCGATAGTGCGCTTTTGCCATTCGGTAAAGCCCTCGGATGAGTCAATGCAGAGCACGTCTGCGCCTGCCTCCAAAAGCTTTGGCACACGGGTTGCGTAGTCACGGGTATTGATACCCGCACCAACCAAAAATCTCTTGTTGCCGTCGAGCGATTCGTTGGGGTTTTGCTTGTGGCTGTCATAGTCCTTGCGGAATACGAAATAGCACAGCTTGCCGTCGTCCGAAACTATCGGCAGCGAATTGAGCTTGTGGTCCCAGATAATATCGTTGGCGACCTTGAGCGAAGTGCCCTCGGGTGCGGTAACGAGCTTTTCAAACGGCGTCATAAACTCAGTGACCTTGAGGTCGGGAGCCATACGCGAAACGCGATAGTCACGGCTGGTGACTATGCCGAGCAGTCTGCCCTCGGCGGTGCCGTCGTCGGTGATAGCGACTGTGGAGTGTCCGCTTTTTTCTTTGAGTGCTACGACGTCTGCGAGAGTAGCGTCGGGTCTGAGGTTAGAGTCAGAGCGGACAAAGCCTGCCTTGTAGCTCTTGACTCTGGCAACCATAGCCGCTTCATCTTCGGCAGTCTGAGAGCCGTAGATAAACGAAACGCCGCCCTCCTTGGCGAGTGCGATAGCGAGCTTATCGCCCGAAACCGACTGCATAATAGCCGAAACCATAGGAATATTGAGTGAAATAGGGGCTTCCTCTACGCCTTTTTTATATTTGCAAAGCGGCGTGCGGAGCGTTACCCTATCGGGTATGCACTCAGCGGAGGAATAGCCGGGTACCAAAAGATACTCGCTGAAGGTGTGTGAAATCTCGTTGTAAAAAGTTGCCATGGTTTGCTCCTTTCTCATATACGCTGTGAATATATCGCGACGCGTTCTTTTTTAAATTCTGCAAATCTGCCCTGCTCGATAGCCTCGCGGATGTCAGCCATCAGCTTATTGTAAAAATACAGGTTGTGGATGACGCACAGTCTCATCGGCAACATTTCGCGCGCCTTAAAGAGGTGGCGGATATACGCCTTTGAGTATGTGCGGCATACGGGGCAATCGCACTCGGGGTCTATGGGGCCGTCGTCCCAAAAATACTTGTTGTTATTAAGGTTGATGTGTCCGTAGCTCGTAAATAGGTTGCCGTGGCGAGCGTTGCGCGACGGCATTACGCAGTCAAACATATCTACGCCGCGCTCGACGCACTCGAGTATATCGACGGGAGTGCCGACGCCCATCAGATACCTCGGCTTTTCGACCGGCATATACGGCTCAACCTCCGAAACGACGTCGTACATTACCTCGTTTGTTTCGCCGACTGCGAGACCTCCGATGGCGTATCCGTCGAGGTCGAGGTCTGAGACGCGCTTCATGTGCTCCTTGCGCAGATCGGTATAAACGCCGCCCTGCCCGATGCCAAAGAGCATCTGGTTTTTATTTATCGTTTCGTCCAGACCGTTGAGGCGTGCCATCTCGGTTTTGCACCTTTCGAGCCAACGGTAGGTACGGTCACACGACTGCTTTATATAGCTCTTGTCTGCAACCGACGAAGGACATTCGTCAAAAGCCATCGCTATGGTCGAAGCGAGCTTTGACTGTATCTGCATACTGATTTCGGGCGACATAAATATCTTGGCGCCGTCGATGTGCGAATTAAAATGCACGCCCTCCTCTTTGATAGAACGGATGGCGGCGAGCGAAAATACCTGAAATCCGCCGCTGTCGGTGAGTATCGGTCTGTCCCAATTCATAAACCCCTGCAGGCCGCCGCATTTGTAAACCAAATCTTCGCCCGGTCTGACGTGGAGGTGGTAAGTGTTGCTAAGCTCGACCTGACAGCCTATCTGCTTTAGGTCGTCGGGAGCGACGCCACCTTTAATGGCGGCGGAAGTGCCGACGTTCATAAACAGCGGCGTCTGCACCGTGCCGTGGACGGTCTCGAGTACGCCCCTGCGCGCCCTGCCGTCGGTTTTTATTACCTTAAAAGCCATTTTTACCTCTTATCTGTCAAATAGTTTGTCGATGTCGCGCTTTGAGATTTCTCTCACAAAAGGTCTGCCGTGCGGACAGCACCTCAGCGTGGGGTCTGCTATCAGCTGCTCGGCGAGCACGCGGTCCTGCAATTCGCCGGTGTGCTGACCTGCCTTGACTGCCGCTTTGCACGCCATGGTATAGAGTGCGCGGTCAACCTTGTCGGCAAACGGTATGCTACCGCCGTCCGCCAGCGATTTTGCAAACTCCTCCATAAGGTCGTCTATCCTGCCAAGCTTTGAGAGCGAAACGGGCACCGCACGGATAATGATGCTGTCGTCGCCAAATACCTCGGCGTCAAAGCCAAAGTCGAGCAAATACGACAGGTTATTTGCCAAAACGCTTATCATTTCGCGCGTGAGATTGACCGTTATGCCGGTAAAAAGCTGCTGCGTTTCGACGTGGTTGCGCTTGCGGAGCTGCTCGTAGAGTATGCGCTCGTGCGCCGCGTGCTTATCAAAGAGCAGTACGCTGTCGCCCGTCTCAGCGATAACGTAAGTGCCGTACAGCTCGCCGACTATGCGGATAGGTGCAGGCTCGGGCGCTGACTGCGTAAATATTACCTCCGGCTCGGCTTCGGGAGCACTCGGCTCTCTGACCGTGACCGTCGGCTCTATCCGAGGCGTGGCGTCCTCTTCGCCCAACGTGGGGCTGAATATCTCGTAGCCTACGGTATTGCCCGTGGACTTTTTTGGCGTATAGACTTCTCTTTTTGCGGCAGAAGGCTTTGAAACGGCGTCAAAGCTCATCTGCTTTGGTACTTCCTGCCTTGCCGTCTCTTGCTTTGGCGGCTCAGAAGGCGGTACAAAGTTATACGCCGTCTCCTCCCTGCGGTCGCCCTTGGTTAGTGCGTTGCGGACGCAGTAATAAACCGCTTCAAATATCTTTTTTTCGTCGGCAAACCTTATCTCGAGCTTTGCAGGATGCACGTTGACGTCGGTATTTTGGACGTCGAGCTCGAGGTAGATAACGCCTGCAGGGAACTTGCCCGAAGGGATGTAAGAGCGATAGCCCTCCTCGAGCGCGGCAGTGACGGTCTTTGACCTGACGAATCTGCCGTTGACAAAAAACACCTGCATATTGCGGCTCGCGCGGGGTGCGTCGGGCGCATTGATAAACGCCGTAACCTTGACGCCGCCCAGCTCGTAGGTCGCCTCCTTGAGCGTCTTTGTGATAGCCGAGCCGAATACCGAATATATCGCGGTGGCGTAGTCGCCGTCACCGGGTGTGGCAAACTTTCTCTCGCCCTCACTTGTAAAGCTGACGGCGACGGCAGGATGCGAAAGTGCTATTTTTTCGCACACGGCGGCACACGCGGCGGCCTCGGCGGAATCTTTTTTCATAAACCTTGCTCTCGCAGGAGTGTTGTAAAACAAATCCTTGACCGTGATGGCGGTGCCTACAGGACAGCCGACGTCCTCCATAACGACGCCGTTTTCGTCCGAAATCAGCTTGGTGCCTGCCGTTTCGCTCGCACTGCGAGTAATCATTTCCATACGCGAAACCGACGAAATCGCAGCCAAAGCCTCGCCTCTAAAGCCAAGCGTGGCGATGTTGCCCAAATCCGAGCCCGTCGCTATCTTGCTCGTTGCGTGGCGGAGCAACGTCTTTGGCACGTCGTCGCGCAGTATGCCCGAGCCGTTATCCACGACGCGCATCATAGAGATGCCGCCGCCCTTAATCTCTACCTTTATCGAGGTCGAGCCGGCATCTATGCAATTTTCCATCAGCTCTTTGAGTGCGCCGGCAGGTCTGTCAACGACCTCGCCTGCGGCTATCATGTTGGCTGTCTGCTTGTCAAGTATATTGATGATGCCCATAGCGTTTCACCTATATCATTTTTTTGAGTTCGTATAGCATAGTAAGCGCTTCGTAAGGCGTGAGCGTGTTGAGGTCGAGAGATGCGAGCTTGTCCCTTATCTCGTCGGACGCAATATCCATAAACGACACGTTGTCGCTCTCCTGCTTTTTTTTGCCCGTAACTATCGGTGCGTCGGCCGAAAGCGAAGACAGTATCTGTTTTGCCCTCGTGACGACCGCCTGTGGTACGCCCGCGAGCTGTGCAACCTCGATGCCGTAGCTGTCGTCCGCCGCGCCTTTTATTATCTTGCGGAGGAATATTATCTCGTCGCCGCGCTTTTTGGCGGCTATGTTGTAATTGATAACGCCTTCAATTTCGCCGTCGAGCACGGTAAGCTCGTGGTAGTGAGTGGCAAACAGCGTGCGTGCTTCTATCTTTTTGGCGGTGTATTCGACTACGGCACGGGCTATGCTCATGCCGTCGTAGGTCGAAGTGCCTCTGCCGATTTCGTCGTAAATAATCAGACTGCGCTTTGTGGCTTTTTGCAGGATTTCGGCGACCTCGTTCATCTCGAGCATAAAGGTCGAATTGCCGCTCGCAAGGTCGTCGCTCGCGCCGACACGGGTAAATACCCTGTCAACCAGACCGATGCGCGCCTTTGCCGCAGGGACAAACGAGCCTATCTGAGCCATAATGCAGCAGAGTGCGACCTGGCGCATATAAGTTGATTTACCTGCCATATTTGGGCCCGTTATCAGCATCAAACGGCTTGACTTGCAGTCAAGCGTGACGTCGTTGGGCACAAAATAGTCGCCCTGCGCCATTTTTTCGACTACGGGGTGGCGACTGTCCTTGAGCAAAATGACGTCTGACTCGTCAACCTCGGGGCGGACGTAGCCGTTATCTCTCGCAACCGCCGCGAGACTACAATAAACGTCAAGCTCTGCGATAGCCTCGGCGGTAGAGCGTATGCGCTGTATTGCGTCGAGCACAAACTCGCGCAGCTTGCTGAAAATCTCGTATTCGAGCGCGGCGTCACGTTCCTTGGCTCCTATGACGCGGCTCTCCATGTCCTTTAGCTCCTCGGTGACAAACCTTTCGCCGCCGACTAAGGTCTGGCGACGGATGTATGTTTCGGGCACCATTTCGAGGAAGGAATTAGACACCTCTATGTAATATCCAAAGACCTTGTTGTAACCCACTTTAAGCGTGCGAATGCCGGTGCGTTCTCTTTCGGTGGCTTCGATACGGCTAATCCAGCTCTTGCCGTCGGTCATCATTTCGCGCAGTTCGTCAACGGCGCTGTTTGAGCCCGGCTTTATCATACCGCCCTCTCGCACGGTGAGCGGCGGCTCGTCACAAATGGTATTAAATATGCTCTTTTCGACGTCCTCGAGACAGTCTATGCCGTTGTAAAGCCTCTGCAATGCAGGCGCTTTGAGGTGCGAAAGAGAATCAATAACCGCAGGGAGCTTTGACAAAGTTTCCTGCAGTGCTTTGAGGTCGCGCGCGTTGGCGCTGCCATAGTAAATGCGGGTTGCAAGGCGCTCCATATCAACGGTAGAGCGCAGGGTGTCGCGGATTTCTTCGCGGCTTATGGTGTCGTTAAACAACTCCTCTACCGCGTCGAGGCGGTCCTTGATGGCTCGGGTTGACAAAAGCGGCTTTTCGAGCCTGCCGCGCAAAAGGCGCTTGCCCGAAGCCGTCACGGTCTTGTCTAGCACCCACAAAAGCGAGCCTTTTTTGTCGCCTCCGCGCATTGTTTCGGTCAACTCGAGACTGCGGCGCGAAAAACCGTCCACGCGCATAAACGCTTCGCTGTCGTAAAAAGACACCGTTTGTATGTAAGAAAGATCGGTTTTTTGGGTTTGCCTCAACGAAACGAGCAGTGCGCCGAGAGCCTTGACCGCTATCGAGCCTTTGTCTGCAGTCAGTCTCGTCTCCCAGTCGTCGCCGAATTGTCTATTCATTTCCGTTTCGGCTACGGCGCCGTCAAAAACTCCGTCGTCGAGCGAGGTGTAGAGCATCTGCAAATCGGGCATGAGAGCCTGTAGCGCCTTTACGTCTATCTCGCTGCAAACCGTCTCTCTCGGGCGGAACGCCTGAAACTCGGACCTCAGTCTGTCGTCGGCTCCATCGCCGAGTAGCTCGGTGGCGTGGACCTCGCCCGTCGAAATATCTGCAAAGGCTATGCCGTATCCGCTCGGCTCGCTGTAAACCGAGGCAATATAATTGTTTTCGCCGTCCTTGAGGCATTCGCTCTCGGTGACGGTACCTGCCGAAATAACACGTATTACGTCACGCTTGACTATGCCCTTAGCCGTGGCAGGGTCCTCCATCTGTTCACAGACGGCTACGCGGTAGCCCTTGGCAACGAGCTTTGCTATATACGAGTCAACCGCGTGGAACGGCACGCCGCACATTGGTGCGCGTTCGTCGAGCCCGCAATCCTTGCCCGTTAAAACGAGCTCGAGCTCCTTAGAGGCGATTTTGGCGTCGTCAAAAAACATCTCGTAAAAGTCGCCGAGACGGTACATGAGTATGCAACCGGGATATTGCTCCTTGGTCAGAGTGTATTGCTGCATCATAGGAGATAACGGCATAAAATCACCTCGTTTTTATTTTTTGAGGGACCAAAAAGTCTCAGCCCCTCGCCTCTTACGGTTTAGTGGCAGCCGCCGCAGTGACCGCAGTCTCCGCCGCAATCGTGGTCGTGGTCGTGCATCGTTTCGGGAGCGATAACCATCTGCAGACCGTAGTTAAACTCGGTAACGAGTTCGTTAACGACCTTTTCGGTCTCGTTGAGGGCAGTCATGCAGGGGTCGCCGATGATTTCGTCATACAGAGTCTTGAGTCTGCCGGTAATGGAAGCGACGAGCAGGCTGTCCTTGTCTGCCTTGGCGTTTTCGGTTTCGAGCGCCTGAGCCTGTGCGTTGTACTCGATAACCTTGTTCATGAGGATTTGATTGTTTGCGTAGTCTTCCTTTGCCTTGATGTAGGCGAGTACGCTTTCATCCTTTTTGAGCTCTTCGATGAGCTGGTCGTAGTTTTTTTTGAGGTTTTCGTTCATTGGTTGTTTCTCCTGTTATATTATTTTTTAATTTTTGCATTCAGTGAGTATGGCTTTGCCTCGGTTATCTCGGCATCGCAGAAGGTGCCTGCAGGTATATCGCAGTCGAGCGCGACTATCTTGTTGCCGCTCGTCCTGCCGCTAAAGCCGCCCTCCGAAAGTATGCGCTCGGTCCTGCCTACCATAGCGGTATTTTTGGCGAGCGCCAACTCGTTTTGCAGGTCTGACAGCAGGCTAAAGCGTCTGACCTGCTCGTCGTGAGGTATCTGACTGTCCATTTTGGCGGCTATCGTCCCCTCTCGCGGCGAATAAATAAACGTATATATCATATCGTAGCCGACCGTATTGACGAGGCTGAGCGTATCGGCAAAGTCCTCGTCGGTTTCGCCCGGGAAGCCGACTATAATATCGGTCGAAATAACTACGTCCTTTATCGTGTCCTTTATCTTTTGCGCCTTGGCTAAATATTGCTCTCTCGTATATCTGCGGTTCATCGCCTCGAGTACTCTCGTCGAGCCCGACTGCACGGGCAGGTGAAAGTGACGCGAAATCTTTTGGTTATCCGCTATCGCCTTTATAAGCTCGTCCGACGCGTCCTTTGGGTGCGAGGTCATAAAGTGAAGCCAATATTCGCCACCGTAGCCTGCCGCCGCCGACAAAAGCTCGGGGAAGGTAAGCTCGCCCTTATAGCTGTTGACGTTTTGACCGAGCAGGGTTATATCCTTATAGCCTTTTGCCACGAGGTCTTTAACCTCGCAAAGTACGTCCGACGAAAGCCTGCTGCGCTCTCTGCCTCTGACGTGAGGCACTACGCAGTAGGTGCAGAAATTATTGCACCCGTACATGATAGACACCCACGCTTTGTAGTCGCTCGCGCGGCAAACCGGCATACCCTCGCTGATGACGCCGAATTCGTTATGCGGCAGGTCGTTTATAAAGAACATACGCTTGCTGCCGCCCGTTACTTTCTGCAATATTTCGGGCAAGCGGTAATTCATATCGGTGCCGAATGCAAAATCGACGTATGGATAGCTCTTTTTTATCTGCTCAACGCGGTGCATCTGCTGAGGCATACAGCCGCAAATGCCGATGAGCAGGTCTTTTTTTGTTTCCTTCAGCTTTTTGAGACACCCTGCGTACGACAGCTCACGCTTTTCGGCGTGCTCGCGTATGGCGCAGGTGTTGATGATAATCAAATCGGCGTCGTTTTCGTCGCTCGCCTTGGCAAAGCCGCAGAGCTGTAAAAAGCCCATCAGTCTTTCGCCGTCGGCTTCGTTCTGCTGACAGCCGAAAGTGCGGACAAACGCTTTTTTGCCGCAAAACTGAGGCACGAGAGACAAAGCTATCTCGGTCTGTTTTTTATTTTGCTCGTCGGTTGTAAATATATCCTTCATCAAAATCCGCCCTTCAGCGTTGCCGCGGTAATAAATCTGTCAAACATATCCTTATAATCGCCGTATCTGCCTGTCGTGACCGCTCCGTGTGCGCCCGATGCGTGCACAAAAGCGTCTCCGCCGAGGCTGACTGCAACGTGTCCCTTAAAAAACAGCAGGTCTCCGCGCTCGGCCTTTGACAGCGGTATCATATCAAACATCGTCTGCTTATCCGGCTCTGCATCGCGCCAAATATTGACTCCGCAAAGCGAATACGCCATAAACGCCAGTCCTGAGCAGTCGATACCGCTCGGAGTTTTGCCGCCCCAACGGTAGCTCGTGCCGAGGTA
>DCHM01000024.1:0-20669 GCA_002314835.1 Clostridiales bacterium UBA1752 | reverse complement strand
TTTCGCCGTTGCCTGTTACGCCGATTTTGGCTCCGCGAGGCAGAGTGACGAGCGGTGCACAGTAATATTCGTCGCTCGGCAAAAGGTCGCAAAACGGTGCAGTGACAAAAGCGTCGCACCTCGTGCCTTCGCCGACGTCGCTTACAGAAACGTAGCATTGATAGCCGTATTCGGTTTGTATGCGGTAAAAATTACCTTCGCGGCATAGCAAGCTGACTTGGGTGCCGCACAGGGCTTCGTCTGTCATTTGACTGCAAAGGTCGGGCTCGCCGTAAACGACGGCTTGCGGTTTAATAATCGTCATATCTAAAAATTGGTGCGGTTATCTGCGGCATTCGGGCAGATAATAAAGGTTGGAAAGGAGCAAAAAAATGAAAAAACTGATAATAATATTGCTCATACTCTGCATCGTTTGGTCACTTAATGCGGATGCCGAGAGCACGTCGTGGTATTTTAAGCCGTCGGGCAACGAGCGCCCCGTATGCTACGGCGGTAGTGACCTGCCCGACAAATACGACTGTATTTATCTCGGCGAAGACACAAAGACGGTCTATCTCACGTTTGACGCGGGATATTATAACGATAACGTAGGCAAAATACTGGACGTACTCAAAGCCCACGGCGCAAAAGCGGCGTTTTTTGTGCTGCCCGGGATAATAAAGAATAACACCGAAGCCGTAAAGCGTATGGCAGAGGACGGACATCTGATATGCAATCACAGCTACAGCCACAAAAACATGGGTTGTATTGAAAGTTACGACAGCTTTATCGACGAAATGACAAGGCTCGAGGAGGTCTGCTATCAATATACCGGTGTCACTATGTCAAAGCTTTTCCGTCCGCCCGAGGGAGCTTTTAGCGAAAATCTGCTGAAATACTGTGCCAAAGGCGGCTATACGCCCGTATTCTGGTCTTTTGCATACGCCGACTGGGATAACGGCAATCAGCCCGACGCTCAAAAAGCAAAGCAAAAGATACTCTCAAATCTGCATAACGGCGAGGTTATGCTCCTGCACCCGACTTCAGCGACAAACGCGGCGATACTCGACGACGTTTTGACCGAAATAGAATCTCGCGGCTATCGCTATGGCACGCTCGACGAATTTGACTCCGCCGAAGCGGCAAAGCTCGACACTCTGCGCGAATATCAAAAGCAGGGCAAGATTTTCAGTGGCTCAAACACGAGCCAAAAGGTCATAGCGCTCTCGTTCGACGACGGCCCCGACCCTTATCACACGGGGCAGATACTCGATATACTCGATATATACGGCGTCAAGGCGACGTTTTTTGTCATCGGATGCAACGCCGAGAGCAACCTTGATTTATTAAAGCGCGAGATTGACGACGGACACGAAATAGGCGTACACACCTACAGTCACACCGCGATGTCAAAGCTCGGCAAGGCAAAGCTAAAGGATGAAATAACCCGGACTGCCGCTATAATCGAGAGCTGCGGCTACACTCCGACGCTGTTTCGCGCGCCGGGCGGCGAATTGTGGTTTGACGGCATAGACGTGGCAAACGAGCTCGGCTATACCGCGGTTATGTGGAGCTGGCGGCTCGATACCCGCGACTGGGCAGGAGTGAGCGCCGACAGCATAGTAAACACCGTGCTTGGCAACCTTGCAGGCGGCGACTTGCCGCTGTTTCACGACTACAACCCCAAAAACGGACACACTGTCGAGGCTCTGCAGATACTCATTCCGAGACTGATGGAGCTGGGGTATCAGTTCGTGACGGTTTCGGAGCTTTGCGCTTTATAATAATCAGATATGCAAAAAAGAGGATAAACGTGAGCAGCGTTACTACGGCGCTGACTTTTTGGACCGCGGTGCCAGCATACACGGCGGTGACGGTGCCGCTCGTCACGCCCTCGGGAATATAACACCTTACGGTGTTGTTTTCGCTATATTCGGCAGTCAGCGTTACCGTACCTTGTTCGGTAGTCAGCGTGACCTTGTAGCCCTTATACATTATGAGCGGCAGATCGAGATATGTGTCAGAGTAATCGTTGCCTTCAAACTTGGCTACTACCGTTTCGCCCACCCTCTCGGTGCTGAGCTTAGAGGAGGTAAGATTGTTGGAATAGGTGCGCACGTCTCCGTTTGCCTTGCCGATAAAGTAAGCACGGTTTGAGCCCGAAGGCAGATACTCGCCTACTCCGATATTGTATTCGTAGTCGTAATCAAGCTCTTTGTTTTGCATCTCATATTTGATATACGAGTTGTACTTTGGCAGTACGCACATCGTCAGACACACTACTGTCAGCGTGATAACCGCGCAGGAATACGTAAAATAACTGTCTCTGCCCTCGATTTCCTTAGTGACCGCGCCGGTAAACAGAGCCAAATACAACGTTGCAAAGACGAGCAGTCGCCACGGGAACTGCATTATACCGCATAATTTTTGCAGTGCTTGCCACGGAAAATAGCAGGACGTCATAAAAAGCGCCACGGCTCCGAGCCCGAGATAAACCCACGTCTGTGTCTGATATTTGCGTCTCTTTATCGCGTCAATAATGCGCACTGCGAGCGGTAGAATAAACGCAAAGCCGATACCGTTTGGGTACCACCATTCGGAGTCGTCCTGCAGCTGAGTATTGAGCGGATTAAACAGCGATGCAAACGACGGCATGGCTCTTTCGGCGAGGGTGCCGTACTTTGTCGCGGAGGTGCCGTCTGTCGAAACAAATAGCGTGCTCTGCATCTGCTCTATCATCGGGAATATAAACGTAGCCGCAGAGGCAAAGAATATAAGCGCCGCAAAACCGATATACAAGAGCCTCTTTGGCTGCTTTATTATCTTGCGGACGCTGCAAACCGTCATCAGTACGAGGAAAACAACGGTCGCCACCGACGTCAATATGTGTGAAATCATTACACCCGTCAGTCCGAGACCCAAGAGATACCACCTCTTGCAGTCACCAAAAAGTACTGAGTGCATACCTGCCATAACTATAGGCAGGAATATAAACGCCTGATACTCTCCCATCGCGTGACGGTAGAGCATATCGGTAAAGAAATAGCTCGAAAAAACATAGCAGACCGTCGTGACAAACGCCGCTCTCGAGCTGTCAAAAATATATTTTGAGCAGAGAAACATCGAAATCGCGGTCAAAAAGGTTATCGAAACGACGTAAGCGGTGTATGCGGTCAAAACGTCCGCGCCCAGTGCTATGAGCAAGCCAAACGGATACAAAAGCCAGTCGCCGTAAAACATAGGTGCGGCGTAGCCGTAGCCTCTGTAAACGTTGCTGTATAGCCTTGCGCCTATGTTGCCGTTTTTGATTTCGGCACCGACCGACTCGAGCCTGTACATGTGGAAATATATGTCGTGTCCTTTGGGCAAGGACATAAAAAACTGCGGCAAAAGGTAAAATGCGGTCACGGCGAGCAAGAGAATGACGAGCAGGTTAATGCCCGTTTTGCGGCGGTTATAGTATTGTCGTATTGCGTTCACCGTATTTACCTCCCATTTTATATTTTGAATAATATATTATACACTATTATTATATATAAATCAATAGAAAAAGGCATAAAAAAGAGCCACCCGGCTTTAATACCGAGTGGCGAAAATGACGGTAGTTATTCTTCTACGTGTTCGCTGAAATAATAGTAGCAAAAATCCTTGATTGCAGTTATTTCGTCTGCTGTCAGCGTCTTGTAACAATCATATCCGGTATAGCTGACGTAAGGCAGAATAAAATTAACGAGGCCCTTGTCGAGGTCAATCTGATAGTTGTAGTAATTGCTTTCGGTGTCTACGACCTTGATGATAACGTCATAGCGGAAATCCTTAACCGTGTCGTCTGCGTCCTTCCAACCGTCTGTAAAGAGCACTGCGAGCATTTTTTGAGTATAGACGTTGGATGTGTCGATACCTATATCGCTGCCCAGATTCCACAGATCACACAGGTCCTGCAGGCACATATTGGAGTACAAGCCTGCCTTAATTTCGACGATGTCGTCCAAACCCTTAGGCATGCTGAAAACCGGCTCCTTGGACGTTTCGGTCGAAATCTCAATCTCAACGTCACAGGATGCAAATGCAAAAGTAAATGCAATAACGAGTAATAAAGCGATTATTTTTTTCATAAGTAAAACCTCTCTTCGCACATACATTATCACAATTTATGAGCTTTGTCAACAAAAAAGCCGTTTGAGTATTCCCAAGCGGCTTTTGTTAATGATATTTACTGCTGTGCAGCTGCGATGATGACGCTAAAGTCCTCAGCCTTGAGGGATGCGCCGCCGATGAGGCCGCCGTCAACGTGCTCCATAGAGAGCAGCTCCTGTGCGTTCTTTGCATTCATGGAACCGCCGTACTGGATGGTGGTAGCTTCTGCAACCTTTGCACCGTAGAGACCTGCGACTACGTTTCTAATGATACCGCAAACCTCGTTAGCCTGCTCGCTGGTAGCTGTCTTGCCGGTACCGATAGCCCAAACGGGCTCGTAAGCGATGATGATGTTTGCCATCTGCTCTGCGGTAATGTCCTTGAGGTCAACCTTGGTCTGAGTAGCTACGACTTCGGCAGTGATGCCGTCCTCGCGCTGCTGGAGGAGCTCGCCTACGCAGAGGATAACCTTGAGACCTGCCTCGAGAGCTGCCTTGATGCGCTCGTTAACGGTCTTGTCGGTCTCGCCGAAATACTGACGGCGCTCGCTGTGACCGATGATAACGTATTCTACGCCGCAAGCGACGAGCATATCAGCGGAGATTTCGCCGGTAAATGCACCGGACTTTGCCCAGTGGCAGTTCTCGGCACCGATGTGAATAGGGCTGCCTTTGGCTGCCTTTACAGCGGCGTCTATGTCAACGTAAGGAACGCACGCGATAACGGTGCATTCGTCATTCTTGACGGTCTCGAGCTTTGCTTTGATTTCGCCGATGAGAGCCTCTGCCTCTGCAGGGGTTTTGTTCATCTTCCAGTTGCCGGCGATGACAGCGTTTCTTTTTGCTTTATTCATTATCTGTTTACCTCTTATTTGTCGTTGAGAGCTGCGATGCCGGGCAGGTCGAGACCCTGGAGGAACTCGAGCGAAGCGCCGCCGCCGGTGGAGATGTGAGTAATGCGGTCAGCAAGACCGAATTTCTCTACTGCTGCGGCAGAGTCGCCGCCGCCGATGATGGAGATGGCGCCGGATTCAGCTACTGCAATAGCGATAGCCTTGGTGCCGATAGCAAAGTTGTCAAACTCAAATACGCCCATAGGACCATTCCAAACGACGGTGCCTGCGCCCTTGAGAGCGTCGGCAAAAGCCTTGGTGGTAGCAGGACCGATGTCCATGCCCATATAGTCGTCGGGGATAGCGTTGGTGGGGAATACCTTGGAGGGCGAATCGTTGTCAAACTCTTTAGCGCATACCGTATCGGTGGGGAGCAGGAACTTGACGCCCTTTGCCTTTGCCTTGTCGAGGAGGCCGAGCGCGAGGTCGAGCTTGTCGAGCTCGCAGAGCGAGTTGCCTACGTTGCCGCCGAGAGCCTTGATAAAGGTGTATGCCATGCCGCCGCCGATGATGAGAGTATCGACTTTTTCGAGCAGGTTTTCGATAACGCCGATTTTGTCGGAAACCTTAGCGCCGCCGAGGATGGCTACGAAGGGTCTCTTGGGGTTATTGAGGGCGTTGCCCATAACGGTGATTTCTTTTTGGATAAGGTAGCCGCAAACTGCAGGCAGATAATCAGCTACGCCCGCGGTGGAAGCGTGTGCTCTGTGAGCGGTGCCGAATGCGTCGTTGACGTAGATTTCGGCAAGACTTGCGAGCTTTTTAGCAAATTCAGGCTCGTTCTTCTCTTCTTCTGCGTGGAATCTGACGTTCTCGAGCACGAGGACTTCGCCGGACTTGAGAGCAGCAGCCTGTGCAACTGCGTCGGGACCTACTACGTCCTTTGCGAGAGTAACCTTGACGCCGAGATACTCAGCGAGCTTGTCGGCTACGGGCTTGAGAGAAAGCTTTGTAACGTCCTTGGCTGCCTTTGCGAGAGCGGCCTCGGTAGCGGCTGCCTGCTCTTCGGCAGGGAGAGCCTCTATCTTGGCTTTTTCCTTCTTATTGAGCTTGAGCTTGTCGTTAAATACGTTGTGAGGTCTGCCCATGTGAGAGCAGAGGATAAGTGCCGCGCCGTTGGCGAGCAGATACTTGAGAGTGGGGAGAGCGGCTACGATTCGGGTGTCGTCCGTGATGGTCGTGCCGTCCATGGGGACGTTAAAATCACAGCGAACCAGTACTTTTTTGCCGTTTACGTTGATGTCTTCGACTGACTTTTTGTTGTACATTGTGGTACTCCTTTGTTTTTATTATATTTTATTTTTTACATTCTACCAAACACGCATAATATCATATTTTCGCATAAAAATCAAGACATTTATGCGCTAATGTCGTCACTTTGTTCCGCCTCCGTGCCGTCCTCGCTGTTTTCGGGCTCGGGCAGGTCTATCTTGGGCTCAATCTTGGTGCCGTTTTTGATGGCGTCAAAGATGTTGGCGCGGCTAATCGAATCAACCTTCTCGTCAACCAGCGACCACAAAAGCTCTTTGTTTAGCTTGGCACTGCTCAAAATGCGGCTTATCATCACCGTCATGTTGTTACAGTCGGAATAAAGCAGAGTATAAGTGTCTCTCAGGCACTTTTCAAACGAGTCGCCCGATGCCGCGATAATCGCCGTCAGCGCGGCGGAAACGTACTCTTTGTCCTTTGTCGTGCCTATCGAAAATACGAGCGCGTCCTTATCGACGTAGCCCGTCCCCTCGCCCGACAGCGAAGGCATAGGCACTACTCCGTAATCCAAGCCGAGCGTGCCGACACGCTTGCAATAATCAAAGCGGTAGATAAAAAATCCGCATCTGCCGTCCTCAAATACCTCTGCAGCCTCGGCCTTGTCGTAGCCGAGCTTGGCTTTGCCGTTGTAAGTGTCGTATAACACCGCGAGGTCGTCGTCAATGCCCACGACGTCGTTACTGATGCTGACGCCGTTTTCGCCGAATGTCTGTACCTCCTTGCCAAGTGACGACCACAAAGCGCAAATCATACCGTCTGCGTCGTCTGCGGAAGCGTAGCCGAATATATCGTTTGCGTAGTCGATAGAGCCCTTTGACATCGTATCGGCGGCTATACTGCGCGAAAGCTCGTTATACACGTCGTAGGTCCACAGTCCGTGCTCGTAAAGCACCGCAGGGTCCTGCAACGTAACCTTGCCGACGAGCGACTTATTATAAAAGACGCAATACGTCGCCTCTTGATAAAGTGTAGAGCTGTGAACCACCGCATATACGCCACTGCCGTCGGTTATCAGTCCGTCGTCGCCTACTAATTCCTTGATATTGTCAAAATTTGGCAATTCAACCATGTTGCCAAGCCTGCCCTGCAGAGCAAGCCGTGCGGTCAGCTCGGCGGGAAAACAGTACAGGTCTGCAAATCCGAGGCCCGACAGGCTGGAGGATGCTGCGTCGTTTTCGATTTCCGCTTCGGTAAAATAGTGCGTCTGTATATCGACGTTATATTTTTCCGCCAAGAGCAGGGTGCGGTCAACGATAGTCGTGCCGAGCGTTCCAAAGGTGTCCTCGTATTGCACAAAGGGGTCGGTGTCCGTCGTGGCAATAACGATATGGTCGGTAAAGCCGTGGTAATCGGGCAGAGAAACCTCGCTCTCTTCGCTCTCGGTGTCCACGGAAGCTGTCGAAACGGTGCTATTTTCGTCTATCGGAACTACGTTGGCGCAAGAGCCCAAAACCGCCGTGGCTATTAAGATTATTGATAAAATGAGTACAAGTTTTTTCATCGTTTATAATGCAATGTTTCACATGGAACAAAACGTCATCGTTTGTCTGTCGGTGAGCTTGACGCGTATGCGTGTCAGCACGTGGAGCGCAGGGTCGGACGACAAAACGCCCGTCGCTCCGCAGTCGAGCAATATGTAAGGTTTTTCGCCGCCGAGATAGTAAGCCGAGAAGGAATCTACGTTTTGCAAAAGCTCGTCCAAGTCCTTGCGGCGTATGGACTTTTTGATTTCCGTAACCTCTGCTTGCTTTTGATTAAACTCGTCGGCAAACGCCTTAGCACTGCGTTTATAGCGGTTGATGTCGATGTTTGAGAGCAGGCAATCGCTGTCTATCCACTGCTTAATGACGCGTAGCTGTATGATGTCGGTGTAGCTCTTTGTAGGATGACAGCACCTCATATAATGGTCGATGCCTACAGAGTAATTTGGCTCGGGGCTATCTGCAAAATAAACGGGTGGTATAAGGTCGCAGAATTTAGCGGCGAGCATACCGAATCCGACGTTAAGGAATATATTGTGAGCCAGCTCCTGCTGTGTCAGATAATCTGGCTTTTGGGCGTCGTACTCATCGTAACCGATAAAACGGGCAATTTCTGCAAGCTTGGCAGGGTCTATCGTTTTGCAGGCGGTAAATACTATCGGCAGATTTTTTGATGCAAAATACTTGCCGAGCGTTTCACCCGTAAAGAGCGTAAATTCGCTCACCATAAGGTTAGAATCCCTTGTGTCTTCTACTCTTTGCAGTGCTACAATTCTGCCACCTTCGTCTCTGACTGGCACCGAATCGTACCTTGCATACACCGCGGCGCCTTTGCGGCGGCGAACCATATTGAGACGTGCAGACAAGTCGTAGAGCAGGTCAATCTGAGGGAGATAAGACGCGTATTTTTGTTTTAGTGCGACGACGAGAGATGTATCCTTACTGCGATAGATGTCGTCGATTTCCTCAAAGATACAGACGATAGGAGCACGAACGACGCTTTTTTCGATATTTATATCCTTACAGGTGCCGTACTCGTCGATGTCAAAAAAGATAGATACGGCGAGCTTGTCTTCGCCTTCGACGTAAGAACAGACGCTCTCAATAAACTTAGGCGGCAGCATGTGCATGATAATGCCGTGATAATTAAACTCCATAAAGCGTTCACGCGCTTCGATATCAACAGGCGAGCCGGACGGGATATATTCGTCTGCGTCTATAATATGCACGCCGAGCTTAAATCCGTCTGAGGTTTTGCTGATACTGTAAGCACAGTCGCGGTTGCCGTTGTCGTCAAATGCTATTACCGTACTGCCCCTGAGGTCAAGGCGCTTAGAAAGATAGTCGGATATACGGACTTCGGCAGCGAGCTTTACCTGTTCAATACTTGCGCTGCCAAAGGGTTTTGTCATGTCTGTCTCCATAGGATATCCTCCGGAAAGAATAATACATATATAATACTCCAAAAGGAGCGTGTTGTCAATGCGAATATTGACTTTTGTTTCCTATTAGTATATAATAGGCAAAAACCAAAAGGAGCAGTCAATGAGCAAGCTTTTATCTCCTGCCGGCAGTATGCAGGCGCTCGACGCCGCCATCAGTGCCGGCGCCGACGAGGTATATCTCGGCGGCAGTATATTAAACGCACGCATCGGTGCCAAAAACTTTGATAACGACGGCTTGATATCAGCAGCCGAAAAATGCCGCAAAAACGGCGTTGCGCTTTGCTATACTCTCAATACACTCGTCAGTGACAGAGATTTTGATGCCGCGCTTGCTCACGTTGACTTTTTGCAGACGCAAGTAAAGCCTTATGCGTACATCGTGCAGGATTTGGGTTTGGCGGCCGAAATAAAAAAGCGGCATCCCGAGATAATTTTGCACGCCTCGACGCAATGCGCACAGCACAGTGCCGCTGGGCTAAAACCCTTGGCGGATATAGGCTTTAGTCGCATAGTTATGGCAAGAGAAGCGACGATTGCCGATATTAAAGACTTGGCATTGACGGGTATTGAAACCGAAGTCTTTATCCACGGTGCACTGTGTGTCTCTCAGTCCGGCGGATGTCTGATGTCATCGTTTATCGGCAAACGCAGCGGCAACCGCGGTGAATGTGCTCAGCCCTGTCGTCTCGATTACGGCACAAAAATGCGATATCCCTTATCCCTAAAGGATAATTGTGCCGCATACGTGTTGCCAGAACTATTAGATATAGGTGTAACCTCGCTTAAAATCGAAGGTCGCATGAAGTCGCCCGACTACGTTTATACGGTCACATCAATCTATCGGAGGTTGATAGACGAGCACCGCGCCGCTACAGAAAAAGAAATGCAGATACTCTACGAAGCTTTTTCGCGCAACGGTTTCACAGACGCGTATTTCAGAGGCAACCTCACGGTCGATATGTTCGGCTACCGTGACAACGATTACAAAAACTCATTCCTGCCGAGAACAGATAAAAAGCACCTTCGCAATATCAATGTTTCACATGAAACAATCTGTGATTTGCCTACGCGCGACAGCTCAAAGTGCCTGTCGGCAAAGGAGCAACGCGGCTACGTGCTCAAATTTGCGAAGTCAAATTATATGCAATACGCAAACCTTTTTGCGGACGCCGCAAGAGTTGATATACCTATATGGTTAATAAATGATTTGCCCGATAACGTGTCAAACGTTTCTGCCGCTTTGCCGCGCACTATATGGCACGAGGACGAGCAAAAAGTTGCCGAGCTGATAGAGCACGTTAAGACGAGAGGCATAAAGCATATAACAATATCAAATATCGCACATCTCAAATACTGCAACGGTTTTTACGTCCACGGCGATATGTTTTTAAACCTGACAAACAGCAAGACGGCAGATGTGTATAACGCCTATAACTTTTCGTCTGCGGCGATTTCGAGCGAAATAATGCCGCGCGGACTCGCATTTTTGCCGATGGCGTACGAATACTGCGTATTCGGCAGATTGCCGCTCATGCACACGGCTGTATGCTTGATAAAAAATACGGGCAAAAAATGTCAGACGAGCGGTTGCAGTGCAACGCTTACCGATAGGACAGGTGCGGAGTTTGTACTGATGCGCGAATACGGTCACAGAAACGTGCTCTATAACAGCGTGCGCCTTGACCTCACCGACAAGGCGAAAGAGCTGCGCAAATGCGGCGTCGGGCTATATACCTACTATATAACCGACGAAACGCCGGGTGAAGTGTCAGACGCGATAGCCAATCTAAAAGACGCCAAACCGCCCAAAGGCAGCTACACGCGAGGATATTACAAATAAGCAAAAAAGGCTTGTGTTACAAGCCTTTTTTAATTTTTATATACCTTATATCTTTTCGTAATCCTCAACGTTGAGCACAAAGAGCGTAGCGCCGCCGACGGTGGTTTCCTCTGCTACGCCGTTGGCGTGCATGCCTCTGCCGTACGACGACTGCGAGTCGTGGACGGTCTTGCGAACCGAGCAATACTTCTTTAATATGTCTCTGACTTCGCCCACCTTGTCGTCGTCTGTGCCGATAAGCAACGTGGTGTTGCCTACCATCATAAATCCACCCGTTGTAGAAAGTCTCGTGACGATAAATCCTTTGTTGGTGAGTGCCGAGGTTGCTACTACGCTGTCGTCGTTGGGAACGACTGCCAATATCATTTTCATAGTTAATTTCCTTTCTAAATCAAATATCCGAATACAACAGTTGCAGGCTCTTTTTGTCGAGCTTTGCAACCGAAGGTATCTCATAACGGTTGTCATCACTGTCTCTAACCAGTACTCTGCCATCAAACAAGACCTTGATGTCCTTATTGCGCTTGATGCGGAAGCTGCGCACTCCTCGGTCGGTCTCGACCGTCCACGAGAGCGTGCCGTACTTTTCTTTGCGCTCTGTAATCGCCGAAATCTTTGGTATCAGATAATATTCGGCGAGCGACTGCTCTATGACCTTGCGGCAGTCGGGCATTATCGTGTCTAAATCGCGGATGATGGCTACCTCGTGGCCCTCCTCGTCTAGGAGTGAAATGTATTTTGTCAGTCCGCTCAAGGGAAATAGGCGGCGAGGCTCGAGAGATTGATGCTTGCATCCGTCGATAAACTCCAGATCTACTCGGTTAAACTCTGACTTAGTGATACGGGCTTCGTCTCCGATAATGTATTGTCTTGCCATAATCCAACCTCCTTACTCAAACTTTTCGGCGGCTTTGTCTTTTTCGACCTGCTCGCTCATGGTTTGGATGGTGACGAGGCGATAGAACTTGCCTTTGAGCGCCATCAGCTCCTCGTGGGTACCGCACTCGATAATCCTGCCTGCGTCAACGACTATTATTTTGTTTGCCTTGCGGAGCGTGGATAATCTGTGCGCTATCATCAGCGTGGTACGTCCGGCGATAAGTCTCTCGATAGCAGTCTGTATCAGCTCTTCGGTTTCGCTGTCAACCGCGGCGGTTGCTTCGTCAAAGACGAGTATCGACGGGTTTTTGAGCACGGCGCGTGCTATCGAAATGCGCTGTTTTTCGCCGCCCGAAATGCCTACGCCGCGTTCACCGAGCACGGTATCGTAACCGTCGGGCTGGTTGGCGATAAATTCGTGTGCGTTTGCAACGTCTGCGGCATTGATAACCGCCTCGATGTTGGCATCCGGCACGCCGTATGCGATATTATTAAAGATAGTGTCCGCAAACATCATCGGGTCTTGCTGAACGTAGCCGATTTTACTGCGGTAATACTCGAGGTCGAGGTCGCGGATGTTGATGCCGTCAACGAGGATTTCGCCCTCGTAGGTGTCGTAAAATCTGAGCAAAAGGTTGATAAGCGTCGATTTGCCCGAGCCTGTGGTTCCGACTATACCTACGATGTCACCCGGCTCTATCGAAATATTGATATCAGATAGGTTCTTTTTTGTCTTATCAAAGCTGAAATTAACATTGCGGTACTCGATTTTGCCCTCGATATGCTCGGGACGTAGCTTGAGGCCGTTGTCGGGCTCGGGCTCTGCGTCTATGATATCGAGCAATCTTTCGGCGCTCGAAAGAGCGTTTTGATACGAGTCGGAAAGATATGCAAAAAAGTTGACAGGGCCGTAAAACATCGAGGTGTAGGATATAAACGAAACGAGCAAACCTACCGTAAGTCCGTCACCCGGGGTTAGCACCCTTGCGCCGCCGACACGCCAGATAAGGAGCGAGCCGCAGGAAACAAAGAAAGAAACTATGACGGGAAATGCGTTAGTAATCTTTGCCGACTTTGTATCGACGTTATACCATTCCTCGTTGTATTTTTGGAATCTGTCAACCGCACGCTTTTCACCCGCAAAAGACTTTATAACCTTGATACAGGGGATGGTGTCGGTCAAAACAGAGCTGACAGCCGCCCATCTGCGCCAGATACGGCGGTAATACGGCGCTATCTTGCGCCCAAAATACTTGGCACCGATAACGACGAAGGGCACGGGTATCAGTGACAGCAGCGTCAGCTTCCAGTCGAGGACCAGCATTATAATGATAATGCCGACGAGCAAAAAGAATTGTACTACGACTTCTTGCGTGATACGTATCATAAACGACTGTATCGTAACGGCGTCGCCCGAAATGCGGTTAATAACCGCACCCGTCGAGGTCTTGTCGTAAAACGACATCGGCAGCTTTTGCGCCTTGGCGTAAACGTCGTTACGCATTTCTTTTACTATCTTGTCGCCTGCCACGCGGAGCATATAGCCCCTGAATCCGTTGACCGTATAAATGATAACGTAAGAGGAAAGCAGCACTATAACGATGAGCGTCAGCTGGTTTGTCGCCTGGGCATTGTCGGGTATCAGCACGTTATCGACGAGCGTCTGAGTCAGATAAGGAGGCAACAGCGCGAGCGCCGTAGTGAGTGCCGACATAAACAGCGAAATGATGAGCAGCTTTTTTTGCGGCAAAACGTATTTGAGCAGCTTGGACGCTATCTTTGTCTTTGACTGACAGTGTATGCAGTCGGCACCCGGGTGGAGCAACGTCCTGCCGCACTTGGGGCAGACGCAAAGTTTCTTTTCATAAGTCGCTTTGACTATTTCAAATTGCTCTTTTACGTCACCGCCCTTGGAAATCTCCTCTATATACTGGCACGCGGCGTCGCAAAGAGCCGAAACTGCGTAGGAATATCTAAAGACCTTGGTTTCCTTGCTTTGACCCTTAAACTTGACCGACAGCCTTGCATTGCCGTACATACGCTTGACCGTGACGGTCTCGACGTCTGCTATGGCAAACGTACCTGCTCCGCCCTCAAAGGTCGGGTCGATTACCGCAAAATGCGTAGCCGTGACAGCCAAAACAGTCTCGCTGTATTTGCTGTCGAGCGAAAGGTCGCCGCAGATGGCGTATAGTGCCGTTTGGTCCGGAAAAACAGCTCCCAAAGCCGTTTTTGCACTCTCGGGTATCGGCTTGTTTGTCAAACAGGATTCTATATTCATAATCATGCCCCTTTGTTATATTGTTTAAACTAAGTTAACACTTTAATGCCCTTTTGTCAACCCAAAAAAGACAAAAAAAGAGGGCTGTTTTTCAGCCCTCAAAAAACGCTATGTTTTATTTTTTGACCTTTGATTCGAGAGTGATGATGATTTTGCGGTCTGCGCCCTCGCCTATGGAATAGGTGCCGACACCCTCGATGTTTTGAACCTCTGAGTGGATGATGTGTCTTTCGTAAGCGTTCATCGGCTCGAGGGCAAAGCCCTTTTTGTATTTAAGAACTTTGGCAGCCATGCGTCTTGCAAGAGAACGCAGCGTGTCCTCGCGCTTTGCGCGATAGCCTTCGACGTCAACGGTGATGCGGTAAAAGTCGTCGAGGTCCTTGTTTGCTACGAGAGTAGCGAGATATTGGAGAGAATCGAGCACATCGCCGTGACGGCCGATGAGCACTCCGAGATCGGCGCCTACTACGTCGAGCTCTGCACCCTCGTCGTCCTCTGATTTGATGACGACTTCGGCTGTGATGCCCATGTTAGCAAGCAGCGTCTCGATAAAATCGAGTGCTTTGAGTGCGGGAGTCTCTTTGATAACAACCTTGACTTTGGCATCGGATGCGCCGAGACCGAGAAAACCGGACTTGGGCTCTTCGATGACAACAAAATCAACTTCATTTACCGACTTGCCGAGCTGTGCGGCACCGGCCTCGGTAGCAGCGGCAACAGTCTTGCCGGTTGCGATAACTTCTTTAATCATGTTGTTGTTTTTAACTCCAAAAATATTAAAGCATTTCACCGTCGTTGTCGTCTGAGCCGCCGTCGGTGTCGTCACCTGCGAGCAAATCGACTTTTTCGGTGTAAGTATATTTGCCGTTATTGCCTTCGCCGGATGCGCCTTTATCGCCGTCAACTACCTGATAATCTCTAAAAGATTCGTCATCCTCGTCAACCTCGATGGTAATGCGCTTTTTCTTTTTGGTCTTTGCTTTGAGCTCACGCTCTGCTGCCTCGTACTCCTCCTCGGAGAACTTGGGCAGGGGCATAAACTTGGCGAGCAATACGGTTTGCAGTGCCATAATGAGTGTCTGCCAAACCCAGTAAACGCCGATGGCGGCACTGAAATTAAAGCAGAATATAGTAGAAATAAGGGGCAAGCCGAGCTCCATAAACAAGCTGCCGCCTACGGGTTTGCCGTTGGCATCGAGCAAAACAACGCCGTACTTGCGAGAGAGCTTGGTGCTGAAAAACTGAGTAGCGAATACGAGCAGAGGAATGATGAGCAGCCAGTTAAACGTGCTGATATTAGGCGTATCGAGCAAGCTGGTATCGCCGATAAACGCAAAGTTGGGCAATCTTTTGCCGTACTCTTCGTCTATGACGTTGTCAAAGCTCGTCTTGGAGAGCGTAATCTCGTATTTGTCAGCTATCTTTTGCAGAGTATCTTTGTCCTTGAGCAGCTTTGCGAGGTCATACTCGTAGTTTGCAGGCAGAGAATCTGCAGAATACTTTGGATCAATGTGATAAACCTTGTTTGTGACTGTTTCGTCAGTATCTTCGGTAGCGCCGCCGAGCTTCTTTTGATACTCGGTCAGCTCGCTTATATACTGAGCGTAATTTGCGTCGTCCTTGTTTGCCGCATCCTTGTACTCCTGTATCAGCTCTATACTTTTAGAGTATAAGTCGTACATTTCGGTACTCGAATAATTAAAAGAGTAAGTGATAGGTGCGCGGACGATAGCGTAAAGGATAAAGACGAGGACGAGCTGTACTACGAGAGGCAGACATCCTGCAGTCAGGCTGACGCCTGCATCCTGCTTGGCCTCCTGAATCTCAGTCATCATCTTTTGCTGTGTGGCTTTGTCTGTCCTGCCGGCATACTTTTTGCGTATAGCCCTCTCCTTGGGTGCAAACTTAGCCGTCTCTATCTGAGTCTTTTGTTGCTTGATTGCAAACGGGATGAGGACAACCTTCATCGCTATGGCAAAGAATAGCAGAGCGATGAGATAATACTGTCCGCTGACAAACAGACAGCCCTTCATTACCCACGCAAACGGCCAATAGAGCCAATAGATTAGATTCATTTTTTACTCCTGTGTTTTTTGCGCTCGGGAACGGGGTCATAACCGCCCTTGCACAAAGGGTTGCACCGTAAAATGCGCCACAGCGTCATAAAAAAGCCGCAAAATGCGCCCCATTCTCCAAAGGCTTGGATAGCGTACTGAGAACAGGTCGGCTCAAATCTGCAACATGGCTTTTTGTACGGCGAAATTTGCTTTTGATAAAACCGCACCGCTGCTATAAACAGCTTTTTCATACATCTATAAGTGTCGCCGCGGTCAATAGCTCACGCAGCTCGTCCTCGATTACGGTACTCGTGGCGGTGGTGCATGCTTGTCTGGCGACTATCACGATATTGCACTTTGACTTTAACAGATGATGCAAATGCCTATAGCTCTCGCGGATTATGCGCTTTGAACGGTTACGCACGACGGCACAGCCTCTGTCCTTTGACACGGTGATACCGAGGCGAGAAGGATAATCCCCCTTGCAAGGCAGGGCGTATAAGACTATATATTTACCGGCATAGCTTTTGCCTTTGCGGTAAACCGCCGAATAAAGTCCGGTGTCTTTGATAGACAGTACTTTTTTTGTTTCGTTCATTGCGTATTATCCCCTTGCGGCAGGTAAAAAAAGCAATAGCAGTTGTCTTGTTGATTAGTAAGTCAGTTGAGCTCTGCCGCGCTGTCTTCTTCTCTTGAGAACCTTACGGCCGTTAGCTGTGGACATTCTCTTTCTAAAGCCGTGCTCCATCTTTCTGTGTCTCTTTTTAGGATGATAAGTAAGTCCCTGAGTCATGGTAAAAACCTCCGTTATTATCGTTTTTAATATAATGTTGCCTTTTGTGACGCACAGCCACCGTAAATGCCGGCGCCATAACGAGGCAAATTATATTATAATCACAACAAAACGAAAAAGTCAAGCAAAATAAACTCAAAATAACAAAATATCTATGACAAAATCGCAGCTTGATAAATCGTTGTAAAAAATATTACATTTTTTTTACAAATAATTAACAAATAAATTTGTTTCATTAGTATAATATATTATATATAATATTATATATTATGGGGGTGTATGCGTGCAAAATAACGAGCTCGAGATAATGACCAACGCGCTGAGAGAGGCGCTGAGTCACGATTACTCACAGACAACATACGATTTGTGGTTTGCAGACATACAGATACACAGCGTAACAGCCAAAAAAACGGTTATCATGCTGCCTAATAATTTTAAGCGCGACATAGTAAGGTCTGAGTACGGCGAGGCTGTCAAAAACAAGCTGACTGCAATAATGGGCTTTGAAAGCCAGTACGAATACATCTCAGCCGAGGAGACCGACCTCATACACGGCGAAAAAACGGGTGACGATGACGACGTGGTAGAGCAGACTGCGTATCAGCGCAGATTCCACGCCGAATACACGTTTGAAAACTTTGTCGTAGGCAAGTCAAACGAGCTGGCACAGCGTTGCTCACTGACCGTAGCCAAAAATCCCGGGCATCTCAATAACCCTTTGTTTTTATACGGTCCTTCGGGTCTCGGTAAGACGCACCTTTTGTTTGCGATAATGAATGAGACTCGCAAGCTGTATCCAAATTACAAAATCGTATATATCACGAGCGAAGAGTTTGTCAACGACCTCGTTGATTCGCTCATGAATAAGAGCGCACCGCAATTCCGCAACAAATACCGCAACATAGATATGTTGCTCGTTGACGATATACAGTTTTTTGCTCAAAAGTTTCAGATGCAGGAGGAGTTTTTCCATACCTTCAACACTCTGTATTCTGCAAACAAACAGATTATCATAGCTGCGGACAAGCACCCGAGAGAAATAAACAACCTCGAGGAAAGATTAACCTCGAGATTTGAGTCGGGACTCGTTGCCGATATACAGGCGCCCGACCTCGAACTGAGAATAGCGATTTACAAGCGCAAGGCACTCGATATGGGCATAGACATACCAAACGACGTGCTCATTTACCTTGCCGAAAATATCAAAATCAATATCAGACAAATCGAGGGCTCGTTAAAGAGGCTCAAGGCAAATAGCTTTATCACTGGCAAACCGATAGATATAGATATGGCAAAAGAGATTTTGGCAGAGTTTATCAGATCGGCCGAAAACGACGAAACCACACTCGAAAAGATATTTCATTTCATTCAGATGCGCTACGGTGTCACAAAAGATCAGCTAAAATCACCGAAACGCTCTGCGGAAATCATGTTCCCGAGGCACGTCGCTATTTATCTGACGAGGCAGCTCACAAAAATGCCGCTAAAGACGATAGCAAGAGCATTTGACCGCAAAGACCACACCAGTATAATGAATTCAATCACGGTTATCGAGTCGAGGATGAAGTCCGACCCGCCATTTGCCAGAGACATCAATCAGATGATTAACGAGATATCCTCAGGCATTTCGTGATAAATGTGGAAAAGTTTTTAGATTTACATAGGTTGTCCACATTTTTTACACATAAACAAAACCTCAAAAACTATTAACCGCATAGCTTATACGGGTTTTACACAGCTTCCACATAGCCTACTACTACATACAACTACTATTCCTTTTGTATTAATTTCATTTATTCTTTTTTTGCCGGAGGTTAGCATTTATGCCTATCAAGTTCACAGCAAACAAAAACACACTGTTGTCACTCATAACTCCTGCTCTCGGAGCCACCTCTACAAAGAGCACTCTGCCTGCACTCGAGGGTCTGCTCTTTACTCTAAAGGAAAATACTCTCACGGTATGCGGCTACGACCTCGAAAAGGGAGTTACCTCAAAGGGCACTGTCTTTGGCAAGGAGGACGGCTCTGTCATAGTCAATGCAAAAAAAGTATCCGACATCGTGCGCAACTTTCCTGACTGTGACATCAGATTTGAGTCGGATGACAAAAACATCGTACGCATCTACGGCGCGATGAGTGACTTTTCCATCCACGGATTTGACTCCAATATTTATCCCTCGTTGCCAGAGCTCGGCGGTGACCGTAGCTTCAGCATCAATCAGAGCCTGTTAAAAGAGATGATACTCTCTACCAATTTTGCCGTTTCTCAGCTTGATTCGAGACCTATACTTTGCGGCGAACTATTAAAGATAGAAGGTAAAAAGCTTACAGTAGTCGCACTCGATAACTTTAGACTTGCTCTGAGAGAGGAATACGACGCCGTTATGGGCTGTGAAAGAGACTGCCAGCTCGTTGTCAGCGGCAAAAACCTCTCAGACCTCTGCAGACTGCTTTCAGACGACGACGAATCAATGCGCATAGAGTTTACCGATAAGCACATTATATTTATGATAGGCGATACCATATTCTTTTGCCGACTACTCGACGGCGAATATCTTGATTATGCCCGTGCTCTGCCTAAGGAAAACAAGATAAGCGTGCGCGTTTCGTCTCAAAAGTTCCTTGATTCCACGCTCAGAGCTTCATTGCTCGTTGACGAAAAGCTCCGCACGCCTCTAAGATGCAAGTTTGACGGTGACGTGCTCAACATAAGCTGCAATACCCAGTACGGCAGTGTTAATGACAATATTGAAATAATAAAGACCGGTGACGATATTGAGATAGGCTTTAATAACAAGTATCTTCTTGACGCTCTGAGAGCTTGCAAGGGTGATGACGTCGTTGTAAATATGTCCACTCCGCTGATGTCGATGGTTATTACTCCGGCAACACCCAGCGAAACGGGCAGGTTTTTGTATCTCGTATTGCCCTGCAGATTAAAAGACTAACGATTTGTGGGTTAAGACCGTATATTTTATCGGTTCTTTTCGTCTATGAATATCAATTCGATTACACTTTATAATTTTAAAAACGAATGTGACACTACCGTGCGGTTTTTGCCTGGGGTAAACGTGATTTGCGGTGACAACGCGGCAGGCAAAACCAATCTGCTCGAGGGTGTATTTATGTTTGCGGCAGGCAAGAGCTTTAGAGGCTGCAAGGACCGAGATATGATACGCTTTGGCGCAGAGGACGCGAGGGTTGACCTCGGATTTTGCGACAAATACGGCGACAAAAGCTTTGCCATCAAGCTGCACAAGGCGTCTCACCGCGAGATTTACAGAGAAGGCATCAGGCTTACAAAGTTATCCGACTTTCTGGGCGTATTCCGTGCGGTCATTTTTACACCCGACCACTTAAATCTCATTAAGGGCTCGCCCGAGTTTCGCCGCAAATTCGTCGATATGGCGATATGTCAGAGTTATCCGAGGTTTGTGGCGGCGGTAAATCAGTATAACCGCGTTTTAGAGCAAAAAAACGCACTTTTGCGCGCAGGCAACGCCGACGACGACCTTTTGGACGTTTATAACGAAAAAATGTCGCACTTTGCAGGAATAATTACTGCCACGAGATATAAGTATATCGGTATGCTCGAAAAATCGGTTGAGCCGTTTCA
>DCHM01000034.1:6890-20360 GCA_002314835.1 Clostridiales bacterium UBA1752 | reverse complement strand
ATTGACTTTTTCGCACTGATATGATAAACTCTATATGTATAATCAATCGCATCTATATTGCTGTCTGCTTAGCGATAAAAAAGTTATTAATAAAATATTGTAACCTTTTGCATTGTTTGACGACTGTATTTGCAGAAACAATAATCTCAGAGGTGTTTATTATGAAAAAACTATTGACGCTCATCCTATGTATTTCCATGGCATTCGCGATGGCGGTCCCGGCATTTGCAGGCTGCGACGACGGACCGCAGGCTCAGACTTATATTTCGGAGCTGTTTGCCGTCGGATATTTTGGCGATAATGTATATCTCTCAATAAAAAACGCTTACGGTTTACCGGATAGTAGCTACGTCGTCGGTGGCAAATTAACTCCTGAAACCGACTTAAACAGAGGCACCGGCTACGGCACGGGATATATCAGACTGGTCAAAAAGACTCTCACTACAGACCCTACCGATGCTATACGCGACCTTATCGCCGTTTACAGACCTTATGAAAAAGGTGGTTCCACATCCGTAACCCACAACGACTGCACATATTACGCCGTTGGTGGTCTTTTTAAGGATGAAAGCCCAACTTGGCTTAACATGTATAGCATGAATTATTATGCAGGATTAGATTGTACGACCGACGTTTACCTTTATTATACCAAGGACCCCAAAGCGGGCGAACCGATAACAGACCTCAAAATATATTTTGACTCCGAGAACAATAATCAGCCAAATTTAGTACGCGAAATATATCAAAACTGCGTATGCGACTTTAACGAAGGCGCTCCCAAAGCGAGAGCTACTTATCTACAGATGATTCGCTCTAGCTCTTCCACAGGCTCGGTATTTGCAGGCAGCACGAGCGTTATAGCCATTTCCGCAGGCGTGGTTATTATCCTCGCAGTCGTAGGCTTTGTAGTATTTAAAAAGAGAAAAGGCACAGCACAATAAAAACATTTTAACCTTGAAATAAGGCTAACCTTAACAGGTCGGCCTTTTTTGATTAAAAGTTAATCGGCTGTGCATCTCGTATAGGTATTGCTTTCTTATAGAATATATGTTAATATTAAGCAATCTAATTATCGGAGGAACGTATATGAAAAGAATTATTATCACGGTAGTGGCATTTATTATGGCTATTGTCATGATGTCCATTACACCGCTGCAGACGCTGGCGTATGGCGAGCAAACGTATATTTCGGATATTACGGTTGCAACCGCTTCTTCGCTTGCCGCTGCAAAAAAACTGTTGACAAAGCAGGGCTATACGCCTGTTTCGGGCGACGTTAACGAGGGCAACGGCACTGCCGTCTGCATCGGCTACAAGACCACCAAAATCAAAAGCGAGGCAATCACCGACCTCGCCGTCATGAATATGAACGGCGGCTATAGTTTTGAGGATTATAACAACGTACTCAAAGAGTATAAAGACACCGCCGACACTCTCGTAGGCGAGATTTATACCGCAGTTACCGAGTACAGAGCCAACTTTAAGGCAGGCAAAGCTTCGGCGCTCTTGGCATACGAGCTTTTAAATAGATTTTATGACGAAGATTTTGGCACTCAAAACAACCTGCTGGGCGATATTTTTGCCAGTGAAGACACCACAAAAGAGCAGATTTCGGTCATCTTTATGCAGGCGAGTGCTCTGGCAGTCACCTCCATCGAGTCTTGCCTTGCCATCGGCTGTGCCGACAACTGGCTCGACAGATTTGTCAATATGCCTGCCGAACAGATTTATACCACCGCAGACGACGATAAGGCAAGAATAATCTACAAGTCGTTCTCGGGCTTTCAGGACGAAATGAAAGAGTACGTCGCTATCTTTAATGCGAGCGGTCTGACCGTAGGCAGCAGTGAAGACGAGTGGACTGCATATTTTAACACTCTCGACGAAAAAGAGCAGGCAATAGTTGCCAACTATGCAAACACCTACGACTATCTCAAGGCTACCGAGTATAACGGCGGCACATTGTATGACTATTTTATGCAGGACTTAAAGGAGCTCGACAACGCCGACCTCTACCCCTTGGCAAAAGCCATGACCGACGGTCAGGCGGCTACCGTTCCTTACGCCAGCCTCGGCGTTGCCATCCAGTATGCGGCAACGAGTGATGAGGTTTTGACTGCTTATACACAAGCGGCAAAAGAGCAGGCGAACGTAACCAGAGTTTCTGTCTTTGAGGGCATCGACCGCTCTATCTTCAGCGCAGACGGCATCGCTCTGACTAATGAGACCATGCGCCAGGCAACCTCGTCGAGCGACTATTCGTGGTACAAGGGCAATCTGAGCAAAAAGACCGAATCAATCTTTTACGGCATCATCGGTACTGCCGCAGGTATCGCCGCCGCAGGTATCGCAGTAGCCGCTATCGCTTCTGCAAAGGTCAGCGCCATCGTTACCGCCGCTTACCAGGCAGCGTTTGCCAACGCATCTTTCATCGCCACCGACATTACTGTATATGATTGGGCTGTCGGCACAATGTTTTTCAATGATTCTTGGGCGCTGGAGGTTTTGGACCAGGGCGCACTGGAGGTTGCGAGAACCGCCGCTATCGAGACCGGCGCAAAATCTGTATGGGGTGTTATTTCGAGCGCCGCAAAGATTGTATCTGCGGTTGCAATCGCCATCGTGCTGATTACGCTGGTTATTTACCTCTATAAAGAGTATAAAGCATACAATCAGAGAAAAGAATACACCGACGTACCCCGTATCATAGTTGACCAAACGACCGATGCAGAAAACAACAATAAATACGTATATTACTATGCTGTTAAAGACCTAAACGGCGAATATGCCGACCTGAATAACTGGAAAGGCATGGAATGGAACGTCCTTTACTATACAAAGGATGCCTCCGCAGGCAATCCTATATTGGCATCCGCCGTTATCCAAAAGACAAACAAGGCATCCGACACGAGCTATAACCTCGCAGTTCACGGCTTTGGCTCTACCGGCGCGTATAACCTCAACAAATACGCTGACCACCAGACCGGCGTTTATATGTTTGTTAAGACCGATGTCGATGCGGGACTCACCGGCACCACGGTTACATTCGGCGGCTATGCCATCGCAGCGGCTTGCGGCTTAATCGCAGGCGCAGCTATCATGTTCGCCGTCAACGCATTTCAGAGTAAAAAAAAGAAAAAGGTCGTTGAACAGTAAGCTATATTAAACTTTATCCGGTATTACAAGAGGTAGGTATCTATGCTAAAAAAGACGCTTTCCGCTTTACTCGCACTCGTTTTGGTTGTTTCGATACTGAGCCAGGTGCCCGTAAAAGCTATTGCAGAGAGTATTCCGCGTTATCTCAAAGAGCTCAAGACCGTAACCGCATCGTCAAAAAGCGACGCAGTTGCCGTTTTGCAGTCTGAGGGATATACCGTCGTTGACTGCGACCTGCGCAGCGGCACCGGCAACAGTGTTTGTTATATGGGCTACAAAACCACTACAAACAAGGATGAGGCAATCACCGACGTCAGATTGATGAATGCAGGCGGAGGCATCAGCGAAAAGAAATACCGTGATCTTGTTGCCGCTTGGCAGACAGGCATCGAAAAGTCTGCCGGATATCTCAAAGAGACCTGCCTCGAGGTTAAAGCCCAGTACCAAAAGGGCAGTCCCCTCGCAAAAGCGGCAGTCGAGATACTGGACATTTTTGAGGTTGACGGCGTAAAGCTGTCAGACTATCTGTTTGACGCAGGCAGAAAAGATACAGATTATCAGGATATACTGCTGATTTGCGCCGACAACGTCGTTGCGGTCATTTACAGTGCGCTCAACCTCGGCACTGCAGATTACGGCACAGACGATTTTGCCGACAGACTGTCAAAGACCGACCGCAGTCTGTTTGATTACGACTATATCGCAAAACAGAGCGGTAACGCAACGTATATCAATTACTGGGCAGATACCGTCAGAGTTATCGGGCAACTGCAGGATTTCGGACTGCTGTATGACGAAGCCGTTATGTTTTTTGAGGACTATAAAAACAATAACGACATACAGGGCACCGAGGGCAAGCTCCCGAGCGACGAAGAGCTCAATAACTATTGGCGGCAGTTCGTTGACGAAAAGTATAAAAACAGCGAGGTAGGCGAAGAGCAGGACCTCTATAAATACGCCGGTATCATGGGCGTGTATGAAAAGCTGACTGAGTATGCTTCTTTCAGCCCCGACTATAAAAACCTCGCAGAATATATCTACACCTGCGGTGACCCGTTCGACGAGGACGGCGAGGAGAGCGATAAAATCAATTACCGCATCTATCCGCTCGTTGCGTCGCTCACACGGGGACAACTGTTTACACTGCAGTACGGCGGTGTATCGGCACTGGTTTCACAGCTTGATTCAAATAATCAGACGTATTACAACCAGTCTGCCGCCGCAGTCAGCGAGATAAAATCAAAAATCAAAGAGAACGGACTCGATAGAATTTCGGTCTTTTACAACGTAAACCGAGACATTTACGACCAGACGGTCGCGTTTACCAGCGAGGCGGAAAGAGTGGCGACCTCGAGCTCTGCTTATGACAAGCTGACAAAGGTCGAGGCGACTGACAAGGTGACAAAAAATCTCACCAATATCATCCTCATCGGCGGTATGGTTGCCGGCTGCGTGCTTGCCGCTACGTCGATATTCCTCGGCATTTCGGCGGCGATATTCGGCACTACCGCATTGACGCTGATTAACGTCGGCTATATAGCCATACTTTCGGGCTCGATTGCCATTGCCAGCGGCGGTATGACGCTCACGACGGGCGCCATAGTCGCAGGCATTATAGGCACTGCGACCATCATTCTGGCGCTTATTGTCCTCGCTATTATCGTTATTTGTGCCATTATTGCGTTCTTTAGGGCGATATTCGGCGACGATGACGAAGAAAAGACCGTTTATCCCGATATGCCGTCGATACTTTTTGATATTGTCGGCAATAACTTTACCGAATACCGAGCGGTTTGCGACGGCAACGGTAACCCCACAGACATCAACGGCGGCACGACCGAGCAGTGGGACTGCCTGTATTATACCTATTCAAAGACTGCAGGCAGCCCGATTCAGGCCGACGGCAAAGCGTTTGTCTCTTCTACCGACAGCTATGTGCCGGCAGAGGGATATATGGCGGTCAGACGATTCGGCTATTATTCAACCGCAAACCTCAACACCTATAAAAACAACAATAGCCCTCTATATCTGTTTTACTGCTCCGAAGAGTCGCAGGCAGACACTGGCAAATCATACCTCTATGACCTGATGCTCGTCAGCGGCAAAAATGCCGAGGAAGCAAGACTCGGACTGCTGAATAAAAAATATAACGTAATCGAGCAAAACCTGACGCCTAACACAGGCTCGGTTACTTATCTCGGCTTTACTACAACCGATAACGCAGGTGATGCGATAACCGACATCAGAATAGCTTATTATTACGACGCACAAAAGGTCGTCTATGGCACGACGTCGTCGGGCGCCGCAGCCGAGTATGCTTTTGTCGGCAAGCTCGGCACTCAGGCGTCGCTGTACTATGTAAAACAGCGTTCAAACGGCTCGCCCATACTGGCGGATATCAAGATAACCGACAAGGTTTTGGACGCCGATTCGGGATATGAGCCCGTCAATATGTTTTCGGGCGGCAGCGCATTTAACCTTATCATCGGCTCGGACGAAGAGGACGGACTGAGGGTAATGGATGAGGATACATACGGCAAAAAGCTGTATATGTATTTCAGACCCAGCGAAACCTTTGGCTCGACAGGTACTGAGTATATTTCCGGCTTTGCTTTCAGCTCGGGCTTTAAAAATAACCTCGAGTTTGCCGCACAGTGCGGCTTTAAGCCGGTAGAAACGTTAAAGAATCATGACCTCACGAGCGGTCTCACCGAGCAGCCGACTTATCTGCTTTACTCCACGACCTACAACCCTTACAGAGCGATAACCGAGATAAAGACCTACACCGCACAAAACTCGTCGTCCTCGCTGTTTGAAAACATCGTTTTCGGCAGCACCGGCTACGTTGCGTGCGAGACTTTCGCCTGCATTCGTGATATCGGCGTGTTTACGACTGACTATTACCGTCTGCTGCGCCCGTCCAACGGATATATTTCGAGGAACGCCTATGAGGGCGGACACGATTTTTATGTCGAATCGCAGTATCAGGCGGAGAACAACCTCGGCAAATATGAACAAATCCCGATGAAGGGGCTCTATGTCGCAGGTCCTTCACCTACTGCAAAGCCGCTTACGATGCTCGACGTCTGCTTTTGCACAGACCCCGAGATTGCAGGCCGTACCGCTTTTGAAAATCAAAACGGCGAAACCGTATTTTGCAAGCCGGTTGCCGACCTTACCGATTGCTATTCTACGGTTGCGGAGAACCTCACCTTTGAGTGGGACTGCTATAGCTATATGGTAGGCAGTATGCCGCAGTATTACTCGTATAATATCACGTTCAAAAACTATCTGCGCATCTTTTACAGAGGCAGCGTCAGCAAGAGAGGCAAATACGTCAGCAACGTATATGTTGCAACCGTAGACCCCGAGGAAGATCAGGAGGATTTTGCCGCCGACCAGGCAATCTCAAAGCTGTTGTCTATGGGCGAGGGCGAAATCGTCATGGTCAACCTCGCGCGCAGCAAGTCAAATCAGCCGTACAGCACCGAAAAGGTAACGTCGGGCGACACCTATTATATGAGGGACGTATATAAATCGTCCTCCGGCAAGGCGTCGTATATAATGATACAATATACCGATTACCGTATTGATAGTATGCGTACCGCCACTACAAAATGGCTGTCGAGCGGCGAAAAAGCACCCGGCAGGATAGATTATCAGAGCACGCAGTTTGAGCGCTCGGGCGACACGGTCAAGGGGCTTTCGGGCGACTACGCTATATATACCTGCAAAAACGGTCAGCTCGGCTCTGCGATAACAGACGTCCTGCTCGACTCAGATTATCTCGTCAACGGTTGTACCACTATTTCAGACTGCAGCGGCGCATATCATTTGGGCGAAGATTATATACTCAAATTCCGCCACGGCTCGAGCGACGTCTGCGATACATACTACACCGATATCGTCGTCGCATCCTGCAATTCGAGGCAGAATGCCATCATAGAGCTTTACAAAAAAGGCTGCGACGGTTTTATCGACCAGGATAAAAACAGCGGGGCAGGCGGCAACTATGTTTATATCGGCTACAAGACGACGTCAAACCCCAATGACAGCGGCGCTATCAGAGGCGTGGAAATCATGGTGCGCGGCGATTCAAAAGCACCGAATATATATTACAAAGACGGTGGCTTTTACTGTTTAATCAGCAATGACCTTAATAAGGGCATCGGCGGCGATTATACTTATCTCTACGCTTCGTGGAACGTAGATTCAAGGCCGATATCAATGCTCACGACGTCCACGGTTATGTGCTCTTCGCTATCCAAATATCGCGATTATAAGTCGCACAACTGGATAACCACCGAGAACGCATCGTCCAATACAAAAGCCGCCACATACAAGCTGTGTTACAGACAGACGTCCAACGACTGGGAAATAACCGACGACGGCGTACTGTATATCAACACAAATGGCAAAATGAAAGACTATTCGGAGAATAACACCGTCTTTTACACCAGACCGGGCGCCATGGGTGCCATGAGGGTGAGCGTCAACTATTATCCCGAATGGTCTGACTACGGCGATGCCATCACCGGTGTTTCGATCGGTGATACCGTTACCGAGATTGACGATTGTGCATTTAAAAATTGCACGAATATTGATAGAATGGTTTTCTTTACCGACTCATGTGTCATTCAGGAAGGCGCTATTCCCGATAACGTAAACTGCATTATGGGCTATTACGGCAGCACGGCAGAGGCGTATGCACTGGAACACGGTCTATATTTCTACGGCTTCAGCCCACTGATGGGCACGCTGGTTGCCGATGGCAACGTGTGCCTGGTTATAGTCATTGTTGCGGCACTCGTTTCTACCGGAGTGATAGCAATCATAGTTAATTCAAAAAAGAAAAGAAAAAAGTCAGAGGTGAGTGCAAATGAAGAAAAAAACTAAAATCATAGTTTTTTCCTCTGTTCTCGCTGTGGTTTTTATCGCTATCGTTGCTGTTGTCGCAGTCTATAAAACGACTGCGGCATCGGACGACAGCACGGCGGAGGTCTGGAAAGAAAAGCCGTTTATCTATGAAACGAGTCAGACCGACAAGGCGTATGAAACATATCAAGAGCCGTTTGCAAATGCGTTTATCGCTCTCAAAACAGAGCTCGAGGTAAAGTCGGCAGACGGCGCAGAGTATGGCATAATATCCGCATACGTTTCTGCAGAGCAGACGCCCACGATGATTATTGCCTATGACAACACCTACGGCAGCGTCAATTTGCTCGTCTGCAAGTTTTATGACGGCTCGTTTTACAAGACCTATATCGAGACCGGCGTTACCGAGCTGTCAGACAAAAACGACATTGCTATCGTATCCGGCAGCGATATTATCGCACTGCGCACGGGTATATCGGAAGAATGCGGCAGGCAGGTCATATACGACTTTAGCGGCGGCAGCTATTGTGCGGTCAAGGATGCCGGTTTTGAGTACGGCAGTATAGAAGACATGTATGAGGCGCTTGAATTGTATAATGCCGATGCGACAGTCATCAGCTCTTACAATGAGCTGGCTGTAAAGCAGGACGTTGTTTCGACCCTTTGCAAGTTTACCGGCTATGAGAGCCAAGACGGACAGTAAACGGTGATAATATGAATGAAGCACAGCTGATGTTTTTATTCGTTGCGATAGGCGCGACGTTTGCTTTTGTTTACGGGTTTGTAAATCTGATCAAAAACAAAAAAGGATATTTTTACTCTTTTACGGTGCTCGGGCTCTTTGGCTTTGCGATAGGCAGGATATTTTTGTTTTTCCTATCGGTCATCTGTATAGAAAATATCGAGGTATTCAGTCTCGGCAGTCTGGGCACGGTGTGTGGCTTTTTGTGCCTGACGTTCGCCTGCAACACTATCGAAAAAATCGACTCCATCGAGGTCAAAAACGCAAAAAAGTATAAATACATAGCACTGATTATGCCTGCATTGTATGTAGTCTGTTTTGTGCTGATGACGCTGGGCAACCTCGGGTTTGAAGCCATGATTTTGACGTATATATACTCTTTTTCGGTTGCGCCGTGCTCTTATTATTGCCTAAAAAACATCATAACCCCGTACCCCAAAAACAGCTATATGCATTGTCTGAGACCGTTTTTTGCCATTATGCTCGTCATCTGTATCATGGCTATGCTGTCAGAAATGACATGGCTGATTGACGAGGCGTATATGCAGATAGCATCAGTGAGTCTGACCGTAGGCGGCACGCTGTGCTATATAGCCATTGCGGTATTTCTTGAGAGAGGCACCAAAAAATGGATCAGAATGTAACATACAATATCTTTCTTTTCATTTTCATTCCGCTGCTGCTGACACTGCTTTTTGCGGATAAAAAGAGCAAAAAAACATTCGGCTTTCTTTTGATCGGTATTTCGCTCTGCCTGCTCGCATCCGAGCTTAATTCGGTCTTGCTCTCTCTGCTCGGCCGTGATTTCTTTTATTATTCGACGACGATATCCCCGATAGTCGAAGAAATCTTAAAAGCCATCCCGTTGCTCTTTACGATATTTGTCATATACGACGAGCCGGACATCAGAGATTGCCTTTCGCTCGGACTCGCTATCGGCATCGGCTTTTCGATATTTGAAAACATCGTGCTCTATTTCCAGAGCGGTGCAACAGAGTCTATGCTCTGGGCACTCGCACGCGGAATGGGCGCAGGACTGATGCACGGTATATGCAGCGGTGCGATGGGATTTGGTATATGCTTTGTCAAAAAGTACGGCAAAAGCCGCTTGTACGGCCTTGTGGGCATATTGACCTCGACCGTCATATACCACGGCTTTTATAACCTGCTGGTGCAGTCGGAACAGTTTAAGATTTTCGGCATACTGCTGCCCATCATCACGAGCGTGGTATTTTTACCCATCAACAGCTTGTACTCAAAAAAAGGTGAAAAACAATAATCACCCCATTCGGTGCAGTTATGCACCGAGATGCGATAAAACGTCGTATAACGACCGTTATCAGTGGAACTTCGCACATCAATTCAATGACGACGAAATACCGTAATAATCAACGTATTTTGCCAAATTACGTTATGAAAACCATTGTTGAATTTGGATATCCAAAGTCGTTGATTGTTACGGCATAAGGCAAAAAGCCGGCTGAAAAAGAGTTGATTATCTTTTTCAGCCGGTATTTTTATCTCGGATTGTTTAAGACAGACCGTCTTAACGGGTTTTTGGCGGCTCAAAAGCGGCGGCACTGCCCAAACCGAGCATTTGATTTTAAGTAGCTTTTTTAAAAAATACCGTTATTTTTCGCTTTGTGTTGATATTCTTAAAAACATCTGTTATACTGAAATTGCAATTTGATATTTTACTTTACGTCGAAAGGACTTTTTGATTATGATTAAACATTACCCTTCCCAATTTGTATCTTTTGAAGACAGTCGTTGCGCACGCGTGCCCGAGTTTCCGCGTATCGGCGATGACATCAAAATCAGTTGCATAATAACGGACAACGACTATGCGCCGTCGCTTGAATATACCGTCGGAAACGTTGCTCAAACGATAACGGGACAAAAAGAAGGTAATTACGTATATTTTGTCATTCCCGCATTCAATAAAAAATGCGAGTTTACATACCGAATCGTATGCGGATGCGAAGCCACAAAAGAATACGTATGCAACGTATGTGAAGAAATAACGTATAACTCGTTTGAAAACATATACGTCAACGGAGATGAAATATACGGTGTGCTCAACTCAAAAGCAGTGGCTTGCTTTGAGACAGCTGATTTGCTCCGTGTTAAATGCGTAAATACCGCGCCAAAAGGCAAAAAAGCATCAAGCGTTGACAAAACAATCAACGGTAAAAAATTATCGCTTGATGCAACCTCGCTTTGGCATTACGGCGAAACCGCAGCCAAATCAATCACGCTGCTTTTGGATAAAGACGGCAATGCGATTACGTCAAAACTGGCAATCAATATTCCCGGTGAGCATATCTTCGGAACCGGTGAAAGGTTTGACAGCGTTGACCAAAAAGGCAAATACACGTCCGGCTTGGTTGAAGAAAGATGCTTTTATCAAGAAGAAATTACGTACATCCCGATACCGTTTTTCTTTACCGAAAAAGGCTACGGCTTTGTTTCGGATTCAACCGTTCCGGTAGCAATGAAGTTTGAAAACGACGTTGTTTTGGAGAGAGACGCGTCAAAAGAAATCTTCTCTTACGTTTTCCCTACGGGCAACCCCGATGAGATTATCAAGGCGTATTACAGTGTAACCGGCCAACCCAAAAACGTTCCCGAGTGGGTTTTTGGCGTTTGGCTTTCGGCTAACGGCTGGAACAGAACGGAAGAGGTTTACGAGGTTCTCGATGAACTGCAAAAAAACGATTATCCCGCTTCGGTACTCGTTTTGGAGCCGTGGAGCGACGAAAAAACATATTACGACTGGAGCGAAAATCGCTATAAAAATCACGAGCAAATGATGAAAGACGTAAAAGCCAAGGACTTACACGTTATTCTTTGGCAGATTTCCGCAATACGTCGCAACAGCATTTGCGAAGAAGAAGCTATCAAATACGGATATTGCATCAAAAACTCGGATGGCTCCCCATTCAGAATACCCGACGGATGGTGCCACGACGAGCTAATCGTGGACTTTACTAATCCCGATGCAAAAAAATGGTGGTTTGAACCGAGAAAGAAGCTGCTCGACGAAGGCGTTGAAGGCTTTAAAACCGACGGCGGCGAATTTTTGATGGATAAAACCGCAATTCAAGCAGATGGTTTAAACGGTCTCGAGGCAAGAAACGTTCATACGCTGCAATACCAAAAAGCATACCAGGATTTTATGGAGGAAAACGGCGTAAACGGCGTTACTTTCAGCCGCTCGGGATTTGCAGGCGCACAATGTGTACCTATCCATTGGGCAGGCGACCAATCCAGCGAATGGCGCGAGCTGCGCGGACATTTGGTTGCGGGCATCACGTCCGGACTTTCCGGCATTATATTCTGGTCGTTTGACATAGGCTCTCTCGGCGGACCCCTCCCAAATAAAGAGCTGTATCTGCGTGCCACCGCTTTTGCAACCTTCTGCCCCGTTATGCAGTGGCATTCGATGGTAATGCCTGACCAGCTTGCACCGAGATACGATAAAATGTCGTATAACGACCGTTCTCCGTGGAACCTCGCGCGTCAATTCAATGACGACGAAATACTCGAAAAATCAACGTATTTTGCCAAATTGCGTCATAGTTTGATTCCTTACATCAAAAAAGAGGCTGATTATTGCGTGCAAAACGGCAGACCTCTGATGGCACAGCTTTGCATCGACTTTCCGAGCGACAAAAACGCATGGAAATCGTACGATGAGTATATGTTCGGCCGCGAGCTGCTGGTTGCACCCATATATACCGAAGGTTCAAAGGGCAGAGACGTTTATCTCCCCGAAGGAAAATGGGAGGACTTTTTTACGCATACCGAGTACCGCGGAAACCAAACGGTCTATATTGAATGTGCACTCGACAAAATCCCCGTTTTTAGGAGAAAAGCATAAAAACTCGCTTTTTACATTAGTACAGTGAGCGCTATGCAATAAATCACGATACGGAAAGGCATTTGCAGGTCTCTTAAAGAGATATATAGGCAAATAATCTTTGGTAATGGATTATTTAAAAACAGTAGCAAAATATCATACGGTTTCAAAAATCGAGCTCCCGGAGTATGATAAATTCAAGGTCGGCCCCATGACTGTGCAAGCGCAGTCGTATGTGCTTACGTGTCTCGGACGTATGTCTTTGATGCACGGAACGGCCCTGCTCGGCCTTGTAAATATGGACACACTCGTCATCAATCCGTTTGAAAAAGATATGCCCCTCTTTTCGCTCGACAGAGTAACGGTTGCCGCAAAAGAAACTCTTTTATTGGAAATGTTTGAAACCAGAATCGCACCCGTGCCGCTCGAGCGATGCTTTGCTGATTTGATTGCTCGATATCGCTTGCTTGCCGACGGAAAAACCGATCAAAGATGGTATGATAATATCAGATTGCCCCAAAGCATGCACAAGGTCGGCAACAAAAAAGATTCGGCACTTTTTGACAGCCTTGCGGACGAATACCTTACGAGATTTCTCTGCCTTTGCAAAGAGGCAAAGGCTTGCGACGTGCAGGCAAAGACCGCACAGGCAAAGAAATACACCGACGGGCTGCTATCAAACGGCGGTACTTGCACGGACTTTTTTGTAAAGAAAAAAAGCAAGCAATTCACCGAACGTTTTTTCAGAGAATGTATGTTTGGGATATGATATCCTTTTTTCATTCTGCTTCGGTCCAAAGAGAGCTTGGCAAAGGAGGAAAACTTTTTTCAGTCG
>DCHM01000034.1:6525-6728 GCA_002314835.1 Clostridiales bacterium UBA1752 | reverse complement strand
TGAAATGAAATAAATCCCCTCACGCCCCGCAGGGCATTTCACACGCCGTAGGCGTATTTCACGCCCGAAAGGGCATTTCACAAATCCCGAAAGGGATTTATTTCGTTGCAGAGTGTCCTTTGGGACACTCTGCAAAAGGAGGAAAACTTTTTTCAGTCGGCGTTTTTTGTCTTAAGCTGTAGCAGGCAACGACTTTGGCAATC
>DCHM01000034.1:4886-6450 GCA_002314835.1 Clostridiales bacterium UBA1752 | reverse complement strand
TGAAATGAAATAAATCCCCTCACGCTCCGCAGAGCATTTCACACGCCGTAGGCGTATTTCACGCCCGAAAGGGCATTTCACAAATCCCGCAGGGATTTATTTCGTTGCAGAGTGTCCTTTGGGACACTCTGCAAACAGGCTCTCTCTTTTTGCCGTATTGACAAATCGGTTGTCAAGAGATATACTGCCTATGTAAAAAAACGGCGTTTAGCCGCAACTCGGGAGGCAATTATGAAGGTAAAAAATACAAACCGCTTTAGCGCAAAACACGTTCGCAAAATCACGGTCTTTGCTCTGGTTTTGAGCATCGTTGTTGCTTGCTTTGCGGCGTGCGGCAAGACAACCGACGGTAATGCGCTTACTAAAATCGCCGACCATTTATATGAAATATACTATACCGAGGACTTTGATTGGGCAAAGGAAGAGGCACCAAATTACGGCGCTTTTGCATGCTCGGGTGTGCAAAACGGTCAGTACCGCGGCAGAAACTACGACTTGGTATATAACGACAGCGATATATGCGTAATCCACGCGTCTGCTACCGCAAACCGCCCTCACGCGAGCGTCGGAGTCATAGATTTTAATTTTTGTAACGGAGGCAGCCGGTCGTGCAACTTGGATGCTATCCCGTTTGCGACGGTTGACGGCATCAACGACGCCGGAGTTTGCATCCAGGCCAACGTATTGCCCTATGGCGAAAACGGCGTTATCAATCATACCGCAACAACCTCGGACGACCTGTCTGCCATAAGTGTCGTAAGGTATATCCTCGACAACGCTTCTTCGGTTCAAAACGCGATTTCGCTGCTCGAGGCAAAAGACATTCATCCCGAAATGGATTATTTCAGCGAGGCGCACTGGATGCTTTCGGGTCCCGAAAGCGACAGCTCGAGCGAAATAAAGACGGTCGTGATAGAGGTATTTCCCGACGGTCTCCACGTTACGGAGGATTTTGTTGACGGCAAGCCGATTATGACAAATTTCAACATTTCCAACTTTGACGGCAGCGTAGAATCAATCGGCTTTGGCATTGGCTACGAGAGATGGGAAATCCTGAATAAATATTACGATCAGGCAAATTCTGTAATGGGAACCTTTGACCTGATGGAAAAAGTCTTTTACAGCAATTTCTACGACCTATACGGCGATGAATTTTGGTATTCGGATTTTAACGGCACGGATTTGTCTGATTACTATTCGGCAGACGAGCTAAAGGCTCTGCTCGGTCAACAAGCGTATGACGACAATATGGATGCCTACGGCGGAGTATATTACAATCCCACGCTTTTTGACGGCGCAAAAGCCTTGGGCGGAGACATAGCCAAGGCGGGCATTATACAGAGAACCGTTTTAAATGCCGCCGAGGCTTATAAAGAGCAGAATATGCAAAGCGGACACTTGTGGATTACCATTCATACCGCCGTTTACGACCTCGCAAACCTTACCCTCGATATCCAGGTCCGCGAAGCTCAGGACCATTACCATTTTACTATAAAATAATGTAATAAATCTCAGGATTTATTTCAATTCATATTGCAAAGGCAACGATTCGTTTTGTTTCTCA
>DCHM01000034.1:0-4763 GCA_002314835.1 Clostridiales bacterium UBA1752 | reverse complement strand
GGCTGAATATTGACACCAAAGGCAGATATATGTTATTATCTTGTCTTGTAAATGTGTTTTGTGAGGATAAAAGCAAATGACACCCGAAAGCAGTATTGCCGTAAAAAGAGAATATATCGCCGGATTTGACTATCTCAAGCTTTTTGGCTGTATCTTTGTCGCGTTTTGCCATATAGTCTTTATCAGAGTTGCGGTTTCGATGGGTGTGCACGATTATCAGTTTTTTACGGAATTGATTACGGTTTACTATATGGCGGCAGGGTATTTGCTGTGTGATTCTCTGCAGGTCAAGGACAGGCCGTACCGTTATATAGCAAAATACGTTACAAAGTATTTAATACCATACTCGGTGATAGTGGTTATCAACGTGTTTTGCTTTTGCGTCGGCACTTTGAATGGGCAAGGCATATATATGATCGGGGATTTGCTGCTGAGAATGTCAAAAGAGCTGATAACTGCTCAGCTTGTACGCGTCGTATCTGTTCCAGAGCACCTTTGGTTTATACCTCCGCTGCTCGTCGCTATCGCCGTCAACGGTATCATGCAAATTCGCCAAAAGCCGAGAGCTCTCGCTATCCTTGCAATGATTGTCGCAGGGCTCGTATATATCATCACCTTTTGGGACGGATATCTCGTCAAAATAGCTCCGTGGCTTTACGCACCAGGCAAAATAAATATCGTGTGCATAGCTTTTTCACGGTACGGCGAAGCACTCTTTGGAGTATGGTGCGGCACACTGTTATACAAATACCGTGACAGACTGCACAAAATCAAATCGTGGCCCATACTGATAGCGGCTTTGCTTGCAATGGCTCTCGAAATGTTTTTGTATTACAGAGCTGACACGCACAACGTTAATCTGCACGTGATAAACGTGTCTATGACGCTGTTTTCGTTTTTGATAACAAAAGCTATTTTGTCGGTTAAAAGCACCGCACTGCAAAAACGGCATAGAGAAATAACGATTTTTGCGGGCATTACTTATTTTTTGCACGTAAACGAGTATTGGATATATTTCGGATTTATTGCCGACCGCTACGCCGTATTCGGCCTCGTAATACTGACAAACATAATATTGACCTTGATGATATGTCTTGTATTGAAACTAAAAGGAATTAAAGCAAAATGAGATTTATAGATTCGCTAAAAAAGCATAAGGATAATGACGTTATACTCCGTTTTATAGATACCGAAACGACGGTAACCTACGGGATGCTGATAGCTAACAGCGCAAAGTGGGCTTTGTGGATGAAGGAAAGGCAAATAGGGAGCCTCGGACTGCAAATGGGTAACTGCCCCGAATTTGTCTATCTTTTTACTGCCGCTTTGAGGCTCGGTATAAAAACTTACACGTTTTCCGTTTTGCGCGAGGCGGAGGACTATGACGAATGTTTTTTGATTTACGACGGCAATAACCCCAAAATAACCAAGCCGCACGGCATCGACGTTCACGGCATCGACGTGAATGAAACAAAAACCGACACCTTTACCGAATACGATTGGTCGCTCGACGAGGATTTATTTTACCTCGAGACATCGGGAACCAGCGGCAAGAGAACGAGAATCGCCAACGCCCTCAACAAGTACGGCGCGAGCGAAGAAGCCGGAGTTAAAAAAATATCGCGGATAATAAAGATCAAGTTTGCCAACGTGTATCAGTGGTATCACACTGCAGGCTTGACAAATCTGATGCTATTGCTCATCGGAACTTTCCCATTCGCCATGAATACGCTCGGCAACTTTAATCCTCTGACGGTTAAGCGATACCTCAGCCGCGAGACGCCCACGATTATCGTATGCACCGGCACTATGCTTTACAGGATTTGCAAGGCTGATAATACACCTCCGCGCATACCCAAAATTGCTATATTCGGCAGCGAAGCCGTCAGTGCGGATAAAGTAAGGTATTTTTCACAGCTCGACAACTTCGGCTTGCTTTCGCTCGGCTACGGCTCGACCGAGGTCGGCGGTGTGAGCAAATATTTATGCGTGTCCAAAAAAACTCCGCTCTGGATGCGCCTCGGAGTAAAAGCGGCGAACAAATTGGGCAAGCTGTGCGCGTACGATGCTCAAAACATCCCCGAGCATTATGCAGGCAGAGTGCATTCGGATACTGTAGTCGAGGTGCGCAATCAGGATAGCAACGGCATAGGCGAAATTTGGGTCAAAAAAAAGCTGTCTCATAACGACGGCAAGGACGTTTTTGTATTTCCCGGAGACATCGGTTATCTCAAAGGCAACGACCTGTATCTCATGGGCAGGTTTTCATCGGTTATCAACCGCAGCGGCGAAAAGATTTTACCGACCGATATTACCGACAAAGTCAAAAAAATAGCGACGGTAAACGACGCTGTAGTGTTTGGCATACAATCTGATACTCACGGCGAGGGAATCTGCCTGTGTATAGAGGGTACCGCCACGCAAGAGGAGATTAGGAGCGTTTTGCCTAAATATATGTGGCCGCAAGAGATTCATTGCTTTGACGAATTTCCCATTAACGGCTCGGGCAAGGTCGATCCGAGACAGTATCTGTTATCTCAGTGTGACAAATAAAACATTGCTGTCTTTGCCACGCACTAAAGAGATTGAGAGAGCTTAGCGATAAGCTCTCTTTTTTGTGCCCAAAAGCGTGGCATTTTGCCGATTTGTATTGCTATTATCCTTAGCATCTGTTATACTGTCATAAACCCTTGAAACTCAGGAGAACGATATGAAAAAGCCAAAGAATTATGCGCTATTCGTCAAGAAAAAATACAAGAGTATGTTTTTTATCGGCTTGATGTCAAACGCATTCGTATATATTTCCGAGCTGCTTGACAGCATACTGGGCGGACGGTTTATCGGTGCGGACGCCGTTTCCGCCATCAGTCTGGTGCAGCCGTTTTATATGTTTATCATTTTTGCAGGCGGACTGATAAGCGCAGGAACCGACACGCTGTATTCGAGAGCGGCAGGCAACTTTGACCAAAAAAAGGCCAACGCGATATTCGGTCAGAGCCTCGTGGTGACGCTCGGCATTTCGGTTATCATGACGGCGGTAATGGTTATATTCAAACAGCCGCTTTTAAATATCTACGCCGCAGGCAATTCGGCAAACATAATGCGCCTCGCAGGCGACTATTACGATTTTTACTGTCTCGTAGCATTCTTTTACCCTATCCAATGGCTCATATTCAGCATCGTTTTTACTGACGGCGGCGGCAAAACGGCGGTGGCAGGAGATATCGCCAACATGCTGGTTAATTTTGCCGTTTCGTTTATTTTAATCGGACCAATGGGCATCAGAGGATTGGGGCTCGGCACGTTTTGCGGCCTTTTGGCGTCCATACTGGTGATGTGCGTCCATTTCTTTACAAAATCAAACTCGGTGGGGCTCGGATTCCAATTCAAGCCCAAGGAAATCCTCGAAACGGTCGCCCTCGGACTTTCGTCCTCAACGTCTATGCTGATGGGTGCCATAGTTGACCTCGTGATGAACGTTTACGTCATAAACACCGTCGGCTACAGGTTTTTGCCGGCGTACTCCATCGCCAATATGATACTCAATATGGCGCTTATCTTTTCAAACGCAGGCACGGCGTCAAACCCCATCAACAGCATTTATTACGGCGAAAGTAACCCCGACGGCAACAAAAAAACCATGTACGTCGTGACTAAATACATACTGATAGAGTCGTCGATAGTCACGCTTTTAGTCGAAGCCGCCGGCGGCATCCTGCCGTCACTATACAGTATAACCGACCCCGAGGTCTTTGCCGTTTCGGTCTTTGCCGTCCGTGTGCTCGGCATAACCCTGATACCGACCGCATTGCTGCTCGTGTATATGATGTACTACTCGACGGTGGGACACAACGGGCTCTCTATGCTGTTGCTGACGAGTTATATGCTCGTCCTGCCGCTCGTGCTGTGCATAACCTTAGGTAAGATATGGGGAATGTGCGGCATCTTTGCGTCACTGGCGCTGACGCCCGTGATTTCGGACCTTTTATGTATCGCCGTAATGCTCGTCAGGTACGGCAAATCCGAGATACCGCTATTGCTCGGCAACCGCTCACACATCAAATCGTGGGATATTGCCGTGACTGAAAACAGCATTTCGGGGCTTTGTGACTCGCTGTGCACGGAGCTTGAAGCTTTTGACACCGATAGACGCACCGCCGCAAAGGCGCGGCTTGCTGCCGAAGAAACCTGCATGATGATACTCGAAAGAAACAATGGCAAAAATGTCTGCCTCGAATGTACGGCGTTTGTAAAGGACGACTGTGTGGAAATCATCATCAGAGACGACGGCGTAATAAGCGACGTTTCCAAAGAAACCGATATGCCCGTTTCTTTAAGAGAATACGTCTATAAAATGCTGAGCGGCGCTATGTTTTGCAATTCGTATATCAAGACCGCCGCATACAACAGATATAAGTGCGTGATAACAAAATAAGTTTAAGAGAGGATTTGGGGACGGATTCTCTCTTTTTATTTCCGCAAAATCGCTCTATCTGAAAGAGCAAAGACAAATGTGTAAGAGCAATAAAAAGGAGACAGCAATAAGGCGTGCTATAAAGGTCAGTACCACAAACAGAAATAAAAATACCGACTGAAAAGGAGGAAAACTTTTTTCAGTCGGCGTTTTTTGTCTTAAGCCGTAGCAGGCAACGACTTTGGCAATCCAAAGTCAGTAAGTGAAATATTTGCCTTACGGCAAATGTGAAATAATCTGCCTTGCAGATTGTGAAATATTGCTTCGCAATGTGAAATGAAATAAATCC
>DCHM01000021.1 GCA_002314835.1 Clostridiales bacterium UBA1752 | reverse complement strand
ACCCACTTGCCCTCTTCGGGAATGGGTGCGGGACCGTGGTCACAGCCCTTGGTGACACAGCACATTCCTTCAACTTCTTTGGAATAGTTCATGTTGTACTCCTTATATTTTTATTTGATTATTTCGCCAAATACTTCGCCCGAGCAACCTGCGGCGTTTGCTTCGTCGGTGTCGATGTGGACTGCGGGAGCAAATTTGTCGCTTACTCTGACTACTACGTCGTCAAAAATGAGAGGACGTGCGGTGTCTGCGAGCTTAACCTTGATAACGTCTTTATCTTTAAGATCGTATTCCTGTGCCGTCTTGGTGTCGAGATGGAGGTGACGCTTTGCGGCGATAACACCCTCGGTGATGTCGATTTCGCCTGCAGGTCCTATTATCTTGATGCCCTGAGTGCCTGCTATGTCGCCAGATTCACGGATAGCGGCGGTGACGCCGAGCGTGCGAGCGTCGGTGAGAGAAATCTCGACTTGAGTAGCCTTGCGTGCAGGTCCGAGAATCAGTACGTTTTTGATGCTGTTTTTGGGGCCTACGAGGGTAACGCGCTCGTTGCTGGCAAATTGGCCGGGCTGTGAGAGCATACCGCGAACTGTGAGGCTGTTGCCCTTGCCGAGCAGAGTCTCGATGTCAGCTTCTGTCAGATGTACGTGACGGGCAGAAGTTTCTACAATAACTTTAGCCATGATAAAGTCTCCTTTGCAAATGTTTTTTAACTAATCAATTATACAACAATACTTATGGTTTGTAAATAGCTATTTGCAAAAATAAAGCTGTTGATGATAATAAAAAATGCAATATTTTGTATTGAAAAACCGTAAATTATGTGCTACAATACATACTATGGTTATTTGTATATTGGAGGATTATTTGTTTATGGAATACGTTATAGCCGACAGCATCAAGGATATGAAGCCATCTGCCATCAGAGAAATATTTAAGTCATTAGGTGTGCCAAATATGATTTCTCTCGCGGCAGGCAACCCTTCGCCGCTGTCTTTCCCCGTTGAAAAAATGGGCAATATCGCCAAAGAAATATTCGAGCAAAACGCTACCGAGGCTCTGCAATACGGCACGACCGAAGGTTATATGCCTTTACGTAATCAGGTAAAAGAAAGACTCAAAAACAAGTTTAATATAGGTAAGCCGTTTGATGAAGTTATCATTACTTCGGGCGGTCAGCAGGCTATCGACCTTGCCGCAAAGGTACTCTGCAACCCCGGCGACACCATTATCTGTGAAAATCCGTCTTTTATCGGTGCACTCAATGCTTTTAGAACATATAATGTCAATTTAGTCGGCATAGACATCGAAGACGGCGGCATCGACCCTGCAAAGCTCGAAAAAGCCATAATAGATAATCCAAACACTAAGCTTATATATTTGATTCCTACATTCCAAAACCCGTCTGGCGTCTGCATGACGTTGGCAAAGCGCAAGGCGGTGCTCGACATAGCAAAAAAGTACAACGTCGTCATTCTCGAGGACAACCCATACGGCGAACTGAGATTTGCAGGTGAGGAGATACCAACCATCAAGAGTCTTGACGATGACGGACATGTTATTTATTGCTCTACCTTCTCAAAGATACTCTCTGCAGGTATGCGCGTCGGTTATTGCTGCGCACATACGGATTTGATACAAAAGATAGTCATTTGCAAGCAGGTAAACGATGTTCATTCAAACCAGTTTTTCCAGATACTCGTATCTCGCTTTATCAGTGAATACGACCTCGACGAGCATATACAGTTTGTCAGAGGGCTCTATCGCCGTAAGTGCGAGCTAATGCTAAAGACTATGGAACAAAAGTTCTGCGGTGATATTATTTACACCCGTCCCGAGGGAGGATTGTTTTTGTGGGTAACAAAACCGGGGCTTGATTCCGACGAGTTTGCAAAGCTAGCTGTCAAAAACCTCGTAGCAGTCGTGCCCGGCAGTACTTTTTTACCCGTTCAGGGCAAAAAGAGCGATTCTATCAGGCTTAATTATTCGACACCGAGTGATGAGCAAATCGTTACTGGTATTGAAAGACTCGCAAAGCTATTAAACGGAGATAAATAATAATGGATGATAAAAAGATAATATTCAGCGGCATACAACCATCGGGTCAGATAACGATAGGCAACTATATGGGTGCGCTCAAAAATTGGGTTAACCTGCAACACGAGTATAACTCCATATTCTGCATCGTTGATATGCACGCCATTACCGTAAGGCAGGATCCGGCAGAATTGCGCAAGCGTTGCCTGTCTTTGCTTTCGCTTTATCTCGCGGTAGGCATAGACCCAAAAGAGTCTATTATATTCATTCAGAGCCACGTTCCTGCCCACGCCGAGCTGTCTTGGGTGCTTAGCTGTAACACGATGTTCGGCGAACTCAGTCGTATGACTCAGTTTAAGGACAAGTCGGCAAAGCACGCAGACAATATTAACGCCGGTCTATTTACTTATCCGGTATTGATGGCTTCCGACATTCTGCTTTATCAGACGGACCTCGTGCCCGTAGGCATTGACCAAAAGCAACACGTAGAGCTTTCGAGAGATATCGCTACGAGATTCAACGGCATATACGGAGATACGTTTAAGCTACCCGAACCGTATATCCCCACTGTCGGCAAAAAGGTTATGTCGCTCACAGAGCCCGACAAAAAGATGAGCAAGTCGGATTTGAGCGGCGGTAGCGTATGCCTCAACGACGACCGCGATACAATCATCCGCAAGTTTAAGAGGGCGGTTACGGACAGCGGCTCCGAAATCATCATGAGCGAAGACAAACCCGGTGTCAGCAACCTTATTATGATCTATTCCGCATTTACAGGCAAGGACGTAAAAGAGGTCGAGTCGGAGTTTGCAGGCAAGGGCTACGGCGAATTTAAGCTCGCAGTAGGTGAAACCGTTGCAGACAAGCTCGCACCGGTACAGGCAAAGTATAACGAATACATTAACGACAAAGACTATCTAAACGGCGTTTTGAAAGACGGCAGTGAGCGCGCGGCATATCTCGCTCGCAAGACACTCAGCAAGGTTTACAGAAAGATAGGCTTTTACAGACCGTAATTTTTATTTTGGAGACAATCAATGAGTAACAAGACCGATAAATACGACCAGCAAACCATAAGAGCACTTACCGGCCCTGACAGAGTACGCAAAAAGCCGAGCGTTATATTCGGCTCAGACGGTATCGAAGGCTGTGAGCACGCGTTTTTTGAGATACTGTCAAACTCTATCGACGAAGCAAGGGAAGGATACGGCAACCGTATCATCGTCACTGCGTTTAACGACCACAGTTTGCAGGTTGAGGACTTTGCACGCGGCGTTCCTATGGATTATAACGAAAAAGAAAAGCGCTATAACTGGGAGCTCGTATTCTGCGAGCTATACGCAGGCGGCAAGTACGACAACAACAGTCAGGATTCTGCCTACGGCTTTTCGCTCGGAACCAACGGTCTCGGTGCATGTGCTACGCAGTATTCGTCCGAGTATATGGACGTAACGTCGTATAACAACGGCAACAAATACACCATGCATTTTGAAAAAGGCTTTGCCAAGAGTAAGCTCGGAGTAGAGCCTGCTCCGAGAGGTAAATCCGGCACTACGATTCGTTGGAAGCCAGATATCGAAGTCTTTAACGACATTAAGATACAAAAGTCGTATTTTGAAGAAACTATCAAGAGACAGGTCGTTGTAAACGAAAAGTTAAAGATAGAGTTCCGCTGGCAAAACGCCGACGGCTCGTTTGACAACAGCGAGTTTTGCTATGAAAACGGCATCGTTGACTACATCAAGGAAATAACCGACGGCGTAGCCGTTTCGCCTATTGAGCAGTTTGCTACCGAGCGCACGGGTCGTGACAGACCTGACAAGCCGGAGTATCTGGTTAAGATGAGTGCGGCATTTTGCTTTTCGGACAAGATAAACATGACCGAGTATTATCACAACTCGTCATACCTCGAGCACGGCGGTGCGCCCGACAAAGCCGTAAGGTCTGCTTTTACGTGGGCGATAGACAATTACCTTACAAATAACAACAGGTATCAGCGCAACGAGCCGCATATCGGTTATTCGGATATTGACGAAAGCTTAGTACTCGTTATCAGTTCTTTTTCGACTATCACTTCGTATGAAAACCAAACCAAAAAGTCGATAACCAATAAGTTTATCCAGGATGCGATGACAGATTGGCTCAAAAATATGCTCGAGACCTATTTTATCGAGAACCCAGAGCAGGCAGATACCATTTGTACGCTTGTTTATCGCAATAAAACGAGCCGTGAGTCTGCCGCCGCGGCAAAAAAAGCCGCCAAGAGCAAGCCTGTAGCATCACTTCAGCTTGATAATTCGGTCGAAAAGTTTGTCAACTGCAGAGAAAAAGATTCTAGCGTATGTGAAATATACATCGTCGAGGGCGATTCAGCGCTCACCTCGTGCAAGCTCGCACGCAACGCAGATTTCCAAGCTCTGCTTCCGGTCAGAGGTAAGACGCTCAACTGCATCAAAGCCCCATACGACCGCATCAAGAGCAGTGATATAGTCAAGGATATGATCAAGGTACTCGGTTGCGGCATCGAGCTTGATGAAAAGTACAGACACGTCCCGAGCTTTAGCATGGATAATCTCAGATGGGACAAAGTCATCATCTGTACCGATGCTGACGTTGACGGTTATCAGATTCGCACGCTTTTGCTCACGCTGTTTTACAGGCTCGTGCCTTCTCTCATCACCGAGGGCAAGATATATATCGCCGAGACTCCACTCTATGAGATAAGGACAAAGGACGATACTTATTTTGCTTATGACGAGAATGAAAAAGCTAAGATAATCAAAGAAATCGGTGACAAAAAGTACACGATAATGCGTTCTAAAGGCTTGGGTGAAAACGAACCTGAAATGATGTCAAAAACCACAATGCATCCCGCTACTCGCAGACTTGTCAAGATAGTAGCCGAGCCGGATGACCGCACGAGGGAAATGTTTGACCTCATGCTCGGCGACAATATCGACGGACGCAAACAGCATATTTCGCTATACGGTCTTGATTATCTGCAAGACCTTGACGTATAAGAGGGGAGGATATTATGCCAAAAAAGAAAAAAGTAGATATTGACCCCTTAAAGGTAGCAGAGCCGGTTGCCGTTCCTATTACCAACGTTATAGAAACAAACTATATGCCTTATGCCATGACCTGTATCGTAGGCAGAGCTATACCCGATATCGACGGCTTTAAGCCTGCTCACCGCAAGCTGCTTTATACTATGTTCAAGATGGGCTTGTTAAACGGTGATACCACAAAGAGTGCCAAGGTTGTAGGTCAGACCATGATGCTCAATCCGCACGGCGACGCATCTATATACGATACTCTGGCGGCTATGACTACAGGCAAAGAAGCACAGCTGCACGCTTTTATCAAGTCAAAAGGCTCTTTTGGTAAGCACTATTCCGATATGGCTTGCTCAGCTTCGCGTTATACCGAGTGCAAGCTCGCACCTATCGCCGCCGAAGCTTTTGAAGGCATCGACGAGGACGCGATTGATTTTGAGCCAAACTATGACAATTCTACCACCGAGCCGGTGCTTTTGCCGCTGTCTTACCCCAATATTCTCGCTTATTGCAATGTTGGCATCGCAGTAGGTATGAGCTGCTACGTCAGCTCCTTTAACCTTAGAGAGCTGTGTGCGGCTACTTGCGCGATACTAAAGAATGACAAAATCACTACAGACGAGATTATGGACATTATGCCTGCGCCCGATTTTTCGACAGGTGCCGACATACTGTACGACGTAAATACCATAAAGCAGATTTACGAGACCGGCGTAGGTTCTATTAAATTGCGCGCCAAATACACCTACGACGAAAAAGAACGCCGCATAATCTTTACCGAGATTCCTTACGAGCAAAAAGTAGAGACTATACGCACAAACATCATCAACCTTGCCAAGGCAGGCAAAATCAGTGACCTTGCCGACGTTCGTGACGAGATAGACATACAAGGTCTTAAGCTCGTAGTTGACCTCAAAAAGGGTGCCGATAAAGACAAGGTTTTGGCACAGCTTTTCAGACAAACAAAGCTACAGGCTTCTTTTGCATGTAACTTTAATATCTTAGTCGGCGGTTTGCCGAGGGTAATGGGCGTCAAGGAAATACTCGAGCAATGGATAGATTTCAGAGTAGGATGTCTCAGACGTATATATACATTCCGCAGAGACCGCAAGAACGAAAAGCTCCATTTGTTGCTTGGTCTTAGAGAAATATTGCTCGATATTGATAAAGCTATCAGCATCATCAGAGAGACAAAAAACGATGCGGAAGTTGTGCCTAACCTAATGGCAGGCTTTGGTATCGACGACTTGCAGGCTGAGTTTGTCGCCAATATCAAGTTGCGTTATCTCAATAGAGAGTATATCGTAAAGCGCACTGACGAAATCAACGAGCTCGAAAAAGAGATTGCCGACCTCACCGAGCTTATTGAGAGCGACAAAAAGATAAAAAAGGCTATGATAAAACAGCTTACCGACGTTGCCGATAAATACGGTATCGACCGCAAAACCGGTATATTATTTGATGACGACGCTTCGTTGCCTGCTTTTGAAGAGACGGTTGACGACAGCCCTGTTACTTGCTTTTTTACGAGAGAAGGCTATTTTAAAAAGTGCCTTACTGCCGCTATCCGCACAAACGAAAAAATGTATCTTAAAGAGAATGATACGGTCGTTTACAGAGCAGATACCACAAACACGGCAGAGATACTGTTTTT
>DCHM01000040.1 GCA_002314835.1 Clostridiales bacterium UBA1752 | reverse complement strand
TTGAGCCCTCCGTACCTACTGCCCATACCGGCAGCCATAACTACTAACGTCATTGCTTATCTCCTTACGTTTTGTAAATAATCTATCGGCGTCATGCCGGTCTCCCTTTTGAATACCGTGTGAAAATAGTTAATGCTCGAAAACCCGAGCGCAAACGCAGTCTCTTTGATGCTCATGCCGCTCTGCATACGGTCGATGGCACAGCGGATTTTCATGCCGTTAAAGTACTTAATTACTCCCGTGTCGGCAAATTTTGCAAAGTGCTTTTTGAGTGCGCTGGGGCTCATATTGCATTTTTTGGCGATGTCCTCGATAGTGAGGTTTTGACTTATGCACTCGCGCATTACACCTACTATGCGACCGAATTCACTGTCGCCTCCGCAGGATTTGCCGCCGCCTTTGTTATACAGATTTAGCAAAAATCTTTCGAGCATTATTTTGGCGATATTAACCTCGGCATCACTGCAACCCGTGATAACGTCCTGCAGCTTTTTACCTATTAATATATATTCATCCATTTCGCTCTGTGTGAGCGCAAACAGCTTTTGCCTGAAAAAATCCATCCCTTCGCCGTGAGCGGCGAAAGAAAATATCACAACGCGGTGCTCGCCTTCGTCCGCCCAAATACGGTGAAATTCGAGCGGCTCGTGAAACAGGAGGTCACCTGCTTTGAGCTGATAAACCCTGTCGTCGGCGGTAGCCGTGGCACTGCCTCTGATTATGCAAACGGCTTCCCAAAAGTCGTGCATTTCGCCACCGAAATAAAACCCTGCCGGATGCACGGTGTCAAATGACGTAATGACTGCATCCACCGATAGCAAGGTGCCGAGCGACCTTGGTTCATACACTTTGCATCGCCTCTTTACACAAATGTCCGAATTCATAATAATATTGGCTTTTTGCGCATTTTAATTTGAATTCGGTTATATTAGAATTGTATCATAATCTGACAAAAAAGTAAATAGGAGTATGCAAAAATGGCAAAAAAAGTTACTACCTGTCTTATCGGCCTCGGCGCGAGAGGCACGTTTATGCTCAAAAACGTATTTGTCAAGCTCATTGAAAGCGGCGAACTCGAGATAGTATCGGTCTGCGACGTTTACGACGACCGTATGCAAGAGGCTGCCGACGTTATCGAAAAAGCCGGCGGCAAACGTCCTGTCTGCAACAGTGATTACAAGCAGGCTCTCGCCGTAGGAGTTGAGAGCTGTATGATTCTTTCGGCGTGGGAAAGCCACGTCGAGATAGCCGTTTATGCTATGGAGCACGGCATCAAGGTCGGCACTGAGGTCGGCGGCGCATACAATATCAACGACTGCTTTAGATTAGTCGAAACCTACGAGCGTACGGGCATTCAGTGTATGCTGCTCGAAAATTGCTGTTACGGCAGACGCGAGATGATGGTGCTCAATATGGCTAAGCTCGGCGTGCTCGGCAAGATTGTCCACTGCTCGGGCGGTTATCAGCACGACCTCCGTCAGGAAATCGCCGAGGGAGAAAAAAATCGCCATTACAGATTGCGCAACTATTCGCTCCGCAACTGCGAAAACTATCCCACTCATGAGCTCGGACCCATTATGTCGGTACTCGACATCAACCACGGCAACAGACTGCTCACGCTCACTTCGGTTGCTTCGTGCTCCGCAGGGATGAAGGAGTATTTGTCCGAGCGTGACCCCGAGCTCGCAAAGCGCGACTTTGCTCAGGGAGATATTACCACTACGACTATCAAATGTGCAGGCGGTCAAACTATCGTTCTGACGCTCGACACTACGCTCCCGAGAGTATATTCGAGAGGATTTACGGTTCGCGGCACAAAGGGCTTGTATAACCAGGATGCCGATTACGTTTATCTCGACGGTCAGCCTGAAGTGCCCATCACCGAGCTCGCCGGCAACGCTAAAAACTATGAGGAGCAATACGAGCATCCGATTTGGAAAGAGTATTACAAAAATCCCATCGGCGGTCACGACGGTATGGACTGGCTCGTTTACAACGCGTTCTTTGATTACGTGCGCAACGACAGCTATCCGCCTCTCGACACATACGATGCAGCTACTTTGATGTGCATTTCGCTTCTTTCTGAGCAATCGGTCGCAACCGGTGGCACCCCGCAAGCCATTCCCGATTTTACATCAGGCAAATGGATTGTCCGCACTGAGTTCCCCGTAAACAGCACCAACCCATACGCGCTGAGATAACAAAGCAAAACCCCTATGCGTGATGCAAAACGCATAGGGGCTTTTTTAGATAAAGCGTCGGTTATTTGCCGGAACGCATTGAATTTTCGGCGCTTTCGACCATCTTTTTTACCATCTGACCGCCGATAGAACCCGCCTGCTTTGCAGTCAGATTGCCGTTATAGCCGTCCTTGAGGCTGACGCCGACTTCGCTCGCGGCTTCCATCTTGTACTTGTTAAGAACCGCCTTTGTGTCGTTCACACGACCTTTATTAGCCATTGCTGTTATCTCCTTTGATTTACTCGAGGCTTGGCCTCCGAATATATTATGTGCGCGTTTTGCAA
>DCHM01000008.1 GCA_002314835.1 Clostridiales bacterium UBA1752 | reverse complement strand
GCATAAAATACGGTTGCCCCTTTAGTGGGCAACCGTATTATTATTTGGAGGGATTTGAACCCCAAGGGGGCGCTTGCCGTGAAAAAAACGCTCCGGTGGAGCGTTTTTAGGCAAACGGTGCGAAGGAGCTATGCTCCGAGCAGGCAGCACGCAAAAGCGTGCGTGTCCCGTCATCCGTATTTATTATGTCTTTTTACACCAGCAAACACATAACGGGGATGCTGATGGCGCAGAGGACGTTGGCCACGAGGACGCTGGCGGCTGCGGCAGAGCGGTCGCCGTCGTAGATTTCGGCGAGAGATTGCACTATCGCGGCGGACGGACAGCAGCACAGCAGATAGATGCCCGTGCGCAGTTCGGGTGCTATCGGCAAAAAGTAGGTTACAAAATATACGATGAGCGGGAAAATAACGAGCTTGATAAGCGAGCTGATATATACCGATTTTTTACTGAAAACAGCCTTGAGGTCGGACGCCGCGAGGCGCATACCGCACGAAAACATACATATAGGCAGGCTCATTTTGGATATGAGGCTGACAGGCTCGGCGATAACCTCGGGGAGTGGCGTTTTGGTGAAAAACAGAGGCAGTATGATAACGAGCGCGGCGACGTTGGGGCACTTTAGGATGCCGAGCGGCTTTTGATACTTTGGGTCGCCGGTCATGATAAACAGTCCGAGCGTCCACGCGACTACGTTCATACTGACCGCAAACACCGCCGAATATACCACCGCGTCGGGGTATTGAGGCAAGAGAGTTTCGAGCAGCGGAGTGCCGAAAAAGCCCATATTGCCGAAAACAGACGCCAAACAAAGTATGCGGTAACTCGAATCGACATATTTTTTGCGGAATATGAGGTATAGTATGAATATGAGTATCGCCTGACCTGCGAGCGTCACGAGCAAAAAAATACCGAGCGAGCCTGCGAGGCGGTCGGCGGAGTCGATAACCTTGTTAAAAGAATACAGCTCGAGCATCGGTTGGCAGACGTACAGCAATATCTTTGAGAGGTCTGACGTTGTTTCGATGCGTATGAGCTTGAGCTTGACAAATACAAAGCCCGGCAGTGCGTAGGCGAGCATCAGCAGGACCTTGACGGCGGTATCAAAAAACGGCATAATTTAGCATTCATTTCTTTGTTATTTCTGACGTAATTTTACACTGCAAACCATTATATGTCAATAGCAAACTGCATGTTGACAATGCCTGAATAATAATGTATAATGTTATGCTTATTTCAGAGAGGTACATAATGACTACAAAACGCATTACGGCGCTGGTGCTCGTTTTTGCCATGCTGGCGGTGCTCATACCGTCATTCAGCAGGGTAGAGGTAGCGGCGCTTACTGCAAGACAGGAATATTTTGCAGAGCTTATCGGCTCGTTTGCTCGTGCCGACTTATACAAGACGGGCATTTCTGCTGCCATCACGACGGGTCAAGCCATATTTGAGAGCGGCTGGGGCGACTCAAAGCTCGCGCTCGACGGCAAAAACCTTTTTGGCTACAAGGCTTACGCTTCGTGGGACGGCAAGGTGTTTGACGAGGATACTTCACAGCTTTTTGCGTCCTACGACGATATGCTGATAGGGTCAAAAAACGATCCGCGCAACGCCAGCCCATGGAGGGCCTACGACGACTGGACTGATAGCATAGCAGACCATTCGACGCTGTTTAATACGAGCGACCGATACGCCGCAGTCCGCGGACAGATGAATTACAAGCAGGCGGCTTTTGACATCGTAGAGGGCGGCTATACCAGCGACGAGGGCTACGCCGAAAGACTGATACAGATTATCGAGACTTACGGTCTGACCGTGTACGACGACATCACTCCCAACGAGTACGGCGTCATAGCTATGGAAATGAACCGCGCACAGCTCGAGGTCGATATCGGAGACGGCAGCAAGCTGACGTACGAGGTCTATAAGGCAGAGTTTATACCGCCCGAGCCCGAGGAATCGGACGAGAGCGAAGAAATATCTGAGGACGAGAGTTCTGAATCGAGCGAAACGTCAGACGAGCTTAGTGAAACGTCAGACGAGATTTCGGAGGACGTTTCGGACGAGATTTCCGAGGAAACATCAGAGGAAAGTCAAATAGAAGAGGAGTCGCAAGAGCCTCTGCCTACCGATTGGCCCGAATACACGGTCGTGTGGGAGAGTGCAAACCCTTCTATCGCCAAGGTTGACCAAAACGGCAACGTCACGGGTGTCAGCGAGGGCGTCACGCTCATCAGAGCCAAGATAGGCAACCGCGAGGCGTGCTGTCTCGTTGACGTTGTTGATTACAGCAAGGGCTACGACGCTTTTATACTCGAGAACGTTAAAGTGCGCAGTGAACCTAAGGAAGTATGCAGCTCCAGCGACAAGTTTGTGCAGGGCACGGGCGTGTGTTTTGTAGATTATGCAGACGGCGGCTGGTATTATTGCGAAGGTCTTAATTCCAAGGGACGCAAGGTCAAGGGCTGGGTCAACATAGAGTACCTTATTTATAACAATCAAAAGGGCGTTGTCCGCGAGATATATTTTGCCAAGAGCATTTATACCGTCACGAAGGGCGGCAGTTGTACGCCGGTATATACCTTGACACCTTGCATTGCTACAAAAAAAGCAGTCAAATGGGAGTCTGCCGACACCACCGTTGCTACGGTCACAAACGGCGTTATCACCGGCGTTAATAACGGCAAAACCACCGTCACCGCCACCACGACGGGCGGCGGCAAGGCGACAATAACGGTTTACGTTCAGCCCGAAGAGCAGCATTACAGCGGCATAGTCGGCACAAAGCTCTACGTCCGCATCGAGCCTAACGAATCGAGCAAATACCGCGGCATACTCGCCACCGACGCGAGCGTCGAGGTTATCGGCGAGGAAGTTAACGGCTGGTATCACGTCAAGGGCGTTTCGCAGACGGGCACCGCGCTCGACGGCTGGTCTAAGGCGAGATATATAAATATCGTCAGCATCTACGGTCAGTCGCCTATCGACGACCCGACACCCGTAGCGGACGATATAGTGTTTGCAAACGACGACATTGTGGTTTATAACGAGTGTATTTACGGCTTCGCCATCGGCGATAAAGTAGGCAAGCTGCTCGACTGCGTAGTGGGCGACGTCAAGGTTATAAGCCGCGAGGGCGAAGTGATGAAGCGCAGCGACGTGCTCGGCACCGGCGCGGTAGTAGAAAGATACGAGGGCGGTATGACGGTTGCCGCGGCCACTGTCATTATCAGAGGCGACTTAAACGGTGACGGCAAGGTTACTCCTGCCGACGGCCTGTATATCAAGCGCCACCTCGTCGGCACGGTTTCACTAACCGAAATCGGTACGCTCGCCGCAGACACTTCGTGCGACGGAGCTGTACGCATCGACGACTATATGATGACCGTAAGGCAGTACCTCGGCTTGTATGAGATACGCCAAGAGGCGGTTGTAAACGAATAAAAAGCAAAAAGCCGACGTTTGTCGGCTTTTTTTAATGTAAATCAGTCTCTGAAAACGCCCTTGCGCAGCAGCTCGAGCTGACTGTCGGTGCAAGCGGTTGCTTCAAAAAACGCAACGCCAGCGGCACCGGCGCGGCGGCAAGCCTCGACTTGGCGCGTCGATTCGATTTCGGGCAGGTGATTATACATCGGAGCGATGCCTGCGACGTTGGGTACCTTGCCGTAATTTTCCACCATATAGTGGACTTCCTTATAAACGTCGTCTGGCTCGGACAAATACGCCATAGGAGAGATAAACGACAGCCAGTTTTGCTTTGTCCAATACAGCCAGTTTTGGCATTTGAGGTTGATGGCGGCGTCCGGCTCGCCAAAGACTGCGGTTGACAGCTCGATATTGCGACCCTGCGCCTTAAAATCGGATATCATATCGGCTATGCGGCCGACGAACGTCGTAATGCGCTCTGCGCGCCATTCGCAGAAGGTGCGCCATTCGGGAGCGGAGGTATCGGGTATCGTATCGACGTCTATGCCGGATGCTTTTAAAAACATCTTTTTGGTCTGCTCTTCAAAGCCTGCCGAGTGGTCTATGCCGTGTATGACGGGATAGCGGATATAATCAAGCTGTATGCCGTCAAAATCGTAGTTTGTCAAAAGGTCGCGGTACATATTTATCAGCAGGTCATGCACTTCGTCGAGCGCGGGGTTTAGGAAATAAAACGTGTCGTACGCATCGTGTAGCAGCGAACCCGACTTGGTGCGAGCCATAAGCTCGGGGTGCAGCTCCGCCATGGGACAGCCCGTCTCCTTTACGCCGAAAAAGAAGTCCTCGAGCCAAGCGTGTATCTTGACGCCGTACTTTTTGCCTGCGTCGATGTAGCTCTGTATGACGTCAAAGGTTTCGTATCCCTTGCGCGGCGGCAGATAGTCGTACTTGAGCTTGGGAGTATTGCTGTAGCCCTCGTAGTTGGTTTCTATCAGCATAAGGTTAAAGCCTGCGTCCTTAAAGCGCTTTACGTAGGCATCTACCTGCTCGTAGGAGTGCTCTCTCGGGCGGTGCCATACGGCGCGGACTTCGTCCTCACAGCCCGAAGCGGTGCGGCAGTATGCTTGGTCGAGCTTTGACTTTGCTTTAGTAAAATCGCCCTCCTCTGCGGCGTCTGCGCCGTCTGCCATAAGGTCGTTAATCAGTCTGATATCGGCGTCGGACGAGCCCATATAGACGTTTTCAAACCTCTCTTGAATTTCGGCGACACGAGCACGGTAAAGCTCTTTTGTTGCCGCAGGGTCGGCTTGATACTCTATCTCCATTCTTTCGGCACTGACGACGACGCGCGTGCCAACGGTTATCTCGCTTTTGATAGCCTGTGCCATGATGCCGTGACCGGAAATCACAAAACCGCCTACGGGCACCTTGCGGTCATTGGAGCCGACTTGGACGACGACACCGTTCATACCTACGACTGCCTCACAGCCGTATGCGTTGGTTCCGGTGTTTTCGCCGGATTTGTTGTAAATAATCAGTTCATCCGCACCGCGATAACGGTTAAAGGCGCTGATATTAAGTTTTTTCATACTACTCCTTGCAAAACAGCTCCCGTTTTTTGCGGGAGCTGAAATGTTTATTTGATTTTTTTGATAAGGTGATGTATCAGTATGCCGAGTGGGTACGCGACGAAATACAAACCGAGAGCTACGAGTATCGACATAACGATATTGGGTACCGAATCACCTATATTGCCGAGCAGGATAAACGCGGCAACCCACGCTATCATCAGTATGATGACGTGCAGTGCGCGCTGTGCCGTGGGCATTATGTTTTTGCCGAAAACAAAATACGAAAACCCAAATACTGCCGAAAAAGCGAGCAGTATCAAGAGCTTGACTGCTATCATACCTGCGAGGCTGTTTATATTGCCGCTGCCGCTCGTCGATGCGGATACAATCCACAGATACAAGAGGCTCGAAGCGGTGTAAAACAGACCGGTGCGCAGGAGGCTGTCTTTGACAAAAGGAGATTTAGCCATTAGCTCTGACAAAACCCTTGAGCTCGGCGGGAACCAACTCGGGCTCGACCGAAGCACTGATGACGCAATTTACGTTTTCGGGGAGGGTCTTGCAGATTTTGGCGGCAAAATCAAAGAAATCAGCCGCTTCGCCTCCGCAGAGCTTGATGCCATTGTCTATAAATATATCGGTAACGTCGTAGTTGGCTGCGAGCATACCGCAAACAAAGCCGTAGAGCGTATCGGCGCTTTGCACACCGTACTCGAGTGCGTCAACAAGTCTTGCGTGATATTTTACGTCAAAAGTGAGGGACTTGCCGTATTCGACACAGACAACGACGCCGTTGCTGGTCTCGGATGCTTTGTTTACCTCAGCGACGAGGGTCTTGGTCTTGCCGGAGCCTTTTTTACCTACGAGTAAGTTAAGCATGATAAATACCTCCAAGTATTTTTGATATACTTATTTTAACTGCAAACTTGTAAAATGTCAAGCATTAAAATCAAGCTTTTGAGACATTAGTTGATTACGCAGTTCCTCGTAGCCGGGTTTGCCGAGTAGCGCAAACATATTCTTTTTATAAGCCTCTACGCCGGGCTGATTAAACGGATTGACACCGAGGATGTAAGCGGATGCTCCGCAGGCGATGAAAAAGAAATAAATCAATTCGCCGAGGGTGTGCTCGTTGCGTCCGTCGTAGTCTATAACGAGGCTGTCGGTGCCGCCGTCGCGGTGTGCGAGCAGAGTGCCCGTGAGCGCCTTATCACTGATGGCGGCGAGGCTCGAGCCTGCGAGATAGCCGAGACCGTCGCTGTTGTCGTTGTCAAACGGCACGGTCATCTTGGTGCTCGGCTTTGTGTTGCGGCAGATAGTCTCAAACAAAACGGGCGAGCCGTCCTGTATAAACTGACCCAGCGAGTGCAGGTCGGTAGAGAAGGTTACGCTGGCAGGGAAGAGGCCTTTTTTGTCTTTGCCTTCGCTCTCGCCGAAGAGCTGCTTCCACCATTCGCCCATAAATCTAAAGCAAGGGTCGTAGCTAACCATTACTTCGGTCGTTCTTCCTTTTGCTAGGTATGCGTTGCGGAGGACGGCGTATGTGTATGCGTCGTTGGTCATACCTTCCGAGAGCAGCTTGGCACGCTCGTCGTACGCACCCTGCATGAGTGCGTCGATGTCGGCGCCGCTGACTGCGATTGGCAGCAGACCGACTGCCGTCAGCACGCTGAACCTGCCTCCGATATCGTCGGGAACGACAAAGGTTTCGTAGCCGTTTGCCGTAGCGAGTGCTCTGAGAGCACCCTTTGACTTGTCGGTGGTGGCAAAAATGCGGTCCTTGAGCTCGTCTTTGGTGTAACGGCTCTCCATGTAGTTGCGTATAATGCGGAATGCAACGGCACATTCGGTGGTTGTGCCGGACTTGGAAATAACGTTGACGGCTACGCGCTTGCCTTCGCAAAACGAGAGGACCTCCTCGAGCTCTTCGCTCGAAAAGCTGTTGCCGACAAAGTATATTTCGGGCTTGTGCGCGCGGTTGTAGTAAGAGCCGTGCAAAAACTCGATGACAGCTCTTGCGCCGAGGTAAGAGCCGCCGATGCCGACTACGAGCAGGACGTCGCTGTTTTGCCTGATTTTTTCAGCCGCGACCTTGATGCGAGCAAATTCCTCTTTGTCGTAATTTACAGGTTGGTCGAGCCAGCCCACATAGTCGTTGCCTTCGCCGCTTTTATCCTTGAGCTTGCGGTCTGCGACCGCGAGCGCTGAGTGCAGCGATGCGATGTCAGAGGAAGATATGCCTTTGATTTGGGAATACTTTAATGAAACCATTGATTTGTGCGTCCTTTGCGTTAATTTTTTATTTGTAGAGATTATACTCTTTTATCCGTGATTAGTCAATCAAAAATGCAGATTTAAGCGTCTTAAAAAACAAAAATACAAAATCGGTTGTCTCTACGTCCTCCGCCGCGGTTATGTCAGCCCGAGCTATCTCGGTGCCTCCGCCCGTATAGAGCACGTAGCCTATCTTGTCACCCTTTGCTATCGGAGCACTGACGCTCTCGTTGAGATAATAGCTCGCGGTTATGCCTCCGCCAGTTTTGGTATCGAGCAGTTTGAGCGGAGTAAACTCTATCTTGACTTCCTGTTGCTTGCCTCCGACTACCTTGACGCTGTCGGGCAGAGTGACCGCCGGCTCTGTCATACGGTAAGTCGCGTATCCGTAGTCGAGCATGGCTTTTGCGCACGCAAACCGCTCGTTACTCGTCGCGCCGCCCAGCACGACGGCTATCAGGGTCATACCGTCACGCTCTGCCGTACCCGAGAGGCAATAGCCTGCTTCGGCGGTGTAGCCGGTTTTGAGTCCCGTAGCGCCCGGGTAATAGCGTATCAGCTTGTTTGTATTATTGATGCCGAAGGCACCTCCGCGCAGGGTGTCCATCCAGATGGTCGTGTATTTGTAAACGTCGGTATGCTTGATAAGCTCTTGCGAAATCAGCGCCACGTCCATAGCCGACGAATAGGCGTCTGCCTCGGGAAGACCGCTCGCGTTGACAAAATGAGTGTTGGTACAACCGAGCGAAAGCGCCTTGGCGTTCATCATTTCGGCAAAGGTCTCTTCGCTGCCGCCGATTGCCTCTGCCATAGCCACTGCCGCGTCGTTGGCGGAAGCTACCGCTATCGCCTTGAGAGTATCGTCCACGGTCAGTTTTTCGCCCACCTCGAGGTACATCTGAGAGCCGCCCATAGACGATGCGTGCTCGGACGCAGTGATATATCCGTCGTAGGTCAGCACGCCGTTGTCTATCGCTTCAAAGGCGAGCAGGAGCGTCATTATCTTTGTCACCGACGCGATGGGGAGTCTGGTGTCGGGGCTTTGGCTATACAGCACCTTGCCCGTTGAGGCTTCTATCAGCACCGCGGATTTTACGGCAAAATTGCCCGTGAACGCCGCAGTAGAAAGCCAAAAGTCGTCTATGATATACGAGGCTTCGGCTACGTCGTCTTGATGTTCGTTTTGGCTAGTCGCAAGGTCGGCACCGTACTTGTCGGTGTTTGTTTCGGGCGCGTCGGACGCGCCGACGGATAAGCCAAACGCCATACATAGGATAATCAGGATACAAACTGTCTTTTTCATTATCATCACACCTTTCGGTTAAATGAATATGAAATTATTAGCCGTAATATGCTTGACAGTAAAGCCAAAAAGTGATATATTTGCCAACAAAGGAAGGTGTTTTGTTATGGTACTCAAAAATTCTATCAAAGCCATCATCATTGATCGCACCAAGCTGCTCGTGGCCGAAAAATGCGTTGACGGCAAGATGTTTTATACCCTGCCCGGAGGCGGTCAGGAAACAAACGAGCTGATGCTCGAGGCGCTCTGCCGCGAGGTAAAAGAGGAGACGGGTTACACCGTAGAGCCTCAGTCACTCTTGTTTATCCGCGAGGGCTTTAGCGAAAGAACTCACCGCATCGAGTTTATGTTTGTCTGCAACATAATAGGCGAAAAATCCGAGCCCACCGACCTTGACATAGGTCAGGTCGGCACAAAGTGGATAAGCATAGACAACATTATGCAGGAGCCGCTGATGCCCGAAGAACTGCGCGGCGTTATCAAAAATTATTTCCTTGGCAAAAAGTCACCGATTTACCTCGGTAAAATGGACTAAAATAAAAGACCGCTCAGCGGTCTTTTTTTATGTTTAAAATCAGATTTGCCGCGACTCCTATAATTAAAGAGCAGGCAACGGGGGTGAGCGAAAGAGTGCCGAAGGTGACGGTCAGCCCTCCTACACCGGTTATCAGCATAGAGCCGATGATAAAGACGTTTTTGTGTTCGTCGAGGTTGACCTTTTTTATCATATTAAAGCCCGAAACGGCAATAAATCCGTATAGTGAAAAGCATATTCCGCCGATAATGCAGCTCGGTATTGAGAGCAAAAACGCCGCAAACGGTGCAACGAATGAGCAAACCGTTGACAATATGGCGGTGGCGAGTATCGTTACCGTCGAAGCGTTGCCCGTGATAGCCACGCAACCGATTGATTCGCCGTAAGTCGTGTTGGGACAACCGCCGAGCAGAGCACCTGCCAGAGAGCCAACGCCGTCACCGAGCAGAGTGCGGTGCAAGCCGGGGTCTGTGAGCAGGTCGGTTTCGATAATGGACGAGAGGTTTTTGTGATCTGCTATATGCTCGGCAAAGGTGACGCAGGCTACGGGTATATACGCCGCCGCGAGCGTGGCGATATAGCCGCCGATGCCACCGAACTGACCAAAGTCATATTCACCGCCGAATGCAGTTACAAAGGTAAAGTCGGGCACCCACTGCATATCTGCATAGATGCCGAAATCTATCATCATCAGGCTCGGGTTGCCTGTGCATTTGCCGACGAGCGTAAATACGAGGGCGAATATATAGCCCGAGGATATTCCGATAACAAAAGGAAAAGCAGATAGCTTTTTGCCGCCACGCACAGAGCAAAGCACCGTTACGAGCAGTGAAAAAATGCCGCAGAGCATAGACAAATTTGGGTTTGTGGTTGCGAGCGAGGTCGTCAGCATAGAAACTGCGTTTGCAGACAGCGACAGACCGATAATCATTACCGCAGAGCCCATAACCACAGGCGGCAACAGCTTGCCTATCCATCCCGTGCCGACTATCTTTGCCGCTATTGCAAAGATAACGTAAACGATACACGCAAAAGTCGCACCGATTATCAAGCCGAGATAGCCTGCGCTCATAGAGACCGCGCCTCCGAATGCCGCCATCATCGAGCCGATAAAAGCAAACGACGAGCCGAGGAAAACGGGGCTCTTAAACTTTGTAAACAGCAGATATACTATGGTGCTCGCGCCTGCTCCAAAGAGTGCCGCAGACGGTGACAGACCTTGACCGACTATATTGGGTACGGCGGCGGTGCCTGCTATTATGGCGAGCATTTGCTGCAGAGCAAAAGCTACTAATGCGCTGAACTTGGGCTTGTCTTTGATACCGTATATCAGTTTCATCGGTGACCTCGGTTGAATTGATAAACTAATTATACATAAAACCGCAGAAATGTCAACAAAAAAGCGCCCGGGTTTTGCCCGAGCGCCATGGCGGTTATATTACTTGTTGTCTTTTTTGAGGTTAAGGATAACGTTGGTGATGATGCCGAGGATGAGTGCGCAAGCGATGGTAGTGATGGTAACTTTACCAAAGGATACCGACAGACCGCCGATACCTGCGATGAGGATTACGGATACTACAAACAGATTGCGGTTGTCCTCGAGGTCAACCTTTTGAACCATCTTGAGGCCGGATACTGCGATAAATCCGTACAGAGCCATGCAAACGCCGCCCATTACGCAGTTGGGGATAGAAGCGAGGAATACTGCAAACGGATTGAGGAAAGCGATAACGATTGCCATGATGGCGGTGGTAAGTATGGTTACGATGGAAGCGTTACCCGAGATAGCTACGCAACCGATGGATTCGCCGTAGGTGGTGTTGGGGCAGCCGCCGAAGAATGCACCTGCCATAGAGCCTATGCCGTCGCCGAGCAGGGTTCTGTGGAGACCGGGCTCTTCGAGCAGGTCGGTTTCAATGATAGAGGAGATGTTCTTGTGGTCTGCGACGTGTTCTGCAAAGACAACGAATGCTACGGGAACGTATGCAACTGCGATAGTGCCGATGTATTCGCCGGTGATTTCGCTAAAGCCGCCGAGAGCGGTGAGGAAGGTAAACTCGGGTACTGCAAAGAAGGTCTTGATGCTTACTACACCGTCGGGGATGAGACCTTTTACAAAGGAGTCGATGTCGAGTACCATAAGTGCGGCGTTGCCGCTGGATTTGCCGATGAGAGTAAAGATGAGGCAAGCTACGTAGCCTGCGAGTATGCCGATAACAAAGGGTATCATCTTGAGCATACCCTTGGGCTTGCCGTAAACCGAGCAAAGCATGGTAACGATAAGTGTGATGAGACCGCAAGCGAGGCAAACGTAAACGGAAGCCTCGGGATTAAAAGCCGCTTTTTGGAGGTCGCCTACTGCGTTGCCTGCGAGCGACAAGCCGATGATGGCAACCGTGGGGCCGATAACGACTGCGGGCATCAATTTGTTGAGCCAATTAACACCGACAAACTTGACGATGATGGCGATGATTACATATACGAGACCTGCGAGTATAGCGCCGATGATAAGGCCGAGATAGCCGACAGCGGTAGAAGCGGCACCTGCAAATGCGGCGCCCATAGAGCCGAGAAATGCGAACGAAGAACCGAGGAATACGGGGCTCTTAAACTTTGTGAAAAGGAGGTAAACGATAGTGCCTACACCTGCACCGAAGAGAGCTGCAACAGAGCTCATGCCGTTGCCGATGATAGCGGGGACTGCGATGGTAGCTGCCATGATTGCGAGCAACTGCTGCAGAGCAAACACGATGAGCTGACCGAACTTGGGCTTGTCTTTTACGCCGTAAACGAGTTTCATGTGGGTAATCTCCTTATATTAAATTATTGTAAACGAAATTAAGTGTTTTCGAGTATGATAACGTCCTTTACGCCGTCATATTCGGGCAGTCGCACCGAAATCATCTCTTTTTTGGAGGTCGGTACGTTTTTGCCTACAAAGTCGCCTCTGATGGGCAACTCTCTGTGACCGCGGTCTATCAGCACGCACAGCTTGATGCAGGCGGGTCTGCCGAGAGCTATCAGCGCGTCTATCGCGGCTCTCGCCGTGCGGCCGGTATATAATACGTCGTCAACGAGTATTATCGTCTTGCCGTTTACGTCAAACGGGATGTCTGTCGAGTTGACCGTGGGCTGCTCGCTGAATTCGCCGAGGTCGTCGCGGTACAGCGTAATGTCGAGCTCGCCGAGCTCGGTTTTTATGTCGCTGTATAGCTCGATATTCTTTGCGATTTCTTTTGCCAGCGGCACTCCGCGGCGGCGTATGCCGATGACCGATACCGTTTTGCGGTCGTCGCATTTTTCGATGATTTGATGTGCTATGCGGATGAGCGTGCGTTCCATGGATTGCGCGTCGAGTATAGCAGATTTAACCGTTAGCATAGTCTGTGCCTCACAAAAAAATTACCCTGTCTGCATAAAGCGACAGGGCATAGTTAGGTCATAAACCGAATATTAACAGCCTTGTCGGTGTCACAGCGCCGCTCGTTAAAGTCTTGTTTTACACAATATATCACAAAAAAATCTCAAATGCAATATGTTTTTGCAAAAAAGTTTTTTATTTTTTTAGTGGCAAAAAGTAGGCCATATCGGTTGACATATTGCTCTTTTTGTAGTAAGATATTATATCTATAATTATGTACAAGGGGAAATGACGCAATGGGTGACGTAGTATTTATTACCGGCTTTAAAGGCGGAGTGGGCAAAACCACCGTCACAGCCAACATTGCATCCTGCCTGTCGGTTATAGGCAAAAAAGTGCTGGTCGTTGACGGCGACTTTGGCATGCGGTGCATGGACATGGTACTGAGGCTCGAGAGCGACGTACTGTTTGACTGCTGCGACGTACTGAAGGGTGACTGCGATTTTGACAGTGCAGTCAGGACGCTGAGACAGGGCTTTGACTTTTTGCCTGCGCCAATGAGATTTATAGATGAAGAGATTCCGCGCGAAAGCTACAAAAAGCTCTTTGCCGACCTCAGACAGAGATACGACTTTGTGCTGATAGACAGCGGCGCCGATATGACCGAATATTACTCAAAGTTCGTGTCGGTGTCGGATGACGCTTTAGTCGTTTCAATGCATCAGTCGGCATCCGTCAGAGCCGCCGAAAAAACCGCTCAGGCGCTCGCGAGCTACGAGCTGAGGTCGATGAAGCTCGTTATCAATACCTATCGCAAGGAGTCTGCCGATCTCGGCAGTCTGCCCGATGCGCTCGAGATAATCAGAGCGTCGTCGCTGCAGCTCATCGGCATAGTGCCGTTTGACCCTACGCTGCCCATTGATCAAGAGAGTGGCCGCCTCTCGTTTTTTGAGGACAAAAAAGAGAGAGCCAAGCCGTACGAAGCCGCATTCCTTAATATCGTACATCGTATGTGCGGACAAAAGGTACCGCTGTTTCAAAACGTCTATAGCACCAAAAAACGCAAACAGTATCTAAAATGATTTTACAATACCGTTATTAGGAGGACAGTATGAACATCGCTATTATTGCCAACGACAAGAAAAAAGAGCTGATTACCGAGTTTTGCATCGCTTATTGCGGCATACTCAGCAGACACAACATCTGCGCTACAGCTACTACGGCAAAGTATATTTCAGAGGCAACAGGACTTAATATCGAAAGAATGCTGGCCGGCTTTCACGGCGGATTGCAGCAGATAGCGTCCAAAATCGCGTACGACGAGGTCGATCTGCTGATATTGCTGCGTGACCCCTCGTGCGACGAGGAGTACCGCGATACCGAAGCCGAGCTGGTACAGGCTTGTGATAAATACAACATTCCCGTAGCTACCAATATCGCCACCGCCGAGTCTCTGATACTCGGTCTCGATAGAGGAGACCTCGAATGGCGTGAGATATTGAAAGGACAAAAGTGATTTATGCCTAACATTCAAAAGCCAAAGGGTACGCTCGATATTTTGCCGAGCGAGATACCTGCATGGCGTTTTATCGAAAACGCTGCCCGTGAGCAGTGCCGTCTCTTTGGCTTTAAAGAAATAAGATTCCCGACCTTTGAGAGCACAGACCTCTTTTGCCGCGGCGTCGGTAAATCCACCGACATCGTGCAAAAAGAAATGTACACCTTTATAGATAAGGATGAGTCGAGCCTCACTCTGAGACCCGAAGGCACCGCCTGCATAGCTCGCTCGGTTATCGAGAACGGCTTATACGCCGGAGTTATGCCGCTCAAGATGTTTTATTTTACAAACTTTTTCAGGCGCGAAAAGCCGCAGGCAGGACGCTCGAGAGAGTTTTGGCAATTCGGCACCGAGCTTTACGGCAGCGAAGCCCCCGAAGCCGACGCTACCGTTATCGCGCTCGCAGACGGATTTTTAAAAAAGCTCGGACTTTCGGGCGTTGAATTAAAGATAAATACCGTCGGTTGCCCCGAGTGCCGCCCTGCATACAGACAGGCGCTCAAAGATTATTTCTCTTTGCATACCGACAAGCTGTGCGACACCTGCAAGCAGAGGCTCGAAACAAATCCTCTGCGCATACTCGACTGCAAGTGCCCCGACTGTATAGCCGTAGCCGCAGACGCTCCCAGAACGGTTGACCACGTTTGCGACAGCTGCAAGACAAAGTTTGATACACTTTTGAAGCTGCTCGACAGCTTTGGAGTAGTATATACCGCTGACCCCAAGGTCGTGCGCGGACTTGATTACTACACGGGTGCGGTGTTTGAGTTTGTAGCAGGCGGCATAGGCGCTCAGAGCGCCGTAGCAGGCGGTGGCAGATATGACGGACTCACCGAGCAAATCGGCGGTCAAAACCTGCCTGCAGTAGGTTTTGCTATGGGCGTCACCAGACTGATAAATTGCTTAAAGAACGAAAACCTCCTGCCTTCCGACGATGCAGGTCCTACGGTGTATATAGCTCCTTTGGGCGGCGACGCCGTGGCAAAGGCTCAGGTGCTCGCCAACGACCTGCGTAAATGCGGCGTCGTAGCCGAGACCGATATTTGCTCACGCTCGCTCAAGGCTCAGATGAAGTACGCCAACAAAATCGAGGCAAAATACGTACTCATTATCGGCGATACCGAGCTCGCGGACGGCGAAGCCGCTCTGCAGAATATGGCTGACGGCAGCAAGGTTAAGGTTCAGTTAAGCGCAGAAAAGATAATCGAAAATATATAACAGATATATAAGGGGAAATTTATTTTATGGCAGAACTTCTCGGCTCTTCGCGCCGCACACATTATTGCGGCGACTTGCGTGAAAGTGACATAGGCGCCACCGTCTGCGTCTGCGGCTGGGTTCAAAAACAGCGCGACCTCGGCAGCATAATATTTATAGACCTGCGTGACCGCAGTGGCATAGTACAGCTCGCTTTTGACGAAGATACAGATAAGGCCGTCTTTGACAAGGCTTTTGGCGCAAGGAGCGAATACGTCCTCTGTGCTACCGGCGTTGTCCGCGAAAGGACGAGCAAAAACCCCAATATCCCTACCGGCAACATCGAGATTTTTGTCAAGGAGCTCAAGGTTTTGGGCGAGAGCGAAACGCCTCCCTTTGATATCAACGACAATACCAAGGCGAGTGAAGAATTACGCCTCCGCCACCGCTATCTCGACCTGCGCCGCCCCGTTTTGCAACGCAACATCGCATTCAGACACAAGGTTGCAAAGATTACCAGAGACTATTTTGACGAAAACGGCTTTATCGAGATAGAAACGCCTATCCTTATCCGTTCCACACCCGAAGGTGCGCGCGACTACCTTGTACCTTCGAGAGTCCACAAGGGCAGCTTTTACGCTCTGCCTCAGTCTCCTCAATTATACAAGCAGCTCACTATGGTAGCAGGCTTTGACCGCTATATGCAGATAGCACGCTGCTTTAGAGACGAGGACCTCAGAGCCGACCGTCAGCCCGAATTTACGCAGATTGACCTCGAAATGAGCTTTGTTGACCAAGAGGACATCCACAAGCTCGTCGAAGGTTACATCAAGAGACTCTTTAAGGAGGCTCTCGACGTTGACGTTACTACTCCTATCCCCAGATATACGTACGATTACTGCATCAAGCACTACGGCAGTGACAAGCCCGATATGCGTTTCGGCATGGAGATTGTTGACCTCAGCGACGAGGTAGCAAACTGCGGCTTCAGCGTATTCACGGGTGCACTCGCCGAGGGTGGCAGAGTCTGCGGCATCAACGTCAAAGGCAAGGCAAAAGAGCTGACTCGCAAGGAAATCGACAAGCTCACCGAATACGCCAAGGGCTGCGGTGCCAAGGGCCTCGCGTGGATACGCAAGGCAGAACAGACGGCTTGCTCGTTTGCAAAGTTTATGACCGAGGACGAGATAAACGCCATCTGCGCCAAGGCTGATTGCGAGGACGGCGACGTACTGCTCATCATAGCCGACGGCAATGCGAGCGACGTTTATACACAGCTCGGACAGCTCCGCATACACACCGCCAATAAGCTTAATATCGAGAGAACGGGCTACAAATTTCTCTGGGTTGTCGAAATGCCCTTCTTTGAATACGACAAGGAGACCGGCGAATGGCTCGCTATGCACCATCCGTTCACCGCTCCGCTTGACGAATGTCTGCCTTATCTCGAAACCGACAAGGCTAACGTCAGAGCCAAGGCGTACGACCTCGTGCTCAACGGCATCGAGCTTTCGAGCGGCTCCATCCGTATCACCGACCCCGTACTGCAAAACAAGATTTTTGAGCTGCTCGGACTCAGCGACGAGGAAGCACACGAAAAGTTCGGTTATCTGCTCGACGCATTCAAGTACGGCGCTCCTCCTCACGGTGGCATGGGCCTCGGTCTCGACAGACTGGTTATGCAGATGCTCGGCGCAGATTCGCTGAGAGAGGTCGTAGCATTCCCCAAGGTACAAAACGCGAGCGAGCTCATGACAAATTGCCCTGCGGAGGTCCCTCAGCAGGCACTCGACGACCTCGGCTTGGTTATAGGCAAAAAAGATTAAGCGTTGTCGGGGCTAAACCCGGCAAAGGAGTTTATTAATATGATAGAAGTTTGCAATATCAGCAAAAACTTTGGCAAAAAGCAGGCGGTCAAAAACCTGTCGTTCACGGCTCAAACGGGCGAAGTCTTGGGCTTCCTCGGACCTAACGGCGCAGGCAAATCCACCACGCTCAACATCATCACGGGCTATCTTTCGGCGTCGGAAGGCACCGCAAAGATAGACGGCATCGACATACTCGAGCATCCCACCGAGGCCAAAAAGCACATCGGCTTTTTGCCCGAGATACCGCCGCTCTATCCCGAGATGACAGTCGCAGAGTATCTGAGATTCGTTTACGACCTTAAGGGGTGCAAGCTCCCGAGGGAAAAGCACCTCAAGGAAATCTGTGACGTAGTGCGTATAACCGACGTTTATAACCGCCGCATACGCAACCTGTCCAAGGGCTACAAGCAGCGCGTGGGCATCGCTCAGGCGCTCATCAACAGCCCCAAGGTGCTGATATTCGACGAACCCACCATAGGTCTTGACCCGAGACAGATAGTAGATATTCGCAATCTAATCCGTATGCTCGGCAAGGACCATACCGTTATACTTTCTACCCACATCCTGCCCGAGGTTCAGGCTGTGTGCGACCGCATCGTAGTCATCAACAAGGGTCAGCTCGTCGCCAACGAAAAAACCGAGGACCTTATTAACGCGGTCGAAGGCAGCCGTAGGCTCGAGGTGCGTATCGTCGGACCGGAAGACGCGGTTTTGGCGGCACTAAAGGATTTGCCCGGCGTCAAGTCTGCCAGCCTGCTCGGCCACAGAGACACCGACAGCGTAAGCTTTATGATAGAATCGGAGCCGAGAGTTGACGTCCGCAAGACGATATTCTTTATGTGCTCAAAAAATAATTGGCCTATCGTTTCTATCGAGGGCATGGAGCTCGGATTTGAGGATATATTCCTCAAACTGCTCGACAAAGGCGACGACGGTGCCGACAAGGGCACAAAAAAGGCAAAGAGAAAGGTAGTGAGATAATCTATGGGCGCTATATACAAGCGTGAGCTAAAGGCTTACTTTATCACCCCGATAGGTTATATATTCTGCGGAATGTTCCTCGCAGTATCGGGCATTTTGTTCAGTTATCTCAACCTCTTAAACCCTTCGAGCGACAGCACGACTACGGTAAGCGAATATTTTGTTTACCTCGTCATGGTATTTGCGGTGCTTTTGCCGTTGCTGACTATGAAGCTCTTTAGCGAGGACAGACGCTCGCGCACCGAGCAGATTTTGCTCACCACTCCCGTTTCGCTGACGGGTATGGTTATGGGCAAATATCTCGCCGCAGTCACGATATACGCCGTCACGTTTATCGTAAACTCGTTTAACTTTGTACTTTTATATATTTACTGCTCGCCTAACCTTTCGGTCATTATGGCTAACATCCTCGGCATCTTTTTGCTCGGATGTGCATTCCTCGCCATCGGCTTGTTTTTGTCGGCTCTGACCGAAAATCAGCTCATCGCCGCAGTCACCTCCATCGGTGTAACGATTTCCACGATACTCGTCGATTTTCTCGCTGACCTCGTGGACGTTGAGTGGATAAGAGTAGTGCTCAAGTGGTTTTCGTTTTCGTCACGCTACGCTCCTTTTGCAAACGAGGTGCTTGACGTGACCGCCATAGTTTACTTTATCAGTTTTGCCGCGGTATTTCTCTTCCTCACCGTTAGGGTGTACGAGAAACGCCGTTGGTCGTGATAGGAGGATGAAAATATGAACTGGAACAAGTTTTTAAAATCCTCCCGCTTTAAGTACGGCACCATAAGCATAGTGCTCACCTGCGGATTTGTCGCACTCGTGCTCGCACTCAATATGCTGCTGTCGTCTCTCGGTCTCGCCGCAGGACTGGCGGTTGACCTCTCGGAAGAGGACTTTACCGCTATCGGCGAGGACTCTAAGGCGATACTCGACGACCTGTTTGCAGGCGGCGAGGACTATCAGATTACTGTCAATTTCTGCGCGGCACGCGACCTCTTTGAATCAAACGCATACGTCAGATACATCCGCGACCTTGCGGAAAATTACGCCGAAATGTATCCCGATTATATCTCGGTTAAATATCTCGACATCACCCGTGACCCCGGCTCGGTCGAAAAATACCGTGAGCAGACCGGCACGACCATCACGGCTTCCAACGTCATTATCGAGGGCAAATATCACTATCGCATTTTGTCTGCCGACGCCTTTTATCAGGTGAACGAGGACGAAGAGCTGTACGCCTTTAACGGCGAGCTCAAGTTTACGTCCGCATTTTTGCAGTGCTCTATCGAGGAGCCTCAGAACGTAGCGTTTACCGTCAAGCACGGTGAGGCAGTCACCGACGATATGATGCTCAAGCAGATTTATCTCGACGCAGGCTACTCCGTAACCGACGTTGACCTCGCTACCGAAGAGATACCCGAGGCGGCACGCACTCTTATCATTTACAAGCCGACCTTTGACTTTATCGGCTACGACCCCGCAAACCCCGACACCACCACGGAGGTTGAAAAAATCGAGGAGTTTGTCGCAAAGTATAACAACCTCATCGTGTTTGTTGACGCTTCGACGCCCGAATTGCCCAATCTGCAGGAATATCTGCTCGAGTACTGGGGCATCGGCTACAAGCCGTTCCACAAGATTTGTGACGGCGTGCGCTCGGTCGTCGGCTCTGCAGGCTATACCGTAATCGGCGAGTATATCGGGGCTACCGATAGCTATTCGTATCAGGTATTCCAAAACGCGATGGACGCCAACACCTATTTTGCCAACGCGGTTGAGCTCTACATTGACGAAACCCGTGTGCGCACGGGCATCAACATCGAGACGGTTATCAGCACCTCTGCAAACGCCGTTTCGCAATATAGCTATCAAGTCACCGACGGCGACACCAAGACAACCGTTACCGAGGACTCTGCGGCTCACGCTATGCCTATTATGCTGATGTCGCGCTATATGAATTACAAAAACGACGACCTCAATTACAATACTCAGGTTTATCAATACGTTTTGCTCGTAGGCTCCACCGATTTTGCTTCGGACGACTACCTCAAGATGAATTGTGCCAACGACAGCATCATCAAGTGTGCGGCAAGACTTATCAACAGTGAGCGCGTCACACCCGACATCAGCTCGAGACGACTCATTAACGACCCCGTAGAAATCGAAACCGGCACTGCAACCTTCCTGACGATACTCATCTCGGCTGTTGCACCGCTTATCCTGCTCATAGCCGGCATCGTGGTATTTATCAAGAGGAGACACATGTGATGAAAAAGCAAATCATCATTATCGCATCGGTCTTTTTGGTAGCTATCATACTGTTTGTCGCTTATATGTTTATAAAGCCTCAGAGCGACATCGTAGAGGTCAGCGAGGACGATCAATATGCGCTGACTGACGAGGTGACGGAGGCGCTGGCAACCATCGACGGCAGCTATACCGTCAAGTTTGCAGGCAGGCAAAACGCCATCACGACCAGCACAACCAAAAACCGCATATATCAGTTTGCCCTCAGCATAGCGGGGAGCAATAACAAAATTACCGTTGTAACCGACGACACGGCAAGCACGGATGACGTCACCATTGTCGGCGGCAGCGGCTCAAAATCAGTAAAATACGCAGATTTTTATAAGTATCTCGCAGACGAAACACCTTACGCACACGACGCGATAGGCATCATCGTCGGCACTATACTCGAGCTCGACGGCAAAGAGGCTATCGAGATAGAGCTTACCGCTCTCGACGGCTACGATACCGACGGCGACACGGTTATTGCTTCGACGGGCAAGCCGTTTGTATTCCCCCAAAAGTCGCGCAGCGACATCCAGACGCTCACTATCACAAATCAGTACGGCTCTTACAAAATACTGCGTAAGACGTCGGGTAGCACGTCCTCGCTGATATTCGTCGGCGCGGAATACGTCGGATATGATAAAGAAAAATTCTCTCAGTTAGTAGTCAACGCCACTTACGTGCTCGCTTCGGGCAAGGTTAAAAACCACCTCGGCTTTGAGGAATACGGCCTCGACAGCGAAGCAAACGCCACAGCCAGCTTTACTCTCGTAACCACGAGCGGCGAGGCGCATAAGGTTATCATAGGCAAATCCGACCCGACAGGCTCGTATTATTACGCGAGATACGTCGGCAAGGACATAGTTTATATGTTGCCTGCCACCGACCTCGAAGAGTCACTTTTATTGCCCGAGTCGTATTATCTCACCGCTCTGCTCGTTTATCCGATAACCGAGACCGAGGACGTATATAATATCGACAACGTTACTATTTCGTGGCCCAAAAACGACATCACGCTCGTTGCCAGCCAGTTTAAACTTTGCTCGCTGTCCGACAATGCCGCGGCATATCAGATAGACGGCAGTGCTACGGCAGTCACCGACCTCTTAAAGGACAAAAAGACATTTAGCGGCACTTATACGACCTGGACCGACGGCAGTCTGTTTGCAGGCGTCAAATCGAGTGACAAAAAAGAGTTTTACATTGATATTTGCCTCGTCAACTATGCAGTTGACGGCAATTACAAGGTTGAATTCGGTATGCTAAGGGACGAAAGCACGGGTGCTTATCTGCCCGAAGCAAGCCGCATAGCGTATTCGACCGACATAGGCAAAACCTTTGTCGAGACCGATATAAATATGACGTACGACCAGTCGAACAAAGAGTACAAAAAATACTCTTACGAGTTTAAGAGCGACGACGCAGTGCAGTACGTCAGAGTATATTTCACCATGCCTGCAGGTAAATATGCAGTCATGGATGAGCTCAGAGTTTACGTTGACGGCGCAGACAGCCAGCCTGCCGACGCGCTCGTAGGCTCGTGGCGCGCAGTCGAGCCGCTCGATTACGTACCCGAGGGCAAAAACTTTGTTTATCCCGACAGCACAAACTTTCAGACGACTCTGCTCACTTCGCTCGGCTCCTTGGTAGGCGACGCGGTAGTGGAAACGGGCATCTGCGACAACGTATATGATATCGGTACGATTAGCAAGGCAAAGCTTGCAAAGTACGGCCTTGACGAGCCCGATATGATAGCCTCGTTTGAGTTTGACGGATTTGTCAGCACGGTTTATATCGCTTATCCCAAGGACGGCGGCGATTATTACTACGCTTATTCCACCGAATCAAGCCTTTCGCAGGATATAACGATTTGCACCGATATTATCGCCGAGATTTCGCTCGATACCGCCGCTTGGCTTAACTGGGATATAGTAGATATGCTCGACCACAATCTGCTGTCTATGTATATCGACGATATCGAAACGTTGACGATAACCTTTGGCGGCAAGGACTATGTTTTTGAACTCATCAAGGATTCAAACGGCAAGCTAACCACCGTCCGGATAGACGGCAAGACCGTTGATACCCAAAACTTCAGATACCTTTACATTTCGATTATCGGTATGTCGCTCAAGGGCGAGTACGAGGAGGGTGAAGAGGCTCCTGCCGAGGTTCTGCGCATCAAGATAAAGTCGCAGAGCAAAAACCCCGAAATCGCATTTTACCGTGTCACGACGAGCAAGGCGTATTATACCATCGACGGTCAGGGCAGATACTATGTACTGCTCGACAAGGTTAATACGGTCAAAAAGAACGTAGGCCTCTTGCTCGCAGGTCAGGACGTACCCAGATAGTATGAAACGCTTTTTACCTCTGTTATTATGCTTTGCTCTCTTGCTGTCGTCCTGCAACGCTTTGCACTACGACAGCATAGAGCAGTACGTCAACGCTACCAACGGCTTGACCAAATACAGCGCCAACTTTTTTATCCAGGTTGGCTTTGCCGACGGCAGCGTGAGCCTTTTGTATCTCAACGGCAGTTATGACGTTGACAAGCAAAGCGGCGTTTTGTACCGCGACGGCTCTGAGACTTATCTCGGCGATTCGTGGCACGAGACCGAGTTTTTTGAGAATGGATGCCTGTATAACGCCGAGGGCGACGACAAATACGCAGTCACCTGCACGCTTGACGACGTGCTCGCGCAGACCATATACCGTATGCTGCCTCAAATCGACAGCGAAAGCGCGTATAAAATCAGCGAAGCGTCAAATGCAGGCGGCAGACTGTTTAGCTTCGGTGCCAAGAATATGCAGGAGTATGAGTTTGAAATAGTGGGGGATAATATTTATGCTCTCGCCGCGCTTAACGTACCTCAAAAAGACAAAACGCAATACACCGATTTAAAGTGCGAATACACTGTTTCGGATAAATTCGGCACCGAGATGGTTACTGCTTGGCAGATACAGTACGGTATGTCGCTGTACGACACGCCTCCGTATATCCCGGGCAAAGCCGTCAACGAGGAGGACTATCGCCTCGACATCAACGTGCGCATCAAGGTAGTCATAAATTCCGTGGGTGAGGACGTTGTCTTGCCCGAATACGACCCGTCGGAATACAACTGAAAAAATCAAATATCATACAAACGGGGTGCCCAATACTTATTTTGGAGCTGAGAGAGTCCCGCCGAACCTGATGCAGTCAGTACTGCCGAAGGGATTTGTTATTAAGTGCCTGCCGTTTGTATTTATTGGGAGGCATTTTTTATGAACCAAAGCAAAACCAAAATCTTAGTCACTTCATCGGTTATGATAGCACTCGGCATCGCCGTCAAGGTGGTGTGCGACCTGATACCATTCCTCAACCTGCCCTTCGGCGGCACTGTCACTATCTGCTCGATGCTGCCCGTCGTGCTCGTTTCGTGGATGTACGGCATCAAAAACGGACTCAAAGCCGCGGCGGTTTACGCCGTTTTGAGAGTTATGTTATCGTATAATACCGTGGCAGGGCTATTTACGCCTACGTCTGATAGCTATATGGGCTTGTTAAACGCGATATTGATATTGACCTGCGACTATCTGCTCGCTTATATCGTGCTCGGCTTTGGCGGTATGTTTAAAAACCGTCTCGGCAGGACATCGTCGCTCGTGCTCGGCTCTGCCGTAGTGCTCTTTGCATCGTATATAATGCACACCGTGTCGGGTGCAGTATTTTACGGTGCGTGGGCAGAGTGGTTTTTTACCGACACAGTGTTTGCAAGCCTGCCCGTCAGCGCGTGGATAATGGACACTTTCAGCGGTGCGGGACTGGCTATAGTTTATTCTGCGGTTTATAACGGGTGCTATATGCTGCCGGAAATAATAATCACCGCCATCGGTGCCGCCGCCGTTTCAAGATTGCCTTTTATAAAATAAATATAGGAGATTATAAAAATGAAAATCCTCTGTATCGGCAACAGCTTTTCCTCTGACGCGACCCGCTATCTTGAGTATATTGCGGAGGGCGAAATGAAAGTTCGCAACCTCTTTATCGGCGGCTGCAACCTCGAAATGCACTGCAATAATATCGAAAATAAAGAGGCAAGCTATTCATACGAGCGCGACGCGGTCCCTGTAAAAGCCGTGACACTCGCCGAAGCTCTGGAGGCTGACGACTGGGACTACGTAACGTTGCAGCAGTCGAGCCCGTTGTCGGGCAAAATCGAGTCGTACGAGCCTTATCTTACTAAGCTGATAGAGTTTGTAAAGAGCAAAAGACCGAGTGCCGAAATAGTCTTTCACGAGACCTGGGCTTTTGAGTCAAACTGCACCAGAGAGTGCTTTGCAGACTATAACAACGACCGCAAAACTATGGAGGACGCCATTATTGCCGCCACCGCCGAGGCGCTAAGGCCTCACGGCTTACCGATGATAAAGGTCGGAGAGGTCATCAGAGAGCTCAGACGCACAAAAGAGTTTAATTTTGACGAGGGCGGACTGGCGCTGACGAGAGATGGTTTTCACCTGTCGATGCTCTACGGCAGATATACCGCGGCACTGGCGTTTTACAGATTTTTTACAGGCAATGACGCCCAAAAGACGACCTATATGCCCGATTTTGCAGACGAGGCAAAAATCGCGGTCATTCGCAAGGTCGTAAACAAGATTATTTAATATGAAAAAGCACCCTCACGGGTGCTTTTGCTTTGCTATTTTTTGCCCTGCTGTCGGCACCAAGCGTTCATGATAAAGCTTGTCGGCAGGTGTTTGACGAGCAATCTAACCTGCAGTTTTACCGGCAAACCGAGTATTGAGACCGCCTTTTTGCGCTTTAGGTCCTTTAGCGCGAGCCTTACGACGTCCTGCGGCTGATACCAACGGTCATAGTATTTTATCGTATCGTCGTGGACCGCACGGTCAAAAAAGTCGGTTTTTATCCAGCCGGGGCATACGCACATGACGTGGATGCCTTTTTGGCGCAATTCTCTGCCGAGCGCACGCGAAAAGCTGAGCACGTACGCCTTGCTCGCAGCGTAAACCGCGAGGTATGGGACGGGTTGCCACGAGGAGTTTGAACCCATATTGATGATGCTGTCGCCGCTCTGCATATAAGGCAGGCTGATAAGGCAGACGGCAGTGAGCGCCTTGTCATTCAGCTCGATGATGCCGAGCTGATTTGCAACGTCCATATCCGCACAGGCACCGAATAGCCCGTAGCCTGCGTTGTTGATGAGCAGACCGATTTGCGGCTTTTGCGACTCCAAGAGTTCTTTGTATTCATCAAAGGACTCTTGCTTTGACAAATCTATGGCTATCGGGCGGAGCTTGGTTTTGCACTGCGGCTGTAATTCACAGAGGCGGTCTTTGCGCCTTGCAATAACCCATATTTCGTCAAAATCAAACTCTCTGTCTATGGCAAAAACGTATTCGCGCCCCATGCCAGACGAAGCACCCGTTACAACGGCTATTCTCATTTTGTTTACCTCCAAAAGCATATCCTAAACTCGATTATAGCATACGCACGCAAAAAATCAACGGCTATTGTATATTAAGGCGCATATAGACCAATAATAAATATACTTATAAAGTTTAACGAGGTAACAAAATGAAACCAACGGGTATTGTGCGCCGCATCGACGAGCTGGGACGCGTAGTGATACCAAAAGAAATCCGTCGCACCATGCACATCAGAGAGGGCGCTCCGCTCGAAATCTTTACCGACAGCGACGGCGTGATGTTTAAAAAATATTCGCCTGTGGAAGAGATAGCGCACTTGGCCTCGGCTTTTGCGGAAGCGGCAAACCGCGCGACGGGTATGGCGATAGCGGTCTGCGACCTCGATTGCGTGATAGCCGCCGCAGGTATTCCAAAAAAAGAAGTGCTCCAAAAGCCGGTATCGCACGAGATTTGCGAGCTATACGACAGGCGCTCAGCTTTTGAGGCAAAAACTGGTGACGCCTGCATCAAGCTTTTGCAGGACGGAGCGTGCGAGGTCTTGTACGCCTTGCCGATAATTTCGGATGGCAGTCTGCTCGGATGTATCGCCGCAGTCAAAAGGTCACAAAACGACCTGATAGGCGAACTCTGCAAAAAGGTTTTAACGATAGGTGCGACGTTTTTGGGTACACAAATTTGATATAGCCCACCGCCTTCGACACTATTTGTGCCGAGGGCGTTTTATAATGTCAAGCGAAAGGCGGTATTAGGTATGAAAAAGCTAAAGAAGTACATAACAAAAGGCAATTTGCTCGGATTTTTGTGCGGCGCGGTGTGTGCGCTGTCGCCTATGGCGTTTGACTGCTATCCCGTGGGGATAGGGTATATCGTTTCACAGCAAAAAGCATCGTATTTTGCTCTGGCAGGATGCGTCGTCGGCAGTTTTTTAGGCACGAGGATGGTGCCTGTATCAATAATGATATGCGTGATATGCCACTGTGCGGTGTGGGGCTTTACGAAGCGCTACGGCAGGGTGCCCATGCTGTCGCGCCTGCTGATAGCTGCGCTCGCAGGAGTGCTCGATTCGTTTGAAGCCTTCGGGCTCAAAAGCACGACTAAAGAGATATTGCTTTACGCACTCGCCACTACCGCTTTGGCGGTCTTGTCAACTTTTGTAGCCGTCAAACTCCGCACGAGGCACAAGCAACGTCCTGCCGTCAAAAACGGGCTTTATCTTATAGCGGCGTTTGTCTTTGCGAGATTTTGCACGGGATTCAGTATCTGCGGCGTGACGCTTTTGATGCCGATGTGCTGTTATCTGACGCTCTGCTTTGCTCACAGAGGCGGACTGCTCTACGGCATAGCGTGCGGATGTATCTGCGGCTTTGCGTCGGATGCGCCTGCGGTTGCCGCACTCGGGCTTATCGGGCTGACGTACGGTATGTTTGAGGAGGATTCGCCTCTGCTCGCCGCGGCACTTGCACTGATGCTCGCGTTGCCTGCATACGGTTATCTCGCCGACTATCAAAACCTGCTCGAAGCCGCCTTGGCATTGCTTATTTCGTCCTCGGTGTTTTTACTTACAAAAAGATTTTTGGCAAAAGACAAAGCGGAAAAGTGCGCAAAAAGCACGGGACTGCCGCTGTCGAGGTTTGCGGCGGCGTTTGCAGGTGTTTCTGGAGTGTTTTATACCTCGGGTGACAGTGCGCTCGCTACAAAGGCAGAGGAATACAACGGCATGGCGGCTATGCTTTCGTCTGCCGCCACGAGCTGTGACCTCTCGAGTGCAGGCGACCGCCAAAGCAGTCAAAGCGTCAGCCGATTGCTCATGCAAATGGGCGTGCGCCATACGGGAGTGACCGTCGTCGGCAGGCGGCACAAGACCGTCACCGTGACGGGCGTCAATATGTCGGAGGTGCCTGATTCGCCGAGTGAAATTTCGCGTCTTATCGGCGAGGAAATCGGCAGCACCCTCACCGAGCCCGAATTTGTGCTGTACGGCAGGCTCGCGGATATGAAGCTGTCGAGCAAGCCGATGCTAAAGATTGAGGCGGCACAGTATCAGCGCAGCAGAGCAGGCGAAGGCTTTTGCGGCGATACATACAGTTGCTTTGACACGGGCGACGACAGCTATTGCTGCGTTATTTCGGACGGTATGGGCAGTGGCGAAGGCGCCGCCGCCAGCTCTAAGGTCGCCGTCGGGATAGCTGAAAAATTACTCACGGCAGGGGCTGATTCTGCCGACGTCATTGCCGCTATTAACCGCGCGATAGCAGGCAGGTCGGACGAAATCTTTGCCACGGCGGATATGCTCGTCTGCGACCGACTCACGGGCGAAACTCTTATAACCAAATCCGGCGCACCTCCTTGCTACATTCTGCGCGGCAGTGATTGCCGTGTCATAGCCGCCGCCACGCCTCCGCTCGGCATACTGCCGTCAGCCGAAACGACTATGCAGAGGGTAAAACTGCAAAAAGGCGACTGCGCAGTTATGGTCAGCGACGGTGTTTATCCGACGTGCGGAGACGATTATCTGCCGAGGACGCTCGTCACGGCAGGACACGGCAGTGCGCAGAACGTGCTGACTGCGATACTGTCCGAGATAAAGCAAAGCGGCACCGCAGGCGACGACCTCACAATATGCGTTTTGCGCTTTTATTAACTTGACTTTGCATAAAAATAGTGTTACTATAATGGCAATAAATCAAAAAGGAGCTATCACTATGTTTAGAATAGGTACCGTCAACATTGATACATCGCACGCACCTGCTTTTGCCGAAATCCTCGCAAAGGGTGACGACGCGAGATATACCGCCATATACAACGACGCATTCCGCACCGATGACGAGGTAAACGATTTTATTACCAAATTCGGTCTCCAAAAGCGTTATACCGACCTTGCCGAAATGGCAAAAAACATAGACATCGCGTTTATACAGAGCTGTGATTGGGACCGCCACCTTGAGCTGGCACAGCCTTTTATCGACGCAGGCGTGCCCGTGTTTATCGACAAGCCGATAGTCGGCAACGTTAAGGATATAAACAGACTTTTGTCCCTCTGCGATGCAGGAGCGGTTATCCTCGGCACCTCTGCATTGAGATACACCTACGAGCACGACTCTTTTTTTGCCGTAGAGCCCGAGGCAAGAGGCGAAATCGTACACGTTTCCACTATGGTAGGCGTAGATGAGTTTAACTACGCTATCCATTCCATCGAGTCAATCCTCGGCTTTATCAAGGCAAAACCTATATCGACCCGTTATCTCGGCACCGCCGAGGTCGCAGGTACGCCTGCCGAGAGCTTTTACGTTAAGTTTGACAACGGTGCGACCGCCTGTTATCACGTCTGCATGAAGGGCTGGCAGCCCTCGACCGCACTCGTGCTGACTACCAAGACGAGCTACGCTTACAAGATTGACACAAACAAGGTTTACGAGGCTATGCTAAAGCGCGTAGTCAAGTGGCTCAACGGTGACAAGGTGGGCGCAGACCTCGCAACTCCCGAGGAAATGTGCGACGCTGTACGCATCATGCTCGCAGGCAAAAAGAGCCGTGAGAACGGCGGTCTCGAAATGCTGATAAGCGAGTTGTGCGAGAGCGACGTCGGATTTGACGGCAAAAAGTTTTACGACTTTTACGCAAACGCCAACAAAAAGAAGTAAATGCCATAAAAAGAGCCTGTGCAAAGGCTCTTTTTATGATTATACACTATTGACAATGTATATTTATTGTGTTATAATCCCTACGAAAATTAAATCAGTCTTATCAAGAGTGGTGGAGGGACCTGCCCTATGAAGCCCGACAACCTGCGGCGTTGCTGCAAGGTGTCAAATCAGCGTTTATTATTAAACGGCAGATGAGATGTTTAGATATCTAAGCTTCCGCTGCCGCGGGAGCTTTTTTTGATAAATAACCACATTTTTATATACGAAAGGAACATATTATTATGGCAAAACATTTTTTCACCAGTGAATCAGTCACCGAGGGACATCCCGATAAAATCTGTGACCAAATCAGCGACGGCGTGCTCGACGCGCTCCTCGCGCAGGACCCTATGTCCCGCGTAGCGTGCGAAACCTGCTGCACCACCGGCCTTGTAATGGTTATGGGCGAAATTACCACCAAGGGCTTTGCAGACGTGCAGACCATAGCCAGAGAAACCATACGCAAAATCGGCTACGACAGCTCCGAAAAAGGCTTTGACTGCGATACATGCGCGGTTATTTCGTCTATTCACGAGCAGTCTCCCGACATTGCTATGGGCGTCAACAAGGCACTCGAAGCAAAAGAGGGCAATATGCAGGACGATCTCGACACCGGCGCAGGCGACCAGGGTATGGTATTCGGCTTTGCGTGTGACGAAACACCCGAGCTGATGCCTCTGCCTATTTCGCTCGCTCAAAAGATGGCTCTGCGCCTTACCGAGGTCCGCAAAAACGGCACTCTGCCTTACCTTCGCGCAGACGGCAAAACTCAGGTCACGGTCGAATATAACGACGGCAAGCCTACCAGAGTTGACGCGGTAGTCGTTTCGAGCCAGCACTCCGCAGACGTAGAGCTCGAGCAGATCAGAGCCGACATAATCCGCGAGGTTATCAAGCCCACTATCCCCGCAAAGTTTTTTGACAAAGACACCAAGATATTCGTAAATCCCACCGGACGCTTTGTAGTAGGCGGCCCCAAGGGCGACAGCGGCTTGACCGGACGCAAAATCATCGTTGATACCTACGGCGGCTACGCTTGCCACGGCGGCGGAGCATTCTCGGGCAAAGACCCCACCAAGGTTGACCGCAGTGCCGCTTATATGGCGAGATACGTTGCCAAAAACCTCGTTGCCGCAGGCGCGGCCGCAAAGTGCCAGATACAGATAGCATACGCTATCGGCGTGGCAAAGCCTATTTCGGTTCGCGTAGATACCGACGGTACGGGCGTAGTCAGCGACGACAGACTGTCAGAGATAGTCACCAAGCTGTTTGACCTCCGTCCTGCCGCTATCATCAAGACGCTCGACCTCCGCAGACCTATTTATCAGGCTACTGCCGCATACGGTCATTTCGGACGCGACGGCTTTGCGTGGGAAGTTACCGACAGAGTATCCGACATCAAAAAAGAGCTCGCAAAATAAACGTTTTTTTGCCCCGTGTATTGACACGGGGCTTTTTTGTTGTATAATCTATTGTAAGAGGTGAAGGAAATGAAAAAACTGATCGTGCTGATAATTATTCTCGCGTTAGTGCTGGGCGTGCTGATAGCGGCGTCGTATTTTAAGGGTGACGAAGCGTCAAAAGGTGATATATCGGCAGAGAGCTCTGCACAAAGCACAGACAGCTCTGCGGTCAGCGAATACAGCGAGCCTACGGTGCCGATTATCGAGAGCGACGACGTTTCTCACGAAGCAAGCCGTGCCGAAACGTCAAGCGAAGCAGAGACCGAGAGCGACGTTTCATCCGAAACGTCAGATACACAGAGCACCGAGCGCGTATATGAGATTAAGAGCATAGGCGACTATTTATGCCTCGTCATCAACGGCGAAATCGACTCGCAGTGGCATTACCTTCAGTGGAGCTATATAGGCAGAAGCGACGTCAAGCTCTTTGGCAAAAAGACCGACAATAAGTGGTATTTCGTTATGAACGACGGCTCGACGGTACCTGCCGACACCTCGCCGGTTGTCATTCACACTCTGGGCAGCGTTACGGTTACCGTCAGACCTGATTTTTACGGCACAGGCGACGATATGAAGCTGAGCGAAACATATATGTATGTTTACGAGCTTGTCAAGGACGGCAAGGTTATCAAATCCAGTTATCGTGAACCTGCTTACACCTCAAAATACGTTATTTTTAATCCGATAGAGTTGTTTGTCGGTGAGCTTGCAGACAGAACCGTGTGCGCAATGGCTTATGACGGCAACGGGCAGATGGTGAGCAACGATTACAGCAAACTGTACACAAACGCGTATAGCAACTACATTATCGCATACGACGAGTTTTACGTCGAGGACGATAACGGTAAAGAAGTCATCGAGGGCGTATCTTACAGCATAAAGACGACTTATACCGTATTGGACGGCAACCTAAAAGAGCTGCTCGTCAGCGACCAAGACCTCTGTTTTGCAGATGACGGCAAAATAACGGACAAAAGCGGCAAAACGTATTTTGACTGAATTTATGGGCACACATTCCGTGTGCCTTTTTTTGTTTTTTGCTTGATTTATGGAGCCTTATTTGGTATAATAAATTGAATAACTATAAGGGAGGCAGACGGCTTGGAGCTCGAGACTATCAAAGGCAGCGTCGAGGACGTTGTATTTGCAAACCGCGACAACGGATATACCGTCTGCGTCATAGATTGCGGCGGCGACCCTATTACCGCAGTCGGCATTATGCCTTACCTTGCCGAGGGCGAAATCATCAGTTTGCAGGGCGAATGGATGGTGCATCCTACTTTTGGCAGACAGTTTAAGGTCACTTATTTTGAAAAACAGGAGCCGACGGGTGCAGAGGATATACTGCGCTATCTTTCGTCGGGTGCGATTAAAGGCATAGGTCCAGTCACTGCCGCGAGGATTGTTGACAGATTTGGTGACGACACTATGGACGTGCTCGAAAATCATCATCAGTTTTTGACCTCCGTCAGAGGCATTTCGGCTGAGAGGGCGGAGAGCATATACCGCGAATTTGCAAAACAGTTTGGCGTCAGACGCGTAATGATGTATTTTACCAAATATTTCGGCGCGGCGCTCAGCGTAAAGATATTTAAGAGATACGGCACCGCCGCCGTAGAGCTCGTGGGTAACGACCCGTACAGGCTTTGCCGTGAAATCGACGGCATCGGGTTTGAAAAAGCCGACCACATGGCGTCTGAAATAGGCATAGCGCACGACGACCCTGCTCGTATTGCGGCGTATTGCGCGCACGTCTTATATACCGCGGCGTACGGCGCAGGTCACTGCTATCTGAGTCTCGACCAGCTCGTGGGCTTGGCGGCAAAGGACTTGCAGATAGATTACGATGCGGTGCTAAACGTAGTGCATTCAATGATAGACGGCAAAGAGCTACTGCTCGTCGGAGAGGACGAATGCGTCTATTTGCCCGACCTTTACAGAGCCGAAACCTACGTGGCTGAAAAGCTGTGCCTTTTGTCGCGCTCGTTGCCTGCTCTGCAGATAGAAGGCATCGCGGAAACGATAGAAGCATTGCAGGAGCAATACGGCATCGAATACGACAGCGAGCAAAAAAAGGCGATTGAGCTCGCAGTCACTACGGGCTTGACTATCGTTACCGGAGGCCCCGGCACGGGCAAAACCACGGTAATCAAAGCGATAATCAGCATATTTAAGGCGCTCAAATACAGCTTTTGCCTCGCAGCGCCCACCGGCAGAGCCGCAAAGCGTATGTCGGAGGCGGCAGGGCACGAAGCAAAAACCATTCACCGCCTGCTCGAGTGGGAGTATGCGGAGGACGGCGAATCTCAGTTCCGCAAGGGTGAGGACGACCCTCTGTCCTTCGGTGCGGTGATAATCGACGAAACATCTATGGTCGATATTCAACTTATGGAAGCGCTTTTGAGAGCGATAAAGCCCGGCACGTTCGTGATTTTTATAGGCGACGTTGACCAGCTACCGCCTGTCGGCGCAGGCAACTGTCTGTCGGATATTATTTGCAGCGGCAGGTTTGCAGTTTGCAGATTGCAAAAGATATTCAGACAGGCAGAGCAGAGTCTGATAGTCGTCAACGCGCACAGCATTAACGACGGCGTAATGCCGAGGCTCGACGTCAAAAACAGTGATTTCTTTTATCTGCCCGTGGACGACAGCGTTTCGGGGCAAAAGCTGATTAGCTCGCTATGCAGCGAAAGACTGCCCAAGACCTACGACCTCGACCCGATGCTCGATATACAGGTTATTTCGCCTACTCGCAAGGGCTCGCTCGGCACGTACGAGCTCAATAAGGTGTTGCAGGAGGTGCTCAATCCGCCGTCAAAGTCAAAGCGCGAGCGCAAAAACGGCGCCGCCACCTTCAGAGAAGGCGACAAGGTTATGCAAAACCGCAACGATTATGACGTCACGTGGACGCGCGACGGCAAAGAGGGCGTCGGCATATTTAACGGCGACATCGGCACGGTTATCGAGATAGACTACAAAAACGACGCGATGGTTATTATGTTTGACGACCGCCGCGCGATATACGATTTTGCCATGCTCGACGAAATCGAGCACGCGTTTGCCATTACGGTTCACAAGAGCCAGGGCAGTGAATACAGATTCGTCATCATACCCGCGTTTGACTGTCCGAGGAGGCTGATGACGAGGTCGCTTTTATACACCGCGGTCACGAGAGCCAAGGAAATGGTTATAATAGTCGGGCAAAAGAGCGTCATAGAGTATATGACCTCCAACGACCAGCGCCCGAACCGTAATACGAACCTACAAAAAATGCTATGCAGTATAAGATAATGCGCGCCATAGCCATGGCGCTCAGACCTCGCAGAACCTCCTGCACGCTTTGCGGAGAGGGCTATATGGACGAGGCAAAACCGCTGTGCGGCAGGTGCTTTGCCCTGCTCTCCGCGGCGAGTATGCAGACCTGCCGTCACTGCGGCAAATCAATAAGCGACTGCGTTTGCAACGGAGTCAAGGACTATGCACTTTGGTGGTACAACAAGCCTGCCGTCAGACGACTGATACACAGTCTGAAGCACAGCACCGATTGGACGCAGGTCGATTTTGTGGCAAAAATGGCGGTTTACGCCATTAACGCCTACAAGCTGTCAAGCAGAGTGGACGCCGTTGCCGCCGTGCCTTCTCGTCCGAGTGCCGTTTTGGCAAAGGGCTATGGCCATGCCGAAATCGTCGGGCGCGAGATAGCACTAAAGCTCGGATTGCCTTATATTGACGCGCTTTACCGCGTGGATAACAAACAGCAAAAGCTCTTATCGGCATCACAGCGCAAGCGCGACCTCAAGCTGAGGTTTAAGATTAACGCGGATAAATGCCTGTCCGTTGACGGGACGCCGTACGGACGGGTACTGCTCATCGACGACATTATTACCTCGGGCGGCACTATGGCGTGCTGTTCGGCACTGCTCAGAAAGAGCGGAGTAAAACAGGTCAGCCACTTTACATTGGCAAAAGCTATGAAACGTAAATAAAGGAGTATATCATGAACCAACTCAGACTATCTGCAAAGGGCATATCGGTACTTATAAAAAAGGTCGCAGGCGGCGCGGTATTTGCGTCGGTACGCGATTGCAAAAAGCAAAAAAACATTCTGTCGTCAGATGCACCGATGTTTGACGTCACGGTGCGCAATATAGCGGACGACAAAGAGACTACCGTTTCATCCTGCGACGGATGGGCTGACTGTGAGCTTAATATAATAGGCGGTACCGGCTATATCATTCTGTCGGGCAACGTCAAAATCCCCGGCGTGACGGTCACAGTTACCGCGGTTTGCGACGACGACAAGATTACCTATAATACCACGGTCACGACAAAGAGCTCGGACTTTGCACTATTGTACGTTGACTACGTAAACCTCAGCTTTGACTGCAATGATAGCGTAAAATACTTTTTCCCTTACGGCTCGGGCACAGTCCACGACACGACCAAGGAGGAGTTTAATCAGACCGAAAATTACCCCTCTTACGGTGTTTCGATGGAATATTTCTGCTGCTATGACGTTAAGTCGGGCAGAGGCATTTACTACGGCATACACGACCCTGCGCCCGCATACAAAAAGCTGTTTGTCTGCCGCAAAAAGGGCGACGGCTTTATGACGCTCGGCTCGAGATACGCCTGCACCGACATCGACGTGGCAGGCAACAACCAGACGCTCGCCGGCAACTTGGTTTGGCAGATTTACGACGGCGACTGGTACGACGCGGCACTGCTTTACCGCAATTTCGTAGAGACAGAGGCGGCTTGGATGCCTCAAAATATAAAAGACGGTCACCGTGCCGACATCCCCGAGTGGTTTTTAAACAACAACCACTGGTGGCGCATCCGCATGACCGAGGACGACTCGAGAGTTGACGAAATCTTGGAGGCAGACACCATACTCGGCGTGCCCTCCTGCGTACACCTCTACGATTGGCACAAAAATCCGTACGACAACGATTATCCGCATTATTTCCCCGTAAAGGACGCTATGCCCACCGTCGTCAGACGCCTGCAGGACAAGGGCTTTAAGGTAATGCCATACATCAACGGCAGACTGTGGGATACTCGAGACAGAGGTCTTGAGGACTGGAAATGGAGCGTCGAAGGCAAGCCCGGCTGCACCAAAGACCGTCACGGCGAGCCTTTTATCGAGACGTATTCCTCCAAGGAGTCCGACGGCAGCAGTGTGAGACTATCTATAATGTGCCCGACGACTGCAGTCTGGCAAAACAAAGTAACCGAAAACGTCGATACTCTGCTTGGCAAGTATAACGTTGACGGCGTTTATATCGACCAAATCGGCGCCGCCGCACCCTATCTCTGCGAAGACAGGACACATAGTCACCGCCCCGGCGGAGGCACGTGGTGGTGCGAGCATTACCGCAATCTCTTGGACCACGTAAGCCGCGTCACTCCCGACCGCAAGATGATAACCACCGAGTGCAACGCAGACCCTTATACGAGGTCGCTCGACGGCTTCCTCACTTGGCTGTGGGTCAGAGATAACGAGGTGCCTGCATATTCTACGGTTTACGCAGGACTCGTATGTATGTTCGGCAGGCATTACGACGCTCTGCCCATGGATGAAAACGACGGTCAGCGCATAGTCTGCACCGAATCTCTGCTTTTCGGCGACCAGATGGGCTGGATTATGCCCGAAAGGTTTATGAAGATGCCATGCCGCGACTATTATTGCCGCCTCGTCAGGACGCGCGTGGCAAACACCGAGTTTTTTGTCAGCGGCAGAGTGATGAGACCGCCTCATATCGAGGACGACGGCAAGATGCTTTTTACCGACAAGGACAAAGAGTCGCCCGAGCACATCCTCAAACACCAAGCTACGTTTGCAGGCGCTTGGCAAAAGGACGGCAAAGAGCTTTACATATTCTGCAATGCGTCCGAAAATGCGGTTAACGCCAAGATAAAATGCGGTATCAAGGACGGCACGTATCTTGCCGCCGACGGCCGCAAGATTAGGTTTAAGGGCGGCAAAGCTTCTATCAGGATGCCTGCGGAAGACATCGTTTGGTTTGTCGTATGAAGCACAAACTGTATCCCGACTACGATTTTAAGTCGGTAGGCGACATAACCGACGAGGTGTTTGACAAATACCGCTTTATAATCTTTGACCTCGACAACACGATAGCTCCCTACGAGCAGCACGAGCCGAGCGAGCAAAACCTCAGACTTTTTGAGATGTTAAATTCAAAGGGCATAACCTTTGCGTTTATCTCCAATAACGGCGAAAGCCGCCTCAAAAGGTTTTGCGAGGGGCACGGCTGGCACTACGTTCACAAGGCGCGCAAGCCTTCGGCTCGCGGAGTAAAGCGTTGTCTTGACCGCTGGGGCGCATCGGCAGAGCAAGCACTGATGATAGGCGACCAGCTGCTCACCGACTGCGCGGCGGCGCACAGGGCAGGCGTGGATTTTTGCCTCGTCGAGCCTATACGCGACCGCAAAAACCTGCTATTCAGGATAAAGCGTGCTATCGAAAAGCCTATACTCAAAAAATATCGGAAAGAAGGATAATATTATGCCCGCAAAGTTTGGACCGGGAGGCAACTCAAAGAGCTTTTACGAGGCAGGCTACAAGTCAACCCTGCAAGCCCCGGGCTTTGTCTCAAAATGCGGTCTCGACCTTTATGAATACGAGGCAGGCAACGGCATAGCCGCAGGGCTCGACACCTTTGCTGCCATCGGCGCCAAGTGCCGTGAGCACGGCGTAGAGCCGTCGTTTCACGCGCCTTATTTTATTTCACTGTCTTCGGTGGAAAAAGAAAAGCGAGTAAACAGCGTCGAATACATACGCCGCTCTGCGGAAGCCGCAGACGCTCTGGGCGCAAGGACGATGGTCGTGCACACCGGCTCCGCAGGCAAAATCAGCCGCGAAACCGCTATGGAATACGCCGCCGACACGCTTTATATGGTTGACGAAATGATGGCGGAGTGCGGATATAAGGTCAGAGTAGGCCTCGAAACGATGGGCAAGCTCGGACAGCTCGGCACCTTGGACGAGGTTATCAAGCTGTGCAGGATTTCGTCACGCTTTTGCCCCGTCGTCGATTTCGGACACATCAACGCGAGAGAAAACGGCTGTTTTTATACCGCCGACGACTACAAGGCGGTGTTTGACGCGATAAATAAGGGATTGGGCGGCGAGTACGCCGACAGGTTGCACTGCCATTTTTCAAAGATTCAATATACTGCGGCAGGCGAAAAAAAGCACCTCACTTTTGAAGATACGGAATACGGTCCTCCGTTTGAGCCGCTGATGGAGGCTATTTATCAGCTCGGCGTCAGCCCGACGATTATCTGCGAGTCGGACGGCACTATGGCAGAGGACGCCAAAGCAATGAAAGATTATTATGCGTCGCTACAAGGTTAAAAAGGACGTAAAGCCGCACGCAAAGGGCGGCAAACTGCGCAGGATTTACCTCGGCTTATGCTGTGCCGTGATATTGGCTATGCTCGCGCTGACGTTTTGCAATGTCTTTATGGCTATGCACAGCGAAAGCAGTATAGCAAGCGACCCGACGGATATTACCGCCGACTGCATTATCGTATTGGGCGCCAAGGTGTCGGGCAGTGAGCTATCTACCGTGCTTGCCGACCGCGTTGACCGCGCGATAGAGCTGTATAACGGCGGATGCGCGTCAAAAATCATTATGAGCGGCGACCACGGCACTGCCGAGTACGACGAGGTAAACGCGATGAAGGCGTACGCCGTTGCCAATGGTGTTGACAGCGACGATATTTATCTCGACCACGCAGGCTTTTCGACCTACGAAAGTCTGTATCGCGCCAAGGAAATATTCGGCGTACAAAAGGCGATAATAGTAACGCAGAGGTATCATCTTTATCGCGCGATATATTTATCTGATTCACTGGGTCTGGACGCCGTGGGCGTAGCGGCTGACGCACATCCTTATCGGATGAAAAACGAGCTCCGCGAGCTATTGGCAAGACCGTACGCCATAGTGCAGGCGATAATAAAGCCCGAGCCGACTTACCTCGGCGAAAAAATAGATATGACACAGCCGGCATCCGTGACCGACGACAAGGAGTATTAAATGAAGTTTATCGAACTCTGTATCACTACAAACACCGCAGGCAGTGAAATGCTGTCGGGCGTCCTTATGGGCGCAGGCGTTGATTGCTTTATCATCGACGACCCCAACGACCTCGACCTCGTTATGCAAAACAAAGAGATTCCCATAGATTACGTCGAGGATTCGCTCTTGCAAAAAGACCGCTCGGTAGTCACGGTCAAGGCTTATCTTGCCATAAACGAACAGGGGCTTATGCAGCGTGACCGCATTATCGCAGGCACACAGCAGTTAAAGGCGGATTTTGCAGGTGCACTCGACCTCGGCTCGCTCGACATAGCCATGGGCGAGGTTGACGACGCCGATTGGGCGGATAACTGGAAGCAGTTTTTCCATCCGCTCGAGATAGGCAATAAGTTCCTCGTCAAGCCGACGTGGGAGCCGAGCGACATTAAAGACAGGATAGTCATCGAGATAGACCCCGAGTCCTCATTCGGTTCGGGACAGCACGAGACCACCGCGCTTTGTCTCGAAATGCTCGAAAGCTACGATATGAGCGGCAAGTCGGTGCTCGATATGGGTTGCGGCAGCGGCATACTCGGCATAGGATGTGCCAAGCTCGGAGCCAAGAGCGTGCTCGGTGTTGACATCGACCGCAACGCCGCAGATATAGCAAACAAAAACGCTGTAGTCAATCACTGCGAGGGCGTAATGACAGCCATTTGCGGCAACATTCTCACTATGCAGGAGACCTACGACAAGTGCTGTGAGCAAAAATACGATTTTATCGCCGCTAACATCGTGGCTGACGTTTTGATAGCCATGGCACCGTTTTTTAAGAAGGTTATGAATGATGGTGCGGTGCTTGTCTGCTCGGGCATCATTGCTCCGCGCAAGGACGAGGTTGAGACGGCACTCAAAAACACCGGCTTTGTTTTGGACCGCGTTGAGCTCAAAAACGATTGGGAGGCAATAGAGTGTCACAAACAGTAAAGGAACGTATGACTGAGCTGGCGCGCCTGCTCGTATATCATTCAAAGCTTTACTACGAGCTTGACACGCCCGAAATACCCGACTCCGAGTATGACGCTATGTTTGAGGAGCTAAAAACGCTCGAAAAAGAGCATCCCGAGTACGAGGACATAAATTCGCCCACTCATCGCGTAGGCGGCGCCGCCAGCACAAAGTTTAATAAGGTGCGCCACATACTGCCGATGGGCTCTTTGACGGACGTATTTGACATAGAGAGCACGGCGGCGTTTGTTGACAAGACGCTTTTGTCAGAGCCAAGCGCCGATTTTGTAGTCGAATGCAAGATAGACGGTCTATCCGTTTCGCTCGAATACATTGACGGCGTATTCGTGAGAGGCCTTACGAGAGGCGACGGCACCTTCGGCGAGGACGTGACCGAAAACCTAAAGACGGTTTATAATATCCCTCTCAAAATAGAGGGCTTATCCGGCAAGCTCGTCGTAAGGGGCGAGTGCTATATGCCCAAAAACGTGTTTGCTACGCTTAACCGCAAGCGTGAGGAAAACGGCGAAGCTCCGTTTGCCAATCCGCGCAACGCCGCGGCAGGCTCGCTGAGACAGCTCGACCCTGCGGTTTGCGCCGCGAGACACCTCGATATATTTATCTTTAATATGCAGTATTGCGACGGCAGAGAGTTTAAGAGCCATATAGAGAGCCTTGAATTTTTGCAGAGCCTAGGCTTTACCGTTTCGCCCGTGCTCGCAAGGTGCAAAACCACGGCTGAGGTACTGGATAATATTAAAATGATAGGCGAAAAGCGCCCCTCGTTGCCGTACGATATCGACGGCGCGGTAGTCAAGGTGGACGACCTTGCCATGCGTGAACGCATAGGCGAAACCGTCAGCGTGCCAAAGTGGGCTGTGGCGTTTAAATATCCGCCTGAGATAGCCGTTACGACGGTCGAGGACATCGTAGTGCAGGTCGGACGCACGGGCGTTTTGACTCCCAAAGCGATATTTAACACAGTAAGGCTTGCAGGTACCACAGTCAGCCAAGCTACGCTCCATAACGCCGATTTTATAGCTCAAAAGGATATACGCATAGGCGATAAGATACGCGTACACAAGGCAGGCGACATCATTCCCGAGGTTATCGACGTCGTAGATGCCGACAGAGAGGGCAGGGGAGCAAAATTCGTTATGCCTGCCGTTTGCCCGTCTTGCGGCGAAACCGTCGTCAGAGATACGGGCGAAGCGGCTACGCGTTGTATCAACCCCGATTGCCCTGCACAGCTTTTGCGCTCAATAAGCCATTTTGCTTCGCGCGACGCGATGAATATAGACGGCCTCGGAGAGAGCGTCGTCGAATTGCTCGTCGGTAACGGGCTCGTTAAGAGCGCGGCAGACCTGTATTACCTCACAAAAGAGGATATATCGGGGCTCGACCGCATGGGAGACAAGAGCGCCGAGAATCTGATAACCGCTATCCAAAAAAGCCGCGGCGCAGGGCTTGCAAAACTTTTGTGTGCTATCGGTATCAGACAGATAGGCGTCAAAGCAGGCATCGTTTTGGCGGAAAAATACGGCGACATCCACGCGCTGATGGCGGCGAGCGTAGAGGAGCTTACCGCGATAAACGACATCGGCGCGGTTACTGCCGAGGGCATAGTCGAATATTTTGCTCTGCCTCACGCACGCGCACTGATAGACAGGCTCGTGCAGGCGGGTGTCAGCGTATGTTCAAATTTCGTACACGCAGGCGACGAGCTGGCAGGTAAAACTATAGTTATCACAGGCACGTTGCCCAACCTCAAACGCCAAGCTGCAGAGGAGCTGATACGCCGTCACGGCGGTAACGCAGCAGGCTCGGTCTCAAAAAAGACCGACTATGTGCTCTGCGGTGCCGATGCAGGCAGCAAGCTCGACAAGGCAAACGCGCTCGGTGTGCCGGTTATAGACGAATCACAATTTTTAACTATGATAAACGAGGGGATTAAACAATGACTTACACAAAGGTATTAAAGCTATTTGACAGCGCCGACATCGTAGTATGTGGTGGCGGTACGGCAGGCGTATTTGTGGCACTGGCTGCGGCAGAGAAATGTCAAAACGTACTGATAGTCGAGCAATTCGGCTCGCTCGGCGGCACTGCTACCAACGGTCTCGTCACTCCTATTATGTCGTCTCATATGAGCGGCAACCCTGCTTGCTCCTATCTTACCAAAAAGCTCGCCGAAAGAATGAAGGAAAAAGGCACCGCAACTAGACAGAACGGCTCAAACTTTGACCCTCTGGCTCTAAAGCTTGAACTCGAAGAAATGTGCATGGAGGCAGGTGTAAAGATACTTTATCACACCTTTATCGCCGACGTCATTAAGGACGGCAACACCGTCAAGGCGATAGTCGTCGCAAATAAAGCGGGTTTGACGCTGATTGAAGGTAAAATCTTTATCGACGCGACGGGCGATGGCGACGTGTCGGTTCTTGCCGGTGCAAAATATGGCAAAGGCAACCCCGAGACCGGCAAAAATCAGCCTGTTTCACTCAGATATATCGTAGGCGGGATAGATAAGCAGACGTTTGCAAATTTTACCGCAGAGCATATCGCACAGAACAAAGTCAGCGACGGTCAGACCAATCCCGACAGCACAAATTATTATTCCGCAGTTACCAACAACGGTGCTTGGGCATTGTCGGACTTATTTGACGAAGCTATCGCAAAAGGCGAGCTCGTTTATGAGGACAAATGCTATTGGCAGGTATTCTCGTTGCCCAACCGCAACGACACACTCGCATTCAATAACCCGGAGTTTTTTGACGAGGTTGACGCTACCGACCCCGTGCAGATGTCGCACATTCAGTCGCTCGGCAAGGTCGCTATCGCAAGACAACTGAGATTTTATAAAAAATATTTTAAAGGCTTTGAAAATGCTTATATCTCCGAAATCGCCTCTATGGTCGGTGTCAGAGAGAGCCGTAATATAGTCTGCGACCACGTTATTACCGCTGAGGAACTGCTGCAAAAGAGCAAGTTTGACGATGCCATCTCGCAGTCAAATTATCCTGTGGATATCCACGGCAAGCAACTCACGCTAAAGTACGTTCCGCCTGTTGACGACAAACCTTATTATGAGATTCCATACCGTTCTCTCGTTGTAAAAGGTATCGACAATCTGATGGTAGTAGGTCGTTGCCTCGGCGCAGAGTTTTTGGCAGAAAGCTCGCTCAGAGTGCAGCTCTCTGTACGTTCTTCGGGCGAAGCCGCAGGCATAGCCGCCTCTATGGCACTATCCGAAGGCAAAAACATCCACGCTTTGGACGGTGCTGAAGTACGCAGGGAAATGCAAAGGCTCGGAGCCGATTTTGTTAACAGATGAAAATCACGGATTTTATCTGGGACTTTGACGGCACACTGTTTGACACTTATCCCTACACCTGCGACGCGCTCGATGAGGCAGTCCGCAGGCGCGGAGGTGTGACCGACAGACATGAAATGATGTACGGCATGCTGCAAAACATATATGTCGGTGCGGATATCTACGGCAAGCGCTACGGCTGGGACACGAAAGAGCTGGTAAAAGAAATGGCTGAAATCAAAAAAAGCTATGGCGCTCTCGTCGCAAAGCCGTTTGACAACGTGATTGAAACATTGCACTATATTTGTGACAACGGCTGCCGAAATTATCTTTTTTCACATTCTGCGAGGTGTGACATACTGCCTTATTTTGACAAGTACGGCATTACCGAATGTTTTACGGACGTTGTTACCATATCCGACGACAAGGTCGCGTGCAAGCCATCGCCAGAGGCGGTAGAGCTGCTGATAAGCAGGTATGGTTTTGACAGAAGCTCGGCGGTCATGATAGGCGACCGTGAGATAGACCTCGGCTCGGGACGCAATGCCGGAATAAAAACCTGTCACTTCCCCTGCCCGATAGCGCCTGAGAAGCTGAATGCGGATTTTGTCGTAAATAACATAGGTGAGGTAAAGACCTTAATCGGTTGACTTTTTTGGATATGCGTGCTATAATCACTTGGAAAGGGAGGGGAAGTATTGGAAAATAAAAAGTCTAACGGCGCACTGAAATATATATTGAGCTTTGCTCTCTTGATAATACTGATTGTAGCGACATATTACGTCATATTTAAAAACAACGACATCACCGAGATATGGGGTGCGGTTACGTCCTGCCCGAGCAAGTGGCTGCTGATAATCGCGTGCTTTGTGGTGCTCGGCTATCTCGTATGCTATGCGCTCTTTGCACTCGTACCGCTTTCGGCACGTGGCGGCAAAACGAGCTTTGGCAACTGCTTTACCTACGCTTGCACCGACTTTTTTTACGCGGCGATAACTCCGTCTGCGGCAGGCGGCGAGCCTATGGTACTCTTTACCATGAATCACGACGGCGTGCCTTTTTCACATTCGTCACTCGCACTCGTCATACAGGCGATGTATAATCGCGGCGCGCTCTTGGTTTACGGCGTGCTTGCGCTCATAGTAGCACCGAACGTGGTGTTTGGAGTTTCGGGCGTGTTTAACAGCCTGATAGCACTCGGATTTGTCATCAATATCGGCATAGTCGTCTTTTGCTCGCTCGCCATGCGTTCACCCGGCATAATACGCAAGGTGGGCAATTTCGGTATAAAGCTACTGGCAAAAATCAAGATAATCAAAAACAAAGAAAAGACGCTCGCAAGCTTTGAAAATCAGCTGAATGAGTATAAGGCTTCGGCTCAGTTCCTCGCATCGTCACCCATGCTCGGCGTCAAAATGTTCCTCGCCTGCTTTGCACAGCGCGGATGTATGTTTTTTGCCGCTTATCTCGTATATGCCTGCTTTGGCAACAGCGCGCTCAATTTCGTGCAGGTAATGTGCATCCAAGCCATCGTCTGCATTGTCGTTGACAATATCCCGTTGCCGGGCGCTATGGGCGCCAACGAATGGGCGACGGGTGCCATCTATAACCTGATGTATAACGCACCGTCAACCGCGACTGCGGCAATGCTGCTGCACAGAGTGCTGACTTTCTATTATCCGCTCGTCATCTCTGGCGTCGTCAGCGTCGTCAAGTACCTCAAGATGGTAGTGCTTAAAAAGAAAGAAACCGTTTAACTATATAACCGTAAAAAAGCTCGATAGATTGATTCTATCGAGCTTATTTTTGTCCTTTTAACTTTATATCTAAGATATGTCTCGTAGGCCAAAACTCACACAAATGCAATGATGTGATTTTGCCGCAAAACGGGCGGAAAGATTTGGTAAATATCGGTAGGGCTTTTTGCACCGTGTCGGGCTCGTCTATTAAAACCGTGCAGTGCGGTGTCCAAGGATATTTGTCTATATTTTCGGTGTGTATAGCGTCGTGGAGCGACAGCAGCTCCGGCATACCCATATCGGGCGCACCGAACATCACTTTGCCGCCTGCAAAAATGCCTATGTGGCTTATGTGTATCGGTATCGGTGCAAATTGTTCGGCGAGCTTTGCCATTTCTGCCGTTATTTCCGATTCTTTATCGAGGTCAAAGAATGCAAGGGAGATATGATAAGGCAATCCCGGGGTTTGCGTACCGATAAAGCCTGCCGCTCTTAGCTCGTCGTACCATCCTGCCATCAGCTTTTGAGATTGGTCGTCCAAATCTGCCATCAGTGTCAAAAATTTTTGCGTCATTATCAGCCTGCTTTTATATTTAATACTTTGGACGCTTCGCCTACGAGCTTCATAAACATATTCCGGTCGGCAAAGCCAACGTAGAAATCGCGCAGATAACTTTCAAGTTCGCTTAGTGAAACGTTCATTTTAATAATATCCTTTTTGGCTCAGTATATTGATAAACCCGTATATCCGTTTCGCTTCGGTAGTAATCGGGAAACAAAAAGAAACGTAAAACTTTTTTGTCAGCTCGCGTGCCTTGCCCTCTAAAAGACGATATATTAGATTTAGGTATTTACGTGTGTCATTCTGCATAATACCGTTCTTTAGTGTATGTCTATTTCCACTCGCTGCTCCAGCCGCTCTCTTCATCGACGATTTCGCTCGTGGGCTTGTAATATTCTGCGGCATAGTCGCAGGTGCCGAGCGTGTGGCGCTTGAGACGTAATAGTTCGGAAGCGGTGGGGCTTGCAACTCCGGCAGCGTAGCGCATTTCGCGCGTGTTAAAGCTTTTGCCCTGCAGATAGCAGAGCTTCATAACGTCAAAATCACTCTCGGTGACGCACCCGTCGCGGTCGAGGTCGCCCATAACCACGGCGGTGTAATATATCAGTCCTATGCGCAGAGTGTCGCCCGTGGCTATCGGGGTTTGAGCTTCGGACGGTACGGTGACTGCGCCTTTGAGGTGACTGATAATCTTGTGAGGAAAAACGTAAAAGAGGTCCTTGACCGTCGTGCTATCCGCTATGCCGACGACAAATCCGCTCTTAACCTCGGGGATGTGGACGTATTCGTCGGCGGAAACGCAAAAAACAAGCAGGTTAAAGCATATAATCGCCGAAAGTAGTATCAAAATCAGCTTTTTCATGCTTTTCACCTGCTTGTTTATTTTAAAACTCAGATATTAACCCAAACGCCGGGGTTGGCAAGGGCTTTGTTACCTGCTTCGATTATGCCCATGATGGTAACGGTCTCTGCGTTGTCGGCGAGGATTTCGCCGGTCTCAAAGAAGTTGCACATTGCCTTGATAAAGCGAGGGAAATATTCAGTCATCTGGGGGATGATGACGGTCTTGCCGTCTGCGTAGTTGACGGTCATGTTAAAGTCCATGCCCGTCCAGCCGTAGTGGCTCATAACTGCGCGGCGTCCGCCCTCAAATTCGATAACCATAGACGCATACTGACCTGCGCCGATAGACATCATACGGGTAGCCTTTGAGCCGAGAAGGCAGCAGATAGGCTCGATCTGGTGGATGGCGTAGGTGTCAAAGTTGCCGGGGCCGCGGCTGTTGATAAACGCGATATCTTGTTTTGCTACGTCAGAGAGCTCTTTGCTGAAGCGGAGAGCGGAAGACGAGCAAACGGGGGTGTTGTACTGCTTTGCGAGGTCCATGAGCTTTTTGGCCTCGTCCTTGTGGAGAGAGAAGGTCTTGTCGGTATAAACTCTCTTGCCGCTGCGATAAGGGATTTGGCAGAGGTCCCAGTGTCTTTCGGGGTTGTCGGGCGAAGCGACAATGATGCAATCTGCCTTGTCGCAGAGCTCCTGGATGCTGTAGCAACGTTCTACGCCGTATTTAGCGCACCAGTCGTCGGTGCTCATCTTGCCTTCAGGCTCGATTTCGGCGTAAGCGTAGGCGATTTTATATTCGCCGCCGGTTGCTTCCGCGATAAACTGTGGATAGTTGTTAGCGTGCCACTCGTCGATAAAATAGTCGATAAAACCAATCTTTTTCATTGTTAATACCTCTTATATTTTAGATTTTAGGAAATCAACTGCCATTTTGATGTCTGCATAAGGGTCTGCACCGCATTCTCTCTCGATGGTGAGGAATCCGTTGTAGCCGACGTCCTTGAGTGCCGCAAGGTATTTATCAAAGTCAACCTTGCCTTCGCCGAGAGGAACCTCGAGGAAGTAGTCGCCCATACGGAGGTCGCCGATGCCGCCTTCGGCAAAGAAGGTATAAATGCGCTTGGGCTCGGTCTGTTGCAGCATGATGCCGTCCTTGGCGTGGGTGTGAACTATAAAGTCCTTGAGGGTGTAAACAGCTTTTACGGGGTCGTCGCCTGTAACCATAACGAGGTTTGCGGGGTCGAGGTTGACACCGATGCCCTTGGAGCCTACGTCACGGATAAATCCGGCTAAGGTCTCGGCTTTTTCGGGACCTGTCTCGATGGCAAAGGTAACGTCGAGCTTGGCGGCGTAATCGCCTATCTCCTTGCAGGCTGCCTTCATGTTTTTGTATTCCTCGCAGTTTTTGTCTGTGGGAACGCAACCGATGTGCGTGGTGACAACCTTGGTGCCGAGCTTGACCGCGAGGTCAGCGACAGCCTTGGATGCAGGTACTTTGACTGCGTTTTCGTCCACTCTCTCAAAGCCGTGACCGCCAAAGTCACCGCAGAGTGCCGAAATAACGAGTCCGTGCTTTTTGAGCAGCTCGAGAGTGCGGGCAACCTTGGCATCGTCAAACGAAGTATAGATGTTTTCACCCTCTACAACGTACAACTGGATGCCCTTGGCACCGATGCTCTCTGCTTTTGCGAGACCCTGTTCAAAGGGTACGCAGAATGAGTCAACCATTACGCCGATGTTAAAATTGTAAGACATTGTGTGTGCTCCTGTATTTTATTTTTTCTTAAAAATAGCTACTGTATCGTCTATCTGCTGCTGTGCGGCGTCTTTGATAGCGTCGTACGAGCTGGTAAAGCTGCCGATAGCGCCGTTGTATAGGTTGTTGATAACCGAGGTAAGCTCGCCCCAGTTATAGATATTGGCGAGCTCGACTGTGCGGCTCTCGAATATGACGTCGAGCATCCTTTCGCTCTCTTCGTCACGGGTTATCTGATTTTGCAGGGTCTGTTGATAGTAAACGTCGTTGACTATGGCGCGCGAAGCCGCCGACATCGCTTCTACTACGTCACTGACCATAGACAGACGGTCTGTGTCGCTCACGTATGAATTTGGCAGGCAGAGCGTGTCGCTCGACCAATAGCTGACGCTGCTGTAATACTGATGCTGTGCTTCGTCGTACATAGGCATAGGTACGATGCCGAAATCCTGCGCCATATCGCGTATAAGGTTCATATTGAGCACGGCGTCCATAAAGAATAGGCATCTGCCGCCCGTAAACTCGGGCACCGTGACGTCGGTGACTGGAACTGACGAAACGCTAAAGTAATCGTTGGCGGAGATAAAGCCGTTTTGATTGTCGTGTGTGTATTCCTGTATCTGCTCGATAACCTTGACTGCACGCTGATTGTATATCGAGAGGCGAGGGTAGCCGTCCGACTGCACGGTGGCTATGCGTTCGCCGCAGGAGAATAATAGCCACGAAACGAGGCTGTTTTGACCTGCCAAACCGTTTTGGTCTCCCGTGTCGCACTTGCCGTTTTGGTTATTGTCGAGATAAACCGCCTTTGACATCTCAAAGAGCTTGTCTATCGTCCACTGATAGTCGTCCACCATCTCGTACATCGTGTTGTAGCCGTACTCGGCACAGAGATGGTTGTCGTCCATCATTTCTTTATTAAAGGCGACGAACATAGTGGCGTTTTTGTTGACCCAGCCGATATCGCCTATCATAAAATACAGGCAATCGCCGATGGCTACGTCAGTGTTGAATTGCTGAGACCACCAAACGTTGTCGGGGTTTATATTGGCAGCCTCGGTGTATAAGTCGAGCAGGTTGCCGTCCTTGGCAAGCACCGCCGCGTCACGGGTGCACGGCATGAGGACGTCGTACTCGTTGAGACCGCCTGAAATGTCGTTTTTGACTGCGATAAGGAAATCACTGTCTGCGGTGCCCATACGCTTTGACGAAACGACGGGAATCTCGACAATGTTGACTTTGAGCGTCTCCTCGATGAGTGCGGTGCGCTCGGCAACTGCCGAATTAACCGCCGTGGCTTCGCTCTCGTTATAGTCGGGAGAGGATGCAGGGTTTATCTGCCAGCCGATGTCACCTGCGTACGAGGTGAGGAAGGTGATAGTCTTGCCGCCGTAGCCGTCCTCTTTGGCAAGCTGATAACCGTAAAAGCTCGTGTCCTCGGAAACCTCGGACTGAGTATCTGCGCTTGATTCGATATCACCGATGTTGTTCCCCGAGCCGTTGCAGGCAGCAAAGGCGAGGATAAAGCATATCAAAAGGATGACGGTAAGAGCTTTTTTCATAGTGTCCCTCCGCTAAAAAATCGCCGCGAAAATATCGGGAGAAAGCCAAAAGAAGCAAGCCGTGATTATCGCGCCTGCGATGGCGACGCCGAGCATGATAGGTGGCATTGCTTTTTTGACGTCCAGTCCCAAGGTTATGGAGATAAGAGCGCCCGTCCATGCTCCGGTCATCGGCAAAGGTATGGCGACGAAGGTCGTAAGCCCCCAAAACAGCTTTTTGCCCGTTTTAAGCATACGCGAGGTCTTGCGCTCACCGAGCGACAAAAACCATCTAAAAGGTCTGCCGAACTTGGGATATTTTGCAAAAAATCTCAGTATCTTGCCGCCGAAAAGTATGACGAAAGGCATGGGCAGCAGGTTGCCTATGACTGCGGCGAGCACTACGAGCGCAGGGTTTAGCCCGAGACCGAAACCGAGGGGGATAGCACCCCGCAGCTCGCAGATAGGCACCATACTCATCAAAAAAACGTATATGAGATTATTCATATTGTATTCCTTGCTTGTTATTTAGATACATTATAATACATTTCGTCGCAAACTGCAACCCTTTTGTGTCATTTGTAACCGTTTAATAAGAGATAATTTTTGAGCTTGGCGAGAGCGGTCTTTTCAATACGCGAAACGTAAGAGCGAGAAATGCCGAGATGCTCGGCTACGGCTCGCTGAGGCATAGGCTCTCGCCCCTGCAAGCCCATGCGGAGCACTATGATTTCGGCCTCGCGGCTGTTGAGCGTGCGCCTTATCGCGGTTATCAGCTCGCCTCTCAGTGACGACTCGGCGATTGTTTCGGTCACGTCCTCGTCCGATGCGAGTATGTCTATGTAGGTGAGTGGATTGCCGTCCTTGTCGGTATCTACCGCTTCACCCAGAGAAACCTCGTTTGCATACTTTTTTTGCGCTCTGAAATACATCAGTATTTCGTTTTGTATGCACTTGCCTGCGTAAGTCGCCAAGCGTGCGCCGTTTTTGGTGTCGAAAGAATCAATCGCCTTGATTAGACCGACCGTGCCTATCGAAATAAGGTCGTCCTGCTCCTCGCACGCGGTGTAATATTTTTTTACTATGTGTGCGACGAGGCGCAGGTTGTGTTCAATAAGCCGCGACCTCGCTTGCCTGTCGCCGGTGCGCGCGAGAGTAAAAAGCCGCCTCTCTTCGGCGGCGCTGAGCTGAGGCGGAAACGAGCCGCTGTCGGTGCGCAGAAACAGCCCGATAAATCGGGATAAAAGATTAAATATAGCCGTAAACATATAAACCCTCCGCAAGAGTATATGCGCGTCGGCTTGCTTAGATACAAATGTTGCAAAAGCAACAATTCATTTAATCAAAAAAGCCGACCGAAAAAACTTTTTTCAGTCGGCGTATTGTGTTTTTACCTTGATTTGATGTCAGCAATACTGTACGTTTATTAAGCCGAGGTTGTTTTCGCCTACTATATTGAGCTGTGCGGTGGCTTCTGCCGTCCTCTCTTTTGGGAAATTGACTTTGCCTATCGTGTTGTCAAACTTGCAGTCACACTTCCATGCGGCAGGGATATGGAGGTTTATGGAGCCGAGATTGTTTTCGAGCACGAGGCGGCTGCCCGAAACAAAGCTCTCAACGTTTGTAAAATAAACGCTTAATGAGCCGAGATTGTTTTCGATACGCATTTCGTTAAAATCGGTGCAGTCAATGTATTGGGTTTTTTCGGAGAGGTTGTTTTCGATATTCTTTTTATCGGAAGAATTGTTGTCTATGACAAACTCGCCGTTTATCTTATATTTTGACTTGTGTGGGATGAGCATACTGACGCCGACGGTCAAGAGCAGCGCAACGGCGAGTATGAGCCACGACGAAATGCTGTCGGGGTTTATGCCGCAGATGGTAAGCAACTCGCTCTTAAACAAAATGACTATGAACGCAAGCGGAAAAAAGATGTGCTGAGGCTTGCCTTTGACGGTCTCGGCTATTGCGTATGCGAGGAAGATACCGCCCAAAACGATGCGGATAACAGGCAGACCGCCTATGTCGAGTATGCCGAGCGACTGTCCTACTGCGTTGAATATGAGCAGTAAGGCGATAATGACGATAGAAATGCCCCAAAAGATGCGTGTACGGTTTGGCTTTTTCATTTTGATAACCTCGTTTGATTGATTCTTTCGATAAAGTCTTTATAATATTTGCGCGAAACGAATGCCGTTTTTGTAGTGCCGATAAACTCTGCCTCGGACGGGCCGGTGAGGTTGCGCGCTACCGAGGAGATGAGCGAGGTGTTGATAATGCAGGACTTGGACGCTTTGACGAATGAGTGCGGCAGCAAGCCTTCGAGCTCATACAGCTTTTTGTCCGTGGTGTAGATGGCTTTTGCGGTGTGTGCGCAGGTGCGGTTGCCGTCGGTCTCAAAAAAGAGTATGTCGTTTATCTTGATATAAAACGATTTGACACCGAGCTCGAGCTGTATCTCGCTCTGTTTGCCAAGCGCCTCGGCGAGAGCGTTTTGGATGAACTTTAGCTTGTCCATCGACTTGCACTTGACGATGATTTCCTCGTCGTCGGCGTCGCTGATTTGTATGCTTATCTTCATGTCCTCACCTCAAAAAACATTTTACACTCCATAAACCGATTTGTAAATGCCTTTTTGCCAAGAGGTAAATAATAGAGCGCAACGAGTAAAAAGGCCGCCGATAACGGCGACCTTTGTGGGTTATAAAGCTTTATTTCTTTTTGGTTACGAGGATTATAACGACTACGATAGCGGCTACGGCTACTACGCCGATAACTATCCACAGCCAGAGCAGACCCGAGCCTGCGTTAGCGGGGATGGTGCTTTCGTCAGCCGTCTTAGATTCGTCAAGAGACTCTGCCGGCTCGGATTCGACAGGCTCTGATTCAGCCTCCGATTCGGCTGCAGATTCAGCCTCGGACTCCGCTGCGGATTCGGTGACCGATTCGGTTTCGGACTCTGCCGCGGATTCTACCGCAGACTCGGTCTCGGATACGGTAGCGGACTCTTCTTTGGATTCCTCTTTAGACTCTTCCTTGGATTCTTCCTTAGATTCCTCTTTGGACTCTTCTTTAGATTCTTCTTTAGAGGTTTCACTGTCGCCCTTTACGCCGGTAGCGATGATGTATGCGCCGGGCATAAACGACTGCTTGGCTACGTCAACGCCGACGAGCTGTATCTGATAACCTACGCCGATAGCGGCTATTGCGTTGCGGTTTGCTTTGGTGGATTCGATTACGGAAGCGTCCGAGTTGGAGTCGTCCCAGTGCGCCGCTAGTATAAAGCCGCCCTCGGGGATGGTAAACGTCTTGCTTGCGCCGGGGTTGCTGACGTTCTCGACTACCTGATAGGTGTCGTCGCTGACCTTTTTGAATACGACCGTCTGAGTCCAGTTGAGGTTGGCGTCGCCGGAGAGGAGCTTGCCGCCTTTAACGCTCGCAAAAGCAGAGGTAAAGATAGTGGTGTCGCCTGCTTCGATAGACTTGTTAAAGTCGCTGACAAAGAGAGAATTTTGGATAGGCTTTGCGGCGATGTTGACGTTGATTTCGCTGATGAACGTCCACGCGCCGTCGATGCTCAGCTTGACGTAACGAGCGCTGACACCGCCGAGGTCAAACGTCTCCCAGTATGTAGCGGTCGTGCTCTTTGCGTGGTATTTGTCGTATTCCGCAAAGTTTTTGTCGCTGTAAACCTTAGCCGAGCGTTCGGTCCAGTTTTTGCCGTCGTCGGAGGTGTAAGCCTTGATATAGTTGGGGCATACGACGCCGTCGCCGCTGTTGTTGGGCAGCAGGCAAAGCGTTACGTTGCTGAGATTGTCTATCTTTTTGCCAAAGTCAAACTCTGCCGAGCCGTTAGTGGTAAAGCCGTACCAAACGGTATCGGTGCCGTAGAGTGCGCCCGAGAATACGCCGTCAACGAGGTTTGCCGCATAGCTGCCTCTGGGGCTCGAAAGCTTGAGGGAGGCGGTAGGAGCTATGTTGTAGTCGATAGCGCCTATCTTGTTGATGGCTACTTTGAGTGCGGAAGCCGCAGAGTCATAATCAACTGCGGTTGCCTTGGCGTCTGCGCGGACTGCTACTGCATTGGAGTATGCAGCCCAAATCTCATTCAAAGCGATTTCGGAGTAGTCGCTTGCCTTGATGTTAGAGCAAGCGGAGAGCAGAGAATCAAGCTCTGCCTTGCCGCCGGTTGCTTTGAGGATATTCATAGCGGCTTTGACGTAGTCGCCGTTGACCGAGGTCTTGGCGGCGAGGACGGTCTTGCCGTCTGCGATGGCTTCTTTAATAGCGTCGGGAGTAGATTCGTCAACGATTTTTTCTGCCGCGGCGATAGCGGAGGAAAGCGCGTCCTTGTACTCTTGCTTTTGCATTGAAGAGCGCTTTACGATGAGGATGCAGTCGCCTACCGATCTATCCTCGGTAACGAGCTTGTAGCCTTTTTCGCCTTTGCCGGTGTTGGAAAGATACATAGCGGTAGATCCGCCGCCGTCCATACGGATGACGTTGGTGCAGCCGAGCTGTATCATTATCTTGGCAATATCCTTGAGATAGAGGGTTTGTCCGCCTGCGCGGTCAACCGAGCTGCTGGTGATGAATACGTAAGTGCCGTCGGGCTTGGTGCCGAATGCAGTCCACTGAGCGGCGGTGGTTTCTACACCGTGAGTGCCGATTTGGGAGTTGACCTCGGACATATCCTTGCCGTCCTTGACGAGCCAGCCGACGTTGGGGATGATGGAGTTTGCGTTGCGGGTAATCTCCTGCGAAGCGGTTACTGCTTCGTCAGCGGAGAGCTCGATGGTAGAGCCGACTTTGAGCGACTTAAACTGGTTTGCCCACTTGCTGCCGGTCTTGCAGAAGAGCACAAACTTATTGGAGAGCACGTCACCGCTGGTGCTGACGCTCGCGCCGTAGCTGTTCTCTTTGATTTCGAGAACCTTGCCGACGAGGGTGCCGCCGATGGTGAGCTCGGTGTTGTTGATTTTTTCGCAGATGATTTCGTAGCCGGGGTTGCACGCCTGAGTGTCGGCTATTCTGCCGCAGTCGGTGTCGTAATAGTAAACGCCGTCTGCCCAGTTGTTGGCACTCTTGTCACCGCTGTGCTTGTTGATATAGTGGATAGCTCCGTCGAGCAACGAGCCGTCAAAAAACAGCTTGTAATCTATCTTGGAGGAGCAAGCTACCATGCTGCCGTCCGACATAAACGCGATAACGTCCTGCAGATTGCCTGCGTGAGCAGAGCAAATCTTGCCGTCCGAAACGATAGAGCCGGTCAGTATGCCGTAGTTGCCGTAGCCCTGGTTGTCCATGCTGAAGAACGAACCGTTGATAACGCCTACGACATCATAGCCGTCCTTGGCGGTAGCGATGGAGTACTGAGTAGAGAGCTTTGCAGAGTTGCCTGCATAAGCGGAATAAACTACGGGGATATAATCCGTGGAATTAAATGTGAGCACGTCTGTCTGCACGGGCTGGTTAGAAGTGCTGACGCCTGAAACGACGTTGTACTCGGTTAGCGTGACACCACTGGCGACCTCATACGTTTCGACAGGGGAGCCGAGATTCAGTTTTGTCTTGTCATAAGCCGCAAAAACCGACGTAGCGCAGAGGACTGCGACCAGCATCAGAGCAAGTGCGGCGGCAATGATTCTCTTTAGCATGATAATTCTCCTTATGTATTTTATTTGGTAGATATATTATACAAATACAATGCCCTAATGTCAATAGATTTTGTATAAAACCGAGCACAAAAAATGGCTTTTGCAGCCACGCCGCAAAAGCCGGATGCCGATTTTTTAACCGCAGCAGCAGCACACTATCACGATAGCGATGAGTATGATGACCCAGTTGCAGTTGTTACCGAAAAGATTGTCAAAGCAAGCCACAAGAGTTCGCCTCCCTTCATCGCTATAATATGGGATGAAGGCAAAAACTGTTACTCTCGGGTGCCCCGTTCATAATAAAACAGGTATTGCTGTGCCACGCCTGCGTAGGCTCCGAAATAGCTCGGGTCAAACCTGTCGCCGTAGCGTTCGCGCATAACCTTTTTTACCCAAGTGTCGATAGGGAACGCCTGTCTGAAGCCAAAGCCGAAGAGCAGAGCGCAGTCGGCGACCTTGGGACCTATGCCCTTGACCGAAAGCAGAGCTTTTTTTGCGTCCTGATAGCTCATGGCGCGGATTGTATCGGGGTTTATACTGCCGTCCGCGTAGCGCTTTGCCGCCTCGATGATATAAGGCGCGCGGTAGCCGCAGTGCAGGAGGTCGAGGTCTGATTCTTTTAAGCCTGCGAGCGTCTTTGCAGTGGGGAAGGCGTACGAGCCGTCACCTATCTGCTCGCCGAATGACGCGCACATGGTAGAAATAATCTTTTTGATACGGGGGATATTATTATTTTGCGAAACGACGAACGAGCACAGAGCCTCCCACGGCTCTTGGTTTAAGATATGTATGCCGCCGCAAGCTGAGGTTGCAGTAGAGAGGTGGGCGTCGGTTGGGAAGGAGTCGATAATCGCCTGATAATCGGTGCCAAAATCAAAATAGTCGTACCATATATTATCAAAATCGGATTTTGACACGCCTTTTAGGAGTACGCCGTCGTCAATATTGCGGCATTCTATGATTTTGCCGTAGGCAATGCCCTTAAAACCGCCGTCAAATCTGTCAAATCTAAAGCATTGACCGCAGCAAAAGGTTTGCTCGAGGTCAAAGTGCGTAAGGCCCGTGAGCTTTATGCCGTCGGCAGTCGAAATTACTTTCATTATGTGCCTCGCTTACTTTAAGAGCGGCTCTTCGCCGCAGAGAAACTTGATTGAACGCTCTACCGAGTCGCGGCTGTTGCCCCACGGTTCGGCGTCAAAGCGATAGTCAAACTTTTTGCAAAACCAGCTGATGTCGTCTTTGAGCGACGCGAGATAATCGGTAACGATACGGTCTGATTCCTCGCACAGCTCGGCGTAGTCAGACTTTGGCAGGCAGTTTTTGGCTGCGGAAAGCAGTATGCGGTAATGCGGCAGGCAGATGACCTTGCGTGACTTAAATTTGTTTTTAAAATCCGCCTCTTCTGCAAAGAGGTACGCCGCGGTGGTAAACATCTTGGATATTTTGTCCTCTATTCGCTCGCAGACGTAGCAGGTGCTCTCGAGCTCGCTTATCCTCTCGGAGGGCTTTGCGCCCTTATCGCGTGCAAGCAGTCCGCCGAGCTTAATCTCGCCCTTTAGCTGCTCGAGATGCGACTCGAGCGTCAGCGCCATCTGCAGGCGGTTGTTGCGCACGAACATCTGCGCGTAGTGATGACCGCAAAAGCCGAGCTTGTTGGTGCGTATGCGGACGTCGGGTTCCATCATCGAGGCGCCGAGGATGAGGTCGAGCTCGTCTTTTTCGAGCTTTTGGTACAGCTTGCAAAACGGACACTCGGTGTCGGGGGTGTCAAACGCTTCGTTGACCGGAATAGTGTATATTCTCTCGTGCATACATGGCTCCTTTTTTGTGGTTTTGTGACGCAAAAAATATAAATCGCGTGATGTGGAAAAGATAATGAATTTTACATAATGTTTAGCCGATAATGTGGAGTAATCCACACTTTCCACAGGGTTTTCCACATTCACACCCTATAAAAAGCTCGATTTTTGGGGTTTATCGGCATAGTTTTCCACATTGGGCGGTGGAAAGTGTGCAAAACATTATGTAGTTATGCACCGCCGCATTATGTAAAACAAGGGTGAAAAAGACGTAAATTATTGCTCAAATTTGATAATTTATTTTATACATTCGCGGATGCTTGAGCATTCAAATCGAGGTCCGCTCTGACGCCTTTTTGATACTCAAAATAGCCCTGAGAAGCTATCATAACGGCATTATCTCCGCAGAGCTTGAGAGGCGGAACAAAAAACTCTACGCCGTGTTTGGCGGCGAGGTCTGCGACTGCGGCACGGATGTGAGAATTGGCTGCCACGCCGCCTGCGAGGACTACGGGCAGACCGGGATAACGCTCGCACGCGAGGTCGAGACGCTTGGATATGGTGTCAACAACGGCGGCGGTAAACGACGCCGCGAGGTCTGACTTAAACTTGTCGTCGAGCTCTGCACCCTTTTGCTGTGCGGTGTGAGCGTAATTGATAACGTTGGTCTTTAGGCCTGAAAAGCTAAAGTCGTACTCAGAGCCTTCGACGCTGCAACGGCTGAACTTGATAGCCTTTTTGTCGCCGAGCGATGCGAGCTTGTCCATGGCGGCACCGCCGGGGTAAGGCAGACCGAGGACGCGAGCCGCCTTGTCAAAGGCTTCGCCTGCCGCGTCGTCGCGTGTGACGCCGAGAGTTTCATATTCGGTATAGTCCTTGCAGAGTAACAGCGAGGTGTGACCGCCCGAAATGACGAGCGCGATAAACGGAGGCTTTAGCTGCTCAAACGTGACATAGTTTGCCGCGATGTGACCTCTGATGTGGTGCACCGGCACGAGCGGCTTGCCCGTGGAGTATGCGAGACCCTTGGCGTACGATACGCCGGTCAGCAGAGCTCCGATGAGCCCGGGGCGGTTGGTGACGCAGATGGCAGTGAGGTCACCGGCAGTTATATTAGCGCCGTCGAGCGCGTTTTTAACGACTGTGCAGACAGCTTCGCAGTGAGCGCGCGAAGCGATTTCGGGTACTACGCCGCCGTAAAGTGCGTGGATGTCAACCTGAGAAGCGACGACGCTCGAAACAATCTTTCTGCCGTCCTCGACTACCGCGGCGGCGGTTTCGTCACAGGACGATTCTATGCCGAGAAATAACATATTTTTACCTCCAAAATCAGAGTTGCTTTTTAAAGATATAGGCGTCCTTGCCCTTGTAAAAGCCTTTGCGCAGGCCAACCGAGGCAAAGCCGTATTTTTGATACAGAGCGATAGCAGGGGCGTTGGCCGTCTCGACCTCGAGGAATGCGGCGGTGCAACCCTCGCCCTTGGCTGTCAAAAGTGCCTCTTGCAACAATTCACCTGCGATGCCGCGGCGTCTGAATTGAGGCAGGGTGGCGACGTTGGTTATCTGCATTTCGTCTAGCACGATAAGTGCGCCGAGCGTGCCGCATACCGTATCGCCGTATAACGCGACGAGATAAACCGCGTCCTCGCGGTCAACCATTGCGGCTATGTCGCTAAGGCTCCACGCCTCGTCAAGGCAAGCTTTTTCACACAGATATGCGCCCTCTGTCGAAGGCGCATCAAGTCTTTTGATAATCATATTACTCGCCTATCATGCGCAGAGTGAGTGCGGCAGGTGAGGGTACGGTTTTGCCCGTAGAACGGTCGGTGAGGTAAGAATCACCGTTGCTGTCGGTGAAAAATACTATTATATAATACAGTCCCGGGTATTTTGCCGATAGCAGTCTGATGTAATAGGTGTCAAGGTCGCTGGCGGCGTCGAGGTCGGCGCTTACGGTCTCATTGCCGTTGATGGCGTCGCGGATGGCGTAAACGAGCGCACTGTCGTCAACGAGGTTGTCGTCTTGCATATCCTCGGGCAGGTATTTTGCCTCGCAATAAAACTTTTCGAGGCAGATGCTGGCGTTGCCCTCGGCATAAATCAGAGCTGCCACGGGCTCAAAGTTCTCCATCGTGATGTCGGGCAGAGTTGACGCGCGATAGACAAAAGCCGCCTCCTCTACCTCGTAGTCGGCGAGGTATTCGGTAGGCTCCTGCCACTGGATTGTGTAAAAAATATCCTCTTTATTGACGCGGCAATATTCGTCCTCGACGGTCAATGGTCTGAGCGAGAGCGAAGCCGAGCACATAACGTACTCGATACCCGTTTCGGCATCTACAAAGCCGTTGTCACCGTATTTGACGTATTTTTTAGGTTCGCAGGAGCACAGAGCGAGCAGGACTGCAAAACACAAAAGCAGGGATAGGACTCTCTTCATCAATAACCTCTTTGTCCGAGGCTATCGTCCTCGGTGACCCAATCTTCGACGTTAAAAACCTTGTATTCATCCACCGTGTCGCGGACAAAAACACGCTTGATGCCGGCATTGATAACCAGTCTCTTGCACATCGAGCAGCAGCAGGTGCCGCCTACGACCGAGCCGTCGGCAGGTGAAATGCAAACCAAATAGAGGTCGGCGCCTATCATTTGCTCGCGCGAAGCGGCTATGATGGCGTTTGCCTCGGCGTGGACAGAGCGGCAAAGCTCGTATCTTTCGCCTCTCGGGATATTCAGCTTGTCACGGAGGCAGAAATTAAGATCGCAGCAATTTTGACGTCCTCTCGGTGCGCCTGCGTAGCCCGTCGAAACGATAGAATCGTTGTTAACTATGATTGCGCCGAACTTGCGGCGGAGGCAGGTGCCGCGCTCGGCGACAGACTGTGCTATGTCAAGATAGTAATTTTGTTTTGATCTGCGTTCCATAATTTCAAACTCCGTTAATCAAGATGTGGATGTTGCGGCCATAGAGACCGCAACATCCGTTAAAAATCGTTATTTCTTCTTTTTGGCTACGATAATAACTACTACAACGATAGCTACTACTGCAACGCCGATAACGATCCATGCCCAGAAGGGGAAGTCGCCTTTTGATGTGTCAGCCTTGGATTCGTCTGCCTTGGAGCCTTCTTTGGATTCCTCTGCTTTGGACTCGTCTTTGGATTCCTCAGCCTTGGAGTCGTCTTTGGATTCGTCTGCCTTAGACTCTTCTTTGGACTCTTCTTTAGATTCTTCTTCGACTATCGAAGCATCGACAAAGTAGATGCAGGGGTTGGAAGCGGGAATCTCGGCTGTCTCAAAGTTGTAGCCCTTAAAGGTTACTTCGCCGCCGATGGGGAGTTTGGTGTTGTCAGCCCAGTTTGCACGGGTGATGCAGGAGGGGTCTTCGGCACCGAGCTCGCCGCCGTTGTCACCGTGGATAGCGAGTACGACGTAGCCTTCGCCAATCTTGTCTGCAAAAGAAACGCCGGGGTTGCCGCTGGGGCCTTCTTTTTCGACTACGGTGTAAACCTCGGGGTCATCGGTAGGAGCGAGCAGTATATTCTCGGTCCAAGTGGTGTTATAGTTGCTTACGTTAGCGGTATCGGTGATGATAGAGATGCCGCGCGAAGCGATAACGGTGTTGAACTGAGCGGTTTCGATAGTGATTGCGTTTTTGGGCAGGGTATAGCTGATCTTGTTGCGGTCGTATTTATCCTGCTCGGAGTCCTGGCTGACTTCGGTCTGCTCGTCGTTTTCTGCACCTACGAGGGTGAAGATAGCGCACGCGTCTGCGTTTTTGCCGTCGAGAACTGCGTCGGGCCATTCAGCCATATTGGAGTTGTCATTGAGCTCGAGGTCGGCATCCTCCTGGTCGCCGATTGCGTATGCAAAGCCAATCTGAGTGTTGTTGCCTACCGAAAGAACGCCGGACTTAGTCCAGGGAATGCGGCATTCGTAGGTGGTGTTGCCGTCTTCGTCAAGAGCGGTGCCTGCAAAATCCCAGTCGTCGGTTGCGAGCTTTGCAGCAGCGGTGGTGGGCTTTGACCAGCAAACCTTAAAGTTGTCGCCGTCGTCAGCGATGCAGAGACCGACTTCGAGATAGTCGCCGGACCACTGAGCGGTCTGATACTTTTTTACGGTGCTGTCGGGAGCGCCGGTGGTGAGAATAAATTGTACGCAGCAGTGTTCCCACATGTTGCCGTCCTTAACGGGAGCGTAGTGCTCGTCGAGGTTGGAGTGAACTACCCACGCGAGGTAGAGGTTTTCGTTGTCCCATGCAGCGTAAAAGTCTGCTTTGATAGACTTGTCGGTATCACGGGTGGAGGGGAACTCGGGGTTGTCGTAATCGACAGAGTGAATCTTGAGACCGTATTCGCCGGTGATAACTTCGCCGTCGATTTTGGGAGCAATGGAAGTGTACTCAATTTCGACTTCGGGATTGGTTTTTTCGCCTTCTGCACTTACAAAAGCGGTAAGCAATGCAAAGCAGATGACAAAGGAAAGAGCGAGTGCGATAATCTTTTTCATTTGCGTTCTCCTTATAATTATTGATTTTGCAATATTATATAACATTTTTTATAAGAAATCAATAGGTAATAATATATAAGGAAAGGCAGATTTATAAAAAATACAAATATTGCTTGACAACCCGTAAAAAGTGTGATATACTCGCCATTGCGAGCAAAAAAGCATATCTGGAGAGATGGCTGAGCTGGTCTAAGGCGCACGACTGGAAATCGTGTGTTCGGGTAACACCGACCGTGGGTTCGAATCCCACTCTCTCCGGCATAAAAAGGCACCCTGTGGGGTGCCTTTTTTGTGCCGGAAAGTGAGAGAGCGGGATTCGAAGGGGAGCGGTAGTGAATTGACAGTCCGGTGGACTGTCAAGAGCCGCGGAAGACCGAGGCGCGTAGGTCGCGCCGAGACCGAATCCCACTCTCAGAGTGAATAGCAATCAATAAACAAGTCGCTTTTTTGTGCCGGAGAACGATGTGTCTGCGAGCGTGATAGTTGTTCCGCGAAAGCAGTCTTGAGGCTGCTGTTGTAAAAAACGCTTTGGTATGATTTGCAAAATCAGTTGAAAAGTCTGTGGCGATATGTTAAAATAAGCTTGTAGATTTTAATTTACGGAGGGCAATATGAAAAAATACGACGTAATCGTTGTCGGCGCGGGAAACGGCGGACTTTCTGCCGCTGCTTACCTTGCAAAAAACGGCAAAAAGGTCCTCGTGCTCGAAAAGCACAACCTTCCCGGAGGCTGTGCCACAAGCTTTGTGCGCGGCAGGTTTGAATTTGAGGCAACTCTGCACGAGCTTTGCCAGATGGGTCAAGGCACCGATGCAGGCGAGGTTCGCAAGCTCCTCGACTATTACGGGCTTGACGTCGAGTGGGTGCCGATTGACGAAGCTTTCCGCAGCATCAATCTCGATAAAACAGGCGGCTTTGACGTGTCGTTCCCCTCTGACGTAAACGGGTTTATCGACAAAATGGAAGAGACCGTTCCCGGTTCGCGTAAAAGCATGACTACCGTTATGGAGCTCTCGCGCATGATTGCGGACGGAGTTGACTGGCTCGCAAAGCACAACAACGAGCCCGAAGGACTTGAAAAAGTCGAAATGCTGATTAAATACAAGGACCTCATGAAGTTGGTCCCCGTTACTACCGACGAAATGCTCAAAAAGATCGGCGTACCCGATAAGGCCAGAGAAATCTATGAGTCATACTGGGATTACGTGTGCGTCGACTCCACTAAGATGAGCTTTGCCGTTTACGCATTTATGACTTATATTTATCTCACAAAAAAGCCGTATATCGCACGTCACAGAAGCCTCGAAATCTCGCTGGCGTTTGACAAAGCGATACGCGATAACGGCGGCGATATCTGGTATAACGCCGAGGTCAAGAGCATTGACATAAAGGGTGGCGCGGTCCACGGCGTCAAGCTCTCTGACGGTACGTATATCCCTTGCGAGAGGGTTATCTCCAACCTTATGCCTCACGTGGTATTCGGCCGCATGGTAGAAGACAAAAACGAAATCCCCGAAATCGAAATAAAAAAGATGAATGCGCGCGAAATCGCTTCCTCTTGCTTTACGGTTTATCTCGGGCTTGACATACCATACGAGGAGCTGGGCTTTAAGGCGTACGACACCTTTATGAGACACACGGGTGATACAAAAGAGCAGTACGAATCCTCGGCGTCAATATCAACTCACAAGGACAGCTGCGTAACCGTAATAAACGAAGTTATCAAGGACGCAACCCCCGACGGCACCTGTGCGGTGCAGTTCTCGCGCTTTTATAAGGGCGACGCGTGGAACGACGAGGTAGTTAACAAAGATAATTACTTTAAGCTAAAGGAAAAAATCGCCGACGAAACCATCAAAATGTTTGAAGATTACATCGGCAAATCACTGCGCGACCATATCGAGGAAATCGTCGTTGCTTCACCCATAACGTGGGCGAGATACATCGGTACTCCTTACGGCGCGGTTTACGGATATTGTCCTGCTACGTGGGACGGTATGTTCCCCAGAGTTCAGATGGGTCACAAGCAGGATTATACGATAAAAGGACTGCGCTTCTGCGGAGGACACGGCACGCAGATGGACGGATATTCACAGGCTTATCTTTCCGGCCGTGAAATAGCGAGATATACGCTTCAAGATATGCAGGAGGGCAGATAAAATGGCAAAATACGATTATGACAAATCCGTTCTCAAGGGACTGACGACCAAGGACTTTATGAATCAGGTCAAGGTCAGACAGTCACATATCGACGCAGGCAGCACCGACGAGCCAAAATCGGTTTACGGTCCTAATATAATCGCAAAAGAAATTCACCCCGAATACGTCGAGGGTCTGATTGTCAAAAAAATCCCGACGCCTGCAGGCTGTGTATATATAGTAGCACCCGCCAAAGAAAAAGGCTTTGACGAGTTGCCTCCCTTCAGAGCAGGTCAGCACGTTACCGTACAGCTTGATATGCCCGATAAGTACACAAAGAGAAATTACTGCATATCTTCTGCACCGAGCGCCGCAAAAGGCGAGCACGGCTTTTATCAGCTCGTCGTTTCGGACCACGGTCCCGGTCACGCCTCCGAGTATATAAACAACACGTGGCAGGAAGGCAGCATCATACGTTTCAGTGCTCCGGCAGGCGAAACGTATTACGACCCGATCAGAGACTCGCGCGACGTGCTGGCGATAGGTGTCGGCGGACCGTCCATGGCTCTTTGCTATGACATTATCGACGGCAACGCCGACGTCAATCTCTTTGCCATAGTGCTTATCCCCATGCCCGCGCTGCTCGGCTTGACGGGCATCTATCAGGACGTGGCGGATAAATCGGGCGGCAAAATCGGCTTTATTCCCGTGCTGTTAAACGGAGAGGCTGACGGAGTGGAAAAAGGCCCCGTTACCGCTGAACTCCTAAAAGAATATATGACTGATAAGGAAACCGGCAAGCTCAAGGACATGACGGTGCTCCTTACCTGCCCCGACCCTATTTGCTCGATGATAGAAGCCGAGCTCAAAAAGCTGGGCGTTCCGCAAAGGAGAATCCGCAAAGAACTGCAAGGCAACGAGGGTTCGGTATTTGAGATACCGTCTTACCCTGCAAAGAGAGCAGTCAAGCAGTATAGCCTCAAAGTCTGGGCGAGAGGCGAATGCACGACCGTAACCTGCGATTCGGACAAAACGATAGCGTCAGCGGTCGAAGGCGCCAAAATCCGTCTCAAAACCTCCTGCCGCTCGGGTCACTGCGGAATGTGCCATACGAGGCTGATTTCCGGCGAGTATTATACGCCCGAAAGCACTGACGGCAGAAGGCAAGCGGACAAAAAATTCGGCTGGATTCATCCGTGCTGCACGTATCCGTTGTCAGATATGGAGATAGAGGTTTTTCCCGAAAGATAAATCAAAAAAGCATCTGAAAGGATGCTTTTTTTGAATCAAGCGCGCCTTGCGGTGCATTAAAAACGGGGTAGGGCTTTATTGCCCTGTCGGGCAAATGATGCGTCATTAGGGCGTGATATTATTGTTGCTTTATTTGAAAAAATATGTTATTATATCATTACTAATAAATACTTTGGAGGATGATAATATGCCATGTCATGTTTGCGGAGCCGAATGCGGCACTTATGCTTTATGTTTCAAATGCAATAAACTAAAGTCCGAAGGCAAAATCTCAAAATGCGACAGATGCGGCAAGTATTATTATACCGATAAAGGTTGCGAGTGCAAAAAAGCGACTGCACCAGTCAGCAAACCGCTTCAACACGAAAACGCAAAAAAAGCAGACGCCGCAACATCCAATATTCCTCCGCACGAAACATCAAAAAAGGTTTCGCCACATACTCCTAACGGCAAGTGTATAATATGTGGCAATAATGCGCCAAAGGGCTTTTTGTGCTATGACTGCTACAAAAAGAAGGAAGCCGAAAAAGCCGAACTCGGCAGAGGCAGGACAAAGCAGGAGGCTATGGACCATTATTTTAATCAGCGTAACTGCTTATACAGGATTAAAACGCCTGCATATATCGAGAACGGCGCTATCAGGCTGTTTGCAATAGCAGACGAAGCACAGTCATACGGCGATACGTACCTCGGCGGCAGAGTTGTGGATGACGTTATTACGCTGATTGATTGGAAGAATAAAAAAACGCAAAAGCCTACAGCCCAAGAATCTGCAAAGACGGCTAAGCGTGAGAAGCACGATGAAGCCAAAGAGCCTGAAGAAGCACCGCCTATCAGCCATTCTTTTGACGATATTGATTATCGCAAGCAATGGGTTGCAGAGCACCAGTGCGACGACGGGCATTATGTACGTTCGTATTCCGAAATGTTGATAGATAATTGGCTTTATAACAACGGTTACAGGCACGCTTATGAAAAAAGCGTCTTTATGCAGTCAGACCCAGATGCAGTCGTTTTAAGCGACTTTTACATACCCGACGGGAACGTCTATATAGAGTTTTGGGGTTTGAACGACGATCAAAGATATATGGAACGCAAAAAGAAAAAACAAGAAATGTATAAGGCTAATCACTTAAACCTTATCAATCTTGAAGAAACCGACGTAAAACGTCTGAATGACATTTTGCCGAGAGCACTTTTTGAGTTTGTCAAAAAATAAAGCCATTGCAAAAGTGAGTTCGCAGCCTCCCTCACTAAAAACAAAACCAAAGGAAGATTTGTCATGCAGCCTCGCATAAAAAACTTGGTCGTTGCGGCGATAATTGCCGCGCTATATACCGTTTTGACGGTTGTCTTTGCACCGTTGGCGAGCGGAGTAATACAGGTCAGGATAGCCGAAGCCCTTACCGTTTTGCCTGCGTTTACGCCTGCGGCTATACCCGGGCTCTTTATCGGGTGCCTCGTGTCGGGATTTATCGGCGGCAACCCGATAGACGCTTTGGCAGGCTCGGGCGCGACGCTGATTGCCGCGATTTTGACTTATTTCATCGGCAAAAAGTGCAGGTCAAACAAGACTTTTTGGATATGCACGCTACCTCCGATAGTCATTAACGCGATAGTAGTGCCGCTGATACTCGAGTACGCGTATCACCTCGAGGGCGGCGTATGGTTTTTTGTGTTGACTGTCGCCTGCGGGCAGGCGGTCGCCGCCGGTCTGCTCGGTTGCCTGCTGTATAAGATTGTCAAAAAGATTGATATTTTATAATCAAAAAAGCCCCTTTACAGGGACTTTTTTATTATGCTTA